>NZ_JBVIEN010000002.1:623427-862599 GCF_055571835.1 Streptomyces sp. NPDC030862 | reverse complement strand
GGGTTCATCGTTCGACTTGCATGTGTTAAGCACGCCGCCAGCGTTCGTCCTGAGCCAGGATCAAACTCTCCGTGAATGTTTTCCCGTAATCGGGATGACACCACGAGAGCGGTGCGATCGGGAGGAATAATCCCGGTCGCACACAGCGTCCTCGCTGTGTGCCTTCCATTGGAAGGACTTTTCAAAGGAACCTCGCCATCCGAAGATGGACGGGGTATCAACTAATCTGGCGTTGATTTTTGGCACGCTGTTGAGTTCTCAAGGAACGGACGCTTCCTTTGTACTCACCCTCTCGGGCTTTCCTCCGGGCGCTTCCCTTCGGTCTTTCGTGTTTCCAACCTTACCAGATTCTTTTTCCGTTCCGTTTCCGGTTCGGATTCAGTTTCCAGTGGCCGTTGGAGGGCCTTTGCCTTTCGGCTGCCTTTCGACCGGACCGACTTTATCAGAGATTCTGAGTCGGTATTTCCGGTCCTCCGAGGACCCTCGCTGGCACACGGATGTGCCGGGTTCCCGGTCAGGCGGAGCCGTAAACGTACTGGAGCGGGGCGCCCCGATGCAAATCGAGGTGCCCCGCTCCAGGTCGGGCCCGACGGGGCGTCAGACCTCGACGACCACAGGGAGGATCATCGGGCGACGGCGGTAGGTGTCGGAGACCCACTTGCCGACGGTGCGGCGGATCAGCTGCTGGAGCTGGTGGGGCTCGGCGACGCCGTCGGCAGCCGAGCGGGCCAGGGCTTCGGCGATCTTCGGGATGACCGCGTCGAAGGCGTTGTCCTCGATGCCGGAGCCGCGGGCGTGGATGTTCGGTCCGCCGGTGATCTTGCCGGTGGTGGAGTCGACCACCACGAAGACCGAGATGATGCCCTCTTCGCCGAGGATGCGGCGGTCCTTGAGGTGGACCTCGGTGACGTCGCCGACCGACAGTCCGTCGACGTACACGTAACCCGCCTGGACCTTGCCGACGATCCGGGCGCGGCCCTCGACCAGGTCGACCACGACGCCGTCCTCCGCGATGACGATGTGGTCCTTGGGGACACCCGTCAGCGCGCCGAGCTCGGCGTTGGCGCGCAGGTGGCGCCATTCGCCGTGGACCGGCATGAGGTTGCGCGGCTTGCAGATGTTGTAGAAGTACAGCAGCTCGCCGGCCGAGGCGTGGCCCGAGACGTGGACCTTGGCGTTGCCCTTGTGGACGACGTTGGCGCCCCAGCGGGTGAGGCCGTTGATCACGCGGTAGACCGCGTTCTCGTTGCCCGGGATGAGGGAGGACGCCAGGATCACCGTGTCGCCCTGGACGATGCGGATCTGGTGGTCCCGGTTGGCCATGCGGGACAGGGCCGCCATCGGCTCGCCCTGGGAACCCGTACAGACCAGCACGACCTCGTGGTCGGGAAGATCGTCGAGCGTCCTGACGTCGACGACCAGACCCGGCGGGACGCGGAGGTAGCCCAGGTCACGGGCGATGCCCATGTTGCGGACCATCGAGCGTCCGACGAAGGCGACCCGACGGCCGAACTCGTGGGCCGCGTCGAGGATCTGCTGGATGCGGTGGACGTGGCTGGCGAAGCTCGCCACGATGATGCGCTTCTGGGCGCCCGCGAAGACCGAGCGCATGACATTGGAGATGTCGCGCTCGGGCGGGACGAAGCCCGGGACCTCGGCATTCGTGGAGTCCGACAGCAGGAGGTCGATGCCCTCCTCGCTGAGCCGGGCGAAGGCGTGCAGGTCCGTGAGGCGGTTGTCCAGCGGGAGCTGGTCCATCTTGAAGTCGCCGGTGTGCACCACCATGCCCGCAGGGGTGCGGATGGCGACGGCCAGGGCGTCCGGGATGGAGTGGTTGACCGCGATGAACTCGCAGTCGAAGGGGCCCAGCCGCTCGCGGTTCCCCTCGACGACCTCGAGGGTGTACGGGCGGATGCGGTGCTCCTGGAGCTTGGCCTCGATCAGGGCGAGGGTCAGCTTGGAGCCGATCAGCGGGATGTCCGGCTTCAGCCGGAGCAGGAAGGGGACGCCACCGATGTGGTCCTCGTGGCCGTGCGTGAGGACGATGCCCTCGATGTCGTCGAGGCGGTCCCGGATGGTGGTGAAGTCCGGCAGGATCAGGTCGATGCCGGGCTGCTCCTCCTCGGGGAACAGGACACCGCAGTCGACGATCAGCAGTCGGCCGTCGTACTCGAACACGGTCATGTTCCGGCCGATCTCACCGAGACCGCCGAGCGGGGTGACGCGCAGGCCGCCCTTGGGCAGCTTCGGGGGCGCGCCCAGTTCAGGATGCGGATGACTCAAAAGACTCTCCTCACCACACGCGCCACGTACCGCTTGGGCACGTGGCGCGCGTGACATTCGTGCACTTGCTGTTGTCTGTTATTGATCTTGTGTTCAGTTGTTGGGCTATTCGGTTATGAAGTCTGTTGCTACAGCTGTACCCCGCCGGCAGCGAGATCGATCTTGAGCTGGGCGGTTTCCTCCGGGCTGAGCTCCACGAGCGGCAGGCGCAGCGGCCCGGCCGGGAGGCCCTGGAGGGCGAGGGCGGCCTTGGTGGTGATCACGCCCTGCGTACGGAACATGCCGGTGAAGACCGGGAGCAGCTGCTGGTGGACCTCGGTCGCCTTCTGGACGTCGCCGGTGAGGTACGCGTCGAGGAGGGCGCGGAGCTCCGGGGTGACGACGTGGCTGACGACGGAGACGAAGCCGCAGGCGCCGACGGAGAGCAGCGGGAGGTTGAGCATGTCGTCGCCGGAGTACCAGGCGAGGCCGGAGCGGGCGATGGCCCAGCTCGCGCGCCCGAGGTCGCCCTTGGCGTCCTTGTTGGCGACGATGCGCGGGTGGTCGGCGAGGCGGACGATCGTCTCGGTGTCGATCGGGACGCCGCTGCGGCCGGGGATGTCGTACAGCATCACCGGGAGGCCGGTGGCGTCCGCGATGGCGGTGAAGTGGCGGAAGAGGCCCTCTTGCGGGGGCTTGTTGTAGTACGGGGTGACGGCGAGCAGGCCGTGTGCGCCGGCGCGCTCGGCGGCACGGGCGAGCTCGATGGAGTGGTGGGTGTCGTTGGTGCCGATGCCGGCGACGACGTGGGCGCGGTCTCCGACTGCTTCGAGCACGGCCCGTACGAGCTGCTCTTTCTCCGCGTCGCTGGTGGTCGGGGACTCACCGGTGGTGCCGCTGATGACCAGGCCGTCGTTGCCTGCGTCCACCAGGTGGGTGGCGAGCCGCTGTGCGCCTTCGAGGTCGAGTGCGCCGTCCGCCGTGAAGGGCGTGACCATAGCGGTGAGGACCCGCCCGAAGGGGGTCTGCGGAGTCGAGATCGGAGCCATGGGTAACACGCTACTCGTTGCTCAGCGCGTGGGGTCCCCTCGGGGGACGCTTGGGGAGGTGGAGCCCGGCACTGCCTGCTCGGGGGTTCAAGCAGTGCCGGGTCCGTTTGATCAGCCTAGATGAACTTCTCGGAACGTCGCAATACGGACACTTCGGGCACCCTGTGCGCGGGTTCCCGGCCGCGGTCCCCCCGCGGGCTCCGGGCCGCCGTTTACGGGGCGACGCGGCCGTTGGCGTTGAAGGCGGCGTACGTGAGCGGCATCAGGCGCGCCCAGTGCTCCTCCATCTTCTCGCCGACCATCTCGATCTCCCGCTGCGGGAAGGACGGCACCTTGGCCAGCTCGTGCTGGGTGCGCAGGCCGAGGAAGTGCATCAGCGAGCGGGCGTTGCAGGTGGCGTACATGGAGGAGAAGAGGCCGACCGGCAGGACCGAGCGGGCGACCTCGCGGGCGACGCCCGCCGCGAGCATCTCCTGGTACGCCTCGTACGCCTGGACGTAGGAGGACTCCATCGTGCGCTCGACGAGCGCCTGCTGCTCCTCGGTGCCCTCGACGAAGACGTACTTGCCCGGGCGGCCCTGCTGGACCAGCTTGCGCGAGGTGTCGGGGACGTAGAAGACCGGCTGGAGCTCGCGGTAGCGGCCGGACTCCTCGTTGTACGACCAGCCGACGCGGTGGCGCATGAACTCGCGGAACACGAAGATCGGGGCGCTGATGAAGAACGTCATCGAGTTGTGCTCGAAGGGGCTGCCGTGCCGGTCCCGCATCAGGTAGTTGATCAGACCCTTGGAGCGCTCCGGGTCCTTCTGCAGCTCGTCCAGGGACTGCTCGCCGGCCGTGGAGACGCGGGCCGCCCACAGGACGTCGGAGTCGGCGGCGCTGTGCTTGACCAGCTCGACGGTCACATCGCTGCGGAAGCTGGGCTTGAGGTCTTCGGCGGGGGTGTCGCTCACCGGCGGGGGTCCTTCCAATCGCGTCGCTCGGGCGGCGCCCACTCTACGTCGCGGCACCGACAGCACATGAATCCCTGGAATTCGGGCACCGAAAGGGGCACCAAACCGCTGCTTCATGCGTCTGACCCGGTAGCAGTGTCCGTCACGAGTTTCAAGGAGGGTTCTCACACATGTTCGGCCGGCGTGAGGCAGTCCCGTTCGCCTTCGTCGCGGAGGCCGAGCGCTTCCGCAGTAACGTCACTCCTCCGCCCCGCGAGCGTCCCAGCCTGTCCGAGGTCGCCGGTCGTACGCTGATCGGGCTGACCGTCGCGGCCGGGCTGATGGGATCGCTCCTCTTCGGGATGCCCGCACTGGAGAGCGGCCCCTCGGCAGGTCACACACAGCAGTCCGAGGCCTCCCAGGGCCGGTGAATCCCTGCGGCCACCCTGCGGTGGCCGGTCCGGAAGGTGCTGGGTAGCCTCACCGGGCACAGCCCCATCGAGCGTGTGTATGAGTGAGGATCCGTCGTGCCCCTGCCCTTCCTGACGGCCGACCGTGCTTTCGACACCAGCGAGGACGTCGCCCTTCCCTACGAGGACCACGACCAGTGGCGCCGTCCGTACCGGCCGGGGCCCTGGCGGGTGGGGGCCGCGGCGCTGGCGCTGCTGCTCGCCTCGTTCGTCCTGCTGGCGTCGATGATCATCGCCTTCGCCGGGGCGCTGCCCGGGGCGGCGGTCTGCCTGGGGTTGGCCGCGCTGGTGATCGGCGCTGCGCTGCGGCTGCTGCGCATGGGTACGTGGGTGAGCCGCGCGGGCGTGCGCCGGGTGGGGTTCTTCCGGACGGTGACCGTGCCGTGGGGACGGATCTCCGCGGTGCGGACGGTGCAGCAGCCCGTGCGGTGGCTCGGGCTGCCGCGCACCGTCCAGGGGCAGGTCCTCGTGCTCGTACGGCAGGGTGGTGAGCAGCTGGCGCTGCTCACCGACCACAACGCGGACTTCCTGGCGCGGGTCGAGGCGTATGACCGGGCGGCGGCCCGGGTGATGGCGTGGAGCTCGGAGTACGCGCTCAGCGACTGACCGGGCGCCGGCCCTCGTGGAGGGCGATCGCGTGCTGCATCGCCTTACGAGCGCGCGGGGTGTCGCGGGCGTCGTGGTAGGCGACCGCGAGGCGGAACCAGCAGCGCCAGTCGTCCGGGGAGTCCTCGGTCTCGGCGCGGCGCCGCGCGAAGACGGCGTCGGCGGCCTCGCGGTCGACGCGGCCGCTCGGAGTGCGCTTCAGCTCGTCGGCCGGGAGACCGCCCTCGGCTTCCAGTTCGGCGGCGAGGCGGTTGGCCTTGGTGACGAATTGGGTGTTCTTCCAGAGGAACCAGACACCGATGACCGGCAGGACGAGCACCGCGCAGCCGAAGGTGACGGTGAGCGCGGTGCCCTGCTGGATCAGCATCACGCCACGGCTGCCGACCAGGACGAAGTAGACGACCAGGACGGCAGCCGTGAGGAAATACGTGAGCTTGGCGCGCATCAGCCCAGGTCCAGGAAGTTTTCCAGGCCGAAGGTGAGGCCCGGGGTGGTGACCACGCGGCGGGCGCCGAGCAGGATGCCGGGCATGAAGCTGCTGTGGTGCAGCGAGTCGTGCCGGACCGTCAGCGTCTCGCCCTCGCCGCCGAGCAGCACCTCCTGGTGGGCCAGCAGGCCCCGCAGGCGTACCGCGTGGACGGGGACGCCGTCGACGTCCGCGCCGCGCGCGCCGTCCAGGGCCGTCGCGGTCGCGTCGGGCTGCGGGGCGCAGCCGGCCTCGGCGCGGGCGGCGGCGATCAGCTGGGCGGTGCGGGTCGCGGTGCCGCTGGGGGCGTCCACCTTGTTGGGGTGGTGGAGCTCGACGACCTCGACGGACTCGAAGTAGGGCGCCGCGATCTGCGCGAACTTCATGGTGAGGACCGCGCCGATGGAGAAGTTCGGGGCGATGAGGACGCCCGTGTCGGGCGACTCCTCCAGCCAGCCGGACAGCCGGGCGAGGCGCTCCTCGGTCCAGCCGGTGGTGCCGACGACGGCGTGGATGCCGTGGCGTACGCAGAAGTCGAGGTTGTCCATGACCGAGTCGGGGGTGGTGAGCTCCACCGCCACCTGGGTGCCGGTCTCGGCGAGGGTCTCCAGCTTGTCGCCCCGGCCGAGGGCCGCGACCAGCTCCATGTCCTCGGCGGCCTCGACGGCGCGTACGGCCTCGGAGCCGATGCGGCCCTTGGCGCCGATGACCGCGACGCGCAGCTTGCTGCTCATGCTCGTACTTCTTCCTTCGGTTCCATGGCGGATGTGCGGTTACGCGACCACGTCGTGGAGGCGGTCGGCCTGCTTGTCCTTCAGGGGGCCGATCACGGACAGCGACGGGCGCTGTCCGAGGAGCTCGGCGGCCACGTCCCGTACGGCGTCGGGGGTGACGGCGGCCATCTGGGCGAGCATGTCGTCGACCGACATCTGGTCGCCCCAGCACAGCTCGCTCTTGCCGATGCGGTTCATCAGGGCGCCGGTGTCCTCCAGGCCGAGGACGGTGGAGCCCTTGAGCTGGCCGATGGCGCGCTCGATCTCGTCGTCGCTCAGGCCCTCGTGCGCGACCCGGTCGAGCTCGTCGCGGCAGATCCTGAGGACGTCGTGGACCTGGCTGGGTCGGCAGCCCGCGTACACGCCGAACAGGCCGCAGTCGGCGAAGGCCGAGGTGTACGAGTAGACGCTGTAGGCCAGGCCGCGCTTCTCGCGGACCTCCTGGAAGAGGCGCGAGGACATGCCGCCGCCGAGGGCGGTGTTCAGGACGCCCAGGGCCCAGCGGCGGTCGTCGGTGCGGGCGATGCCCGGCATGCCGAGGACGACGTGGGCCTGCTCGGTGCGGCGGCTGACGACGTCGACGCGGCCCGCGGTGCGGATGGCGCGCCGGCCGTCACGGGGGGCGACGGGGACGGCGTCGGTGCGGGTGAGGGCGCCGGCCTTCTCGAAGGCGCGGCGGACCTGGCGTACGACCGTGGCGTGGTCGACGTTGCCGGCGGCGGCGACGACCAGGTGGGTGGGGTCGTAGTGCTTCTTGTAGAAGCGGCGGATGCGGTCCGCGGTGAGCGCCTCGATGGTGTCGACGGTGCCGAGGACCGGGCGGCCCAGCGGGGTCTCGCCGAACATCGTCTTGGCGAACAGGTCGTGGACGACGTCGCCCGGGTCGTCCTCGGTCATGGCGATCTCTTCGAGGATCACGCCGCGCTCGGCGTCGACGTCGTCCTGGAGGATCAGCGAGCCGGTGAGCATGTCGCACACCACGTCGATGGCGAGCGGCAGGTCGGTGTCGAGCACGCGCGCGTAGTAGCAGGTGTACTCCTTCGCCGTGAAGGCGTTCATCTCGCCGCCGACCGCGTCGATGGCGGAGGAGATGTCGAGGGCGGACCGCGTGCGGGTGCCCTTGAAGAGGAGGTGCTCCAGGTAGTGCGTGGCGCCGTTGAGGGCGGGCGTCTCGTCGCGGGAGCCGACGTGCGCCCAGATGCCGAAGGTGGCGGAGCGTACGGAGGGCAGGGTCTCGGTGACGATGCGCAGGCCGCCGGGGAGGGTGGTGCGGCGGACGGTGCCGATGCCGTCCTTGCCCGGCAGAAGCGTTTGGGTACGGGCGACGGCCCGCGCCTCCGAGGAGGTGCGGGCCGTCGCCTTCGAACTACGGGACGTCACTGGTCGGTGTCGTCCTTCGTCTCGCCCTCGGCGGCGGCGTCCTCGTCCGCCATCACGGGGACCAGGGAGAGCTTGCCGCGCTGGTCGATCTCGGCGATCTCGACCTGCACCTTGGCGCCGACCGCGAGCACGTCCTCGACGTTCTCCACGCGCTTGCCACCGGCGAGCTTGCGGATCTGCGAGATGTGCAGCAGGCCGTCCTTGCCGGGCATCAGGGAGACGAACGCGCCGAAGGTGGTGGTCTTGACGACCGTACCCAGGTAGCGCTCGCCGACCTCCGGCATGGTCGGGTTGGCGATGCCGTTGATCGTGGCGCGGGCGGCCTCGGCCTGCGAACCGACCTGGGCACCGATGTAGATGGTGCCGTCGTCCTCGATCGTGATCTCGGCGCCGGTGTCCTCCTGGATCTGGTTGATCATCTTGCCCTTGGGGCCGATGACCTCGCCGATCTTGTCCACGGGGATCTTGACGGTGATGATCCGCGGGGCGTTGGGGGACATCTCGTCCGGGCGGTCGATCGCTTCCATCATCACGTCGAGGATGTGGAGGCGGGCGTCGCGGGCCTGCTTGAGGGCCGCGGCCAGGACGGAGGCCGGGATGCCGTCCAGCTTGGTGTCGAGCTGGAGGGCGGTGACGAACTCCTTCGTACCGGCGACCTTGAAGTCCATGTCGCCGAAGGCGTCCTCCGCACCGAGGATGTCGGTGAGGGCGACGTAGTGCGTCTCGCCGTCGATCTCCTGGGAGATCAGGCCCATGGCGATACCGGCGACGGGGGCCTTCAGCGGCACACCGGCGTTCAGCAGCGACATGGTGGAGGCGCAGACCGAGCCCATGGACGTCGAACCGTTGGAGCCGAGGGCCTCGGACACCTGGCGGATCGCGTACGGGAACTCCTCGCGCGACGGCAGCACCGGCACGATCGCGCGCTCGGCGAGCGCGCCGTGGCCGATCTCGCGGCGCTTCGGGGAGCCGACGCGGCCGGTCTCGCCGACGGAGTACGGCGGGAAGTTGTAGTTGTGCATGTAGCGCTTGCGGGTCACCGGGGAGAGGGTGTCCAGCTGCTGCTCCATGCGGAGCATGTTGAGGGTGGTGACGCCCAGGATCTGGGTCTCGCCACGCTCGAACAGCGCGGAGCCGTGCACGCGCGGGATGGCCTCGACCTCGGCGGCGAGGGTACGGATGTCCGTGATCCCGCGGCCGTCGATGCGGACCTTGTCCTTGATGACGCGCTCGCGGACCAGCTTCTTGGTCAGCGCGCGGTACGCGGCGGAGATCTCCTTCTCGCGGCCCTCGAACTGCGGGAGCAGCTTCTCGGCGGCGATCTCCTTGACGCGGTCCAGCTCGGCCTCGCGCTCCTGCTTGCCGGCGATGGTCAGGGCCTGCGACAGCTCCGACTTGACGGCGGTGGTGAGCGCCTCCAGGACGTCGTCCTGGTACTCGAGGAAGACCGGGAACTCGCCGACCGGCTTGGCGGCCTTGGCGGCCAGGTCGGCCTGGGCCTTGCAGAGGACCTTGATGAACGGCTTCGCAGCCTCGAGACCGGCGGCGACGACCTCCTCTGTGGGGGCCTCGGCACCGCCCTTGACGAGCTCGATCGTCTTCTCGGTGGCCTCGGCCTCGACCATCATGATCGCGACGTCGCCGTCCTCCAGGACGCGGCCCGCGACGACCATGTCGAAGACGGCGTCCTCGAGCTCGGTGTGCGTCGGGAAGGCGACCCACTGGCCCTTGATCAGGGCGACACGGGTGCCGCCGATCGGGCCGGAGAAGGGCAGGCCGGCCAGCTGCGTGGAGCAGGAGGCGGCGTTGATCGCGACCACGTCGTACAGGTGGTCGGGGTTGAGCGCCATGATCGTCTCGACGATCTGGATCTCGTTGCGCAGGCCCTTCTTGAAGGAGGGGCGCAGCGGCCGGTCGATCAGGCGGCAGGTGAGGACGGCGTCCTCGGAGGGCCGGCCCTCCCGGCGGAAGAAGGAGCCGGGGATCTTGCCGGCCGCGTACATCCGCTCCTCGACGTCGACCGTCAGGGGGAAGAAGTCGAGCTGGTCCTTGGGCTTCTTGGAGGCCGTGGTGGCCGACAGCACCATGGTGTCGTCGTCCAGGTAGGCCACGGCGGAGCCGGCGGCCTGCTTGGCCAGGCGGCCCGTCTCGAAGCGGATGGTGCGGGTGCCGAAGGTGCCGTTGTCGATGACGGCCTCGGCGTAGTGGGTCTCGTTCTCCACTAGCGATTTCTCCGTTTACTTGTCGTCTTTGCGTCCCCAGACGCCCGTGTGGCGGGGGACGGGGCGGAGAAGCGCGCCTTGTGTGCGGGCCGGTCTTCGATCGAAGCACCCGGGATGTCCCTCCCGGGGGCCACTACCGAGGACCGGCGACGGCGAGGGGCGCCTCTCCCAGCCAGCCTTGGCGGCTTTTATGGCGTTTTCGTTATTGCGTTGTGCGACCAGATTACTGAGCTTTGGCTCAGGTTGGCATTCCCACTCACAGCGCGTACACCCCTTGGGGGCCGTACGCCACTTACAGCAACAGCAAAGGGAGCGGCCCCATCAGCGTGGGAACCGCTCCCTTCACGGCGACTTACTTGGCGCCGCCGGCCGCACCGCGGCGGATGCCGAGGCGGTCGACCAGCGCACGGAAGCGCTGGATGTCCTTCTTGGCCAGGTACTGCAGCAGGCGGCGGCGCTGGCCGACCAGGATCAGCAGACCCCGGCGGGAGTGGTGGTCGTGCTTGTGGGTCTTGAGGTGCTCGGTCAGGTCCGAGATGCGGCGGGAGAGCATCGCGACCTGGACCTCGGGGGAGCCGGTGTCGCCCTCCTTGGTGCCGAACTCGGCCATGATCTGCTTCTTCGTAGCGGCGTCGAGAGACACTCGGTACTCCTCATTGGTGTTCGATGCGCCTGCGAGTGCCCCTGGTCTTGGTCTCAGGGGAGCTTCGGTGACTCGGAGGCGAAGGCACGATGGGCGCTGCACTCCAGAGAGCGGTCTCTCCGGGTGCGCGTACACAAACGGCCGTCACACAGCGTACCAGGCCCGGTCAGGACGTCAGCGCACGGATGGAGTGGTAGACGTCGAAGACCGCCAGGCACAGCGGTACGAGGGTGAGGAGCACGAAGGACTCCGCGATCTCCAGGAACCGGCCCCAGAAGGGCGTGACGCCCTTGCGCGGCACGATCAGCCCGATCGAGACGATCAGCGCGGCCACGGCGGCGACCGCCGCGGTGAGCCAGATCGTACGGATGTCCAGCGCGGTGCCGTCGCCCCGCAGGGCGTCGCGGATCAGGGTCGCCGGCGGGTTGAGGCACAGCCCCAGGCCCAGCAGGACGAGTGACCCGAGGCCGGCGGCGAGCGCACAGCCGACCTGGGCGGTGTACCGGAAGAGGTGGGCGCGCATCAGCATCGCGACGCCCGTGGCGAGGGCCAGCAGCTGCCCCCACACGTTGTCCGAGAAGCCGAGGACCGCCGAGGCGCCGACGGCCAGCAGCGCGCAGCCGCCGACGAGCCCGACCAGCAGCTCGTGGCCGCGCCGGGCCTGGGCGGCGATGCGCTCGGCGTCGACGGGGCCCTGGTTCTCGGGCTCGGCCCCGTAACCGCCGACGGAGGTGCGGGGCGGGTCGAAGCCGATGGGGAGGCGGGCGAAGCGGGTGGACAGGCCCGGCAGGAAGGCGAGCGCGCCCACGGCGAGCGGGGCGCAGACGGCGGCGGTCTCGGCGGGCGTGATCTCGGTGGTGATGGCGACGAAGGTCACCAGCAGGCCGACGGCCGAGGCGAAGACGAACGCGACGAAGGGGCCGTCGCCGCCGGGGGCCACGATCGTCAGGATCACGGAGACGACCAGGACGGCGGCGCAGGCCAGCAGGAACTGCAGCTTGCCGATGCCCTGCCCCGCGGTGAGCGGCAGCAGGCCGGCTCCGCCGACCGCGGCGTTCGCCATGGCGCCGATGCCCAGCGCGATGGCCGAGCCGCGGTCGTCGTAGACCCGGGCGCGCACGCCGGCGAGCGCGAGCAGCAGGACGCCGGTGATGCCGGCGAGGATGCCCGGCAGGCCGTTCATGTCGTGCCGCGGGTCGGCCGTCCACAGCACGAAGGCGACCAGCACCAGCAGCACCGAGCCGCCGAAGAGGCCGGCGCCGCGCATCAGGGCGTCGGACCACAGGGTGCGGTCGCGGGCTACCGCGGAGGCGACCGCGTCGGCGACGTCGTCGAAGACCGCCGGGGGCAGCGACTCGGCGAAGGGGCGCAGCGAGAGCAGCTCCCCGTCGAGGATGCGCTGCGCGGCCAGCGAGCGCGCGCTGTCGAGCACGGTGCCGTCGCGGCGCACCAGGTGGTAGCCGACGGGGGCGCCGGGCGCGGGGCTCTGGCCGGACAGCCTGAGGACCTCGGGGTAGAGGTCGGCGACCGGGATGTCCTCGGGCAGTGCCACGTCGACGCGGCCGTCGGGCGCGACGACCGTGACGCGGCAGAATCCCGTTCCGCCGCCGGACGGTGTCGCGGGAGCCGGGTGACCCGTTCCGGTGGCCGCGGCTGGGGCCGTCATACTCACCTGCTGCTTCCCCTCGTGGATGTCGTGCGTGGATGTCGTGCGTGGATGTCGTGCGTGGATCGTCGTCGAGGCGTCGGAGACGGCCTCGGGCGTCGAGGCGTCGGGAACGACCTCGGACGCCGAGGTGTCGGAGACGACCCCGGACGTCGAGCGTCGCCCACGTCGTCGAAGTCCTGCCGTGGCGCTCCGAATGACCCATTTGTTTGCGGAGGTTCACAGGTGCGCCACCATTTCGCGCCACCCTACCGCCCACCCGTAACCCCCCTCACAAGTAGGATCCCTCCCCGCGGACGGAACCCGTCGCCACGGGGGCGCCGATAGGAACGTTTCCGTCCGCCAAGGGAATTGGTGAGCTGTGAGTCAAATCATCGTCAAGCGCCCACCACGGGCCCTGCCGTCCGAAGTACCCGGCGAGCAGGTGCAACTGCAACCCCCTCCCGAGCTGCCCAGAGGGCAGCAGGAGGGCGTCCTCATGCAGTTGCTGCCGACGCTCGGCATGGGTGGTTCGGTCGTCTTCTTCTTCATGACCCCGAACCCGGTCATGCGGATCATGGGCATGGTGATGATCGCCTCGACGGTCGCCATGGCCATCGCGATGATGGTGCGCTACCGGCGCGGCACCCAGGGGCAGCTCGCCGACCTGCGCCGTGACTACCTCAAGTACCTGACGCAGACCCGCCGTACGGTGCTGCGGACCGCGCGCCTCCAGCGCGACGCGCAGTTCTACCTGCACCCCTCCCCCGAGCAGCTGTGGGCGCTGGTCGCCGAGGGCAGCCGCGTGTGGGAGCGGCGCGTCGCCGACGACGACTTCGCGCAGGTGCGCATCGGGCTGGGCAGCCAGCAGCTCGCCACCCCGCTCATCGCCCCGGACACGGCGCCCGTCGACGAGCTGGAGCCGCTCACGGCCGGCGCGATGCAGCAGTTCATCAACGCCCACAGCACCCTGGAGGGCCTGCCCATCGCCGTGTCGCTGCGCGCCTTCTACCACCTGACGGTGAGCGGCGAGGCGGAGTCGGCGCGGTCGGCGGCGCGCGCGATGGTCGGCTCGCTGGCGTCGCTGCACTCCCCCGAGGACCTGGTCATCGCCCTCGCCGTGGGCCGCGAGAGCGCCGGCCACTGGGAGTTCGCCAAGTGGTTCCCGCACGTCCAGGCCCCCGGGGCCGGTGACGGCGCGGGCTCGCGGCGGCTGATCACCACCGACGCGCGCGAGCTCGACGAGCTGCTCGGCGCGCGGCTGGAGGGCCGTCCGCGCTTCGGCGGCAACCCGCTGCTGGACCAGCCGCACGTCGTGGTCGTCCTCGACGGCCAGTCCATCCCCTCCGTGTCGGCGCTCGCCACGCCGGAGGGCCTGCAGGGCGTGACGATCATCGAGGTCGTGGCCGGTGAGATCACCGGGCCCCGCGGTGGCCTGTCGGTCGTGGTGCACCCGGACTCGCTGCGCCTGGAGTCGGCGCACGGCATGGTGTACGAGGGCGCCCCGGACCGGCTGAGCCTGGAGGCCGCCGAGACGCTGGCGCGCCAGCTCGCGCCGCTGCGGGTCGGCTCCGGGTCGGACGACGACGAGCCGCTGCTGGCGAACCTGGACTTCACGGACCTGCTGAACCTCGGCGACGCGGCGTCCGTCGACGTCAGCCGCACCTGGCGGCCGCGCTCGCAGTCGGAGCGGCTGCGCGTGCCGATCGGTGTGGGCGAGGACGGCACGCCGGTCATGCTGGACCTGAAGGAGGCGGCCCAGGAGGGCATGGGCCCGCACGGCCTGTGCGTGGGCGCCACCGGTTCCGGAAAGTCGGAGCTGCTGCGTACGCTCGTGCTCGGTCTGGCGGTCACGCACTCCTCGGAGACGCTGAACTTCGTCCTCGCGGACTTCAAGGGCGGCGCCACCTTCGCCGGCATGTCGCAGATGCCGCACGTGGCGGCCGTCATCACCAACCTGGCGGACGACCTGACGCTGGTGGACCGCATGGGCGACTCCATCCGCGGTGAGCTCAACCGCCGCCAGGAGATGCTGCGCGACGCGGGCAACTACGCCAACATTCACGACTACGAGAAGGCGCGTGCCGCCGGAGCCCCGCTCCAGCCCATCCCCTCCCTCGTGCTCGTCATCGACGAGTTCAGCGAGCTGCTCTCCGCCAAGCCGGACTTCATCGAGATGTTCGTGCAGATCGGCCGTATCGGCCGGTCCCTCGGTGTGCACCTGCTGCTCGCCTCGCAGCGCCTGGAGGAGGGCCGGCTGCGCGGCCTGGAGACGTACCTGTCGTACCGGATCGGTCTGCGGACCTTCTCGGCGGCCGAGTCCCGCGCGGCGCTCGGTGTGCCCGACGCCTACGAGCTGCCGAACGTGCCCGGCTCCGGCTTCCTGAAGTTCGGTACGGACGAGATGGTGCGGTTCAAGGCGGCGTACGTCTCCGGCGTGTACCGCGAGAACGCGCACGCCGCCGTGCCGGGCGGGCCCCTGCCGGTGGACCGCCGTCCGGCGCTGTTCACGGCCGCGCCGGTGCCGGTGCACTACGTCCAGCCGGCCGCGCAGGCGCAGGTGCCCGAGCAGCGCGCGGCCGAGGACGACGCGCTCGCCGACTCCGTACTCGACGTGATCGTGCGACGCCTGGAGGGGCGGGGCGCGGAGGCGCACCAGGTGTGGCTGCCGCCGCTGGACAACCCGCCGCCGCTGGACGAGCTGCTGCCCGGCCTGACCGGTGTGCAGGGACGCGGGCTGACACAGCCCGGGTACGAGGGGGCGGGGCGGCTCGTCGTGCCGCTCGGTGTGGTCGACAAGCCGTTCGAGCAGCGCCGCGACACGCTGTACCGGGACTTCTCCGGTGCGGCGGGCCACATGCAGATCATCGGTGGTCCGCAGTCCGGCAAGTCGACGCTGCTGCGGACGATCATCTCGGCGTTCGCGCTGACGCACACGCCGCACGAGGTGCAGTTCTACGGCCTGGACTTCGGTGGTGGCGGTATGGCGTCCATCGCCGGCCTGCCGCACGTGGGCGGGGTCGCCTCGCGCCTGGACCCGGAGAAGGTGCGGCGTACGGTCGCCGAGGTGTACGGCATCCTGGCGCGCCGCGAGGAGTACTTCCGCAGCGCGGGCGTCGACTCCATCGCCACGTACCGCAGGCTGCGGGCGCGCGGCGACATCTCGGTGACGGAGCAGCCGTGGGGTGACGTCTTCCTCGTCATCGACGGCTGGGGCAACTTCCGTACCGACTACGAGAACCTGGAGCACGCGGTGCTCGACATCGCGGCGCGCGGTCTGGGCTACGGCATCCACGTGATCCTCACCGCCTCGCGGTCGATGGAGGTCCGGGCGAACCTCAAGGACCACCTGATGAACCGCCTGGAGCTGCGGCTCGGCGACACCATGGACTCGGAGCTGGACCGCAAGGCGGCCGTGAACGTGCCCACGGGTGTGCCGGGGCGTGGTCTGACCCCGGAGAAGCTGCACTTCATGGCGGCGGTGCCGCGCATCGACGGCATCAACTCCGACACCGAGCTGTCGGAGGCCGCCGCGGCGATGGCGCAGGAGGTCGCCCGGCACTGGACGGCGCCGGGCGCGCCGCAGGTGCGGCTGCTGCCGCGCGAGCTGCCGGCGCAGCAGCTGCCGGCGGGCTTCGTGGAGCCGAAGCGGGGCGTCGCCTTCGCCATCGACGAGAACAACCTGGAGCCGGTCTACGTCAACTTCGACCGCGACCCGTTCTTCCTGGTGTTCGGCGAGAGCGAGACGGGCAAGTCGAACCTGCTGCGGCTGCTGATCAAGCAGCTGAGCGAGCGGTACGACGGGGACTCCTGCAAGTTCTTCGTGGTCGACAACCGGCGCGCGCTGCTGGACGTCACTCCCGCCTCGCACCTGGCGGAGTACGTGCCCATGTCCAACAACATGGACCACCACGTGGACGCGCTGGCCGACCTGATGCAGCGCCGTACGCCGTCGGCCGACGTCACGGCGCAGCAGCTGCGGGACCGCAGCTGGTGGCGGGGCCCGTCGGTGTACGTCGTGGTCGACGACTACGACCTGGTGTCGACGTCGAGCGGCAACCCGCTGGCCAAGCTGACGGAACACCTGCCGTTCGCGCGGGACGTGGGCGTGCGCTTCATCATCGCCCGCAGCGCGGCGGGCGCGAGCCGGGCCTCCTACGAGCCGTTCCTCCAGCGGATGATGGAGCTGGGCGCCCAGGGTGTCCTGCTTTCGGGTGACCCGCAGGAGGGCGACGTCCTGGGCGGCGTCCGGATGCGTCCCATGCCGGCGGGCCGGGGCATCTTCGTCTCCCGTCAGCGGGGGAACCCGCTGGTGCAGACGGGGCTGATGCCGGAGCTGCTGGGATGAGGGGACTGCTCGGATGATCGGGTTGATCGTCTTCATCTCGACGTTCGCGGCGCTGTTCCTCGCCGCGGCGATCTTCGACGTGCCGCGCAGGCTCTGGTGGCGCTTCCGGGCCCCTCACTTCGACAACCCGGAGGCGCACGAGCCGCCGGACTCGGCCTTCAGGTGGCGGCGGATCGGCCTGGTGGTGCTCGCGGGCTTCTTCGTGTGGCAGGTGGTGGTGTTGCTGCGGGCCGCGGGTGTTTTCGACTCGGGGCCGGATCACGCCGAGACGCTCAAGCGGGTGAGGTACGCGGCCGCGAATCTGGAGACCGATGAGGGCCAGGGCCGCTCCAAGGGGCTGGGGAACTCGTGGGACGAGTTCATCAACCTTCGGCTGCGCGGTCCCGGTGACGACCCCCAGGTACGACTCGTCACGAAAGACGGGGACGTGGAGAAATACGAGGTCGCCGGCATTTGTCTGACGGTGACGGCGACGCCCTTGCCGGGACAGTCGGAAGTGACGCACGCCGTGGGCGTCAACCTCTTGTACAGCATCAAAACCGACGTCCAGGACAGTCCTTGCAAGTAGTCGCAAGGGCTCAATAGGTTCATGCCACATGAGGCGCGCGGCAGGCGCGGGGGAAGGAGCCCGGACGATGGCGTGGGACGAATGGGAGCAGCTGAAGGAATCGGCTGCCGAGCGGCAGCCGACCGGAATGCGGTTGAACGGACTGCCGCCCGAAGACAGGCCCAACGCGGGCGAACCCACGGGCGATCTCGAGGTTTCCCAGAAGGACCTCGCCGCGATCGGCGACGAGGCCTTCAAGCTCTACAACCGCATGTGGAAAGAGGCCCGGGTCGCCGAGACCGACGCGTCCGGAACCGCCTTGTCCAAGGAGGGCTTCGCGCTGGGCGGGGCCTTGAAGCATGTAGCCGCCCGCTGGGACAGGCAGCTGGGCAGTCTCATGGACGCCTGTGCGCTCATCTCGAACCACATGGACTTCACGACGAAGGCGCACCAGGGCGACGAGATCTACATCGAACGTCACGTGAGCAGCATCGCCACGCTTGACGCCGGCTTCGACGAGTCCTACGCACCACCGGGCAAGGACAACAAAGTGCACGGTGAGAAGAAGGACGACGAGAAGGACAAGAAGGACTAGGGGGATCAGCCGGTGGATTTCGAAGATCTGCACTCCGCGAATTTCAAGCCGCTCGACGACACGGTCAGCGACTGGACGACCATGCTGACCAAACTGCAGCAGCTGGCGACGGACGCGAAGGACGGGCTCGTCGGCAAGGCCAACAAGGCGAACTGGGCGGGATACAACGCCGCGGTCTCCCGGCAGTTCATCACCAAGACCGCTGGCGAGTTCTCCGACGCGCACACTCAGGCGACGTCCATCCTCAACATCCTCCGCGACTCGCGCGACGAGCTGAAGACTCAGCAGCGGCTGCTCAGGGAGGCCATCGAGCGGGGGCGGACGAAGCACCTCACGGTCACGGTCAGCGGTAGCAGCTTCAAGGTCGACGCGAACCCCGACGCCAAGGACGTGACGCAGAAGGACATCGACGGGCTGCGCGACGAGCTCCAGGGGATCCTCGACAAGGCGAGCGAGATCGACAACTCCGCCGCCACCACCCTGCAGGCGCTGGTCGACCTCACCGACTACGGCTTCTCGGAGGCGAAGTACAAGGACCGCGACGCCGCGGCCGCCGCCCTCAAGGAGGCGGAGGACCTGGCCAAGCTGGCCAAGAAGAAACCCGAGGACCTGACTCCCAGCGACTTCGACCGGCTCAACGCCGGCCTGCAGAAGCGCTCCGGGGACCCGTTGTTCGCCGAGCGCTTCGCGGAGCAGCTGGGGCCGAAGGGGACCCTCGACTTCTGGGCGGGCATCACCGACATGTCGCGGAATTATGACGTCTACCACGACCGGCACGAGCAATACGACGACCTCCAGAAGAACCTCAGCCTGACGCTGGCCACCGCCTCGCACGCCGACACCCCCGAGATGTCGAAGTGGAAGTACGACATGGCCGACCTCGGCGGACAGCCCCTCAACAAGCACAGCGGCGTGCACGGCTTCCAGGTGATGAGCAACCTGATGCGCTGGGGCGACTTCGATGACGGGTTCCTCAAGGATTACGGCACCAAGCTGATGCAGGTCGAGAAGACCCGCAGCGACAACGGCAGCCAACCTGCCTGGCAGCACCACATGATTGGCCCCCAACTCAACCGGACCGGCACGGATTCTGGCGCCGACCCTCTGGTCGGCTTCTTGAAGGCCCTGTCCAACAGCCCGGGCGCTGGTCCCGACTTCTTCAATCAGCGGTTCCTGTCGAAGGACGACGACCACGAGTTCTTGTACGACAGCAAGGACAAAAACGAGTACAAGGGCCGGAAAGAACTCAGCAACTTCCAGTACCTCTTCGAGGAGCGCCACTGGCCACCGGAGGTGGACCGCAAGGGCGAGGACAGCATCGAGGGACGCAACAACCTGGCCCTGGCCTTGGAGGCCGCGGCAACCGGCCACCGGGCCGGGGAGATGCCCACCGCCGACACTCCGGCCCACAACGCCGAGCAGGCCAAGCTGGTGGAGGACATTTTCGCTTCGGTTTCCGAGGTTCCCGAGCGCGTCACGAAGTACGGCTACATGTCCGACAGCCTGGGCCAGATCGCGGCTGAGTACATGCCGGACATCCACCGGACACTGAGCCCGGTGCAGGGTAACAGGGACAACTTGTTCCCCGTTGCTGGCGAAGCGGCCAATCTTCAGGAACGCGACGTCACACGTTTCCTCTACACGCTCGGCCAGAATCCGGAGGGATATGCGGCGATCAACGTGGGACAGCACAGCTACACCACGAACGTGATGCAGTATCACTTCGCTCACCCCAACGCATTTCTTGAGGACTCGAAGTTTCCGTCAAACGATAACCTCAAGCTCACAATCGAGCATGTTGCCACAGTGGCTGGGGAAATCGAGGGAACGATCGGTGCAGGCCGCGCCTACGCTAACGAATTGGAAGGCGGTGCCGAGGACAAGGACTTCAACGATGCCCTGGCGAGCCTTGAAACCTGGGCAGGCGCCGGTGTGGGAATCGGAGTTGGGTTGGTGGCGACCCCGGCCATGGGGCCAGGAGGAGTCATTGCTGGCGGGATTGCCGAGACGGCTGCCGGCGAGATCATCGGCGC
Organism: Streptomyces sp. NPDC030862; assembly: GCF_055571835.1. Lineage (NCBI taxonomy): Bacteria > Bacillati > Actinomycetota > Actinomycetes > Kitasatosporales > Streptomycetaceae > Streptomyces > Streptomyces sp. NPDC030862. The sequence continues at coordinate 842,628 of NZ_JBVIEN010000002.1, read as the reverse complement.
CATCATAGAGGGGTCAATGCAGGACAGTTCTAGCGAGGCCATCTACCGTAACGGAGAAGATATCGACGACACGAGGCAATCCACATACGCGTTGGTCGAATCGGCCGCCCAGAAGGCTGGGGAAAGCGCTAAAAACCCCTCTCCGCATATCGTTGCTTCAGTTGCAGCCGCGACAGAGAGGGGCTTCAACAATGCCCACACGAACATCGGGAACTTCCTGGACGGCGAAGGAAAGCCGCGAGAACTGGACACGAAGAAGGAATGACAGTGCTTCGCACATCAAGAAGATTCATTGCCTCGATTATCGCCTTGGCGATGGTAACCCTGTGCGCGGCCATCGTCTACGCCTTCGGGTTGCCTCCCTTTGAGCGGCGCGGAGAAATCAAGGCTAGCGACGTCTGTGATGCGCTGGGGGACTCGTCCCGCGCCGCCCGCGCTCTTGACGCGACCCTGCCCGACGAACCCGAATACAGCTTCAAGGAGTCGGTGAACGGCGATCCCGTCACGCTAGGGGGATCGATTTTTTCAGTCCACTGCCAAGTGTACGGAGAGGACCGCATTCTTTTCCGAACCAGGGCGGAACTCGGGCTGATCGATGAGCCATCGAATGACTGGGTGCGCAAGGTAATCATCGACTCGCCCCCAGAAGACGTCGACAACTTCGAGGCTGGCAGCAGGGGAGTACTCGGGGGAGGCTCGGCAGCCATTCTTGTTCCCTGCACTTCACCCGGGACGATTCCCGGAGGCATCTGGAGTCTCAGCGTGGAGGCACAACTGTACGACTATGAGCGGCCGGCCAGCCAAAAGGACCGCCAGGCATTGACCGACCTCACCGTCGGCGCGGCGCAGTACGCGCACAAGAAGGCCGGATGCAACCTCCCCTCGCGGCTCCCGGCCAAGGCGCCGAAAGTCAGCGCCGAAAAGTAACCGGCACGCGCGGCCCAACGATGCAGGAGAAGTCCGATGAAGGTGATACGACGGTGGGCTCTCTGGGTCGCGGTCCCGCTCGTGCTGGCCACCCTCGCGGGATACGGCTGGTACCGGCTTAGCGACACCGGCAAGCGGTGGCGGTACGAGAACAAGCTCAAGACGTACTGCGACGGCGTCCTGCCGTATAAGGAGACCGTCGCCTTCACCGGGCTGGACCACGAGCGCGGACTGCGCAACGACATCCGTCACGGTCGGGACGAGCAGGGCTATGACTTCTGCTGGGTCGGGGACGTGTACGTCACCGTCAGTCGCCTGCCGGCTCACGACCTCCTCAGTGAAAACGACTGGAAGTACTACCTCCCCAAGAACAACGCCAAGGCGCTGCCCATGCCCCTGGGTGGCGGCTGGCGCGGCTTCACCGACTTGCGGAACACGGCCGTCGTCCTCCCTTGCCGTAACAAGGGCACCATGTTGGTGGTCACAGCGGTCGAGGACGAGTCACGTAGGCCCGGAAAGGTCGCCAAGTTCGTGACCGCCACGGCGGCGAAGGCCGCCGACCGCTGGGACTGCGACGCCACGCTCGGCGGGCCGTTGCCGCCCCTACCACGGGCGGGAGGTGACACGGCCCCGAGCACGGCCCAAGGGACCTGTGCGGGCTTGCCGTTCACCCGAGAGGAGCTGATCTCGGGGGTGGTGGAAACACCAACGAGTGGTGACGCGCCGCTCGAGGTCTGCGTCGTCCTCGACGACGCGAACTTCATGAGGCGTCAAGAGCTCTACTACCTGGAGGCCGCCTTCGGCCCCTACGCGGCTCATCGACATGCGCGGGCTCCGTACGTGGCGGAGGAGCCGGCGGGCGGCTCCGAGGAGAGCTACTGGGCGAGCGCTCGCTGTCCCGACGACAGTTTCCGTGCGATCTTCCGCATCCGGCCGCAAACGGACACGACCAACAACCCGGGATTCGCGAAGGCCGCCCTCATGGCGTTCGCCAAGCGGGCCGCTCAGCAACACGGCTGCACGGATCTGAAGCTGCCGCGCTAGGCCGCGCAGATGCGCGTGGCGCCGCCGGGGCTCCGGCCGCTCCCCTCGCGCGCCAGGTGGATCTTCCGGTCGGCCTGGTCTCCGGACCGGCCGAGGGCCGGGGCTGCGGGCTCGGCCGGTAGGCCCTAGCAGCCCGCCTCGGCGCCGCTGTTCACGAACGAGTTGATGTCGATCGAGTAGCCGGCCCCGGTGGTGAGGTCGGGCCGGTTTCCGTAACCGTCCTCCGCGAGGCGTTCGGCGGTGAGGAAGACGATCTGCAGGGCCATCTTCTCCCTCACGAAGCACAGGTCGTCGGGCAAGGCCTCGGGGTGCGGGTTCCATCCGTCCCGTACCGCCGCCGTCCGGTAGTGCGCGGCCACTTCGGCCTGTGTGCCGGGGAAGGCGTAAGTCCGGCTGGCGTACACCGAGACATCGCCGCTGTCCGCCCAGCAGCCGGCGTCCACCTTCTCGAAGCCCTGGGCGACGGTGGCCCGCGCGGGCCGGGAGTCGAGGATGTCGAGCGCCGCCAGCTTCTTCACCTGGTCGTGGGTCCCGTCGCAGTCCTCGGCGAGTGCCATCAGGGAGCAGCCGGTGAGTCCTGCCGTGAGCGCCGCGGTCGACAGGAGCAGGGATATCGGGCGGGTGATACCCGACCGCAGAGGCACAGCGGGCTCCAGAGCGAAGGCCGGGGCGGTCAGAGGAGGCGGCCGCCGGACGGGATGGTCATCCGTGCCAGCTCCTCAGCGGGCACCGCCCAGTTCTACCAGGCGGCCTTCGGCCTCCCCCCGTGCCCGAGGCGAGCCAGTCACTGTGACGACAGCGCCTCGACTGAACCACACAAAAGAGTGAGGGTGGGCATCTCCCGCGCATGCCCACCCTGCTACTCGTCCTGCGTGCCGCTCAGGCCCTCACCGGGCCCTTGGGACTTAGAAGTGGCTCGCGGCCTTGCGGTCGCCAGCCTGGTACGCCGGGCCGGCCTCGCGGACAGCCTTGGCGATGCCCTTGAGGGCGTTGTGGATCGCGCGCGTCTCCTGGTCCCACTTGGCGTGGGCGCCGTCCGCGGCGGTCTTGGCCTCACCCTCGAAGGTGTTGGAGATGCTCCTGATCTTGTTCTGGATCGCGTCGAGAGACGCGTCCAGGCGGGCCGCCTGGGCCTCGATGGTCGATGCCGCCTGCTCGAGCGAGGCGTAGGTGACGACCATCACGCCGTCGTTGGACTGTGCCACGGTTCCTCCAAATACCGATTGAGGCGTGTGTTCTCTGTACTGATCGCGGTCGCGGTCGCGGGATGACGACCTGTGCGCTTAGTAGCTGGCGATGTTCGACGTCGCGCGGCGCTCCGCACCCGCGTCGCCCGAGAAACCGCCGGTCACGTCAACGCCACGCAGGGCCTGCTCCACCTCGTCGTCGGTGTTGCCGGCGGTCGTGCGGGTGACCTGGATCGCTTCCTGGAAGTTCAGCAGCAGCTTCGCGATACGAACCATGCCCTGGTTGATCTCGTTCTGCTTGACGTCGAAGGCGCCGGCGCCGATGCCCTTCCAGTTGCCTTCGAGGCTGTCGATGACACCCTGGAGGTTCTTCAGCTGCGCCTTGACGTCGTCGAAGTTCCGGGTGATTTCGTCCTGGAAGTCCTTGAGACTTGCATCGCCGACCTTCTGGACTGCCATGTGTCGCTCTCCCTTTCTTGGGTTTCCATTGCACCGCGGACTGTCGGTTCAGCTGTCCGCGGAGATGGTCTTGTGGGTTACCCCTGTGGGGGCCTGACGCGGCCGCAGCGTCAGGCGGTACGCCGCCTACGGGCCACGAAGACGCCCGCGCCCGCGAGGACGGCCACGACTGCGACTCCGCCGATGATGAGGCCCAACTGGCCGTTGCCGTCCGCCTTCTTGCTCGAAGAGCTTGCCATGGCCGCGTCATCGGCAGGCTTGTCCTTCGGGGCCTGTGACGAAGCTGGTGCAGAAGGAGCCGACGAAGCGGACGAGCCGGGCTTGCCGCCGACCCGCTCGTTGGTCAGCGGGCTGATGTTGGGGTCACCCGGCTTTCCGAGCCCCCGGTTGAGGGCTGCGTTGGGGCGCACGACGCCGTGGCCGAGGTACGTGCTCACGGAGCCGGGCTTCCAGTCTTCGCCGCGCGCGGCGGACTCGAACATGACGCGCAGCACCTGGTTTCCGGTCCAGTCGGGGTGCTTGGACCAAATCAGGGCGGCGGTGGCGGACGCGAGGGCGGTGGCGGAGCTGGTTCCGCCGTCGCCGTCGCAGTAGACGTCGAAGGCTGTGTCACACCAGCCGGGGATGTCGTCGGCGGGAGCCGCGATGTCGATCCACTCGCCGTGCTGGGAGTAGTCGGACACCATGCCATCGGGGCCGATGCCGGCGACAGCGATGGCCTCCGGGTAAGCAGCCGGGTACTGCTTCTTATTGCCCTTCTTGGCACCATTGCCGGCACCGGCGAAGAGCAGCTTCCCCTTGCTCTGGGCGTACTCGACCGCATCCCTGATATCGGCATTGTAGTAATCGCTGGCCATCGAGACATTGATGATTTGGGCATCACTGTCCGCCGCCGCACGAATCGCCTCTCGCATGTCGAAGGCGTTGACCTTCTCCCTGTTCTGAAGCTCGGTATCGGATACCCGGTACGGAATAATCTTGGCCCCTGGTGCGAGGCCCTTCAGCCCACCACCGTTGCCAGTGCCTGCAATGAGTTCAGCCATCGACGTGCCATGTCCATCGAAGTCGTCGGTCGCTTCGCCCTTGACGCCAGTGAAGTCCACGCCCTTCAGCACTTGCCCCTTGAGTGAGGGCGTGGAGGGATTGACACCACTGTCAATAACCGCGACCTTGATGCCTTCGCCGGTGGCCGTTTTCCAGATCTCATCGGCATGCATCGACTCCAGGTACCACTGCCTCGACTGAGGGTCGGTGATAGTCGCCGCTGTGGCGGTACCGCCGATTCCCACCGACCAAGCTCCAGCCGCGGCCACGGCGCAGAGCAGGCCACGCCGCACGGTGTGCTTACGGACCTGACTCATCACTGGCGTCATCCTGACTTCCGAACCTTCCGAGTGCCTAGTCGATCACCGGTGGCACAGCATTGCGTCGCTTGGCTGCCCACGTCTCTTCGTCTTCCGTCAGGTAGTCCGGACGGGTGGAGTTGTTCCGCTCCTGCTCCTCGTCACGGGTCTGACGCTGGCCACTCCGAGCGCCCATGGCCGCACCACCGGGCCGAGCCGCCGCCGTACCACCACGCGGCGTACCGACCACACCGTTCACGCTGGGCGTGCCGCGTCCCGTGGGCCGAGCAGCGCCATTCGCCTGGTTGGCGCCGATGACGCCGGACTGGCTCGGCCTCGCGGCGGAGGGACGGCCTGTGGCCGCTGCCTCCCCGCCGATGACCGTGCCCTTGGGAATGCGCGATCCGGTGGTCCCGCCGGTAGCACGCTGCGGCGTGCCTCCGACGATGCCGCTCTGGCCCGCTCGGGGTGCGCCCGGGCCGCCCTGGCGGCCGGCCGTACCCTGCGCCGTCGTGGTCGGCCGGCCGGTCACCGGCGTCTGGTTGGGACCACCGGTGCGACCCGTCTGGCCTGCCGGCGTCCCCATGGGGCTCGGGCGACCCATGGCCTGGCCGGAACGCCCGGTGGCCTGTGAAGGCGAACCGTGACCTGTTACAGGGGTGCCCATGGAACGACCGGGCGTTCCCGTGGCGCGCCCGGTCGGGTTACCAGGAGTGCCGGTACGGCTGACCGTGTTGGGGCCCGGGCCACCACTGGTCCGAGGGACACCGGGCATCCCCGTGGCCCGCGGTGCCGTGGGCCGGACAGGCGGGCCGAAGCCCGGGAAGGGCGGACCGCCGTTGGGCGGCCCCGGGTTGCCGGTGACCGGGACGGTCGGAGTGGGCGTATTGGGCGTCGTCAGCGGCGGAAGGGTCTGGACGCTGTCGATCTCCGTGCGGGGGTTGGAACCCACCACGTCGACCGGCTTGCCCGTGACTTCTGTGCGAGGTGTGCCGTCACCCGCGTTGTCGGCCGCCCCGCGCACCGCGCCGGGCTGTGCCGAGGAAGTCCGCGACAGGTCGTTATCTGCGGAGCCTGCGTCCCTCCTGGCACGGCCACTGTCTACTTGCCCTGCTGGCGGCGGCACCGCCGAGCTCCCCAGCGGCTTCGGCAACTTCGGCGGGTCCTGCGACGCCAGCGTGCTTTCCGAGACCGCGTAGAAGGACGCCAGACGGTTCATCTGGTTGATGGCCTCCTGGCGGTCCTTCTCGACCTTCAGGGCCTTCTGGTAGTCCGGGTTGTCCTCCGTGCGCTCCGGCAGGGCGAAGTCGTCCGGCTTCTTCTGCACGAGCCGGCCGTCGCGCGGGGGCTTGGAGTTGCGCACGGAGCTGAGGCCGACGGCGGCCTCCTGCATCTGGGCGCCCGTCACGTTGGAGAACGCCCCCAGTTTGTAGGTGTACGTGACGAGTTCCTTGCCGTAACGGCGGAACTCCTCAGCACCCTCGCCCTTCCACTCGGTCTTGCTGACGAAGTTGTCGAGGTTCCTCGCCGCCTCGTTGAGCGCCGTGGTGGCGTCCTGCAGCTTCTTGCCGGCGCTGGTGAGGTCCGCGGGGTTGGCGCTCTCGAGCAGGTCCAGCATCGCGTTCAGCGGCGCGTTCTCGAAGCTGGTCTTGCCGAACAGGCTCGTGCCGGTGCCCCCGAACACACCGCTGAAGGTCTCCTGCACCTTCTGCGCCATGTCCGTGACGACACGCTGGCCCGTGATGGCCGTGTCGGTCGCCTGCTGCTGCTTGTGCTCCTGCTCGTACCGCTCCTGGGGAGTCGGCGGCTTCTGCTCCGTGGGCTTCTTCTCTTCACTCATCAGTCATCACCCCAGGTCCTTGCCGACGCGGTTGCCATCCTGGTGGGACTTGCCGGTCTCGGGCTTCTGGTCCTGAGGCTGGTTCTTGTCCCGCTCCTCGTCCAGGCGGGCCAGGATCGAGTGGTACCGCTGCCGCTGCTCTTCCTCGACGTTGTCGTAACCGACGTCCGCCGCGTGGACCGCGATGCTGTAGAGCTCGATCTGGTCGCTCAGGTGCTTGGAGAGCTGGACGATCGCCTGGTGGACGCGGTTGTACTGCGTGTAGAAGCCGTCCGCCTCGGCGAACTGCATGCCCGTGCCGAGGGAGCCGCGGGTGACCCGCTCCTCGGCGATCTTGGAGCTGCCGCCGGCGCCGCCCTGGAGGTTCTCCAGGAGGGCGTTCACATCCCGCTGGAACTTCTTGAGCTCACCAACCCCACGCTCGAGGTCACCTGCCATAGCCGCCCCCGTCAACCATTCCCTCGAGCACGATGCTCGTTCCTCCCCGTTTGCTTCTGCTGTTTGACTGCTTCACGTCACTGTAGTCACTGGGTATGACAGTCCCAAGCGCCTTACCGATCACGCCATTTCACGGGCGTGCGGTTGCAACGACACGCGCCTCGCCCTGCGACGTGCGTCACGCAGGGCCACCGCGCCGCCCGAGATGGCCGCGACGAGGACTCCACCGCCCACGACGACGTACGTCGCGAGGCGGGCGTTGCGCTCCTCCGGGGTTTCGCCGAGGTGGACCTCGGCCGGGGTCGGGGCCTCGGCGCGGGTGACGCCCTCGTGGGCGACCGGCTTGTCGATGGGCTTGTCGTCCTCCGTCAGGGCGCGGACCGGGTCGACGACGCCCCAGCCGACGAGGCGGTCGTGGCCGGCCACGGAGCGCTCGGCGGTCTGCTGGATCTGGGCGACGATCTGCGGGCGCGTCCAGTCCTTGTGCTTGGCCTTGATGAGCGCGGCCAGGCCCGCGACGTACGGGGCGGAGAAACTGGTGCCGTTGTCGGCGCAGTGGCCGCCGCCCGGCACCGTGGAGACCATGTCGACGCCCGGGGCGGCGACGCCCACGAAGTCGCCCGACTGGGAGAACTGCGCGCGCTCGTTGTTGCGGTCGGACGCGGCCACGGCCAGGACGCCCTCGTACGAGGCCGGGTAGGTGCGCTTGACGTTGCCGCCCAGGCCGTCGTTGCCCGCCGAGGCGACGACGACGATGCCCTTCTCCAGGGCGGCGTCCACGGCCTCCTTGAGCGCGGGTGCGGGCTCCACCGCGTTCGCCGTGTCCTGGGAGATGTTGATCACATCGGCCTTCTCGGCGATCGCGTGCCGGATGGCGGCCGCGAGGGTCTTGGCCGTGCCGTGGCCTTCCGCGTCGTTCTGCTGGATCGGGATGATCGTGGCGTCGGGCGCGAGGCCGACGAAGCCGGTGCCCTTGGCGGGGCGGGCGGCGATGATGCCGGCGACCTTGGTGCCGTGGCCGACCGTGTCGGTGGTGCCGTCCTCCTTGCCGCGCTCGAGCTCCTTGCCCTGATCGTCCTTCTTGGGCAGCAGGTTGATGCCGCTGCCGGTGTCCACGGCCTTCGTCAGCTGCGGGTTCTTGACGTCCACGCCGGTGTCGATGACCGCGACGCGCACGCCCTTGCCGGTGGACTGCTTCCACAGTTCGTCCAGCAGGACGCGCTGCAGCGCCCAGGGCCGGCCCTCGTACTTCTTGCCGGGGAAGGTGCACTGCTGGAGGTCGTCGGCGGCCGCGGGCGGCGCGGGCAGGATGACGGCGGCCAGCGCGGTGGCGACGAGAGCGGGGGCGGCCGCGAGCAGACGTCGGTGGGTGTAGGTCATGTTCGCCCCGGCCCTCAGGAGCCCTGCGGCTGGCGCGCGGCGCCGGTCGACAGGCGGGGGCCGGTCGGCAGGAAGACCGACCACTCGGCGGGTACGGGGACGGGGTCGACGTCCTTGTAGCCGAGCCGGTTCTGGGCCTGGGCGGCCTCCTGGGCCCGCGCCTTCTTCTCCTTCTCGTCGCCGGAGGAGCCGATGCCGGAGTCGTCGGTGGCGGTGTCGCCGTTGGACTGCATGGCGTAGCGCAGGCCGGTGTCGGTGACCAGGAAGAGGAAGCCGGTGCCGGTCTCCGAGCCCTTGAACTGCCGGAAGAGCTGGCCGGAGCCGGGGGTGACGTAGGCGCTGCTGGCGCCGGTGGGCAGCGGGGCGGGGAAGTCGGTGCCCGCCCAGGTGCTGAGGGTGGTGGCGCCGTTGTCGGTGTCGACCTCGCGCAGGACGTTGCAGACGGTGTTGCGGCTGCCCTCTTCCGTACCGGCGTCGTTGACGGGCTTCGGCGCGAGCCGCGGCCACTTCTTGTCCGCGCCGAACGCCTCGCCCGGCTGGAAGGCGCCGGCGCTCACCGAGGTGGCACGGCCCGCCTGGTCGAGGTCGACCAACTGGCGGCTGTTGAGCAGCAGCTTGGCCGTGAAGTCGGAGACGGGAGCGACGCGGTCGCGGAGGACGACGTACTGCTGCTCCCGGGTGCCGTCGGTGGCGGTCAGCACCATGCCGATCTTGTTGACTTCGGGGTCGAGGTCGCCGGGGATACCGGCGTCCGTCCCGACCTGGCCGGGGACGGTGGGGAACTCGATGGCGTCGCCCTTGTGCAGGGTCTCCAGCCACGCGGCGGACACCCGCTGGGCGGCGCGCCCCTGTCCGACGAGCTGGCGCAGGAGCAGCTCCTGGTCCTTCTCGGCCACGGGGTACGCGGTGCCCTGGGCGTCGACCACGTAGCGGGTCTTGTCGGGGCCCTCGACGTACAGCAGCTCGCCGCCGGTGAGGCGGTTCGCGCCCTCGGTCTTGCTCTCCTCGCGCTGCGCGAAGACGAACGCCGCCTTCTGGATGGCGCGGCCGCCCTCGCCGGGCCGCTCGCAGACCGCCCAGCGCTTGACCGCGCCCGCCTCCTTGGGGTCGGGGAGCCGGTCCGGGGCGTAGGGGATGCCGAGGGTGGCGCCGTGCGGGATCTTGCCGCTGTCGAGCACCGACTCGTCGACGTTGATGACCTTGCCCTTGTCGGGGTTGAGCAGCAGCTTGGCCGACGACATGTTGAGCACCGGGTGGAGCTGCTTCTTCTTGTCGGTCTCCAGCACCACGTACCGCGTGGTCGACTTGCTGGCGATGATCACGTTCTCGCCGGGGGTCGCCCAGCCCTGCGGCGCCACGGGCTTGAACATGCCCCAGGCCCCGAAGACCGCGAGGATCACCACACCGACGATGACCCCCGGCAGCACCGCGCGCAGCGGCCGCGGCGCGCCCTCCTCCGACCCGGTCGCATTCGGCTGTACGAACTGCGCCACCAGCCTCCGCTTCGCAAAGGTGTAAGCGTTGAGTTCGTCCCGTCGTGATGCCATGTGTCCGTTGTCCCTCTCCCCGCTGAGCGACCAGGCTCCCACATGCGTCGAGCGGGACCTGTCGTCGGTGCCGCCCCCTACTATGCCTGCTGGCACCAGCGTTCCACCGCTCAGGTAGGGTGATCGCCCGGTCAACGCCCATGGGAATTCAGTAATTACGGACACGAGGGGGCAACGCGGCGATGGGTACGGCGACGCGCGCGCGAAATGGGCGTAACTCCGGTAGGGCCGCCCCCGAAAGTTCCCGACGGCAACGAAGCAACGCCCCGGCGGAGCCGGCCGGGCGCGGCAACGCCGTCCCGGCCTCCACCACCCTGCGCCCCCTGTCCCGCACGAGCCGTGTGGGTCCCTTCCAGCTGCGCCAGCTGATGCTGGTGGAACTGGCGCTCGCGCTGGCCGCGGTGGGGGTCGCGCTCGGTGGGTTCTGGCTGATCCCCGCCTGTGTGGTCGCGTTCCTGCTGGTGGTGTTCGCCGTCGTCCGCCGCCGGGGTCAGGCGCTGCGGGACTGGCTGTCGGCGGCCATGGCCCTGCGCGCGCGCAACCGTCGCGCCGCGCCGGCGCCGGCGGACGTGGACCCCTCGCTGGCCGTCGTCGCGGAGGGCGTGCCGGGCTTCCGGCCCTATCCGTACGTCGACCGCAACCGCCGTACCGTCGGCATGCTCGGGGACGGCACGTTCCTGACCGCGGTGGTACGGATCGAGGCCAGCGGGAGTGCGCTGCGCCCGGCGTTCGGCGCCCGTGCACTGCCGCTGTCCGTGCTGGGAAGCGCGCTGGAAGTCGACGACATCGTGCTGGAGTCGGTGCAGTTGGTGCAGCAGGTGCGCCCGGCGCCGGCGCCGCACCTGCCGGAGCAGTCGGTGGCCCGCCGGTCCTACGCACCGCTGCAGGAGCGGACCGGTGCGCCCGCGCTGCGCATGACGTGGGTGGCGGTGAAGCTGGACCCGGAGCTGTGCGCGGAGGCGGTCGCGGCGCGCGGTGGCGGCGTCGAGGGCGCCCAGCGCTGTCTGGTGCGCGCGGCGGACCATGTGGCGAGCCGGATGACCGGCGCCGGCTTCCAGGCCGTGGTCCTGGACCAGGAGGAGCTCAACTCCACGGTGGCGATGGCGGCTTGCGCCAGCGCGCGGCTGACCGCTCGTGCGGGCCGGCCCGACGCGGCGCCGCAGCGGCGTACGGCGGAGACGTCGCGGGTGTGGCGGTGCGACGACCGCTGGCACACGACGTACGCGGTCGGCCGCTGGCCGGAGCTGGGGCGGGGCGCGACGCCCCTGCCGAAGCTGGTGTCCCTGCTGACCGCCGTGCCCGCGTACGCGACGACCGTGAGCTTCACGCTGCGGCGCGGGTTGCGCCAGGGGACGATGGACGTACTCGGGCACGTCCGGATCACCGGCGGCTCCGACACTGAACTGATCGGCGTACGCAGGGCATTGGAGCAGGCCGGACGGTCGGCGAAGGTGGGCCTGCAGCGCCTGGACCGTGAGCAGTTGCCGGGCGTACTGGCGACGCTGCCGCTGGGAGGTGCCCGCTGATGGCCCGTACCGGATCCGCATCCACAACCGCATCCGCACCCGTGTCCGTGTCCGCTTCCGGGCGGGGGTTCCGGGGCCTGTTCGGCCCGCGCTTCGCCGGCCACACCATGGCGGCGGACCATCTCGGCGCGCTGTCCCTGCCGGTCGGGGACGACGGGGTCGTCATCGGTGACGACGGCGAGGGCCGGCCGCAGATGATCGGCTTCCACCGCTCGACGCCGTACGACGTGCTGCTGATCGGCGGCCTGTGGACGGCGCAGGTGCTGGCGCTGCGCGCGGCGGGCACGGGCGCGCGGGTCGCGGTGGAGACCGGGCGCGCGCAGGAGTGGGTCTCGCTCGCCCAGACCGCGGGCGCCGGCCTGGAGTGCATCACCCTGCACGAGGTGGGCCGCGTCCCCCCGATGGGTGCGACGGTGAGCAGTCCGGTCGTGGTGGTGCGGGACTGCGGCATGCGGCCGCCGCGCGGGCGCGTGGTGTCGTCGCCGTGGCAGTCGGTCCTGACGCTGCTGCCGTATCTGAGCCCGGTGGCGCCCCGGTTGATGCGGGCGTCCACGCTCGTGGGCGTCCAGCGGGTCTCGCCGCAGGAGGCGCAGCAGATCGGGCGCATCCTGGGGCTCACCCAGGTCGAGACGGAGGCCCTGCCCACGCTGGCGGACGGTGTCACGCTCTGGTGTTCCGGGCGCGAGCGGAACTGGGTGATGACGACCGCGACGGACGCGGAGTCGGGCCTGCTGGGCATGCCCCGGCGGATGGACTGAGCGCCCCCTGCGGGGTCCCCCACCTGGCCTAGGATGCGGGAGGGTGACGCGGAGCGACAGGTGCTTCACGCGCCGCCACAGGGCACTCGGGCCGGGCGGCGCGGCCACCGCGAGAGAAAGGAACCCCGATGGGCAGCGCACAGGAGAAGGAAGAGCTGTACGCCCTCGACATCTCGGGCGTCGAGTGGCACGGTCCCCCTGGCACCAGCCCCGACGAGGAGCGGGTCGAGATCGCGTACCTGCCGGGGGGCGCGGTCGCGATGCGCTCGTCCCTGGACCCGGACACGGTGCTGCGGTACACCGAGGCAGAGTGGCGAGCTTTCGTCCTCGGGGCGCGGGACGGCGAGTTCGACATCACGTAGGGGCGGTTGGGGTCGATGGGGCCGCCGCGCAGGTCTGTGAGGGCTTCGCGAAGGCTTCGGCGAGATGTGGTGAGAGCCTCGCCGCGTGATTGTCGAGCACTCCTGGTTCATGGGCAGTTGTACCGATTTTCCCGGCCACGCATCTCACGCTCTGCCGCACTCACGTGACGAGTAGGCAGGGCGTGAGGTACGGGACAGAGGGTGGGCTCCGGGTGAGCCTGCCGGTCCGGCATCGTTGACGATTAGGGTGGGTCGCAGAGCCGGGCCGATCGGAAGTCAACGGTGGCCCCACCCACCACGGCACAAGGGTGCTCGACCACACCAGGAGGCAAAGTGAACGGCGATCGGGACGACATCCACGGGAGCTGGAACCTTCCCGTCGACGAGTCCGACGCGGATCCCGCCGAGATGACGGGTGAGTTCACCATCGACTACACCCCGCCGGCCTGGTACACGCAGAACGCCGCGGACACGTCGTCGGGTGGTGCCGCCGGTGGCGCGGCGAGCGGCGGGTACACGCCGCCTCCGCCGCCGCCGAGCGGGGCGATGCCGGTCGCGGTGCCGGGGCTGCCCCCGGGCAGCGGTTTCGAGCCGAACTGGACGACGCCGCCGCCCGCGGCCCCCGCGCCCGCGCCCGCCCCTGCGGCGCCTGCTCCCGCGGCTCCCGCGCCTGCTCCGGCTGAGGCGTCTGCGGCTGATGGGGCACCGGGTGCTTCCGATGCCGCCGGGGCCTCCGGGGCTGCCGATGCCGCCGAAGCTCCCGTGGCGGAGGCTTCGGCGGGGGCTGCTGCCCAGCCCGAGCCCGAGCAGCCCTTCGGGGGCGGTGACCTGGAGAGCGGCGCGACCATGCGCTTCTCGCCCGCCGCGCTGAAGCGCGAGATGGCCGAGATCGCCGCGCGCGAGGCGGCCGCGTCGGGTACGGCTCCGTCGGCTGAGGCCCCGTCGGATGCGGCTTCGTCAGGTGCGGCTTCGTCGGATGAGGCCGGAGCGCGTGCCGAGGAGCCGGCTGCGGCTGAGGCTGCGGAGCCCGCCGAGGCCGTGCCCGCTGAGGCCGTTGAGGCTCCGGAGATCGCCGGGGCACCCGCGCCTTCGGCCTCCGACGACGCAGACGCGGACGCGGACGCCGAGGAGAAGCCCGCGGCCGAGGCGCCTGCCGAGGTCGCGCCCCCGGCCGACGAGCGCCCCGCCGACGAGCGCCCCGCTGACGAGGGCGGCGACGAGCCGCGTGACCAAGCCCCCGAGGACGCCGCCGCCCCGGCGGACGCCGAAGTGACCGACGCCGTACCGCAGGGCACCGCGCCGCAGGACACCCCGCCCCAGAACGCGGCGCCCGCCGACGCGCCGGCCCAGCCGTGGGCCCCCGCGCCGGGTACGCCGCAGGGCGCGGCGCTGCCGCCGCTGCCGCCGGCGTTCCAGCCGGCCGCGCCGACCGCGGCCCCGCAGTGGCCCGCCCCGGCGCCGACCGCCGACCAGTCCGTCCTCCCGGCGGCCGCGCAGCCGAACGCCCCGGCGCCGCAGGGCGGTTACGGCTTCCCGCACCCGGCCCAGCCCGCCCAGGCACAGCCGCAACCGCAGGCCCCCGCGCCGCAAGGCGGTTACGGCTTCCCCCACCCGGCCCAGCCCGCCCAGGCACAGCCGCAACCGCAGGCCCCCGCGCCGCAAGGCGGGTACGGCTTCCCGCACCCCGCGCAGCCCGCCCAGCCCGTGCCGCAGCAGCCCGGGCCCTACGGCGCCCTGCCGCCGCAGGTCCCCGCGCCCGGCCAGCACCAGCCTCAGCCCCAGCACCCGCAGGGCGGTTACGGCTTCCCGCACCCGGCCCAGGCCGCCCCGCAGCAGCCGCAGCAGCCCGCTCCCTCCGGCGCTCTGCCCCCGCAGGCACCCGCGCCCGGCCAGCCCCAGCCCCAGCACCCGCAGGGCGGTTACGGTTTCCCCCACCCCGGCCAGCCTGCCCCGCAGCAGCAGCCGCAGCCCCAGCAGCAACAGCCGCAGCAGCCCCAGGGCGCCCCGTACGACCCGCGCACCGGCGGTGCGTGGCCCACGCCGGTCACGCACGACCAGCGGGAGCGCTCGGTGCCGGGCGCGCCGCTCGGCTACACCGCGGCCGTCGAGCTGTCGTCCGACCGCCTCCTGCGCAACAACAAGCAGAAGGCCAAGTCCAGCCGCAACCCCTCCGCCGCCGCCCGCTTCAAGCTCGGCGGCAAGAAGGAGGAGCAGGAGCGGCAGCGCAAGCTCGACCTGATCCGTACGCCGGTGCTGTCCTGCTACCGGATCGCCGTCATCTCCCTCAAGGGCGGCGTCGGCAAGACGACCACGACCACCGCGCTGGGCGCCACGCTCGCCACCGAGCGGCAGGACAAGATCCTCGCCATCGACGCCAACCCGGACGCCGGTACGCTCGGCCGCCGCGTGCGCCGCGAGACCGGGGCCACCATCCGCGACCTGGTCCAGGCGATCCCGTACCTCAACTCGTACATGGACATCCGCCGCTTCACCTCGCAGGCGCCCTCCGGTCTGGAGATCATCGCCAACGACGTGGACCCGGCCGTCTCCACGACGTTCAACGACGAGGACTACCGGCGGGCGATCGAGGTCCTGGGCAAGCAGTACCCGGTCATCCTCACCGACTCCGGCACCGGTCTGCTCTACAGCGCCATGCGCGGGGTGCTCGACCTCGCGGACCAGCTGATCATCATCTCCACCCCGTCCGTGGACGGTGCCTCCAGCGCGTCGACGACGCTCGACTGGCTGTCGGCGCACGGGTACGCGGAGTTGGTGCAGCGGTCCATCACGGTGATCTCGGGTGTGCGCGAGACCGGCAAGATGATCAAGGTCGAGGACATCGTCCAGCACTTCGAGACGCGCTGCCGCGGGGTGATCGTGGTGCCGTTCGACGAGCACCTGGCGGCGGGCGCCGAGGTCGACCTCGACATGATGCGGCCGAAGACGCGCGAGGCCTACTTCAACCTCTCGGCGATGGTCGCCGAGGACTTCGCCCGGGCGCAGCAGGCGCAGGGCCTGTGGACCGGGGACGGGCAGGGCGGCATGCCGCCGCAGATGGCTCCGCCGGTGCCGGGCCAGCAGGCGCCCGGCGGCCAGCCGTACCCGCAGCAGGGCCAGCCCTATCCGCCGCAGGGCCAGCCGTACGCACCCCAGCAGCCCCAGCACCCCCAGCAGCCGGGCCCCGGCCAGCCGTACGCCCCCCAGCAGCCGGCACCGGGTCAGCCGTACCCCGCCCAGCCGCCGCAGCAGTGGCAGCAGCCCGCACCCGGCCAGCCGTACGCACCGCAGCAGCCGGCGCCGGGTCAGCCGTACCCGCCGCAGCACCAGGTACCGCAGCAGCCCGGGCAGCAGCCTCCGCAGGCACCGCCGGCCCCTCAGCAGTAGGGCGGCGAAGGACTGGACCACTAAAAGTCCATGAGGGCCCGCACCGTCGTGACGGTGCGGGCCCTCGGGTATCTCCCCCCAGGCACAACGCGTGCTGACGCCTCGTTGACGCGGCCCTACGGCGCTGGTACACCTCGCTCACCAGCCGGCGCCACCACCCGCCACCCGACGCGAGGTCAGCTCATGGTCACCATGGCTCCGCACCGCCTCATCCGCCTGCTTCTCGCCTCCGGCGTCGCCGCCACCGCCCTCCACGCGCCCCCGGCCCACGCCGACGACGCGGCGAAGAACGTCCTCACCATCGCCGTGTCCCAGAGCGTGGACTCCCTGAGCCCCTTCCTCGCCCAGCGGCTGGTCTCCACCACCCTCCACCGGCTCACCTACGAGAACCTGACCAACTACGACGTCAGGGACGGCCACCCCGTCCCGGGTCTGGCCACCGCCTGGACGCCGTCGCCGTCCAAGCTGACGTGGACGTACACCATCCGCTCCGACGCGAAGTGGTCCGACGGCAGACCGGTGACCGCCGAGGACGCCGCCTGGACGTTCGGGCGGATGATGTCGGACCCGGACGCCGCCACCGCCAACGGCAGCTTCACCGCCAACTTCAAGAGGGTCTCCGCGCCCGACCCCCGCACCCTCGTCATCGAGCTGAAGAAGCCGCAGGCCACGATGACCGCCCTCGACGTCCCGATCGTGCCGAAGCACATCTGGGAGAAGGTGAAGGACTTCTCCACCTTCAACAACGACAAGAGCTTCCCCATCGTCGGCAACGGCCCGTACCTCATCACGGACTACAAGGTCGACCAGTACGTGAAGCTCACGCCGAACAAGGACTTCTGGCGCGGGGCGCCGAAGTTCGACGAGCTGGTGCTGCGGTACTACAAGGACGGGGACGCCGCCGTCGCCGCGCTGCGCAAGGGCGAGGTCTCCTTCGTACCGAACCTCACCCCCGCCCAGGCCGCGTCCCTGCGCTCCGCCCCTCACATCGAGGTGAACGACGCGCCCGGCCGCCGCTTCTACGCCCTGGCCACCAACCCGGGCGCGCGGGCGAAGAACGGCAAGAGGTTCGGCACCGGCCACCCGGCCCTGCTCGACCCGGCCGTCCGCAAGGCGCTCTTCCTCGCCGTCGACCGCGGGACGATCGTCGACAAGGTCTTCCAGGGCCACGCCGTCGAGGGCGCGGGCTACATCCCGCCCCGCTTCGCCCCGTACTTCTGGAAGCCCGAGGGCGCGCGGAAGCGCGCGTACGACCCCGCCCAGGCGGCCCGGATCCTCGACGCCGCCGGCTACCGGAAGAACGCCGCGGGCAAGCGCGCCGGCAAGGACGGCAGACCGCTCGACTTCCGGATCCTGTGCCACGCCACCGACCCCAACGACAAGGCGGTCGCCACCTACCTCCAGGAGTGGTGGTCCAAGCTGGGCATCGGACTGAAGGTGGACTGCCTGGACAATGTCTCCGACCCCTGGCTCAAGGGCGACTACGACCTCGCTTTCGACGGCTGGTCGGTCAATCCCGACCCCGACTTCGTCCTCTCCATCCACACCTGCGCGGCGCTCCCGGCGACCCCCGCCGACACCGGCGCCACCGACAACTTCATCTGCGACCGCGCGTACGACGAGCTGTACGCCCGCCAGACGGGCGAGTACGACCCCGCCAAGCGGGCGGAGCTGGTCAAGCAGGCGCAGGCACGGCTGTACGACACCGGGTACATGAACGTCATGGCGTACCCGAACGCGGTCGAGGCGTACCGCACCGACCACATCCGGTCGATCACGACGATGCCGGAGGCCGCCGGCAACATCTGGGGTCAGGACGGTTACTGGAGCTGGTGGTCCGCCGAACCGGCGTCGGCCGCGCGCCGGGCCGGCGGGGACTCGGGCGGGACGGCGGGTGTCTGGTTCGTGCTCGGCCCCGCCGCGCTCGTCCTCGCCGCCGTCGGTGCCTGCGCCGCCGTGCGCCGCCGCGCCACCGCCGACGAGCGTGAGTAACCGATGACGACCGCGAGCGCGAGCGCCGGGGCGGGGGCGGGGGCGGTCGTAGGGCGCTCCCGGACGGCCGTCTCGTCGTACCCGCGCCATCTGGCGGGCAAGCTGGGCGGCGCGGTGGTGTCGCTGTTCGCCGTGCTCGTCACCAGTTTCTTCCTCTTCCGGATCATCCCCGGCGACCCGGTCCGGGCCATGACCCACGGGCGGCCGACCTCCGCCGAGCAGATGGCCACACTGCGCAGGCAGTTCGGGCTCGACCTGCCGGTGTGGCAGCAGTTCACGGAGTACTGCGCCAGGGCGCTGACGGGCGATCTCGGCATGTCGTACCAGTTCCGCGCCCCCGTCGGGGAGCTGATCGCGAGCAGGCTCCCCGCCACGCTGCTCCTCACCGGTGTCGCGGTCGTCGTCTACTCCGCGCTCGGGCTGTGGCTCGGCACCCGCGCGGCCTGGCGCCACGGCCGCCTCGCCGACCGGGTGCACACCGGGGTCGCGCTGGCGCTGTGGTCCGTGCCGTCGTTCTGGCTCGGGCTGCTGCTCATCATCGTCTTCGCCGTCGGTGTCGGGCCCGTCCCGGGACTCTTCCCCACCGGGGGCATGGAGTCCGGGGGCGGCGAGACGGGGTTCGCGTACGTCCTCGACGTCGCGCACCACATGGTGCTGCCGGTGCTGACGCTGGTCGCCGTCGGGTACGCGCAGACGCTGCTGGTGATGCGCTCCTCGCTGCTCGACGAGATGGGCGGCGACTATCTGGTGACCGCGCGGGCGAAGGGGCTCCGCGACGCCGTCGTACGCCGCCGGCACGCCGTGCCGAACGCGCTCCTGCCCACGGTGACCATGGTCTTCATCAACCTCGGCCATGTGGCGGCCGGTTCGATCCTCGTCGAGACCGTGTTCTCCTGGCCGGGGCTCGGCGGGCTGTTCTACCAGGCGCTGTCCGTGCCCGACCTGCCGCTCGTCCAGGGCCTGTTCGTCGTCTTCGCCGGGGCGATGATCGTGATGAACCTCCTCGCCGACCTGCTGTACCCGCTGCTCGACCCCCGGGTGGCCCGATGAGCTCCTCCTCGCTGACCTGGCTGCGCCGCCGCGACTCCCTGGCCCGCTTCTGGCGCCGTTACCGTACGCACCGGGCCGGGCTGTACGGGCTCGGTGCCCTCGCCGTGATCGGGCTCGTCGCGCTGGCCGCGCCGTTGCTCGTCGGCGGGGACGTGCGGAGCGTCACCCGCGCGCCCGGGATGCCACTGGAAGCGCCGAGCGCGCGCTTCCCGCTGGGCACCGACCAGTTCGGGCGGTCGCTGCTCGGGCTGCTGGTGCAGGGGGCGCGGGTGTCGCTCGCCGTCGGGCTGCTGGCGGCGGCGCTGTCCGTCGCGATCGGCACGCTCGTCGGGGTCGTCGCGGGCCATTACGGCGGCTGGTTCGCGACGGTGCTGATGCGCGTGACCGACTGGTTCCTGGTGATGCCGTCGCTGGTGCTCGCGATCGTGCTGGCCACCGTCCTGTCCCGGAGCGTGTGGACGGTGATCCTGGCGATCGGCGTCACCAGCTGGCCCACCACGGCCCGCCTGGTGCGCGCGCAGACCATCGCCGTCGAGTCGCGCCCGTACATCGAACGGGCCAGGGCGCTCGGCGGGGGGCACGCGCACGTGATGCGCCGCCACGTCCTGCCCAACGTGATGCCGCTCGTGCTGGCCCAGACGACGCTGGGCATCTCCACCGCCATCCTGACCGAGGCGACGCTCGCCTTCCTCGGGCTCGGCGACCCCACCGTCGTCTCGTGGGGCGGCATGCTGCAGGACGCGCGGGAGGCGGGCGCGGTCTCCTCCGGGCACTGGTGGTACCTGGCGCCGCCGGGGATCGCCATCGCGGCCGTCGCGCTCGCCTTCACGCTGTGCGGGCGGGCGATCGAGTCGGTGCTCAATCCCCGGCTGGGGGTGGGGCGGTGAGCCTGCTCGACGTCAGGGACCTGACCGTCACGTACGGGACGGACACGCCCGCCGTGCGCGGCGTCGGCCTCACCCTCGCGGCGGGCGAGAAGCTGGGCATCGCGGGCGAGTCGGGGTGCGGCAAGTCCACGCTCGCGCTGGCCCTGCTGCGGCTGCTGCCCGCGTCGGCGCGGCTCGGCGGGCGGATCCTGCTCGACGGCGAGGACGTCCTGACCATGGGGTGGGGCCGGCTGCGGGCGGTCCGCTGGGCAGGGGCGTCCCTCGTCTTCCAGGGCGCGATGCACGCGCTCAACGCCGTGCACCGCGTCGGCGACCAGATCGCCGAGCCCCTCCTCGTCCACCGCCTGGCGACGGCGGCGACGGCGCGCGAGCGCGTGGCCGAGCTGCTGGAGCAGGTGGGGCTGCCGGCCGCGCGGGCCACGGCGTACCCGCACGAGCTGTCCGGCGGGCAGCGGCAGCGCGTGATGATCGCCATGGCGCTGGCCTGCGAGCCCCGGCTGATCGTGGCCGACGAGCCGACCACGGCGCTCGACGTGATGATCCAGGCGCAGATCCTGCGGCTGATCGAGCGGCTCGTCGCCGAGCAGGGCATCAGCCTGGTGATGATCAGTCACGACCTGTCGGTGCTGGCCGACACCTGTGACCGGCTCGCGGTGATGTACGCGGGCCGCGTCGTCGAGGAGGGCCCGGCGCGCGCCGTGTACGCGGCGGCCCGGCATCCGTACGCCCGCGCGCTGTCCGCCGCCTTCCCCCGAGTCGGCGACCCGGCCTCCCGGCTCGCCCCGCGCGGCCTGCCGGGCGACCCGCCGGACCCGGCCGCGCTGCCGCCGGGGTGCGCCTTCCGCCCGCGCTGCCCGGTGGCCGTGGAGGCGTGCGCGACCCACGAGCCGCCGCTGGTCGAGGTGGTACCCGGCCACCGCTCGGCCTGCCTCTTCCCCGCCGGGAGCCCCGCGTGAAGCCCCGCGTGAACACCCTGCTCTCCGTGTCGGATCTGCGCGTCGCCTTCCCGGGGCGGCGGCGCGGCGGCGCGCCCGCCCGTGCGGTGGACGGGGTCGACCTGGAGATCGGCGCCGGCGAGATCGTCGCGCTCGTCGGCGAGTCCGGCTGCGGCAAGACGACGCTGGCGCGCTCCCTGCTCGGCCTGGTCCGGCCGGCGTCCGGCTCCGTCACCTTCGCCGGAGCGCCGCTGGAGTACCACGGCGCGGCCCTCAAGGCGTACCGGCGCCGCGTCCAGCTGGTCCTCCAGGACCCGAGCGGCTCGCTCAACCCCCGGCACACGGTGTACGAGGCGGTCGCCGAGGGCCTGCGGATCCACGGGTACGGCGGTGACGAGCGGGCCGCCGTCGCCTCGGCGCTCGCCCGGGCCGGGCTGCGGCCGCCGGAGCGGTTCTTCCTGCGCTACCCCCACGAGTTGTCCGGTGGTCAGCGGCAGCGCGTGGTCATCGCCGGGGCGCTGGTCCTGGAGCCCGAGCTCATCGTCGCCGACGAGCCGGTCGCCTCGCTCGACGCCTCGGTACGCGGGGAGATCCTGGCGCTGCTGCTGCGCCTCCGGGACGAGCTGGGCCTCTCCGCGCTCGTCGTCACGCACGACCTGGGGCTGGCGTGGAACATCGCGGACCGGGTGGCGGTGATGTACCTGGGGCGTGTCGTCGAGACGGGCCCGGTCGAGGAGGTGCTGTCGGCCCCCCGCCACCCCTACACCCGCGCCCTGCTGTCCGTCCTGCCGGAGTCCCCCGGCGAGCCGGTGCTCCTCACGGGCGAGCCCCCGGACCCCGCCCGCATCCCGCCCGGCTGCCGCTTCCACGCCCGCTGCCCGGTCCTGGCCTCACCGGAGACCGCGCGCCCCGGCCTCGCGGAGACCTGCCGGACCCGGGACCTGCCGGTCCTGCCGGGGCGCGGGCGTGGGGCGGCGTGCCACTGGGCGGCCGACGGCTGACTGCCCGGGCCGCGCGCAGTGCTACGCGGCCGGGGCGCCGTCGTGCGCCGACGTCAGCTCGCGGCAGCGCTCCACGTCCGCCGCGATGGCCTCCAGCAGCTCCTCGATGGAGCCGAACTTTGCCTGGCCGCGCACGTACGCCAGGAAGTCGACGGCCACGTGGAGCCCGTACAGGTCCAGGCCGACGCGGTCGATCGCGTACGCCTCGACCGTCCGCTCGGTGCCGTTGAACTGGGGGTTCGTGCCGACGGAGATCGCCGCCGGCATGCGCTCCTCCCCCACGACGAGCCAGCCGGCGTAGACGCCGTCGGCGGGGATCGCGGTGTGCGGGAGGGTCTCGACGTTGGCGGTGGGGTAGCCGAGCTCCCGGCCGCGCTGCGCGCCGCGCACCACCACGCCCTCGACGCGGTGCGGGCGGCCGAGGATCTCTGCGGCGCCCTCGATGTCGCCGGCGGCGATCAGGCGGCGCGCCAGCGTGGAGGAGAACGGCTCGCCGCCGCCCGCCTCGCCGCTGACGAACAGGTCGACGACCTCGACCTCGTAGTCGTACGTGGAGCCCAGCTCGGCGAGGTAGGCGACGTCGCCGGCGGCCCGGTGCCCGAAGCGGAAGTTCGGGCCCTCGATGACCGCGCGGGCGTGCAGCTTGTCGACGAGGACCTTCACGATGAAGTCGGCCGGCGACAGCTGCGAGAACTCGGCCGTGAACGGCAGGACGAGTACGGCGTCGACGCCGAGCCCCTCCATCAGTTCGGCGCGCCGGTGGTGCGGCGCGAGCAGCGGCGGGTGGCTGCCGGGGCGGACGACCTCGGAGGGGTGCGGGTCGAAGGTGACCACGACGGACGGGACGCCGAGCTCGCGCGCCCGCTCGACCGCGCGCCCGATGATCAGCTGGTGCCCGCGGTGGACCCCGTCGTAGGAGCCGATGGTGACGACGCTGCGCCCCCAGTCCTGGGGGATGTCCTCCAAGCCACGCCAGCGCTGCACTGTGACCGCTCCTCGCCCGAACCTGTGTACGTCATTGACGGATTACGCAGGTCTAAGACTGCCATGCCGATGGCTTCCCGCCCGCATCGGCATCGGGGTGACGAGCCCTTCGACCGTGCGCCGCGCGCTCGGCCCCACCAGGAACACCCACTCCTCCGGGTCCCGGGCCAGCCATCCCGTGACCAGCGCCGCGAAGCCGGGCACCTGGCGGGCGAGCTGGACGAGGTGCCCATCGAAGCGGGTCGCGCCCTCGGGGGTACGCACCGAGAGGGCGCCCGCGCGCCGCACCAGCTCCCGCACGCGCTCCTCCGGCCACCGCTCCGCGCCCAGCGCGGCGGCCCGCAGCAGCGCCTCCGGTTCGCCCGGCAGGCCCGGCCCGCGCGGCTCGCGTGCCAGCAGGTCGAGGGCCGCCTCGTGGAGGGCGGGGTCGCCGGGGCGGGCGAGCAGCGCGAGGGCGGCGTACCGCAGCAGCTCGCGGTCGGCTGCGGCGGTGGCGTGCGCGGCGACGAGCCGGCCGTACGTGGCGGCGGCGGCACGGCGGGCGGGGCGTGCGTCGTCGTGGGCCCAGCGGTCGACGGCGCGGCACAGCGCGGACGGCTCGTCCTCGGCGAGGGCGGCGAGCAGCTGTCGGGCGCGCGGGTGGGCGGTGGTGACGAGCGCCTCGCACAGGTCGTCAACGGCCGGGCCCCGGTGCGCGTACAGCAGCGCCTGCGCGGCCCCGGCGACGGTGAGCCGCACGGACCGCGTCCGGGAGCCGGGCTCGGCGGCCACGGGCCGCTCGTCGGGCACGGGCCGCTCGTCGGTGAACCAGCGGCACAGCAGCGGCTGCACGCCCCGCGGGTCGGCCACGAGCCGCGCGGCGGCTGCGTCGAGGAACCGCGGGCCTCCCGGCCCCCCGGGCGGGCCGTCCGCCGGGACCAGGCGCCGCAGCAGGTCGAGGCGCTCGTCCTCACCGATCCGCAGCCGCACCCAGAAGTCGGGCCCGAACGGACGCCCCGGCGCGGCGGCGCCCTCATGTGGCCCGTCGGCGGGCGCCTCCGCGATCCGGTCCGCCAGCTCCCGCAGCGCCCCCACGTACCCCCGGGCGTCCGGAAGCGCGAGCAGGGCCCGCGCCGCCAGGCCCGCCGTACGGGCCTCGCAGCCGGGCGCCCGCAGCGCCGCGTCCAGGTCCAGGTGTGCGGCCCGGAGCCACTCCCCCAGCTCCTCGTGGCCGAAGCGGTAGCCGGAGCCCACCGGGACGAGGAGGCCCTCGGCGAGGACCGCGGACGCCCAGCCGCCCTTCCAGGGGAAGAGCTCCTCGAACACCGCCCGGTCCACCTCCGGGTCCGGGCAGCGCCGCGCCACCTCGTGGACCCGCCCCGCCACCCGCGCCGCGAGCCGCCGCACCCCGATGCCGCTCACCGGCGGGCGGGAGGCGTCCGCGACCCGGACCGCGACGCGCAGGCACACGAGGTCGAGGTACGCGGCGAAGATCTCGTCTCGCCGGGCCCCCGCGACCGCGCCGCCGCCCATCGCCTCCCGCACCTCGGCGAGCAGCCGCAGCGCCAGCGGGTGCCGGGCGTCGGCGTCCGCGACGGCGTCCGCGGGCAGCCCGTACCGGGCGCGCGCCCAGCGCGCCTCCCGCTCGGTCAGGTCGCCGAGGCGCACGCACCGCACCTCTCCCGCCGGGTAGGGCGCACGGGCGTGCTCCCACTGCTCGGGGCGGCAGGCGACCGCGAGCCGGGCGCCGTGCGCACGCAGCCAGGCCGCCGTCCCCGCGGTCCAGGCGGGCGTCGGCTCGTCGGGGGTGTCCAGGAGGACGAGCAGGGGGTGGCCCGCCGTGCGGGCGAGCGCCGCCACCCGCTCGGGCGTGGCGGCGGCGGAGTCGTCCCACAGGCCCGGCCGCCCGCTCGCGGCGACGGCCCGGGCGGCGCGCCGCAGGGCCCGCGCGAGCCCGTCCGCCACCGAGGTGTCGTCCGGCCGGAGGTCGGCGGCGCGCACCCACACGCTGGGCGCGGGCTCGGCGCCCCGGGCGCGGCGCGCGGCCAGGGCCGCGAGTTCGGTGGTGCGCCCGCTGCCGGGCTCGCCGACCAGCCCCAGCAGCAGCGCGTCCGGCGAGGCGGCGAAGAGCTCGTACGCCCGGGCTGCCTCGGCCCGCTCGACCGGCTCCGGCCAGGCGCTGCCGCCGGAGTCCGGGTCTCCGGAGGCGGCGGCCAGCTCCAGCACGCCCGCCGGGTTGAGGTCGCGCCCGTACGCCGGGACGGTGGCGGCGCTGCGCCGCAGCAGGGCGGCGAGCGGCCCCGCGGGGTCGCGGGCGGCCATCGCCGCCAGGGGGACGGCGAAGCCGGCCGCGCGCCGCTCGGCGTGGAGCGCGGTGGCCAGGACGCCGAGTACGGCGCCGGTCGCGGCGTCGAGGACGGGCCCGCCCGCGGCCTCGCCGCCCCGGCGCAGCGCCTCGCTGCCCTCGGTGCCGACGGCGAGCTCCAGGACGCCGCCGAGCCGGTGGAACCGGTCGGTGGCGGTGTAGGTGACGTCGGCGGGCCCGAGGACCCGCGCCTGGCGCCAGCCGCCCGCGGCGATCCGTACGTACGTGCCGGGCTCGACACCCGGGCGGTCGGCCAGCGGCAGGGGGCGGGCGCCGAGCCCCGCGCCGCGTACGAGGGCGAGCGCGGCGCCCGGCAGCGGTGTGATGGCGTCGGCCTCGGCGACGCACGTCCGGCCGCCGGGCCCGAGCAGCACGACGCGCCTCAGGCCGTCGACGGCCTCATGGCTGGTCACGACCGTGCCCAGGTCGTCCGCGACGAAGCCGGTGCCGCGTGGCCGGCCTCCCGCGTCACAGATGTGTACGAGCGTCGCACCGTCCCCGCGTTCCATGGCTCGACGGTAGGACGGCGATGATCACCGCGAGAAGAACGCGCGGCAAACGCGCCCCCGGGTGCCCCCCGTGTTCACTTCGAGCGCCTCGCCAAGTGGGTGAAACACCGGGGGCGAGGGTGTCAGGCGAAGACCGCGAGGCTCTTCGCCTTGCCGCCCTTCTCCTCCACCAGCGCGAGGAACCGGCCGTCGGGCCCGAACACCGCCACCGGCGCCGCCTCGAACGCCGGCATGTCGATCCGTACGCCGTTGAGCAGCAGCTTCGCCCGTCGCTCGTCCACGTCCCAGCGCGGGAACGCCGCGGCCGCCGCCTCGGCGATCGGCATCACGGTCAGCTCCTCCTGGAGCTGGTCGAGCGTGCGCGCCGTGTCCAGCTTGTACGGGCCCACGCGGGTGCGCCGCAGCGCCGTGAGATGGCCGCCGACACCCAGCCCGGCGCCCAGGTCGCGGGCGAGGGCGCGGATGTACGTACCGGAGGAGCAGACGACCGAGACGACGAGGTCCACGACCGGCATTCCGTCCTCCGCCACCGCCTCCCGCATGTCGTACACCTGGAAGGAGGAGACCGTCACCGGCCGGGCCGGGATGTCGAACTCCTCGCCGCCGCGCACGCGCGCGTACGACCGCTTGCCGTCGATCTTGATGGCGCTGACCTTGGACGGCACCTGCATGATGGCGCCGGTCAGCTTGGCCACCTCGGCGTCGACCGCCTCACGGGTGACCGCGGACGCGTCGGTGGACGAGGTGATCTCGCCCTCGGCGTCGTCGGTGATCGTGTTCTGCCCGAGGCGGATGGTGCCCAGGTACTCCTTCTCGGTCAGCGCGAGGTGACCGAGGAGCTTGGTGGCCTTCTGGACGCCGAGGACGAGGACCCCGGTGGCCATCGGGTCGAGCGTCCCCGCGTGTCCGACGCGGCGGGTCTTGGCGATCCCGCGCATCTTGGCGACGACGTCGTGCGAAGTGAAGCCGGACGGCTTGTCGACGATGACAAGGCCGTCCGGCGTCGT
Organism: Streptomyces sp. NPDC030862; assembly: GCF_055571835.1. Lineage (NCBI taxonomy): Bacteria > Bacillati > Actinomycetota > Actinomycetes > Kitasatosporales > Streptomycetaceae > Streptomyces > Streptomyces sp. NPDC030862. The sequence goes on along the minus strand of NZ_JBVIEN010000002.1, from coordinate 815,724 downwards.
GGTGTGCTGGCTCATTCGGTGGCGGCGTCCTCGTCCTCGTCGTCGCCCGGCTTGCGGTAGGGGTCCGGCTCGCCCGCGTACGCGGCGCTGGAAGCCGCCTCGCGCACCTTGGCGTCCGAGGCGCGGGCCACCTCCAGCAGGTCCTCGATGGTCTTGGCGGTCTCGGGGAGGGCGTCCGCCACGAAGGTCAGCGTCGGCGTGAACTTGGTGCCCGCCGCCGCGCCGACGGCGGACCGCAGGACGCCCTTGGCGCTCTCCAGGCCCGCGGCGGCGGCCTTGCGGTCCTCTTCGTCGCCGTACACGGTGTAGAAGACGGTCGCCTCCCGCAGGTCCCCCGTGACCCGGGTGTCGGTGATGGTCACATGCGTTCCGAGCCGCGGGTCCTTGATCCCGCGCTGGAGCTTCTGTGCCACCACCTCCCGGATCAGGTCCGCCAGCTTCTTCGCCCGCGCGTTGTCGGCCACTGGTCCGTCTCCTCTTATCTGCGCCGTACGGTGTCGTCCCGCACGTCTGGCGCCCTTTGCACGATCAGTCTTCGTCGGTGTGCAGCCGCCGCCGTACGGACAGCAGCTCCACCTCGGGCCGGGCGGCGACCAAGCGCTCGCACCGGTCCAGTACCTCCGTGAGATGCCCGACGTCCCCGGAGACCATCGCCAGGCCGATCTCGGCCCTGCGGTGGAGGTTCTGGCCCCCGGTCTCGGCCACGCTCACCGCGTACTTGCGCTGGAGCTCGGCGACGATCGGGCGGACGACGGAGCGCTTCTCCTTCAACGACCGTACGTCGCCGAGGAGCAGGTCGAAGGACAGAGTCCCCACATACATGTATGTCCGGATGTCCCGCCGGTTCGGGTTCGATGGCCCTGCCGTCCAGTTGTCACTTGGCAGGGACACAAGAACCGTACACGGAACGGCCGGGGCCGATCGACGGATATTCCTCCGCCGACCGGCCCCGGCTCACCGCTCCTGTGATCAGGCGCGCGGCTTCTCGCGCATCTCGTACGTCGCGATGACGTCGTCGACCTTGATGTCGTTGAAGTTTCCGAGGTTGATACCACCCTCGAAGCCTTCGCGGATCTCGGTGACGTCGTCCTTGAAGCGACGCAGACCCTCGATGTTGAGGTTCTCCGCGATGACCTTGCCGTCGCGGATGAGGCGCGCCTTGGTGTTGCGCTTGACCTCGCCGGAGCGGATGAGCACACCCGCGATGTTGCCCAGCTTGGACGAGCGGAAGACCTCGCGGATCTCCGCCGTACCGAGCTCGACCTCTTCGTACTCCGGCTTGAGCATGCCCTTGAGGGCCGCCTCGATCTCCTCGATGGCCTGGTAGATCACCGAGTAGTACCGGACGTCGACGCCCTCGCGCTCCGCCATCTGCGCGGCACGGCCGGCCGCGCGGACGTTGAAGCCGATGACGATGGCGTCGGAGCCCATGGCCAGGTCGATGTCCGACTCCGTGACCGCACCGACACCGCGGTGCAGGACGCGGATGTCGACCTCTTCGCCGACGTCCAGCTGGAGCAGGGACGACTCGAGCGCCTCGACCGAACCGGAAGCGTCACCCTTGATGATGAGGTTGAGCTCCTGGATCTGGCCGGCCTTGAGCACCTTGTCGAGGTCCTCGAGGGACACCCGGCGGGTGCGCTTGGCGAAGGCGGCGTTGCGCTCACGCGCCGCGCGCTTCTCGGCGATCTGGCGGGCCGTGCGGTCCTCGTCGACGACGAGGAAGTTGTCGCCGGCACCCGGGACGTTGGTGAGACCCAGGACCAGGACGGGGGTCGACGGACCCGCTTCCTCGACGTTGTTGCCCTTGTCGTCGAGCATCGCCCGGACGCGGCCGTACGCGTCGCCGACCACCATGGTGTCGCCGACCCGCAGGGTGCCGCGCTGGACCAGGACGGTCGCGACGGCGCCGCGGCCACGGTCGAGGTGCGACTCGATGGCGATGCCCTGCGCGTCCTGCTCCGGGTTGGCCCGCAGGTCGAGCGAGGCGTCGGCCGTGAGGATCACGGCCTCCAGCAGCGAGTCGATGTGCAGACCCTGCTTGGCGGAGATGTCGACGAACATGGTGTCGCCGCCGTACTCCTCGGCCACCAGGCCGTACTCGGTCAGCTGACCGCGCACCTTGACCGGGTCCGCGCCCTCGACGTCGATCTTGTTGACCGCGACCACGATCGGCACGTCGGCCGCCTTGGCGTGGTTCAGCGCCTCGATCGTCTGGGGCATCACACCGTCGTTCGCCGCCACCACGAGGATCGCGATGTCGGTGGACTTGGCACCACGGGCACGCATGGCGGTGAACGCCTCGTGACCCGGGGTGTCGATGAAGGTGATCTTGCGCTCTTCGTCGTTGACCTGGGTCGCGACCTGGTACGCACCGATGTGCTGGGTGATGCCGCCGGCCTCGCCCGCAACGACGTTCGTCTTGCGGATCGCGTCCAGCAGTCGCGTCTTACCGTGGTCGACGTGACCCATGACGGTCACGACCGGCGGACGCGGCGCGAGGTACTCCTCGCCACCCTCGTCCTCGCCCCACTCGAGGTCGAAGGACTCGAGCAGCTCGCGGTCCTCCTCCTCCGGGGAGACGATCTGAACCGTGTAGTTCATCTCGTCGCCGAGGAGCTGCAGCGTCTCGTCGGAGACGGACTGCGTGGCGGTGACCATCTCGCCGAGGTTCATCATGACCGCGACGAGCGACGCCGGGTTGGCGTTGATCTTCTCCGCGAAGTCGGTGAGGGACGCACCGCGCGACAGGCGAACGGTCTCGCCGTTGCCGCGAGGCAGCATCACGCCGCCGACCGACGGGGCCTGCATGGCCTCGTACTCCTGGCGCCTCTGCCGCTTCGACTTGCGACCGCGACGCGCGGGACCGCCGGGACGGCCGAAGGCGCCCTGCGTGCCACCACGGCCACCGGGACCGCCGGGACGGCCGGCGAAGCCGGGACGGCCACCGCCGCCACCGAAGCCGCCGCCACCCGGACCGCCGGGACGACCGCCGCCGCCACCGCCACCGGGACGGCCGGCGAAGCCGCCGCCGCCACCACCGGGACCGGCGGGACGACCGGCGAAGCCGGGACGACCGCCGCCGCCACCCGGACGGGCACCGCCCGCGGGACCGCGACCGGCGCCACCGGGGCCCGGACGCGGGCCGGCGGCCGGACGCTGCGGCATCATGCCCGGGTTCGGGCGGTTACCGGCGGGGCCGCCACCCGGGCGCGGGGCCTGGGGACGCGGCATGGAGCCGGGCGTGGGACGCGGGCCACCGGGACCGGCCTGCGGACGGGGACCGCCCTGACCGGCGCCCTGCGGACGCGGACCACCGGCGCCGGGCGCACCGGCACCCGGACGCGGGGCACCACCGGGACGGGGCGCCTGCGGGCGCGCCATGCCGGTCGAGCCACCGGAGGTGAAGGGGTTGTTGCCCGGACGCGGACCCGCGGGACGGGCACCGCCCGGACGCGGGGCCTGGCGCTCGCCACCGGGGCGCGGGGCGCCGGGACGGGCACCGCCCTGACCGGAGCCCTGGCCGGGCCGTGCGGCCGGACGGGGACCGGGGGTGGCACCACCGGGGCGCTGACCGGCGGCCGGAGCCGACGGAGGCGCGGTGAACTCCGGGTTGGACGGAGCCGGGGACGCGGGCGCCGGCTTGGGCGCCGCGGGGGCCGGCTTCGGACCCGGGGCGGGACGCGGGCCGGGGGCCGGCGTCGAGGGCTTCTCGGCCGCCGCGGGCTTCGGCGCGGGGGCGCCGGGCTTCGGGGCAGCGGGACGAGCCGCCTGCGCCGGGGAGGGCGCGGGGGCGGCGGAGGTGCCTTCGGTGCGGCTCGGCGCCGCGGGGGAAGGCTTGGCAGGCGCGGCCTTGCGGGGCGCGCCGGGCTTGGCTGCGGACTTGCCGGCGTTGCCGCCGGGCCCCTGCAGCGCGTCAGTCAACTTGCGTACAACCGGCGCTTCGATGGTCGAAGACGCCGAACGGACGAATTCACCGAGTTCCTGGAGCTTGGCCATGACGACCTTGCTCTCTACACCGAACTCCTTGGCGAGTTCGTATACCCGGACCTTAGCCACTTCGCTCCTTTTAGGTCCGGGTTACCGCCGGACCGTCGCTACTTCATGGGCGTACTCATCGCGTACTCATCGAGTGCTCATCGCAATCTCGACCTACTTCCAGACTCGCGAGGTACCTGACCGCACGGTGTTCCGTGCCGTACTTCTTTCTTACGGTGCCGACTGCTCGACGTACTGGCGGACGTTCGCCGTTTCGAGCGGTCCCTGGACCTTGAAGGCCCTGGGGAACGCCCTCCGGCGGACCGCCAGGTCGAGACAGACCGAGGCGGGATGCACGTATGCACCCCGGCCGGGCAGCGTACCGCGTGGATCGGGGGCGCAGGCGCCCTCGATCACCACGATGCGCAGCAGTTCACGCTTGGCCGCCCGCTCCCGGCATCCCACACAGGTTCGCTCAGGGCATGCGCGGGCATGCGTCCGGCCAGACACGCTTAAGTCTACCTCCCCGCACCGACCTCACCCCTTTGGGGCAAAAATCGAACGGTTGTTGTCGTGATCTCGCTGTGGCACAACGTGACCACGGCGCGATCTATTCCCTGGGAGCCCGAGCCGCAGCTCAGCCCTGCTCAGTCCTGCTCGGGGGTCTGCTCCGTGTCGGGGCGGATGTCGATGCGCCAGCCGGTGAGGCGGGCGGCGAGGCGGGCGTTCTGCCCCTCCTTGCCGATCGCCAGGGACAGCTGGTAGTCGGGCACGGTCACCCGCGCGGAGCGGGCGGCCATGTCGACGATCTCCACCTTGGAGACGCGCGCGGGCGAGAGTGCGTTCGCCACCATCTCGGCCGGGTCGTCCGACCAGTCGACGATGTCGATCTTCTCGCCGAGCAGCTCGGCCATGACGTTGCGCACCCGGCTGCCCATCGGGCCGATGCAGGCGCCCTTGGCGTTGAGACCCGAACGGGTGGACCGCACGGCGATCTTCGTACGGTGACCGGCCTCACGGGCGATCGCGGCGATCTCGACGGAACCGTCGGCGATCTCCGGGACCTCCAGCGCGAAGAGCTTCTTCACCAGATTGGGGTGCGTACGCGAAAGGGTGACGGACGGGCCGCGCACGCCCTTGGCGACGCGGACGACGTACGTGCGCAGCCGCAGGCCGTGCGTGTACTCCTCGCCCGGCACCTGCTCCTGCACCGGCAGGATGGCTTCCAGCTTGTCGTCCAGCTTGACCAGGACGTTCTTCGGGTCCTTGCCCTGCTGCACCATGCCGGCGACGATGTCGCCCTCGCGGCGGGCGTACTCGCCGAACGTCACGTCGTTCTCGGCGTCGCGCAGGCGCTGCTGGATGACCTGGCGGGCGGTGCTCGCGGCGATCCGGCCGAAGTCCGACGGGGTGTCGTCGAACTCCTTGGGCTCCTGCCCCTCCTCCAGGTCGGCCGGGTCCTCCTTCGCCCACACCGTCACGTGACCGGTCTGCCGGTCGAGCACGGCACGGGCGTGGCGGCGGGCTCCCTCGGTGCGGTGGTAGGCGATGAGGAGGGCCGACTCGATCGCCTCGACCAGCAGGTCGAAGGGAATCTCCTTCTCCTGTGCCAAGCCCCTCAGGAGCTTCACGTCGATGTCCACGGCTACGCCTCCTCTTCCTTCTTGTCCTTGCGGTTGAACTCGATCTCCACGCGCGCCTTCGCGATGTCCGGGAACTCCACGCGGCGGGCGGTGGGCTTGCGCCCCTTCACACCCGGCACCTCGAGATCGAGGCCCTCGTCGTCCACGGAGAGGATGCGGGCCACCAGGTCGCCAGCTCCCTCTGCCCCTTGGGCGGTCAGCTGCAGCCTGACCAGGCGGCCGGTGGCGCGTACGTAGTGGCGGTGCTCGGTCAGCGGGCGGTCGGCGCCCGGCGAGCTCACTTCGAGGACGTACTCCTCGTCGCCCATCGCGTCCGTCTCGTCGAGCTTGTCGGAGATGGAGCGGCTCAGTTCGGCGCAGGCGTCGAGCTCCACGCCCTCGTCCGAGTCCACGACGATCCGGAGCATCCGGCGGCGGCCGGCCCGGGACACCTCGATCTCTTCCAGATCCAGACCCTGGGCGCTGACGAGCGGTTCCAGCAGCCCGCGCAGCCTTTCGCTCTGGGTGGTGCTCATCCGGGTGACTCCTCGGCCGCGTGTGCTGTTGTGGGATCGTCGCGTGTCAGAGCAAAGGGTATCCGGTCGCGGGGGGTGTTGCCGTCCACCTCACCGGACCCGCGGGTACGCTCGCCTGCGATGATCTTCGCCGGCGGCCGATGGGAGAGACGCGTGGGGCGCAGGGGTACGACACGCAGGCGTGCGCTCATCGCGACGGGCGCGGCGGTCACGACGGGGCTGTGGACGGCCGGTTGCTCGTCCGACGGCGGCGGCTCCGGCCGTTCGGCGTCGGCGGCCGACCGCGCGGCGCGCGAGGAGGCGCGGCTGCGCGCCCGCTCCTCCGCGGTGAGCGCCGCGCTGCTCGGGCGGTACGACGCGGTCCTCGCCGCGCACCCCTCGCTGGGCCCCCGGCTGTTCCCGCTGCGGGCGGCGGTCGCCGCGCACACGGCCGCGCTCGCGGAGGACGGCACGCGCCGGGCGGCGTCCCCGACGCCGAGGGGCACCGAGGCCGCGGCCCCGCCCGCGGCCTCCACCGCCGCCGCGCCGAGCCCCTCGCGGACGCCGGTGCCGCCCGACCCCGGCGCCGCGCTGGCGGAGCTGGCCGCGGCCGCCCGCCGCGCCGCGGACGCGCACACCGCCGCGCTGCCGGACGCCCCGCCGGAGTACGCGCGGCTGCTCGCGTCCGTCGCCGCGGCGGCCGCCGCGCACGCGTACCTGCTGACCGCCGGCGCCTAGGGGGCGTCTTGTCGATCAGGCCGGATCAGGGAGCGGCGTCTGGTGCATGGGGTCTCCCCAGGCCCCTTGGGGCCGAGGGGACGGATCGCAAGGCGGAGGAGGGAGCCTCCCCCGTCGCCCGAAGGGCTACGGGGGCCATTGGCGACCGACGACAACGCGGGGAGGCACGGTGCCAGACGCCGCGAGCCCGGCAAGATCGACAAGACGCCCCCTAGGGCCGGGGCACGAGAGGAGCCGATCATGAGCGCCCTGGACGCCGTCCAGGCGGCACTCGCCGCCGAGCACGCGGCGGTGTACGGGTACGGGGTCGTCGGCGCCCGGGTCGGCGGGGAGCGCCGGGCCGAGGCGACCGCCGCGTACGCCGCACACCGCGCCCGCCGCGACGCGCTGGCGCGTACCGTACGCGACCTGGGCGGGAGGCCTGCCGCCGCGGCCGCGGGGTACGCCCTGCCGTTCCCGGTGCCGGACGCGGCCGCGGCCGTACGGCTCGCCGCCGAGCTGGAGGACCGGGTGGCGGGTGTCTACGCGGACCTGGTGCGGGCCTCCGAGGGCCCGCTGCGGCGCGAGGCGGCGGGCGCGCTGCGGGAGGCGGCGGTGCGGGCGGTGCGGTGGCGAGGGAGCGGCGTAGCCTTTCCCGGTCTCGCCGAGCGCGCGAGCCAGCAGCTGAGCTGAGCTGTAGCGGAGGGTAGGGGTCGCCCGAGGTACGAGGGCGGCACCTGCCCGCAGCGGTAGCGAAGCGGAACGCGACCAATGAGACAGTGAGTCGGGGTTGGGTGAAGGGGAACAACGCACGCATGGCTTTCGAACCGCCGCAGCGACTGGTGCGGGCGCTCGGCGAGGTGTACGGGGATGCGGCCGCGCGGGACTGGCTGGGCCGGGTCCCGGGGATCGTGGCGGACGCGCTGGCCCGGCGGGAGCTGGCGGTCGAGCGGGTCGTCGTCCCGGGCGGGCGCAGCGGCGTCGTCGTCCTCGTACGGCAGCGGTCCGGGGAGCCGGCCGCGCTCAAGGTCGCGCCGCCGTTCGCCGCGCCGGAGCTGGAGCGGGCCGCGCTCGCGCACTGGAACGGCTGGGGTGCGGTACGGCTCCTCGACGCCGAGGGGCCCGGGCTGCTGCTGGAGCGGCTGCACACGGAGGTCTCGCTGCGTTCGCTGCCGGAGGCCAAGGCGCTGCTGGAGGCCGCGGGCACGGTCCGGCGGCTGTGGGTGGAGCCGCCCGCCGGGCACGGCTTCGAGTCGGTGGCCGAGCGGACGGCGCGGCAGGCGGAGGCCATGCGGGCGGGCGAGGACGCGGAGTCCGCGGGGCTGGTGGCGGCCGCGCTCGACGCCCGTGAGGAGCTGGTGGCGGCCCCGCCGGAGGAGCTGCTGCTGCACGGGGCGTTCCGGCAGGGCAAGGTGCTGGGCGGGGAGCGGGCGCCGTGGCTGGCGGTGGGCCCGGATCCGGTGGTGGGCGAGCGGGCGTACGACCTGGCGCGGCTGGTACGGGACCGGGTGGAGGACCTGGTGGCGACGGCCTCGGGCGCCTCGGCGGCGCGCCGCCGGGTGAGCAGGCTGGCCGACTCGCTGGACGTGGACCGCGAGCGGCTGCGCGGCTGGACGCTCTTCCGGGCCGTGGAGTCGGGCACGCGGGCGCTGGCGGCGGGGCGGCGGCAGGACGGGGAGCTGCTGATGGAGTTCGCGGGCTGGCTGTGACACCCTTCCGGGCTCCCCCGGTGCCCCCTTTGGTGCGATATTGGGCTTAACGCACCCGTAAGGGGGTTGTTGTCATGGTCGAGGAACTGCTGACGGCGGCCGCGGCGGCGGGGTCCGCGGGGGCGGTGTACCTGGCGGCCGCGGCGAGGGTGGTCAAGCAGTACGAGAGAGGGGTCGTGCTGCGGTTCGGCCGGCTGCGCAGCGGAGTCCGGTTGCCCGGGTTCACCATGATCGTGCCGTTCGTCGACCGGCTGAACAAGGTGAACATGCAGATCGTGACCCTGCCGGTGCCCGCCCAGGAGGGCATCACCCGGGACAACGTCACGGTGCGGGTGGACGCGGTCGTGTACTTCAAGGTGGTGGACCCGGCCGCCGCGATCATCCGCGTCGAGGACTACCGCTTCGCGGTCTCGCAGATCGCGCAGACCTCGCTGCGGTCGATCATCGGCAAGAGCGACCTCGACGACCTGCTGTCGAACCGCGAGAAGCTCAACCAGGGGCTCGAACTCATGATCGACAACCCGGCCGTGGAGTGGGGCGTCACCATCGACCGTGTCGAGATCAAGGACGTCTCGCTGCCGGAGACGATGAAGCGTTCGATGGCCCGCCAGGCCGAGGCCGACCGCGAGCGGCGCGCCCGCGTCATCAACGCGGACGCCGAGCTCCAGGCGTCGAAGAAGCTCGCGGAGGCGGCGGGGGTGATGTCGCAGACGCCCTCCGCGCTCCAGTTGCGGCTGCTGCAGACGATCGTGGCGGTGGCCGCCGAGAAGAACTCGACGCTGGTGCTGCCCTTCCCGGTCGAGTTGCTGCGCTTCCTGGAGCGGGCCGCGCAGAACCCGCCCGAGGCGCCCGCGCACCCGCAGGGCCTCCACGTCCACGACCCTCACGCGCACGAGCCGCTGCCCCCGGAGGCGTACGACCACGAGCAGAAACGCGAACCGGCGCCGGCCTCGCCGCAGGTACACGACGTGCGGGAGGACGACACCGGTACGGCGGGCTGTATGTGACGCCGCAAGCCCTGCTTACGCGGAGAGGCGGGCGATCGCCTCGTCGACCGTGAGCTCCTCGCGCTCGCCCGTGCGGCGGTCCTTCAGCTCCAGGACGCCCTCGCCGGAGCGGCGGCCCGCCACGAGGATCTTCGGCACGCCGATGAGCTCGGCGTCCGTGAACTTCACGCCCGGCGAGACGCCGGCCCGGTCGTCGACCAGGACCCGCAGGCCCGCCTCGCCGAGCTTCCCGGCGACGTCGAGCGCGAGCTCCGTCTGGAGGGCCTTGCCCGCCGCGACGACGTGGACGTCGGCCGGGGCGATCTCGCGGGGCCAGCACAGGCCCTGCTCGTCGGCGTGCTGCTCGGCGAGGGCGGCGACGGCGCGGGAGACGCCGATGCCGTACGAGCCCATCGTGACGCGGACGGGCTTGCCGTTCTGGCCGAGGACGTCGAGCTGGAGGGCGTCGGCGTACTTGCGGCCGAGCTGGAAGATGTGGCCGATCTCGATGGCGCGGTCCATCTTCAGGCCGGTGCCGCAGCTGGGGCACGGGTCGCCGTCCTCGACCTCGACGACGTCCAGGTACTGGTCGACCTCGAAGTCGCGGCCCACGACGACGTTCCGCGCGTGCTTGCCGGGCTTGTTGGCGCCGGTGATCCAGGCGGTGCCGGGGGCCACGCGCGGGTCGGCGATGTAGCGGACCTTGTCGAGGCCCTGGGGGCCGATGTAGCCGCGGACGAGTTCGGGGCGGCCGGTGAAGTCCTCGGCGGTGACGAGCTCGACGGTGGCCGGGGCGAGGTGGTCCTCCAGCTTGCCGAGGTCGACGTCGCGGTTGCCGGGGACGCCCACGGCGACGATCTCGCCGTCGACCTTGACCAGCAGGTTCTTCAGCGTCGCGGCGGCCGGGACGTCCAGGTGCGCGGCGAGCGTCTCGATGGTCGGCGTGTCGGGGGTGTCCATCTCCTCCAGCGGGCCGTGCGCCGAGCCGTCGACGGGCGTCAGCGGGTGCGTGACGGCCTCGGTGTTGGCGGCGTAGTCGCAGGAGGGGCAGTAGACGAAGGTGTCCTCACCGGCGGCGGCCGGGGCCAGGAACTCCTCGGAGGCGGAGCCGCCCATGGCGCCCGAGACCGCCGAGACGATCTTGTGCTCCAGGCCGAGGCGCGTGAAGATCTTGATGTACGCCTCGCGGTGCAGGCGGTACGACTCGGCCAGGCCCTCGTCGGTGGTGTCGAAGGAGTACGAGTCCTTCATCTGGAACTCGCGGCCGCGCAGGATGCCGGAGCGCGGACGCGCCTCGTCGCGGTACTTGGTCTGGATCTGGTACAGGATCACCGGCAGGTCCTTGTAGGACGTGCACTGGTCCTTGACGAGGAGCGTGAAGATCTCCTCGTGCGTCGGGCCGAGCAGGTAGTCGCCGCCCTTGCGGTCCTTGAGGCGGAACAGCTCCGCGCCGTACTCGTTCCAGCGGCCCGTCGCCTCGTAGGGCTCCTTGGGCAGCAGGGCCGGCAGGAGCACCTCCTGGCCGCCGATCGCGTCCATCTCCTCGCGGACGACGCGGGCGACGTTCTCCAGGACCTTCATGCCGAGCGGCAGCCACGACCAGATGCCCGCGGCGTTGCGGCGTACGTAACCGGCGCGGACGAGCAGTTTGTGGCTGAGCGTCTCGGCGTCCGCCGGGTCGTCGCGCAGTGTCTTGACCATCAACCGGGACATGCGCTGGACCTGGGCCATGGGGAACTCTCCTGCGGTGAAAAGTGTGATGGCTAGGAGGTTAGCCGTGGGCCCCCGCCCGGCGGAAATCAGTTCCCGCGCGGGGCGTCGCCGCGCCGCCGCAGCGGGAGCGGCGCGCCCATCACCGCGTAGGGCCGCGCGGCGCTCGGGAAGTGGACCCTGCGCGCGAGGTCGTGGTAGCCGAGGGAGCGGTAGAGCATCCGTGCCGGGCTCTCCGTGTCGATGGCGGAGAGGATCGAGCGCGGCTGCGCGGCGGCGTCCGTGATGGTGGTGATCAGCTCGCGGCCGATGCCCCGGCCCTGGTACGCGGGGTGGACGTGGAGCTCGGTGATGACGAAGGAGTCGTCGAGCCAGCCCTCGTTGCCCTCGCGGACGAGGTAGGGCTGGACGACCGTCGACCACCAGTGGGCGCGGTCGTTGGGCATCCCGTACACGAAGCCGACGAGCCGCCCGTCGGGCGTGGTCGCGCCGTAGGAGGTGGCGCCGGGGCAGAGCAGGTGGCGCAGCACGATGTGGCGGCGTACGCCGATCTCGTCCTCGCTCAGTCCGAAGGCGAGGGCCTGCACGGCGAGGGCCGCGTCCACGCGGGCGGCGAGGTCGACCGGCCCGACCGCGACGCCGTCGACGTCGTCCGCGTCCCACACGCCATCCACGTCATCCACGTCTTCCATGGGCGAACCCTAGCCTCAGAACAGGACGCTCATGAAGGCCCCGACCTCGCGGAAGCCGACGCGGCGGTAGGCGGCCCGGGCGGGGGTGTTGTAGTCGTTGACGTACAGGGAGACGACCGGTGCGACGTCGGCGAGGGCGTAGCGCAGGACGGCCGCCATGCCGGTCTCGGACAGGCCGCGGCCGCGGTGTTCGGGGGCGACCCAGACGCCCTGGATCTGGCAGGCCTGCGGGGTGGCGGCGCCGATCTCGGCCTTGAAGACGACCTTGCCGTCCTCGACGCGGGCGAAGGCGCGGCCCGCGCCGACGAGCTCGGCGACGCGCGCCTGGTAGAGGAGTCCGCCGTCGCCGGCGATCGGCGAGATGCCGACCTCCTCGGTGAACATCGCCACGCACGCCGGCATGATCACGTCCATCTCGTCCTTGCGGACGCGGCGGACGAGCGGGTCGGGGTCGATGTCCGGCGAGGGCCGCTCGGTGACCATGAGCGGCTGGTGGGGGCGGACGTCGCGGGCCGGGCCCCAGCTCGGTTCGAGCAGCCGCCACAGCTGGGCGGTCGGTTCCGCGGGGCCGACGATGGAGGAGCAGCGCCGCCCGGCGCGGCGGGCGCGGTCGGCGAAGGCGCGGACGGCCTCGGGGCCGGCGCAGATGGGGACGAGGTTGGCGCCGGAGTAGCACAGCGAGGTGAGCCGCCCGTCGGCGTACCAGCCCCACATCTCGCCGCCGAGGCGCCACGGGTCGAGCCCGGCCGCCCGCACGCGTGCGGTGACGAACGCGTTCTGGACGGGGTCGCTCTCCAGGATGGCGAGCGCGGCGCCGAGGTCGCCGGGTTCGAGGACCCGGGTGGTGGTCTGCGTCAGCACGAGGGGGCCTCACCGTGTTCCGACAGGGTCCTGGCACTGTACCTGGCGGCGCGGGAGGAGTGGCAGGACGGCCGGGACGGCGACGAGCCCCGCCGGGGGTGCGGCGGGGCTCGTCGGCGTGCTGGTCGGTGTGCTTGTCGACGTGCTCGTCAGCGTGCTTGTCGGCGTACGTACGGTGGCGTCAGCCGGCGACCGAGACGGTGGGCTCGCCGGAGGCGATGCCGTCCTTCTCCATCTGCTCGGCGATCTTCAGGGCCTCTTCGATGAGGGTCTCGACGATCTTCGACTCCGGCACGGTCTTGATGACCTCGCCCTTGACGAAGATCTGGCCCTTGCCGTTGCCGGAGGCGACGCCGAGGTCCGCCTCGCGCGCCTCGCCGGGGCCGTTGACGACGCAGCCCATGACCGCGACGCGCAGCGGGACCTCCATGCCCTCCAGGCCCGCCGTGACCTCGTCCGCCAGCTTGTAGACGTCCACCTGGGCGCGGCCGCAGGACGGGCAGGAGACGATCTCCAGGCGGCGCTGGCGGAGGTTCAGCGACTCCAGGATCTGGATGCCGACCTTGACCTCCTCGGCCGGCGGCGCGGACAGCGAGACGCGGATGGTGTCGCCGATGCCCTCGCTCAGCAGCGCGCCGAAGGCGACGGCCGACTTGATCGTGCCCTGGAACGCCGGGCCCGCCTCGGTCACACCCAGGTGCAGCGGGTAGTCGCAGGCCGCGGCCAGCTGGCGGTAGGCGGCGATCATCACGACCGGGTCGTTGTGCTTGACGGAGATCTTGATGTCGCGGAAGCCGTGCTCCTCGAAGAGGGAGGCCTCCCACAGCGCCGACTCGACCAGTGCCTCGGGGGTGGCCTTGCCGTACTTCTGGAGCAGGCGACGGTCCAGCGAGCCCGCGTTCACGCCGATCCGGATGGGCACACCGGCGTCACCGGCGGCCTTCGCGATCTCCTTGACCTTGTCGTCGAACTGCTTGATGTTGCCGGGGTTCACGCGGACCGCCGCGCAGCCCGCGTCGATCGCCGCGAAGACGTACTTGGGCTGGAAGTGGATGTCCGCGATGACCGGGATCTGCGACTTCTTCGCGATCACCGGCAGCGCGTCCGCGTCGTCCTGCGTGGGGCAGGCCACACGGACGATCTGGCAGCCCGAGGCCGTCAGCTCGGCGATCTGCTGCAGCGTGGCGCCGATGTCGGACGTCCGGGTGGTCGTCATCGACTGCACCGAGACCGGGGCGTCGCCGCCGACCGGGACGCTGCCCACCATGATCTGCCGCGACGTACGCCGGTCGGCGAGCTTGGTGGGAACGGACGGGATACCGAGAGAAATCGCGGTCATCTGGTGTGCAACCCCAAGGTGTGGATCGAGGTCCCGAGATCGGCGGGCTCCAGGTTTGAGGTTACAGCCCCGGGGTGAAGGGGCCGGACACCACGGGGTGTCCGGCCGCCCATCCCACTCGCACGGCTGTACCCACTCAAACGGGGCCGGCCCGCCGGCCGCCGACGGCTAGGAGATCTTCACCGGGTTCACGATGTCCGCGACCAGCACGAGCAGCGTGAAGCAGATGAAGATGCCCGCCACGACGTACGCCACCGGCATCAGCTTCGCCACGTCGAACGGCCCCGGGTCGGGGCGCCGGAAGACCTTGGCCACGGTGCGGCGCAGGGACTCCCACAGGGCGCCGGCGATGTGCCCGCCGTCCAGCGGCAGCAGCGGCAGCATGTTGAAGAGGAACAGCGAGAGGTTGAACATCGCCAGGGTCAGCAGGAGCGTCGCCACGATGTTGGGCGCCGGGATGTCGAGGTTCATCACCTCGCCGCTGATCCGGGCGGCGCCGACCACGCCCACCGGGGAGTCGGCCTTGCGCTCGCCGTCGCCGAAGGCCGCGTCCCACAGGTCGGGGATCTTCGACGGCAGGGCGATGACGGAGTCCACGCCGTCCTCGATCATGTCGCCCATGCGGGACACGGACTCGCCGAAGGTGAGCGGCTCGATCACGGTCCGCGCCTCGAAGCCGAGGTAGCCGGCCCGGACGTACTTCTCGGCGATCACCTCGCCGTCGGCGTCCTTGGCCATCACCGTGTTCTCGATGAGCTTGGGGTGCAGGACCACCTCCTGGCCGTCGCGCACGACGGTGACGGTGGCCGGGCCGATGGTGGAGCGGATGCGCTCGGAGAGCGTGGGCCAGTCGTGGACGGGGTCGCCGTTGAAGGCGACGATCCGGTCGCCCACCTTGAGGCCGGCCGCCTGGCCGGGCGAGACCGGGTCGCCCTCGGCGCACTTCCGCCGGTCCTCGCTCTGCTGGATGACGCACTTCTGGACCCCGGCGACCTCGGTGGTCTGCTTCTGCATGCCGAAGGTCATGCAGACGCCCACGAAGATCGCGACGGCGAGCACCAGGTTCATGAAGGGGCCCGCGAACATCACGATGACGCGCTTCCACGGCGCGCGCGTGTAGAACAACCGCGTCTCGTCGCCCGGCCGGAGCTCCTCGTACGCCGCCGAGCGGGCGTCCTCGATCATGCCCCGGAAGGGTGAGGTGGAGCGCGCCTCGATCCGGCCGTCGTCGCCGGGCGGGAACATTCCGATCATGCGGATGTAGCCGCCGGCGGGGATGGCCTTGATGCCGTACTCGGTCTCGCCCTTCTGCCGCGACCAGAGGGTGGGGCCGAAGCCGACCATGTACTGCGGGACGCGGATGCCGAACATCTTGGCCGTGGTGAGGTGGCCGAGCTCGTGCCAGGCGATGGAGACGAGCAGGCCGACGGCGAAGACCGCGATGCCGAGAATCGTCAACAGGATCGTCATGCGCGAGCCTCCGCCATGGTTTTCTCCGCCAGTTCACGGGCCCGGGCGCGGGCCCAGGTCTCCGCCTCCAGGACGTCCGGCACCGTCAGGGAGGTTCCCGTACCGGGTGTGCCGTGTTCCGCGACGACCGCGGTGACCGTGTCCATGATCCCCGTGAAGGGCAGCCGGCCGTCGAGGAACGCCGCGACGCACTCCTCGTTCGCGGCGTTGAAGA
Source organism: Streptomyces sp. NPDC030862 (assembly GCF_055571835.1). NCBI lineage: Bacteria > Bacillati > Actinomycetota > Actinomycetes > Kitasatosporales > Streptomycetaceae > Streptomyces > Streptomyces sp. NPDC030862. The sequence continues at coordinate 799,911 of NZ_JBVIEN010000002.1, read as the reverse complement.
CCGCCGGGGCCGTGCCGCCGAGCTCGCCGACGTGCCGGGCGAGGCCGACGGAGGGGAACGCCTCGGTGTCCAGCGGGAAGAACTCCCAGGTGGAGGCCGTGGACCAGTCGAAGGCGGGGGCCGCGTCCGGGACGCGCTCGGGCCAGCCCAGCCCGATGGCGATGGGCCCGCGCATGTCCGGCGGGGTCGCCTGGGCGAGGGTCGAGCCGTCCGTGAACTCCACCATCGAGTGAACGTACGACTGGGGGTGCACGACGACCTCGATGCGGTCGAAGGGGATGTCGTAGAGCAGGTGCGCCTCGATGACCTCCAGGCCCTTGTTGACCAGGGTGGCGCTGTTGACCGTGATGACCGGCCCCATGGCCCAGGTGGGGTGCGCGAGGGCGTCCTCGCGGGTCACGTGGGCCAGCTCCGCCTTCGTACGGCCGCGGAAGGGGCCGCCCGAGGCGGTGACGACGAGCTTGCGGACGTCGGCGCGGGTGCCGGCGGCGAGCGCCTGGAAGAGCGCGGCGTGCTCCGAGTCGACCGGGATGATCTGGCCCGGCTTGGCGAGCGCCTTGACCAGCGGCCCGCCGACGATGAGCGACTCCTTGTTGGCGAGGGCGAGGGTGCGGCCCGCTTCGAGGGCGGCGAGGGTGGGCGCGAGGCCGATGGAGCCGGTGATGCCGTTGAGCACCGTGTGGCAGGGGGAGGCCGCGACCTGGGTGGCGGCGTCCGGACCGGCGAGGATCTCCGGCAGCGGCTCCGAGCCGTACAGCTCGGTGAGCGCCTCCCGCAGCGCCGGGACCGCGTCCTCACGCGCCACGGCCACCGTGCGGACCCGCAGCCGGTGCGCCTGCTCGGCGAGGAGCCCGGCCCGGCCGCCCGCGGCGGACAGGGCCGTGACACGGAACCGGTCGGGGTTGCGCAGGACCAGGTCGATGGCCTGCGTACCGATGGACCCGGTGGAGCCGAGGACGACGATGTCCCGGCGGCCTTCGGCCGGATCGAAGGCGATGTGCGGGTCTGCGAGGGGAGATGGGCTGTCGCTCATGCCCCCATTCTTGCCGCAACGGGCGGGTGCCAGGACCGCGCCCCTACGCGCCGCCGCCCGTGGCCGCCTGGAACTTCTCCCACTGGGCGGTGACGACCTCCTGCGGGACGCCGCCGAAGTCCTTGGTGTCGAGGACCTCGGCGCGGAAGGCGAGGGTGGTGGAGCCGGAGCGGACGACGGTGAGGTACTCGTACAGCCTGAGGTCCTTGTTCTTGACGTCCTGGAGGGTGAAGCGGAACGCCTTCGCCTCGTCGCCGACGGCGGGCGCCTTCACCGGCTCCACCTTCAGGTAGCGCCCCTCGGCGAGGGTCCGCTGCTCGGTGAAGCCGGCCGCGCAGGCGGTGCCCGCCTTGCCGAGGGTGGCCATGACGGCGGTGGCGTCCGCGGCCGCGTACGAGCGGAGCTGGACGGTCACCTGGACGGAGCGCGGCCCGCCGTCGGCGGAGAGGTCGCGGTGCACTTCGGCGACGGGGTCGTGGGCGGTCGCGCCCTTGGCGAGGCTGACGAGCGGCTGGCAGACGGCCGGGGCGGCGGTGTAGTGGTCGCTGAAGGGCGCTTCACCGACCCGGTAGGGGCTCGTGGTGTACGCGCCGGCCTTCTCGTCCCCGGCGAAGGTGGCGGCGGTCAGCTGGGCCTCGGTGAGGGGCGCGGGGGCTTTCGCACGCGCGGAGGGCTTGGCCTTGGGGTCGTCGGGCTCCCCCGCGCCGCACCCGGCCAGCAGGAGCATGCCGCCGAGCGCGGCGGCGACGCGCCCGGTCCGTCCGTACCGCTTTCCCGCCCCGTACATCCGTGCTCCCGTTCGTCGTCGAGATCGTGGTGATCGCGGCTCGATTATGGGTGCCGGACGTGCCGGGGCGGGCCCGGGGGCCGAAACCGGCGGGTCAGCGGATCGGGCGGTGGACGTTCTCCCTGGCCGAGGGGCCGGGGGTCGCGTCGGCGATCCAGGGGCCGTCGCCGCTGGGGTCGAGGACGCCCTCCTCCAGCCAGGTGTACGTGCCCGACAGCACGCCCTGGACGACCTTGCGGTCCAGGTCGTCGGTGTTGTGCCAGAGCCGGCCGAAGAGCTCCTCGACGCGGATGCGGGACTGGCGGCAGAACGCGTCCGCGAGCTGGTACGCCTCGCGGCCGTGCTCGTCGGCGGAGCGCAGCAGCTCGGCCCGGACGCACGCGGCGCTCATGGCGAAGAGCTCGGCGCCGATGTCGACGATCCGGGCGAGGAAGCCCTGCTTGGTCTCCATGCGGCCCTGCCAGCGGGACATGGCGTAGAAGGTGGAGCGGGCCAGCTTGCGGGAGGTGCGTTCGACGTAGCGGAGGTGGGCGGCGAGGTCCGGGTGGCCGGCGGGGTGGAACTCGGCGTACGAGCGCGGCAGCTGGCCGGGGCCGGCGACGAGCTTGGGCAGCCAGCGGGCGTAGAAGGCGCCCGCCTGGACGCCCGCCTTCGCCTTGTCGCCGAGCGTCTTGTCGGGGTCGATGATGTCGCCGGCGACCGCGAGGTGGGCGTCGACGGCCTCGCGGGCGATCAGCAGGTGCATGATCTCGGTCGAGCCCTCGAAGATGCGGTTGATGCGCAGGTCGCGCAGGAGCTGCTCGGCCGGGACGGGGCGCTCGCCGCGGGCGGCGAGGGAGTCGGCGGTCTCGAAGCCGCGGCCGCCGCGGATCTGGACCAGTTCGTCGGCCATGAGCCAGGCCATCTCGGAGCCGTACAGCTTGGCGAGGGCCGCCTCGATGCGGATGTCGTTGCGGTCCTCGTCGGCCATCTGGCTGGAGAGGTCGACGACGGCTTCGAGGGCGAAGGTGGTGGCGGCGATGAAGGAGATCTTGGAGCCGACCGCCTCGTGGAGGGCGACGGGCTTGCCCCACTGCTCGCGTACGCCGGACCACTCGCGGGCGATCTTCAGGCACCACTTCCCGGCGCCCACGCACATCGCGGGCAGCGAGAGGCGCCCGGTGTTGAGGGTGGTCAGCGCGATCTTCAGACCGGCGCCCTCGGGGCCGATGCGGTTGGCGGCGGGGACGCGGACCTGGTGGAAGCGGGTGACGCCGTTCTCCAGGCCCCGCAGGCCCATGAAGGCGTTGCGGTTCTCGACGGTGATGCCGGGCGACTGGGCCTCGACGACGAAGGCGGTGATGCCGCCCTTGTGGCCCTCGGACTTCGGTACGCGGGCCATGACGACGAGCAGGTCGGCGACGACGCCGTTGGTGGTCCACAGCTTCACGCCGTCGAGGACGTACTCGTCGCCGTCGGGGACGGCGGTGGTGGCGAGGCGCGCCGGGTCGGAGCCGACGTCGGGCTCGGTGAGGAGGAAGGCGGAGATGTCGGTGCGGGCGAGCCTCGGGAGGAAGGTCTCCTTCTGCTCGGCGGTGCCGAAGATCTTCAGCGGCTGCGGTACGCCGATCGACTGATGCGCGGAGAGCAGGGCGCCGACGGCCGGGCTGACGGAGCCGACCAGGGCCAGGGCCTTGTTGTAGTACACCTGGGTGAGCCCGAGGCCGCCGTACTTGGGGTCGATCTTCATGCCGAGGGCGCCGAGCTCCTTGAGCCCGTCGATCACGGCGTCGGGGATGCGGGCCTCGCGCTCGATCAGCGCGCCGTCGATCTTCGTCTCGCAGAAGTCCCGCAGTTTGGCGAGGAACTGCTCCCCGCGCTGGACGTCCTCGTCGGGCGGGAGCGGGTGCGGGTGGATGAGGTCGAGCCGGAAACGGCCGAGGAACAGCTCCTTGGCGAAGCTGGGCTTGCGCCAGTCCTGTTCGCGGGCGGCCTCGGCGACCTGGCGGGCTTCGCGCTCGGAGACCTTGGGCTTGTGGTGGGGGCCGGACATGGTGGGCTCACCTCGCCGCAGTCGGGGGCGGCCGGCCGGTGCTCGGGCCGACCGGTTACTCGACCGTACCTACCCGATTCCGGCACAGACGAAAAGGCGGCCGGAGCCCCCGTACCGTGCGGTCGTCAGACCGCCTCTGATCTGCGGCATCTCTGTGACCTGTACAGGGGGGTGGCCGCATCCGCCCTCGTTTTCACTCATCTGCCCGCATCTCTCCGCATCTCTCCGCTCGCGTGACTGCTGGTCCACAGCGCTCGGCGCGTCGCCGTTGATCGTGTCCAGAGCGGCCGTCGAACACCTCTTCCTGCGTGCGATCAGGAGCGGCTTCCGGTGAGTCGTGAGGTGGACGGCACCGGCGGGGTCCAGTCGGGCGCCCTGCCGAGGGCCGCCAGGGCGAGGCCCAGCGGACCGGCGCCGGAGGCGGCGATCAGCGCGGGGGCGAACAGCGCGTCGGGGCCGGTTCGCCGCTCCCCCTCCGGGACGCGCAGCGCGAGGAGTTTATATATCGGCAAAACCAGCGCACAGGGCCCGCAGGGTGAGCGGCGGCGCCTCCTGGCACCCGGTGGTGACGGTCACTCGTCGAGGGCGTCTGCCCCGGCTCCGGCGAAGGCCGCCCGCAGGTACGCGGCGGCCTGCCCGAGGGCACGGCGGGAGGCGTCGAGGCTTCCCGCCATCGTGAAGAAGCCGTGCGCGACCCCCGGATAGCGGGTCACCTCGACCGGGACGCCGTCGGCGCGGAGCCGGTCGGCGTACTGTTCGCCCTCGTCCCGGAGGGGGTCGTACTCGGCCGTGATGACCAGGGCGGGTGCCAGTCCGGTGTGGTCGGCGGCCCGGAGCGGGGAGGCGAGCGGATGGATGCCGTCCTCGGGGCTCCGCAGGTAGTTGTCCCAGTACCACTGCACCGACTTGTCGTTGAAGAGCAGCGGGTCGGTGCTCTCCCGCCGGGAGGCCGTGTCGGCGAGGTAGTCGGTGTTGGGGTAGACGAGCAGCTGGCAGGTGAGGCCGGGGCCGCCGGCGTCCCGCGCACGCAGCGCGACTCCGGCGGCCAGGTTGCCGCCCGCGCTGTCGCCGCCGACGGCGATACGGGTGGGGTCTCCGCCGAACCGGTCCGCGTGCTCGGCGACCCACCGCACCCCGGCCCAGCAGTCGTCCGCGGCGGCCGGGAACTTGTGCTCCGGCGCGAGCCGGTAGCCCACGGCGATCGTCAGACAACCGGCGGCGTTGGTCAGCGCCCGGCAGACCGCGTCGCCGGTGTCGAGGCCGCCCAGGGTCCAGCCGCCGCCGAAGAAGTAGACGAGCACCGGGAGCGGTCCGGGTGCCTCGGGCCCGTAGACGCGGATCGGCAGGGGGCCGCCCGGACCGGGTAACGAGGAGTCGAACACCCGCGCTACGGGCTCGGGCGTGCCCGCACCGGCCCGGATGGCGGCGAGGTCGGCGGCGCGGGCCTCGGCCAGGGTCATCGTGTACAGCGGCCGCCCGCCCTCAGCGGCCCGCCGGTCGTACACGGCCTGGAACTGCGGATCGAATGCCATGCTCTCTCTCCTGGCCGGGCCCGCGGTCCGGGGGACCGTGGGCGGCGCTCAAGGGGTGTCGGGCAGCAGCGACGGGTCCGTGGCCACGTCGCGGAGACGGTTGAGGATGCCCTTGGCTGCCTTGTCGTAACTGGTGTAGTCGTCGTGCAGGACGGATTCGGCGTTGGCCGTCTCCAGGAGCGCGACCACCTCGAAGACCAGTTGCGGGACGTCGATTCCGTGCTCGACCTCTCCCGCCACCTGGGCCTCGCGCACCGTCTGTTCCAGGAAGGCCAGCCAGTTGGCCCGGGCGGCGGCGACCGTGTCGTGGACCTTGCCCTCGCGGGCGTCGTACTCGGCGGAGACGGAGTAGAAGAAGCAGCCGCCCGGGAAGACGCGCTCACGCGAGTAGATGATCCAGTTGGTGCAGACGCTCCAGAGGCGCCCGAGACCCGGGGGGAGGTCCCGTGCCGGCTGCACTACGTGCTCGAGATAGACCTCGATGGCCGCGCGCACGGTGGCGAGCTGGAGGTCCTCCTTGGAACCGAACAGGGCGAACACACCGCTCTTGCTCAGCTTGAGTTCACCCGCGAGCCGCCCGAGGGACAGGCATTCCAAGCCCTCGACGGATGCGATCGCGACGCTGCGCTCGAGAACCAGCTTCCGTGTCTGGTTCCCGCGCGCGATCCGACCGTCGGTGTGTGACGGTGCCATAGTCGCGCCTCCGTATCTCTCGTGCCGGCCCCCGTGTGCTCCTGAAGCGGACAGTGTATCCGGTTAAGTGGACGCTCGTGCGGTCAGTTTGGTGAGGACACGGGCGCGGTCGCGGCCTGGATCTCGCTGATCGAGCCGTGTTCCACGAAGTCCGCGGCGGCACGGACGACTTCGGGATCGCAGAGGATCCTGCGGTGGCCGAGGCCCTGGGTGACGATCAGGTGCGCCTGCGTGCCGAACGCGCCGACGAGTCGGCGGGACTGCGCCACCTCGATCCGCTCGTCGTCCTGGTCGTGGATGACGAGGACCGGCGCCGGCACGTCGGCGGCGGCGTACGTCGCCGAGAACGGCATGCGGTCGGCGGGGTCGCCGGGGAACAGCTTCCGCCCGATCCGCTCGGTGAGCCGCCTGCGCAGCTGCGGGCGGAGTTCGAGGGTGGTGCAGAACACGTCGAGGGAGTAGTCGAAGTCGCAGACACCGCTCATCGCGACCACGCGCTTGGCCGTGACGCCGTTCTGGAGGCTGTAGAAGGAGGCGAGGCAGCCCAGGGAGTGCGCGATGAGGCCGTCGAACGGTCCGTACCGGTCGTGCAGCCCGGAGATGACATCGCGGTAGTCGAGGATGGTGGCACTACGTCCACCGGAGTCGCCGTGGCCGGGCGCGTCGAAGGTGAGGACGCTGCGGCCGCGGGCGAGGAGCTCGGACACGAAGGCGGAGAACCGTGAGCCGCGGGACTGCCAGCCGTGGACCAGCAGCACGGGCCGTTCGCCGCTCCCCCACCGGTAGGTCACCACGGACTTGCCGCCGGCCGTCACCCGCTCCGTGTGCGCCGTGGCGAGCACGTCGCGCTCCTCGCCGCGCACCCTGCTACGCGCGAGCGGCATGTGGAGCAGGGTGAAGGCGCCCGCGCCGGCCACCCGGCCGGAGATGCGGGAGACGCTGTTGAGGGCGACGCCGGCCACTGCCGTGGTGCGGTCCATGTCCTGTACTCCTCCGTCGGCTTCAAGGAGTCGAGACAATAGCACGAACGACCGTGCTGTTATATCGCGACGACCTGGCTTTCGAGCGGGACGCCGCGACCGCCTGTGCACAGCTGCCCGACCCCGTGTCCGGACGCACCCCGCCCGTGTGGGTCCGGACACGTACGGGTGATCCCACGGTGTTCCCGCGCCTGCTCAGCAGGGAGTCGCGATCTTGCCGTCTTTCCTGGTCAGCGCCCGGATGAAGAAAGGCGGCCGGAGCCCCCGCACAGTGGGCTCCGGCCGCCGGTCTGGGCCGTACGAGTGACGGGCTGTTACAGCGCCAGGCCCGTGAGGACCAGCACCCGCTCGTACGTGTAGTCGTCCATCGCGTACCGCACGCCCTCGCGGCCGACGCCCGACTGCTTGACGCCGCCGTACGGCATCTGGTCGGCGCGGTAGGACGGGACGTCGCCGACGACCACGCCGCCGACCTCCAGAGCGCGGTGGGCGCGGAAGGCGGTCTGCAGGTCGTGCGTGAAGACGCCGGTCTGGAGGCCGAACTTGGAGTTGTTGACCTCGGCGAAGGCGGCGGCCTCGCCGTCGACCTTGTGCAGGGTCAGGACCGGGCCGAAGACCTCCTCGCAGGCGAGGGTGGTGTCGGCGGGCAGGTCGGCCAGGACGGTCGGGGCGTAGGTCGCGCCCTCGCGCTTGCCGCCGGTGAGCAGCGTGGCGCCGCCCTTGACGGCCTCGTCGACCCAGGACTCGACGCGCTTGGCGGCGTCCTCGCTGACCAGCGGGCCGACGTCGGTGGTGTCGTCGGACGGGTCACCGGTGCCCTGCGCCTCGACGGCGGCGACGACCTTCGGGACGAGCCGGTCGTAGACCGACGCGTCGGCGATCACGCGCTGCACGGAGATGCAGGACTGGCCGCCCTGGTAGTTCGAGAAGGTGGCGATGCGGGTCGCCGCCCAGTCCAGGTCCTCCTCGGAGGCCCAGTCGGCGAGGACGACGGCCGCGGCGTTGCCGCCGAGCTCCAGGGTGCAGTGCTTGTGCGGCACCGACTCCTGGATGGCGTAGCCGACCTTGTCGGAGCCGGTGAAGGAGATCACCGGCAGGCGCTCGTCCTTGACCAGGGCGGGCATGGCCTCGTTCAGGACGGGCAGGACCGACCAGGAGCCGGCCGGCAGGTCCGTCTCGGCGAGGAGCTCGCCCAGGATCAGGCCGGAGAGCGGGGTGGCCGGGGCGGGCTTGAGGATGATGGGGGCGCCGACGGCGATGGCCGGGGCGACCTTGTGGGCGCACAGGTTCAGCGGGAAGTTGAACGGCGCGATGCCGAGGACGACGCCCTTGGGGAAGCGGCGGGTCAGGGCCAGGCGGCCGACGCCACCGCCGTCGGTGTCGAGGCGCTGGGCCTCGCCGCCGTTGAAGCGGCGGGCCTCCTCGGCGGCGAAGCGGAACACGGACACCGCGCGGCCGACCTCTCCGCGGGCCCACTTGATCGGCTTGCCGTTCTCGGCGGAGATCAGCTGGGCGATCTCCTCGGTGCGCTCGGCGAGGCGCTTGGACACGTGGTCCAGGGCGGCGGCGCGGACGTGGGCGGGGGTCGCGGCGAACTCGTCGACGACCGCGTGCGCGGCGGCCACGGCCTCTTCGACCTGGGCCTCGGTGGGAACGCTGACCTGGCCGACGAGGCGGCCGTCCCACGGGGAGGTGACGTCGAAGGTGGTCTCGCCGGTGGCCTGGCGGCCGGCGAGCCAGAAGGCGGTGGCAGTCATGTGCGATCCCGGCCCTTTCGAAGCTGTGCGGAGGATGGGGGGTTCTGCGTTCTGTTCACACGGTAGGGCCGGGCGGCCGGGCCGTGGTTTGTCCGGGATGGAGTGGTGCGGGGAGCCGGTTTCGCCGTTCCGTACGTTACGGCCGGCGCGCGGGGCTTCCCGGGCGGCGCTCCGTGCTCACGATGAGGCACACGCCCGCCACGACGATCGCGCCACCGAGGGCGATGGGCCAGGTCACGGCCTCGCCCAGGACCAGCGCGCCGAGGGCGACGGCCACGACGGGGTTGACGTACGCGTACGTCGCGACGAGCGACAGCGGGGCGGCGTGCAGGAGCCAGGCGTACGCGGTGAAGCCGATCACCGAGCCGAAGAGGACGAGGTAGGCGAAGGCGGTCCAGGACCGGGCCGAGACGGCGGCCGGGTCGAGGCCGTGGTGCTCGCCGCGGACGAGCCCGAGCGCGAGGCAGGCGAGGCCGCCGGCGACCATCTCGTACGCGCTGGTGGTGAAGGGGTTCTTCGGCATCCGCAGGCGGGAGGAGGAGAAGGAGCCGACGGACCACAGGAGGGCGGCCGCGATCACCGTGAGCACGCCCCCGATGCGTACGTCGCCGCTGAGGCCGGGGAGCGTGAGGATCGCGAGCCCGGCGAGGCCGAGCAGCACGCCGGCGTACGCGCCGGGGCCCGGGCGCTCGCCGGCCGCGGTGCGCAGCAGGACGACCCAGGCGGGCACGACGGCGACGAGCAGCGCGGCGAGGCCGGACGGCACGGAGGTCTCGGCGAGGACGACGAGGCCGTTGCCGCCGAGGAGCAGCAGCAGCCCGACGACGGCGGTGGAGGCGAGCTGCGCGCGGGTCACCTTGAGCACGCCGAGGCCGTGCCGCCACGCGAGGAGCGCGGCGAGCAGCACGCCGGCGACGACGAACCGGGCGCCGGCGGAGAGGAACGGGGGCATGGTCTCGACGACGACCCGGATGCCGAGGTAGGTGGAGCCCCACACGAGGTACACGATCGCGAGCGCGGCCCAGACGGCACCGCCGATGCGGGGGCGGCCGGACGGAGGGGTCGGGGGTGGGGTGGTGCCTGCGGCGGCCGGATCGACGGCGGGGCTTGTCATGCACTGGAGGTTATGGATTCCCAGGGCCCGCCATCAAGAAATCTGCCCGATTCCGGGCAGGATACGGGCTGTTGGCCGGATTCCCGCCCCTCGCGGGCTGATGCGCGGTCGTCACCAGCTCCCGGGCGGTACGGACGAACTCCCGCACCGCGCCGGTGGCGTGCGCGGCACGCCACACCAGGCCGCAGCCGAGGGGGGCGGCCCCCGCGAGCGGTACGTAGGTGACGCCGGGCCAGGCGTGGTGCGCGGCGGCGAGCAGGCGGCCGCGGCGCGCTGAAACGAATCAGCGGAAGCGTCAGCGGGGCGCCGGGGCCTCGCCCGTGGCCTTGAGGGCGAGCCACAGCTCCATGCGCGCGTCCGGGTCGTCCAGGGAGCGGCCCAGGATCTCCTCGACGCGGCGCATGCGGTAGCGCAGCGTGTGGCGGTGGACGCCGAGGTCCGCCGCCGCCGCGTCCCACTGGCCGTGGCGGGAGAGCCAGGCGCGCAGCGAGGCGACCAGGTCTCCGCGGCCGGTCGCGTCGTGTTCGTGCAGCGCGCGGAGCAGGCCGTCGGCGAAGGCGCGTACGGCGTCGTCGGCCAGCAGCGGGAGCACCGAGCCGGCGGCCAGCTCCTCGTGCTCGACGAGCGCGCGGCCGCGGCGGCGGGCCACCGAGAGGGCCTGCTCCGCCTGCTTGTACGCGGAGGCGGCGGCCGTCGGGCCCGTCGGGGCGGACAGGCCGATCACCAGCCCGGCGTCCTCCGCCTCCTTCTCGGCGTACGCGTCGCACGCGGCGGCCACCGCTCCCCCGTCGGCCGCGAGCACCACCAGCCGCTCCTCGCCCTCCGGCACCGTCAGCACCGTCTCGCCGGTGCGGGCGGCGGCCGTCTCCAGGGTCTCGGCGAGCGTGGTGAGGGCGGGCTCCGCGCCCGGGTCGCGGTCGCCGGCCGGTTCGGCGATCAGCAGCCGGAACGGAGCGTCCAGGATCCCGCCGTACAGGTCGCCCGCGACCGCCCGGGCGTGGTCCGGCTGGCCCGCGAGCATCATCCGCAGCACGGCCGCGCCGAGCCGCTGCTCGGCGGCCTGGAGGGAGCGGGAGCGTTCGGTGGTGAGGGTGAGCAGGGCGATGGCGGAGTGGACGGCGTACCGCTCCGCCGTGCCGAGCGGGGCGCCCGTGCCGACGGCCAGCGCGCCGCGCACGCGCCGCCCCGTGCCGAGCGACTGGAGCTCCACCCGGTCGTCGGTGCCGCCGACGACCGCGCTCGCCGGGGCCGACCGCTCCCGCAGCCGCTCGACGTCCGCGGTCAGCCGGGCCGCGCGCCGGGCGGCCCAGTCGGGCGCCGCTGCGAGGACCTGGCCGGAGGCGTCGTACAGCGCGGCCCAGCCGTCGACGTGCGAGGCGAGCCGCGCCACGACCGCCGCGGGGCCCTCCGCGAGCGCCGCCCGCGTCATCTCGCGCTGTGCCTCGAAGCCGGCCGTCACGGCCCGGTACTGGTCGGCCGCCAGCGCCGCGGAGACCGCCTTGGAGATGGCGAGGAACGGCGTGCGGCGCGGCACCTCCAGCAGGGGCAGGTCGGCCTCGCGCGCCGCTTCCAGCAGCGCGTCGGGGATCTGGTCGTAGTTGACGCCGACCGCGAAGCCGAGGCCGACCACGCCCGCGTCGGCCAGCCGCTTCACGTAGCGGCCCATGGCCTCGCGGTTCCCGGCGTCCAGCTTCATCGCGGTGACCAGGAGCAGCTCGCCGCCCTCCATGTACGGGACGGGGTCGGCGAGCTCGCTGACGTGCGCCCAGCGGACGGGCGTGTCGAGGCGGTCCTCCCCGGCGCGGACGGTGAGCTTCAGCGCCGAGTGCTGGACGAGCGAGGCGAGCGTGAGCGGCATGGCGGAACCGTCGGACTTTCGAGGAGGGATTTTCGCCGTCCCGTATGAACGGCTCCCTTCAATTCTGCCAGCACGTATGACAACCGTCTTACGTGCGCAGATCGACCAGAAGCGGAGGGGTGTGTTCCCCTCGGACGCCTGTCAGGGACAGTACGGCATGCCCGGGCGGCACCGCGTGGGCGAGGTCCGAGGCGGACCAGCGCTGCCGCTCCACCTCCCGCACCGTGACCGCCTCGGCCGTCGCGGCCTTGCCGGTCACCAGGCGGCGCAGGAAGTGCAGCGCCTTGGTGAGCGGCTCCTCCGCGATGATCTGCCGGTTGGTCACGTCCCGGGTCTGCACCCACTCCGTGCCCCAGGTCTCCGCGAACCGGCCCCCGTCCCACGCCGCGAGCCCCGCGAACGCCATCCGGCACCCCACCGCGCCCAGCAGCGGCCCGCGCAGCGCCTCGGGTACGTCCTCCAGGGTGCGCAGCGCCAGGACGACACCGGCGTGGGCCGAGCGCAGCCGCTGGATGGCGCGTACGGAGTCGGCGGTGACGGTGTACGTGGCGTCGTCCAGCACCAGGCAGGCGAAGAGCGACCGGTCGCCGCGCGCGAGGGCCGCCTCGGTGAACTGCGCGAGCAGCAGCCGCGCCACGATCCGGGAGGCCTCGGCGTGCCCGCGCTCGGGCAGGTCTACGCGGACGCGCAGCGGGTGCTCGATGGCGCGCAGCGAGAACGCCGGGGTGGCGCTCCCGCGGCCCCCGCCGCCCCCGCTGCCTCCGCCGCCCCCGCGGAAGAACCGGGCGAACGCGGGCCGGTCCAGGAACGCGATCCGCTCCGCGAGCAGCACCGCGACGTCGTCGCCCCGCTCCGCCTGGCGCGCCCGGGCGTCGAGCTCCCGCAGCTGCGCGGGGTCGCCGGCGACGGCCGCGCGCAGCGCGGCCAGCGCATCGGGCGCCCCGCCGAGCAGCTCGCGCAGCTCCGGCACCGCCGGGAAGTGGCCGTACGCGGCGCGGTACGGCCCGATGAGCTGGGCCAGCGCCGTCGCCGCCCGGCGGCTGTCCGGCACGAGGTCGCCGACGAGCGCCTCGGCGAGCATGCGGGCGGCCTCGTCGGGGTCGTCGGCGCCGCCGTACAGGTCCAGGTCGTGCGTGGAGTCCGGGCGCCCGACGCGTACGACGACGTCGAAGGCGGCGTCCGGCGCCAGGGCGGCGCCCTGGGCGGTCACCGCGACGACGGCGGCGCGGTTGGCGAGGGCCTGGAGGCACAGGGACTCCACCACCGGCCGGATCACCCGGACGGTCTTGCCGGACCCGGCGGGCCCGACCGCGACCAGCGAGGTGCCGAGCACCCCGGGCTCCAGCGCGACGCCGGTGGTCCGCCGCACGTAGGGGTTGCGCGGGTGGTCCGCGGCGGTGCCGATCCGCACCTGCCCGGTCGCCAGGTCGTGCACGGCGGTCCGGACGGGCAGGTCCCGCACGCCCGAGGGGTGCGCGCAGGCGGCGGCGCCCTGCGCCCGTACGGCGTCGGCGAAGGCCGCGAGCCGCTCCGGGTGCGTCCGCACGCCCTGCCAGGCGCGCCGGATGCGGGCGTAGTCGACGTCGCCGAGGGCGCCGGAGCGGGTGGCCTCGGCGAGCCGCGCGGCGGCCTCGGCGAGCCCGGCGGCCCGCAGCTCGGGCCAGTCGGCGGGGTCGGCCTGCGGCTCGACCTGCGCAGGCGTCGGTCCGGTCCGCCGGCGCCCGAACACGGGCCAGGTACCGATCCTCCCGACCACTGCGACGACAGCGACCGTCACCCCCACGTAGTAGAGATTCGACGTCCACTCCAGCCACCAGACCGTGCGCGGCATCTCACGCCACACACTCGGCACGAGGATGAACAGCGGCCACAGCGGTACGCCATACCGGTGCCAAATCTCACTCCAGGCGCCGACGCGTCCCATGCCGACCGCGAGCAGGCTCAGGCAGAAGGCGTAGTAGGTGTAGGAGGCGAACACCTGCGCCACGTTCCCTCGCCAGGAGACTGGCGTGAACACGTCCAAGGGCCAGACCCAGTAGGAGCCCAAGTACCCGTTCCACAGCAGCGACCACAGGAGCCAGCCGCTGAGCAGTGCGATGAGCGCGCCGGCGAAGAGGCGGCGGGCCGGTACGGCCTCGGGCTCCTCCTGGGGCCGGGGGCGGTGCCCGAACCGCCACACGCCGGGTTCGGCGTCCGGCCGTGGGGTGCGCAGCCAGGCGACGACGCCGCCGGTGCCCCCGCCGGTGGGCGCAGCGGGCGGGTGCGCGGGCCGCGGCGGGTGCGCGGGCGGCGGTACGGCGGGGGCGCCGGCGGTGCCGCCGCCGGACGCCCCTTGCGTCCCCTGTGCCCCCTGCGTTCCGTACGTGCCGTACGTACCGTCGGTGTCCATGAACCCCTGCCCCCTGACCAGCCGGGTCGCGCGCGTCTGTGCACCTGTCAATCTAGTGGGCGGACCCCTCCGGGGACGCGGATCGGCGGTCCTATGTCCGCAGCGGACAACGACACGCCCTTCATCACTCCCTATCGGCGCATGCCCCCACCCCTTCCACCCGCCTAGCCTGCGGAAGAAAGAGCAATAGCGTCCGAAAGACCCCTTCCCAGGAGCCCCGCATGACCGAAATCCCGCAGGAGCGCCGCGTCGTCACCGCCATTCCCGGCCCGAAGTCGCAGGAGCTTCAGGCCCGCCGTCTGTCCGCGGTCGCGGGCGGCGTGGGCTCCGTGCTGCCGGTGTTCACCACCCGCGCCGGTGGCGGCGTCATCGAGGACGTCGACGGCAACAGCCTGATCGACTTCGGTTCCGGCATCGCCGTGACGTCCGTCGGCGCGTCCGCCGAGGCGGTCGTGCGGCGGGCGAGCGCCCAGCTGGAGCAGTTCACGCACACCTGCTTCATGGTCACGCCGTACGAGGGCTACGTCGAGGTCTGCGAGGCGCTCGCCGAGCTGACCCCGGGCGACCACGCCAAGAAGTCCGCGCTGTTCAACAGCGGTGCCGAGGCCGTCGAGAACGCGGTCAAGATCGCCCGTTCGTACACCAAGCGCCAGGCCGTCGTCGTCTTCGACCACGGCTACCACGGCCGTACGAACCTGACGATGGCGCTCACCGCCAAGAACATGCCGTACAAGCACGGCTTCGGCCCGTTCGCCCCCGAGGTCTACCGCGTGCCGGTGGCGTACGGCTACCGCTGGCCGACCGGGCCCGAGAACTGCGGCCCCGAGGCCGCCGCGCAGGCGATCGACCAGATCACCAAGCAGATCGGCGCCGAGAACGTCGCCGCGATCATCATCGAGCCGGTGCTCGGTGAGGGCGGCTTCATCGAGCCGGCCAAGGGCTTCCTCCCGGCGATCGTGAAGTTCGCCAACGACAACGGCATCGTCTTCGTCGCGGACGAGATCCAGTCCGGCTTCTGCCGCACCGGCCAGTGGTTCGCGTGCGAGGACGAGGGCATCGTCCCGGACCTGATCACGACCGCCAAGGGCATCGCGGGCGGCCTGCCGCTCGCCGCCGTCACCGGCCGCGCCGAGATCCTGGACTCCGTGCACGGCGGCGGCCTCGGCGGCACCTACGGCGGCAACCCGGTGGCCTGCGCCGGTGCGCTCGGTGCCATCGAGACGATGAAGGAGCTCGACCTCAACGGCAAGGCGAAGCGCATCGAGGAGGTCATGAAGGGCCGCCTCTCCGCCATGCAGGAGAAGTACGAGATCATCGGTGACATCCGTGGCCGCGGCGCCATGATCGCCATCGAGCTGGTCAAGGACCCGGCGACCAAGGAGCCGAACCCGGAGGCCGCCGGCGCGCTGGCGAAGGCCTGCCACGCGGAGGGCGTGCTGGTCCTGACCTGCGGCACCTACGGCAACGTGCTGCGCTTCCTGCCGCCGCTGGTCATCGGCGAGGACCTGCTGAACGAGGGCCTGGACGTCATCGAGGCCGCGTTCGCGCGCATCTGACGCACGCGCTCGGCACACGTGCTCCGACGTACGTGTGAAGAGGTTGTGGGGGGCCGATGGCGGGATGGAGATCCCGCTGTCGGCCCCCCGCTTTCCTGCCGTACGGTTTTCGCAGATGAGAGAGACACCTTCCAGGCCGGAGCCTCCCCAGCCCCGCCCTGGGCGTGCCTTCGCGCACACCACCGGGGCCTTCGGCTCCGGAACTCCTCACCGATCGGACAGTCGCCCGCCCCATACCCCCCGGGGCGTGCGGCGCACCGGTCACGGCGACCGCCCCGGAACAACCCCCCCTGTTCCGGGGCGGTCGGCATTCCTCCCCGTGGCGGCCCTGCTGCTGTTCGCGGTCGTCACCTGGCAGGTCGCGGTCCACGGGCCGCTCGCCCGGCTGGACGAGCGCGCCGGGCGCGCCGTCGCCGGACGCGGACCGGCCCCGCTCACCGAACTCCTCGCCGACCTCGGCAACCTCCAGGTCGCTCTGCCCGTCCTCGCCGTCGCCCTCGCGTACGCGGTGTGGCGCCGGCGCCGCCGGGCGGCGCTGTGCGCGGGGCTGGCGATGGCGCTCGTACCCGCCGTGGTGGTGCCGCTGAAGGTGCTCGTCGACCGGGTGGGGCCGCTGACCGCGGAGACGGGCTACTACCCGTCCGGGCACACGGCGACGGCGCTGGTGGCGTACGGCGGGGCGGCCCTCCTGGTCCACCGGCGACGGCTGCTGCCCGTCGCCGCCCTGCTGACGGTGGCGACGGGCGTCGGGCTGGTGCTGCGCGGCTACCACTGGCCGCTGGACGTGCTGGGCAGCGCGTGCCTGTTCGCGCCGGTGCTCCTGGGCCTGGGCTACGCCGCCCGCCGCTGAGCCAGCAGCTCCGCCAGGCGCGCCGCCGCAAAGTCGGTGAACGGCACGCTCTCCATCAGCTCGCAGGGCGCCGCCCCGACCGTGCGGGTGCGGACCAGGCCGGCGGCGCGGGCCTCGGCGCCCAGGCGGGGGAAGAAGGTGCCGTTGTCGTCGCCCACGTCCGGCGCCTCGACCCACACCCGCTGCCCGCCGGTCGAGTACGGGAAGCGGCGCAGCTTGCGGCGGTGGTGCGGGACCAGCGACTCGGCGTAGTGCAGGAATGAGTTCCGGTTGTGGCCGACGCCCAGGAGGAGGATGTGGGCGCCGAGTTCGTACAGCCGGGCGAAGGCGGATCCCGCGCCCAGGGCGTACGCCAGGGGCCGCCCCTCCGTGAGGGTGCGGGCGTGCGGGCCGATGGCGGCGACGGAGGCCTGGGGGTGGCCGCCGCGCAGCCGGCCGGGGTGGGCCAGCACCGCGTTGGGGAGGGCCCCCATCGGGGTGGGCAGCGCGTCGTGGAAGTCCGGCACCGCCCGGCGGGCGCTCTCCACCTCGGGGTCGAAGGCGTCGCGGGCGTACGGCGCGGGGTCGGCGACCTGGGGCGTGAAGGTGGGGACGGCGACGGTGCCGGAGTCCCCGAGGCAGCCGAGCAGCGCGTCCAGGACGGCACGGGCCCCGCCTTCCACTTGGCCGAAGGCCGACAGGGACGAGTGCACCATCACGACGGCTCCCCTGGGCAGGCCCAGGGCCTGGAACTCCGCCCGCAGCCGGGCCGTGTCGAGAGCCACCTACTCCGCCCAGGGGGAGCCGGTGATGACGTCGACGAAGTCGGGGCGGACGTAGCCCTCGGTGTAGCGCTCCAGGACATCGGCCTTGACGTTGCCGAAGGTGGTGTGGGGACGGTGTGCGATGCCGTCGTTGAAGGCCTGGAGGATGCGGCGCTTGAAGTCGGGGCGCGGGTGCGCGGCGACGACCGCGGCCCGCTGCCTGTCGGAGACGTCGTCGTAGCCGATGCCCAGGACGTCGAGCTCGACGCCCGCCGTGACCAGGGCGATCTCGGGGGCCATGTACGCGGGGATCTCGGGCGTGGTGTGCAGGGCGATGGCCTCCCACACCACGCGGGCGCTCTCCTCGGGCACCCCGTGCCGGAGCAGGAAGGCACGGGCGTCCTCGGCGCCGTCGATCTCGAAGCGGCGGGTGGAGCCGCGGTGCGCCTCGGTGAGTCCGAGGTCGTGGAACATGGCGCCCACGTAGAGCAGTTCCGGGTCGAAGACCAGTCCGCGGTTGCGGCCCTGGAGTGCTCCGAAGAGGTAGACGCGGCGCGAGTGGTGGTAGATCAGCTCGTCTGCGGTGTCGCGTACGAGCTCGGTGGCCTCCTTGGCGAGGGCACTGTCGGGGATCGCGATGTCGGCGACGGTCATGCGGGGCTCCCTGAAGAGAGGCGGAGGGCGGGCCGTGTTGCCAGGACAGTAGGGGCGGCGCGCCCGGCGCCGCCCGTCCCGGAACGCCACTTCGTCAGGTCGCGCTCCGGCCCGCCCCCTCGCTCACGTCCGGTGCCGCCGCCTCGCCAGCCACCCCGCCGCCTCGTGCAGCGCCAGCTCCAGCAGCGCCGGGTCCGTCAGGGTCCCCGCGCCGTCCGGCCACACCAGCCAGCGCGTGCCGCCGGTCGCCCGGCCCGGGCAGGGATACGGCACGACGAGCCAGGTGCCGCGCCCGGCGGCGCGCATGCCGGTGCCGACCCAGCGGGCGGCCGTGCCCGGCGGGACGAAGAAACCCATGCGGGCGTCGCCGAAGTCGGCGAGGACCGGGCCGGGGCGGTCGACGAGCCGGGAGAGCACGTCGAGGGCCGGGTAGCCGAGCTCGCCGGGCACGATCAGCACGTCCCAGCGCCGCCCCGCCGGGAGCAGCACCACCCCCGCGGGGCTGCGCTCCCACTCCCACCGGCACGCGACGGGGTCCGGCGCCGCCGACACCAGCCACTCCACCGCGCCCTTGCCACCCGAAGCCCCCCAAGCCCCCGAAGCTCCCGAAGCCCCCGAACCGGTCATCGTCCACAGCCTCCCTGTCCGTGCCTGTGCCTGCCCTGCCGGGCAGTGCGTTCACACGGAGAGAGGCGGGTGAACCCGGATCATTACGCGGGTCGCGCGGATGACGTGGTCAGCTGTCGAAGCCCAGCCCCAGCCGGTCCATCGTCCGCAGCCACAGGTTGCGCCGGCCGCCGTTGGCGTCGGCCCTCGCCAGGGACCACTTGGTCAGGCCGATGCCCGCCCATGCGAGGGGTTCCGGCGGGAAGGGCAGCGGCTTGGAGCGGACCATCTCCAGCTCGGTGCGCTCGGTGCGCTCGCCCGAGAGGAGGTCGAGCATCACGTCCGCGCCGAAGCGCGTCGCGCCGACGCCCAGGCCGGTGAAGCCGGCCGCGTAGGCGACCCGGCCGGCGTGGGCCGTGCCGAAGAAGGCGGAGAACCGCGAGCAGGTGTCGATGGCGCCGCCCCACGCGTGGGTGAAACGGACGCCCTCCAGCTGCGGGAAGCAGCGGAAGAAGTGCTCGGCGAGGGTCAGGTACGTCTCCGGGCGGTGGTCCAGTTCGGCGCGCACGCGCCCGCCGAAGGGGTAGACGGCGTCGTAACCGCCCCACAGGATCCGGTTGTCGGCGCTGAGCCGGAAGTAGTGGAACTGGTTGGCGCTGTCGCCGAGGCCCTGGCGGTTCTTCCAGCCGAGGGCCTCCAGCTGCTCGTCACCGAGCGGCTCGGTCATCAGGGCGTAGTCGTAGACGGGGACGGTATACGCGCGGACGCGCTTGATCAGCGACGGGAAGACGTTGGTGCCGAGCGCGACCTGCCGGGCGAGGACCCTGCCGTACGGGGTGCGGACGGCCATGCCGCCGCCCGCGCGGACCAGGTCGAGGCCCGGGGTGTTCTCGTAGACGCGTACGCCCTGTTCCAGGCAGGCCCGCTTGAGGCCCCACGCCAGCTTGGCGGGGTTGAGCATGGCGACGCCGCGCCGGTCCCACAGGCCGCCGAGGAAGGTCGGGGAGTCGACCTGGGCGCGTACGGCGTCGCGGTCGAGGACCTCCAGCCCGTCGGCGAGGCCCAGGCGGGCGGCCGCCTCGTACACCTCCGTCAGCTCGGCGAGCTGGTGGGGCTCGGTGGCGACGTCGATCTCGCCGGTGCGCTCGAAGTCGCAGTCGATGCCGTACGCGGCGACGGCGGCCTCGATCGCGTCCAGGTTCTGCTCGCCCAGCCGCTCCAGCGTGGCGAGCTCGTCCGGCCAGCGGGCGAGACCGTTGCCGAAGCCGTGGGTGAGGGAGGCGGCGCAGAAGCCGCCGTTGCGGCCGGAGGCGGCCCAGCCCGCCTCCCGGCCCTCGATGAGCACGACGTCCCGCTTCGGGTCGCGCTCCTTGGCGAGGAGCGCGGTCCACAGGCCGCTGTAGCCGCCTCCGACGACCAGCAGGTCGCAGTGGTCGGTGCGGGTGAGGGCGGGCTCTGGCGCGGGCTTGCCGGGGTCTTCCAGCCAGAAGGGGACGGGCTGGGCGTCCGAGAGTGATTGTGCAGCGGTACGCATGGCGGCTGGGGCCATGGTTTCCAACTCCCTCAGTTTCTAGGGCTGTGTCGTGCGCTTGCGCCGGTTGGCCGCGACCTGTCCGGCGAGGACCACCAGGACCGCGATGACGAACATCGCCGTGCCGATGACGTTGATCTGTACGGGCGTGCCGCGCTGCGCCGAGCCCCACACGAACATGGGGAAGGTCACGGTCGAGCCCGCGTTGAAGTTGGTGATGATGAAGTCGTCGAACGACAGCGCGAAGGCGAGCAGCGCGCCGGCCGCGATGCCGGGCGCGGCGATGGGCAGCGTGACCCGCAGGAAGGTCTGCACGGGACCGGCGTACAGGTCCCGGGCGGCCTCCTCCAGGCGCGGGTCCATCGACATCACGCGCGCCTTGACCGCCGTCACGACGAAGCTCAGGCAGAACATGATGTGTGCGATGAGGACCGTCCAGAAGCCCAGGTCGGCGTTCATGTTGAGGAAGAGCGTCAGCAGGGAGGCGGCCATGACGACCTCGGGCATCGCCATCGGCAGGAAGATCAGCGAGTTGATCGCGCCGCGCGCCCGGAAGCGGTAGCGGACCAGCGCGAAGGCGATCATCGTGCCGAGGACGGTGGCGCCGAGCATGGCCCAGGCGGCGATCTGGAGGGAGAGCGCGAGCGAGCCGCACAGGTCGGCGACGCCGCACGGGTCGCGCCACGCCTGGGTGGAGAACTCCCGCCAGGTGTAGTTGAAGCGGCCCGCCGGGTCGTTGAAGGAGAACACCATCACGACGACGTTCGGCAGGATCATGTAGGCGAGGGTCAGCAGACCCGCGATGACGACGAGGTTCTTGCGGAGCCAGCGCATCAGACCAGGTCCTCCGTTCCGGCCCGGCGGATGTAGACGGTGACCATGATCAGCACGATCGCCATCAGGATGAAGGACAGCGCGGCCGCCGTCGGGTAGTCGAGCACCCGGAGGAACTGCGACTGGATGACGTTGCCGACCATCTTGGTGTCGGTCGAGCCGAGCAGTTCGGCGTTGACGTAGTCACCGCTGGCCGGGATGAAGGTGAGCAGCGTGCCGGAGACGACGCCGGGCATGGACAGCGGGAAGGTCACCTTGCGGAAGGTGGTGGCGGGCGACGCGTACAGGTCCTTGGCGGCCTCGTGCAGCCGGCCGTCGATGCGCTCCAGCGAGGTGTAGAGCGGCAGGATCATGAAGGGCAGGAAGTTGTACGTCAGGCCGCAGACGACCGCCATGGGCGTGGCGAGGACCCGGTCGCCCTGGGTCCAGCCGAGCCAACTGGTCACGTCGAGGACGTGCAGCGCGTCCAGCGCGCCGACGACCGCGCCGCCGTCCGCGAGGATCGTCTTCCACGCCAGCGTCCGGATGAGGAAGCTGGTGAAGAACGGCGCGATGACGAGGACGAGCAGCAGGTTGCGCCAGCGGCCCGCCTTGAAGGCGATGAGGTAGGCGAGCGGGTAGCCGAGCAGCAGGCACAGGAAGGTCGCGGTACCGGCGTACAGCAGGGACCGCACGAACTGCGGCCAGTACTCGGTGAAGGCCTCCCAGTACGTCCGGAAGTGCCAGGTGACCTCGTACCCCTTCTCCAGGGAGCCGGTCTGCACGGAGGTGGAGGCCTGGTAGACCATCGGCAGCGCGAAGAAGACGAGCAGCCAGAGGATGCCGGGCAGCAGCAGCCAGTACGGGACGAGCCGCTTGCGGGCGGCCGGCTTCCGTACGGACGGCTCGCGTACGGCGACGGGTGGGGCTTCGGGGACTTCCGTGGTCGTGGTCACGCGGCGTCCTCCACCTTTTCCACGCCCGCGTCGATGTCCTGGGCCGCGTCCAGGGCGAAGGTGTGCGCCGGGTTCCAGTGCAAGACGACCTCGGCGCCCGGCGCCAGCCGGGAGTCGCGCTCGATGTTCTGCTCGTACACCTGCAGGCCCTGGCCGGCCGGGCCGTCCACGACGTACTGCGTGGAGACGCCGATGAAGGAGGTGGCGGTGATCCGGCCCCTGACCTGGTTGCGCCCGGTGGCGATCGCGCTCGCGTCGTCGGCGTGAGCGAGCGAGATCTTCTCCGGGCGGATGCCGACGAGCACCTTGCCGCCGGTGGTGGTGGGGGCGGAGCACCGGTCGGCGGGCAGCCGCAGTGTGGCGCCGCCGGCGGTGACGGCGAGGTCGGAGGCGGCCTCGACGACCTCGGCCTCGATGAGGTTGGAGGTGCCGAGGAAGTTGGCGACGAAGGTGGTGCGCGGGTTCTCGTAGAGGTCGGCGGGGGCGCCGAGCTGCTCGACGCGTCCGCCGTTCATCACCGCGACCGTGTCGGCCATGGTCATGGCCTCCTCCTGGTCGTGCGTGACGTGGACGAAGGTGATGCCGACCTCGGTCTGGATCCGCTTGAGCTCCAGCTGCATCTGACGGCGCAGCTTGAGGTCGAGGGCGCCGAGCGGCTCGTCGAGCAGGAGGACCTGCGGGTGGTTGATGAGCGCCCGGGCGACGGCCACGCGCTGCTGCTGGCCACCGGAGAGCTGGTGCGGCTTGTGCCCGGCCTTGTCGCCGAGCTGGACGAGCTCCAGCATCTCGTCGACCTGCTTCTTCACGGACTTCACGCCGCGGCGGCGCAGCCCGAAGGCGACGTTCTCGTAGATGCTCAGGTGCGGGAAGAGGGCGTAGCTCTGGAAGACGGTGTTGACGGGCCGCTTGTACGGGGGCAGGTCGGTGACGTCCGTGTCGCCGAGGTGGACGGTGCCCGTGGTGGGCTCCTCCAGGCCGGCGATCATGCGCAGGGTGGTCGTCTTGCCGCAGCCGGAGGCGCCGAGGAGGGCGAAGAAGGAGCCCTGCGGGACGGTGAGGTCGAGGGGGTGGACGGCGGTGAAGGAGCCGTACGTCTTGCTGATCCCGGAGAGGCGGACGTCGCCGCCGGTGCTGTTGTCGGTGTTCGAAACGGTCTCTGTCATGGATGGTCGTCCCAGGGTCGTCGGGGAGCGGGATGGCGTGTACGGGCCCGTGGTGAGCGGTCCCCTTCGAGCCGTCAGGAGCCCGTGAGGGTGGAGAACTTCTTCTCGTACGTCTTGTTCTCCTTCTCCGACAGGGGGCGGAAGGTGTGGCCCTTCGCGGCCATCTCCTCGTCCGGGAGGATCAGGGGATTGGCGGCCAGATCCTTGTCGATCTTGGCGAGTTCATCGCGCACTCCGTCCACCGGGCAGACATAGCTGATCCAGGCGGCGAGCTGCGCTGCGACCTTGGGGTCGTAGTAGTGGTTGATGAGCCGCTCGGCGTTCTTCTTGTGGCGTGCCTTGTTGGGGATCAGCAGGTTGTCGCTGGACGTCATGTAGCCGGCGGCCGGTATGGCGAACTGGATGTCGGGGTTGTCGGCTTGCAGCTGGATGAGGTCGCCGGCCCAGGCGAGGCAGGCGGCCATGTCTCCGCTATTGAGGTCCCCGGTGTAGTCGTTGCCGGTGAAGCGGCGGATCTGCTTGCGGTCGACGGCCTTCTGAACGCGGGCGACGGCGGCGTCGAAGTCGTCGTCGGTGAAGTTCTCCGGCTTCTTGCCCATGTCCAGCAGGGAGAACCCGACAGTATCCCGCATTTCGGACAGGAGGCCGACGCGCCCCTTCAGCTTGGGGTCTTCCAGCAGTTGATCGAAGGATTCGACCTTGCGGCCGCCCGTCGCCTTCCTGTTGTAGGCGATCACGGTCATGATGCCGGTCCACGGGTAGGAGTGGGCACGGCCGGGGTCCCAAGCGGGGTTGCGGAATCCGTCCGCGAGATGGGCGAAGGCGTTCGGCACGTTGGCCTGGTCGAGTTTCTGCATCCATCCGAGACCGATAAGCCGGGCGGCCAGCCAGTCCGTTACGCAGATGAGGTCCCGGCCGGTGTCCTGACCGGCGGCCAGCTGCGCACTGACCTTTCCGTAGAACTCGACGTTGTCGTTGATGTCCTCGGTGTACTTGACCCTGACGCCGGTGCGCTTCTGAAAGGCTTCGAGCGTGGGACGGCTCTTCTCGTCGTCACTCACGTCGATGTACTGCGGCCAGTTGGAGAAATTGAGGGTTTTCTCCGTGTCGGAGTAGTCCTCCGACGATTCGTCACCACTGCGCTTTGCGGGCGGAATGCCACAGGCGCTGAGGGAACCAGCGCCGCCGAGCACAAGAGCACTCGCACCGGCGACCCTCAGCATGTTCCGACGGCTGAGCGCCATGCGTCCGTTCCTCACGCTGCGCCGGATCGCGGCCAGTTCGTGCGAGGACAGCCCCTCGGGCTCGTTCTGCTCCATGTGTTCATACCCTTCGAAGGTGTCGACCGGCTCATCGGGAGGGGAGTGGCTGATTCCGGCTAGGGACGAGGATCCTGACGGCACATCATGGTGTCAACAAGCGATTTCGTGGCTTCCGCCTGACCCCGCGACGGAATCGGTGGCATGCGGTGACCACAAGACCGCCCGGCCGCCCGGGCGAGCCAAGCAAGGCAAAGAAACGGCAAAAATGGCAGGCTTTCGAGCGCGTGGCGGCGTGAACCTGCCAAGATTCTGATCGCGAGCGGCGGTTCGAGGGGGATCGTTCACACCGCTGCACGCGGCTCACGGGGGAACAGGACTCAGCGGGTGCGACCACACCTCCTGGGAAAACTTCTCCGCGGACGTCGAAGACCTCGCCGCGCGACATGCCGCCACGGATTCGTCGGCGCCGCAGAGCACTTCACCGGGGGATGGACGGGCTCCTCGCCGTCACCCAACGTCTTATCGGGAACTGGGGGACTTCCATGCCTCGCAAAGGGGCTGCTGCTTTCATCACAGCACTGTGCGCACTCCTGTGCGTGACCATGCTCTCGGAGCCGGCTCTGGCAAAGCCGAGCCCGAAGCCGGCCATTCAGCAATACACGGACAAGCTGCTCTACACGTACTCGATGAAGCAGTTCCAGAGTGTCCGCAACAGTGCGACTCGCTCCAAGAACCTCGACTGGTCGTCCGACGGCTGTTCCTGGTCGCCTGACAGCCCGTTGGGCCATGACTTCCTGCCGTCCTGTCAGCGGCATGACTTCGGTTACCGGAATTACAAGAAGCAGAACCGGTTCAACCGCACGACGCGTAAAATGATTGATGACAATTTCAAAGCCGACATGTACACGTACTGCAATGGGCAGCACAAGATGAACGTCGGCGGGTGCAAGAAGTGGGCGGACAAGTACTACGCCGCGGTTCGTAAGCACGGAGGGCCGTGACGGGTAGGGCTCGCGGGTAACACGGGGCAGTCCGCCGGTGCGTCCGGCGGACTGCCTTTCGGCACACGCGCCCGCGGGCGGGAGGAGGTTCACGTCTCACTTCCTCGCGTCGCCGCGGTCTCCGAAGATGGTGCGGTGCCAATCCTTCGCCGCCACCGCCGTGTTGTCGTACATCACATGCTTGACCTGCGTGTACTCCTCGAAGGAGTAGGTTGACATGTCCTTTCCGAAGCCGGATGCCTTGTAGCCCCCGTGCGGCATCTCGCTGATGATCGGGATGTGGTCGTTGACCCAGACGCAGCCCGCCTTGATCGCGCGGGTGGCGAGACCGGCGCGGTAGACGTCCCGGGTCCAGGCGGAGGCGGCGAGGCCGTACGGCGTGTCGTTGGCCAGCCGGATGCCCTCCTCGTCGCTGTCGAACGGCAGCACGACCAGCACCGGCCCGAAGATCTCGGCCTGGACGATCTCGCTGTCCTGCGGAGCCCTGGTGATGAGCGTCGGCCGGTAGTAGGCGCCGTCGTTGTGGGGCGCCACGCCGCCGGTGACGACGGTGGCGTACGCGCGGGCGCGGTCCACGAAGGCGGCGACGCGGTCGCGCTGGGCGTGGCTGATCAGCGGCCCGAGGTCGGTGCTCTCCTCGAACGGGTCACCGAGGCGTACGGTCGCCATCAGGTCGGCGACCTGCTCCACGAAGGCGTCGTACAGCGGGCGCTGCACGTAGGCGCGGGTGGCGGCCGTGCAGTCCTGGCCGGTGTTGATGAGCGCGCCGGCGACCGCGCCGTGGACGGCGGCCTCCAGGTCGGCGTCGTCGAAGACGACGAAGGGCGCCTTGCCGCCGAGTTCGAGGTGGAGGCGCTTGACGGTGGCGGTGGCGATCTCGGCGACGCGCCTGCCGACGGCGGTCGAGCCGGTGAACGAGGTCATCGCCACGTCCGGGTGCCCGACGAGGTGCTCGCCCGCCTCCTTCCCCGCCCCGGTGACGATGTTGACGACACCGTCCGGGATGCCCGCGTCCGTGGCCGCCCGCGCGAACATCAGCGAGGTCAGCGGGGTCAGCTCGGCGGGCTTCAGCACGATGGTGTTGCCCGCGGCGATGGCCGGCAGGACCTTCCAGGCGGCCATCTGGAGCGGGTAGTTCCACGGCGCGATGGAGCCGACGACGCCGATGGGCTCCCGGCGGACGTACGAGGTGTGGTCGCCGCTGTACTCGCCGGCCGACTGGCCCTGGAGGTGGCGGGCCGCGCCCGCGAAGAAGGCGGTGTTGTCGACGGTGCCGGGCACGTCGAACTCGCGCGTCAGTTTGATGGGCTTGCCGCACTGGAGCGACTCCGCCTGCGCGAACTCCTCGGCGCGCTCGGCGAGTACGCCCGCGAAGCGGTGCATCGCCTCGGACCGCTCGCCCGGAGTGGCCCCCGCCCAGCCGGGGAACGCCTCGCGCGCGGCGGCGACGGCCGCGTCCACGTCGGCCGTTCCGGCGAGCTCGTAGGTGAGGACGTCCTCGCCGGTCGCGGGGTCCACGACGGTGTGCGTACGCCCGGAGGTCCCGGCCCGCGCTCGCCCGCCGATGTACTGCGCGCCGGCCGCGAAGCGGTCCCGCACGTCCTTCACCTGGAAGCGGTTGCCCATGACGCTCTCCGTTGTCCCGGCTCGAATTGAGTGCCGATCCTGACAGAGGCGCGCCTACCCAACAAGGGATTCCGTTGTTGCCTTTTGGTTACGCGACGGAATCGGTCGACCATGTGTCGCGTGGGCAGCAAAAACCCGGTACGGAGTGTCCGTGGCGGCTGTCAGACTCCCGTGCATGGAGAAGATCGAAGACCTGTTGGCGCAGGTCAACAGTGGTAAGCGGGTGAAGTACCTGCACTTCTGGGGCCACCGCCCGAGGCCCGACGGCACGATCGGCGCGAGCTGCCTGAGCCAGTGGTGGCCGGCGCCGTTCACCGTCGACGGCGTGCGGTACGCGACGGCCGAGCACTGGATGATGGCCGAGAAGGCGAGGCTCTTCGGGGACGCGGACGCCGAGCGCCAGGCCATCGAGGCCCGCAGCCCGGCGGCCGCGAAGAAGGCGGGGCGGCTGGTGCGGGGCTTCGACGAGGCGATATGGGAGCGGGAGCGGTTCGCCCTCGTGGTCGCGGGCAGCGAGCACAAGTTCGGGCAGCACCCCGAGCTGCGGGAGTACCTGCTCTCCACGCACACCCGCGTCCTGGTGGAGGCCAGCCCGCTGGACCGCGTCTGGGGCATCGGCCTCGCCGCCACGGACCCCGACGCCTCGAACCCCGCGAAGTGGCGGGGCCTCAACCTCCTGGGGTTCGCGCTGATGCGGGCGCGTACGACGCTCCGCGCGGCGGGGGCCTGACGGACGCGCCCGCGAGACCCCCGCCGTCCGGCGGGAGGTCAGTCGCGGGAGACGACCAGCGACGTCGCGAAGGGGTCGCGGTCGTCCCGGGAGCTCTCGCTCTCGACGATCGCCCAGATGATGAACGCCAGGAACGCCGCGCTGATCACCGTGCCGATCACGCCGAGGATGATGCCCGCCGTCGCCATCTCGCTGTTCGTGGCCTCGCCGCGCTGCACGCGCTTGCGGCCGACGATGCCGAAGATCAGCGCCAGGACGCCCGGGATGATGCCGAGCCCGTAGAAGCAGAAGCCGACGACGGCGACGATGCCGAGGACCATCGCCGCGATGCCCAGGCCGTTGGCCGGGGCGGGCGTCCAGCCGGTGTGGCGGCCGTAGGCCGGGGGCGGGTAGGCGGCGGGGGCGGGGTAGGGCTGGGTCGGGTAGCCGTAGCCACCGGGGGACGTCGGGGCCGAGGCGGGCGCCGGGTAGCCGTACGGCCCCGGGGCCGGCTGGGCGGGCCCGCCGGGGGCTATCGGGGGCGGCGGGACGTCCCCGCCCGCCGGCATGGACGTCACCGTCGGCTGCTCGTGGACCGCCGGCGGCTTGACCGGCTCGACCCGGTCCTGGGGCGGCCTGCTCTCCGGCGGAGCCCAGGGATCGTTCGCTTCGCTGTTCTCTGGCATGGGCCTCCCCCATCGTGTCCCGCCATGCTAACGACCGCCCTACGATGATCCCTGACCAGCCCGGCCGCGCACCCAGGAGGCCCCGATGACCGATCCGCACCCCTTCATCGCGGGGCTGCCCAAGGCCGAGCTCCACGTCCACCACGTCGGCTCCGCCTCCCCCCGTATCGTCGCCGAACTGGCCGCCCGGCACCCCGACTCCAAGGTACCGACGGACCCCGAGGCGCTCGTCGACTATTTCGTCTTCACCGACTTCGCGCACTTCATCGAGGTGTACCTGTCGGTGGTGGACCTGATCAGGACGCCGGAGGACGTCCGGCTGCTCACCTACGAAGTCGCCCGCGACATGGCCCGGCAGAACATCCGGTACGCCGAGCTGACGGTCACGCCGTTCAGCTCGACGCGGCGCGGCATCGACGAGAAGGCGTTCATGGCGGCCATCGAGGACGCCCGCCTCGCGGCCGAGAGCGAGCTCGGGGTCATCCTGCGCTGGTGCTTCGACATCCCCGGCGAGGCCGGCCTGGAGGCCGCCGAGGAGACCACGCGGCTCGCGGTCGACCTGCGCCCGGAGGGCCTGGTGTCGTTCGGGCTGGGCGGCCCGGAGATCGGCGTGGGGCGCCCGCAGTTCAAGCCGTACTTCGACCGGGCCATCGCGGCCGGCCTGCACTCGGTGCCGCACGCGGGCGAGACGACCGGGCCGCAGACCATCTGGGACGCGCTGCGCGAGCTGCGCGCCGAGCGCATCGGCCACGGCACCAGCGCGCCGCGGGACCCGGAGCTGCTGGCGTACCTCGCGGAGCACCGCATCCCGCTGGAGGTCTGCCCGACCTCGAACATCGCCACCCGCGCGGTCACGGACATCGAGCAGCACCCGATCAAGGAGATGGTCGCCGCCGGGGTGCTGGTCACCGTCAACTCCGACGACCCGCCGATGTTCGGCACCGACCTCAACAACGAGTACGCGGTCGCCGCCCGGCTGCTGGAGCTGGACGAGCGCGGCATCGCCCAACTCGCCAAGAACGCCGTCGAGGCGTCCTTCCTGGACGCGGCCGGCAAGGCGAGGATCGCGGCCGAGATCGACGACTACACCGCCGCGTGGCTCGCCCGCTGATGCCCCCGGTCACCGTCGTCGCGCACCGGGGCGACCCGTACCGCGTCCGCGAGAACACGACGGCGTCGATCCGTTCGGCGCTCGCGCGCGGCGCGGACGCCGTCGAGATCGACGTACGGCTCACCCGCGACGGCGTCCCGGTGCTGCTCCACGACGACACGCTGAAGCGGCTGTGGGGCGTCGACCGGCGGCTGGACCGGCTCACCCTCGCCGAAGTGCGGGGGCTGACCGGCGCGGAGGGCGTGCCGACGCTGGTGGAGGCGCTGGACGCGATCGGCGGCGGGCACCGGGTGATGATCGACCTGCCCGGCGCCACGGAGGCGGCGGTGCGGACCATCGTCGGGACCGTGCACGACTGCGGCGCGGCCGAGCGCGTGTACTACTGCGCCGGCTCCGCCGCGATGCTGCCGGTACGGGCGGCCGACCCGGCCGCCGAGATCGCGCTGACGTGGACGACGCTGGCCCCGCCGCGTCCCGTGCTGCTCGACACGGTGGCGCCGCGCTGGCTCAACTACCGCTTCGGGCTGGTCAGCCCCGCGCTGACCGAGCGCATCCACCGCGACGGGCTGCTCGTCTCGGCGTGGACGGCCGACACCCGCAGGACCATGCGCCGGCTGGTCGCGTGCGGGGTCGACTCGATCACCACCAACCGGGTGGACACGCTCGCCTCGGTCCTGCGCCGCCGGTAGCGGTCTCAGACGGGGAGCGCGCGGCGCGCCCCGCCGACCGGTTCCGTCAGCGACTCCAGGCGCTTGATCATGCGGTGGACGATCAGCAGCGGGATGACGCCGAAGACCCCGAAGGACATGTCGATCACCGACCACCAGAAGGGGATGTCCCGGATGGGTCCGCAGATCAGCGCCAGCGGGATGATCCCGGCGCAGGCGATCATGCCGAACTCGATGACCCAGATGTTGCGAACGGGGTCGCGGTAGGGGCCGTAGAAGGCGACCGCGATGACGAGGTGCGCGAAGGCGAGCCAGTCGGTCCCGTAGAGGAGGAAGGGGTAGCGCTGGTCGGCGGTGTCGAGGCCGGCGCTGACGCGCCCGATCCACTCCGCCAGACCGGGGAAGGTGTCGGCGACGGGTGACGCCCAGCCGTTCAGGGCGCTCTCGGCGAGGTGCAGCTCGGTGACGAGCGGAAAGGCCGTCAGACCGCTCAGCACCAGACAGACGATGAAGAACACCAACCACATGCGTATACGCCGCATAAGGGCGCGGGTCTCGCTCATGTCCGCAGCGTACGCCGGTGTTTACGCGGCCTTTACCCCACCCCCGGCACTCGGGGCGCCGCTGTGCGAAGATCCGAGCGTGCAACCGATCACCGCTGAAGACCCGGCCTGGATAGGCCCGTACCGCGTTCTCGGACGCCTGGGAGAGGGCGGGATGGGCCGCGTGTACCTCGCGCGCAGCGAGGGCGGCCGGACCGTCGCCGTGAAGCTGATCCTCCGTCAGCTGTCGCAGGACGGTGAGTTCCGGCAGCGGTTCGCCCAGGAGGTCGACGCGGCGCGGCGGGTCGGCGGGCGGTGGACGGCACCGGTCCTCGACGCCGACACCGGGGCCGCGATGCCCTGGGTGGCGACCGGGTACATCCCGGGCCCCTCCCTCTCGGAGGTCGTCGGCAAGGACCACGGGCCGCTGCCCGAGGAGTCGGTACGCGCCCTGGCGAGCGGGCTGTCCCAGGCACTGGGGTCCATCCACGCCGTGGGCCTGGTGCACCGCGACTTGAAGCCCTCCAACATCCTGGTGACCGTGGACGGTCCGCGGGTGATCGACTTCGGCATCGCCCGGGCGCTGGACGCGCACAGCGCCGCCGGTGACGTCAGGACCCGCACCGGCGCGGTCGTCGGCTCGCCCGGCTTCATGGCGCCGGAACAGGTGCGCGGCGAGGCCATCACCCCCGCGTCGGACGTGTTCTGCCTGGGTGCGGTGCTCGCGTACGCGGCGACGGGGCGGACGCCGTTCGGCAGCCTCGACAGCGGCGTGCACAGCGTGATGTACCGGATCGTGCAGGAGGAGCCGGACCTGGCGGGCGTGCCGCCGAGGCTCGCCGGGCTCGTCCGGGCCTGTCTGATCAAGGACCCGGCCGGGCGGCCCTCCGTCGCGGAGCTGATCGAGGCCACGCGGGACGCCGAGCCCGCCGGGGCCTGGCTGCCGGGCGCGCTCCTCGCGCAGCTCGGGCAGCGGGCGGCGCGGCTGCTGGACGCGGAGGCGCCCGCGTCGGCGGCGGCAACCGTCGTGCCGGGGCCCGCCCCGGCGCCCGCGCTCCGGCAGGTGCCGCAGCAGCCGACGCCGCCGCCGCACCCGGGGCCGTACGGGCCCACGGCGTTCCCGACCCCGCCCCCGGGACCCGGCCCGTATCCGTACCTGCACCAGCCCACCCCGCCCCCGGCCACCCGGCCGCCGATGAGCGGCGGCCGGGTGACGCTGATCGTCCTGGGCATCGTGTTCGGGCTGCCGCTGGCGGTCATCGTGCTGCTGGTGATCATCGGTGTGCTCGTCGGCGAGGAGAAGGAGCCCGAGATCAAGGAGCCGGTGGGCGCCATACCCGGCGCCTATCTCGGCTCCTGGGAGGGCACGATGGGGTCGGGGTCCAAGAACGAGTTCGCGGGGCGCCTCGACATCGTCCAGGGGCAGAAGAACGAGACGGTCGCCACGGTCACGTACACCCTGCCCCACGCCCTGTGCGAGGACCGCGTACCGCTGGTGTCCGCCGGTCGCGAGAAGATCGTCCTGGGGGCGGGCACCCGGGTCCGGCACGTA
The DNA here is from genome assembly GCF_055571835.1 of Streptomyces sp. NPDC030862. Taxonomy (NCBI): domain Bacteria; kingdom Bacillati; phylum Actinomycetota; class Actinomycetes; order Kitasatosporales; family Streptomycetaceae; genus Streptomyces; species Streptomyces sp. NPDC030862. The sequence continues at coordinate 767,707 of NZ_JBVIEN010000002.1, read as the reverse complement.
CCGGAGGACACGAAGGGCTGTGACGAGCCGGCCGTCGAGCAGACCCTCAAGGCGCAGCCGGACGGCACACTGCTGTGGCAGGTGGGGGGCAAGTCGACGACGCTCCGCCCGGCCGAGACGGGCGACACCGCCGTGCCCGCGCGGTTCCTGGGCACCTGGGGTATGGCGGTCACGCCCGACGGGAAGGCTCTGACGCTGACGATCGAACAGGGCGCCGTCGGCACCCAGGCCGTCACGGCGCGCCGCGCGGATTCGTCCGAGGAGAGCTGCCAGTGGAAGGGGGAGCTGTCCGGCGCGCAGGGCGACCGGCTCGTCGTCGGGCCGCTCCTCCCGGCCAAGGCGGCCTGCCGCGAGCAGGGGTCGATGGTGATCACCCCGGCGGACGACGGGAAGCTCTACGTGAGCCGCCCGGAGGCGCCGAAAGGCGTGGACCGGGAAGTGCTCCGCCGCGTCCACTCCGCTACCGGCGGCCCGGGGGTCGCTCAGTAACCGTGGGCCTCGCTCCCGACGGCCTGGGGCCAGCCTCCTGACCGTGAGCGTCGCCCTCGACGGCCCGGGGGCCGGCTTACTGACCGTGGGCGTCGTCCTCGTCCGCCTCGACCCCCTTGAGCGGCTCGCCGCCGCCCGTCCCCTCACCGGGGCGGAAGCCCTCCGCGGCGCTCGCCGTACCGGGGACGGTGCGGTGGCCCGCCTGGCGCTCGGCGCCCGAGTGGGCTCCGGGCTCCTTCTCGGCCCGCTCGCGGGCGCGTTCCTGCGGCGTCTTGTCCGGTGTCCTGTCGGGCGTCTTGTCGTTCATGGCCCGCGGGTACCCGCCCGGGAGATGCCCATACGCCGGAAAACGCGGACCGGAAAACGCCGAGCGGGCGGACCGGGAGACCCGGCCCGCCCGCGAGGTGGTCCTGGAGGGGATCAGCCCAGCGAGGTCATCACGTGCTTGATGCGCGTGTAGTCCTCGAAGCCGTACGCCGACAGGTCCTTGCCGTAACCCGACTTCTTGAAGCCGCCGTGCGGCATCTCCGCGACCAGCGGGATGTGGGTGTTGATCCAGACGCAGCCGAAGTCGAGGTTCTTCGACAGGCGCATGGCGCGGGCGTGGTCCTTGGTCCAGACCGAGGAGGCGAGGGCGTACTCGACGCCGTTCGCGTACGCGACGGCCTGCTCCTCGTCCGTGAAGGACTGGACGGTGATGACCGGGCCGAAGACCTCGTTCTGGATGATCTCGTCGTCCTGCTTGAGGCCGGAGACGACGGTCGGGGCGTAGAAGTAGCCCTTGTCGCCGACCCGGTGGCCGCCCGCCTCGACCTTGGCGTGGGCGGGGAGGCGCTCGATGAAGCCGCTGACCTGCTTCAGCTGGTTGGCGTTGTTGAGCGGGCCGTACAGCACGTCCTCGTCGTCCGGCTGGCCGGTCTTCGTCTCGGCGGCGGCCTTGGCGAGCGCGGCGACGAACTCGTCGTGGATGGACTCCTGGACGAGCACGCGGGTGGCCGCGGTGCAGTCCTGGCCGGCGTTGAAGAAGCCCGCGACCGCGATGTCCTCGACGGCCTTGGCGATGTCGGTGTCCTCGAAGACGACGACCGGCGCCTTGCCGCCCAGCTCCAGGTGGACGCGCTTGACGTCCTTGGCGGCGGACTCGGCGACCTGCATGCCGGCGCGTACGGAGCCGGTGATGGAGGCCATCGCGGGGGTCGGGTGCTCGACCATGGCGCGGCCGGTGTCGCGGTCGCCGCAGATGACGTTGAAGACGCCCTTGGGGACGATCGAGCCGATGATCTCGGCCATCAGCACGGTGGACGCCGGGGTGGTGTCCGACGGCTTGAGGACGACGGTGTTGCCCGCGGCGAGGGCCGGGGCGAACTTCCAGACGGCCATCATCATCGGGTAGTTCCACGGCGCGACCTGGGCGCAGACGCCGACCGGCTCGCGCCGGATGATCGAGGTCATGCCCTCCATGTACTCACCGGCGGACTTGCCCTCCAGCAGGCGGGCGGCGCCGGCGAAGAAGCGGATCTGGTCCACCATCGGGGGGACCTCTTCGGTGCGGGTGAGTGCGAGGGGCTTGCCGGTGTTCTCGGACTCGGCGGCGATGAGGTCCTCGGCGCGCTCTTCGAAGGCGTCCGCGATCTTGAGGAGGACCTTCTGGCGCTCCGCCGGCGTGGTGTCCCGCCAGGCGGGGAAGGCGGCCGCGGCGGCCTCCATGGCGGCGTCGACGTCGGCCTGCCCGGACAGCGGGGAAGTGGCGTACACCTCGCCGGTGGCCGGGTTGACCACGTCGATGGTCCGTCCGTCGGCGGCGTCCCGGAACTCCCCGTTGATGTAGTTGCGCAGACGACGCAGCTCGGTGGTCACTTGCCACCCCTCCTGTCGGTCTCGTGGTGCTCGGTGACTCGGTGTCCAAGTACTGGACAGGCCCACCCTAGTCGCTGCGGTGACGTTTTCGACAGGCCCGACGCTCTAGAACTTCGGATTCAGTGGTATTCGATCACCAGAACAACGAATTTCCTCGTTCTTGGCTTGCGCGAGTGACGAGACTCGGTGCACAGTGGATGCGTGGCCAGTCGAAGCGCAGAGACCAGGACCGGGAATGGATCGTCCCCCGCGATCGATGCCGTGTCCCTGGCGATCATCGAACAGCTCCAGGAGGACGGACGCCGTCCGTACGCCGCCATCGGCAAGGCCGTGGGCCTCTCCGAGGCGGCCGTGCGCCAGCGCGTCCAGAAGCTCCTCGACCAAGGCGTCATGCAGATCGTCGCCGTCACCGACCCGCTCACCGTGGGCTTCCGGCGGCAGGCGATGGTCGGCATCAACGTCGAGGGCGACGTGGAGCAGGTCGCGGACGCCGTGACGGCCATGGCCGAGTGCGAGTACGTGGTGATGACCGCGGGCTCGTTCGACCTCATGGTGGAGATCGTCTGCGAGGACGACGACCACCTGCTGGATGTGATCAACAGGCGCATCCGCACACTCCCCGGCGTGCGCTCCACCGAGAGCTTCGTCTACCTCAAGCTCAAGAAGCAGACCTATATGTGGGGAACCCGATAGCCGTGAGCAAGGACCTCTCCAAGACCGCCTACGACCACCTGTGGATGCACTTCACCCGCATGTCGTCGTACGAGAACAGCCCCGTCCCCACCATCGTCCGCGGTGAGGGCACCTACATCTACGACGACAAGGGCAAGCGCTACCTCGACGGCCTCGCCGGCCTGTTCGTGGTCCAGGCCGGCCACGGCCGCAAGGAGCTCGCCGAGGTCGCCGCCAAGCAGGCCCAGGAGCTCGCCTTCTTCCCGGTGTGGTCCTACGCCCACCCGAAGGCCGTCGAGCTGGCCGAGCGCCTCGCCAACGAAGCCCCGGGCGACCTCAACAAGGTCTTCTTCACCACCGGTGGCGGCGAGGCGGTCGAGACCGCCTGGAAGCTCGCCAAGCAGTACTTCAAGCTGGTCGGCAAGCCGACCAAGTACAAGGTCATCTCCCGCGCGGTCGCCTACCACGGCACCCCGCAGGGCGCCCTGTCGATCACCGGCCTGCCGGGCCTGAAGGCCCCCTTCGAGCCGCTGGTCCCCGGCGCGCACAAGGTGCCGAACACCAACATCTACCGCGCGCCGCTCTTCGGTGACGACCCGGAGGCCTTCGGCCGCTGGGCCGCCGACCAGATCGAGCAGCAGATCCTTTTCGAGGGCCCCGACACCGTCGCGGCCGTCTTCCTGGAGCCGGTGCAGAACGCCGGTGGCTGCTTCCCGCCGCCGCCCGGGTACTTCCAGCGGGTCCGCGAGATCTGCGACCAGTACGACGTGCTGCTCGTCTCCGACGAGGTCATCTGCGCCTTCGGCCGCCTCGGCACGACCTTCGCCTGTGACAAGTTCGGCTACGTGCCGGACATGATCACCTGTGCCAAGGGCATGACCTCGGGCTACTCCCCGATCGGTGCCTGCATCGTGTCGGACCGCCTGGCCGAGCCGTTCTACAAGGGCGACAACACCTTCCTGCACGGCTACACCTTCGGCGGCCACCCGGTCTCCGCGGCCGTCGGCCTCGCCAACCTCGACATCTTCGAGAGCGAGAAGCTGAACCAGCACGTGCTCGACAACGAGGGCAACTTCCTGTCGACCCTGCAGAAGCTGCACGACCTGCCGATCGTCGGCGACGTCCGCGGCAACGGCTTCTTCTACGGCATCGAGCTCGTCAAGGACAAGGTCACCAAGGAGTCGTTCAACGACGACGAGACCGAGCGCGTCCTGTACGGCTTCCTCTCCAAGGCGCTGTTCGACAACGGCCTGTACTGCCGTGCCGACGACCGTGGCGACCCGGTCATCCAGCTGGCTCCGCCGCTGATCTCGAACCAGTCCACGTTCGACGAGATCGAGCAGATCCTCCGGGCCACCCTCACCGAGGCCTGGACGAAGCTCTGATCGCAGAAACGTTCCGGGACCGCCCTCACGGTCCTTGATCGTCCGATCGTAGGCTGAACGCGGCCCGGGTTTGCCCCATCCGAGTGATGTGGGCGACCCGGGCCGTGTGCTTTTCGTACGCCCGGTCATGTATTCCTACGGTGCGCAGTGACCGATCGGCCTGACCTTCGTTCCCCCGTACGGGGGAATCCGATACGAGCTGAGACCGAGGTGTACGCCATGGTGGCCCCGCCGGACAACGACGTGCTCTGGGCACGTTCCCTCCACCACACCCACAGCGGCTCCCCCGCCCTCAGCGGTGTCTCGCTCGGTGTGCGCGAGGGCGAGATCCTCGCCGTGACGGGCCCCCGGGGGTGTGGCAAAACGACACTGCTGCGCTGCCTCTCCGGCCAGCTCGTCCCCCAGGACGGCGAGGTCTGGTTCAACAGCGCCCCCGTCCACACCATGAACGCCCTCCAGCGCGAGCGGCTGCGCCGCGAACGGCTCGGGTGGATCGACCCGCACCCCACCCTCCTCCCCGAGCTGCGGGCCTGGGAGAACGCCGCCCTGCCGCTGTTGCTGCGCGGCTCCTCGCACCGCGCCGCCAAGGCCGCCGCCATGGAGTGGCTGGAGCGGCTCGACATCGGCGACTGCGCCCGCAAGCGCCCCACCGCGCTGACCCAGGCACAGCGCCAGCGCGTCGCCGTCGCCCGTGCCCTGGTGCCCATGCCGACGGTGCTCTTCGCCGACGAGCCCACCGCGCCCCTGCACCGCGCCGACCGGGCGCAGGTGCTGCGGACGCTGACCGCCGCCGCCCGCTCGCACCGGATCACCGTGATCCTCGCCACGCACGACGCGGACGTGGCCGCCGTCGCCGACCGCACCCTCCACCTCCTCGACGGGCGGCGCGTCAACGCCGACGCCGTACGGCTCCACGACGCGGAGGGGCGCGACGCGTGCTCGCTCTCCGTCTAGCCCTGGGCGCCCACCCCCTGGTCCTGCTCCGCAGGCTGCTCGTCGCGGCCGCCTCGGCCGGGGTCGGCTTCCTGCTGCTGTGCGCGCTGGGGTACGCCGTCGGCCACCCCGGCGAGTCCGCCGCCGCCCTGCGGCGCCTGCTGTGGTGCGCGCTGCCGCTGGCGGCGACCGTGCACCTCGCCGTCGCCGTGGCCCGTACGGACCCCGGTACGCGGCCGCGGCCGGGCCTGTCGGCGATCGGGCTCGGCCCCGCGCGCATGACCGCGCTCGCCGCCGCGTCGACCGCCGTGTCCAGCGCGCTCGGCTCGGCGGTCGCCCTGCTGGTCTTCCTGCACCTGCGCGGCGACCTCACGGGCCTGCCGTTCGACGGGGCGGCGTCCGAGCTGCTGGCGGCCGGACAGCCGCTGCCTCTGGCGGGCGCGCTCACCCTGCTCGCCGTCGTCCCGCTGACCGCCTCCGTGGCGGCGGCCCTGGCGCTGCGCCCGCGCCGCACGCCCCTCCCGCGGGACGGGGCCGCCCCGCGGGAGCGCGAGGAGCCGGCCGCGCGCCGCCCCCTGACCACCCCGGCCGACCTGCCGTGGGGCGTGGCCCTGATGGCGGTCGGCCTCGCCCTCGGGACGTACGCGGCGCGCGGCGCCTCCGCCGAGGCGGTGGTGCCTCCCCGCGGCGTGCTGGCCGGGTGGGTGCTCACCGCCGTGGGCCTGGCCCTCACCGGGCCGGGCGTCGCCCACCTGTGCGGGCGGGCCCTGCAGGCGCTGCGGCCGGGCGCCACGCGACTGCTGGCCGGGCGGGCCCTGATGGCGGAGGCCCGGCGCATCGGGCGGCCGCTGGGCGTGGCCTGCGCCGTGGCGTCCGCCACCCTCACCGCGACGATGCTCTACGGCGACGGGGGCGTGCGCCCCTTCGGCCCCCTGACCGGACTGGGCGCGAGCCTCGTCCTCGGCTGCACCGCGGCCACCCTGCTCACGGCGGCGCTGGAGTCCCGCCAGACCCGTGTCGACACCAAGGACGCGCTGCTGCGCCTGGGTGCCTCGCGCGCCCTGCTGCGCACGGCCGCGGGCCTGCGCGCACTGGTGCTGCTGGTGGTGTTCGCACCGCTGACGTGGGCCGTCGCGGAGCTGGCGGCGCTCCCGCTGCGCCGGTGAGGCGCTCGGCTCCCCTGCCTGAGCCCGCGCCCCGGTCGTAGGGGGCCGTCCGTCCCCGGAACGACGGGGGGCCTGCGGTCCGTCCCAGGACGGACCGAGGGACGGGCTCGCCGGAGGAGGTGGCCGCGGCGCCCGCTGCCTAGCGTGATCCGCATGAACCGACTGCCCCGCGGCGCCACCGCCGCCCTGATCGGCCTGTCCCTCCTCGCCCTCGGCGCCGGCACGGCCCAGGCGTTACCCGCGCCCGCCACGCCGCCCCACGCCGTCGCCTCGCCCGCCGTGGGCGACCGCGTACGCCTCGAACTGCCCCGCCCCACCGGGCCGCTGGCCGTGGGGCGCGACACCCTGCACCTGGTGGACTCGGGCCGCCCCGACCCGTGGGTGCCCGAGTCCGGGGCCCGGGAGCTGATGGTCTCGCTGTACTACCCGGCCCGCCCCGGGCGGGGCCCGACGGCGCCGTACATGACCACCGAGGAGGCGCGGGCCTTCCTGGCGGACCGCAAGCTGACCGGCAAGGTGCCCGCCGAGACCCTCGGCTCCACCCGTACGTACGCCCGCCCGGGCGCGGCCCCCGTACGCGGCGCCTTCCCCCTGGTCGTCCTGTCGCCCGGCTTCACCGCACACCGCGCGACCCTCACGCTGCTCGCCGAGGACCTGGCGAGCCGGGGGTACGTCGTCGCCGCCGTCGACCACGCCCACGAGTCGGTGGGCACCGCGTTCCCGGGCGACCGGCTCCTCACCTGCGTCGCCTGCGCCACGGTGCGGGAGGTCGGCATGGAGGCGGTTCCGCGCGCCCGCGCCCTGGACGTCTCGTTCCTGATCGACCGGCTCACCGGTCGGCACCCGGCCTGGCGGCACGCGCGCCTGATCGACCGCACGCGGATCGGCATGGCGGGCCACTCCGTCGGCGGCGCCTCCGCCGCCGCCACCATGGCGCGCGACCCGCGCGTACGGGCGGGGGCCAACCTGGACGGCGGCTTCTACGGCGCGGTGCCCGACGACGGTCTCGGCGGCCGGCCCTTCATGGTCATGGGCACCGAGAAGAGCCACGACTCGTGGGTGGAGAGCTGGCCGCGCCTCGACGGCTGGAAGCGCTGGCTGACGGTGACCGGTTCCGGGCACTACACCTTCACCGACGTACCCGTCCTCGCCGATCAGCTCGGGCTCCTTCCACCGGACGAGCCGCTGTCGGGCGACCGCTCGCAGGCGATCACCCGCCGCTACGTGACGGCCTTCTTCGACCTCCACCTCAAGGGCGCGGTGCGGCCCCTGCTGGACGGCCCGTCGGCGGAGCACCCGGAGGTGGTTTTCCACAGGTCCGGCCGACCGGCTCGGTGACGCCTATCGTGGCCGCATGGCACACACTCACCGGCACGGCCACGACCGTGAGATCGAGACCCTGCGGGAGTTCGACGAGGTCGTCGCGCGCGGCAGCCTCGTGGGATACCGCGTCCAGTCCGTCGACCTGACGGACCGTACGTCCGCGCTGCTCGCCGCGCCGGCGACCGGCGCGATATTCCTCGGCTGCCCGATGGAGCCGGACGCGGCGGCGAAGGTGCGCGCCGAGGGTGCGCTCGTCTTCCCGCCCGTACCGGACCTGCCGTTCGACCCCTACCGCGGCCTGCTGTACTCCCCCGACGAGCTGTACGCCGGCCTCGACGGCGACGGGTACGAGGCGACGGCCGACGCCCGCGCGTACGCGTGGTTCCAGCGGACCAAGGCGGACGGGGACGTCTTCGCCTCGATGCTGCGCGCCGTGCACGACGACGCGGTCTCCGACGCGCTCGACGAGCACCTCGCCGGTGCGCGGGTCGTCGGCGTGATGGGCGGCCACGCCATGGCGCGCGGCACCGACGCGTACGCCGGTGCCGCGCGCCTCGGCCGCACCCTCGCCCGCACCGGGCTGACGGTCGCGACCGGCGGCGGGCCCGGCGCGATGGAGGCGGCCAACCTGGGCGCGTACGCCGCCCCCTTCGAGGACGCCATGCTGGAGGAGGCGCTGCTGCTCCTCGGCAAGGAGCCGTCGTACGGCGCGTCGGTGGGCGACTGGGCGCGCGCGGCGTTCGAGGTGCGGTCGCGCTGGCCCGGGGGCGGCGACTCGGTGGGCATCCCGACGTGGTTCTACGGGCACGAGCCGCCGAACGCGTTCGCCGCGCACATCGCCAAGTACTTCTCCAACGCCACGCGTGAGGACGGCCTGCTGGCCCGCTGCACCGCGGGCGTCGTCTTCCTGCCCGGCGCGGCCGGCACCGTGCAGGAGATCTTCGACAGCACGACCCCCAACTACTACGAGTCGCGCGGGGAGCCGACCCCCATGGTGCTGGTGAACCGCACGCACTGGACGGACCACCTGCCGGCCTGGCCCCTGCTGCGGGCGCTGGCCGCCGGGCGCTCGATGGAGGCGCGGATCGCGCTGGTGGACACGGTGGACGAGGCCCCGGAGGCGCTGGCGCGGCTGTCGGCCGCGTAGGAGCACGTGGCAGGCGGTGGGGCCGGGCGCCGTTTCGGGGGCGGAATCGGGGCAACCTGCGAGACCAACAGCCTTTGGGCACAAGCGGATCGAGGAAGGCAGTCCATGTCCACTGTCCTGATCGTCGTCGCCCTCGTCGTGTTGGTGGCCCTCGCGGGCGCGGCGTTGTACTTCTGGAAGAGCCGGTCACGCGGGCTCGACGGCCCCGCGCTGAAGCGGCGGTTCGGGCCCGAGTACGACCTGGCCGTCGCCCGCCACGGCGGCGACACCGAGGCCGCCGAGCGGGAGCTCGCCGGGCGGGTCGAGCGGTACGGCCGGCTGCGGCTCCAGCCGCTCGCACCGGAGGCGCGCGAGCGGTACACCGAGCGCTGGGAGGCGCTGCAGAAGCGGTTCGTGGACGCGCCGCGCGAAGCGGTCGTGGAGGCGGGCGCGCTGCTGGACGGCCTGGCGCAGGAGCGCGGCTTCCCCGCCGCCGCCGACCACGCCCACGACGAGCAGGTGGCCGCCCTGTCGGTGCACCACGCCGGGAGCGTCGACGCCTACCGTCGCGTACGCGGCCGGGCCACGGGCGCAGCGGAGGGCGTCGGCGCCGGTACCAGCGCCAGTACCGGCACGGAGCAGCTGCGTACCGAACTGCTCGAAGCCCGTCGGCTCTTCGACGAGCTGATAACCGAGGGGCGCCGGACGCCCCACCGGCACCCGGAGGCGCGCGGCGGCCGCCATGTGCCGCGCCCGCGTCTGACGCGGTCCTGAGCGGAAGGCCGCTGTGACGACCTCCACTCGCCCGCCGGCCTCCACGGGCCCGGCTTCCACGGGCACCGGGGCCGCCGCCCGCCCCGGTGCCCCTTCCCGGCGCCCGCGCCTCCGGCTGCGTGACGTCGTGCTGGCCGCCGGGCTGGTGGGCATCGTCCTCTGCGGCACCGCGACCATCGCCCGCGCCGCCGCCGACGACGCGTCGGGCGTGCCGGGCGCCGTGCTCGCGGCCCTCGGCCTGGTGGCGGTCGCCGCGGTCCTGGTCCGGGCCGCGGCGCGCCACCGCCGCCGGGCCGCCTCCGCGAAGGCTCCCGCGGACCCCGTCGACTACGACGCCATGGACGCGAACGCGTTCGAGCTGGCCGTGGCGGAGCTCTGCGTGCGGGACGGCTGCGTGGACGTCGAAGTCGTCGGCGGCGCGGGCGACCTCGGCGCCGACGTGGTCGCCACCGCGCCCGACGGGCGGCGCGTGGTGCTCCAGTGCAAGCACTACGGCCCGGGCAACAAGGTCGGCTCGCAGGACCTCCAGCGCTTCGGCGGCACCTGCTTCGCGGTGCACGAAGCCGACGTGGCCGCCCTCGTGACGAGCAGCGACTTCACCGAACCGGCCGCGGAGTACGCGGCGCAGTGCGGCATCGTCTGCTGCGACCGCGCGGCGCTCGACGCCTGGACGGAGGGCGCGGGCCCCGCGCCGTGGTCTCCCGGCCGGTGAACCCCGCGAATAGAGCCGCGCCGGCGAGAGCCGCGCCGGCGAGAGCCGCGCCGGAAAATCCGATGCTCCGGGCCGACTGGGCTCGCTAGTCTCGCTGACGCGCCGTCACACGATCGCGGCGCGCCAACCGGCCATTCGAAGGGAGCCCGACGTGCGTGACCACACCGCCGTCGCCGTTCCCCGGTCGCGGTACGACGTGATCCCGGTGTCCTCGTGTGCCCGGTGGCGGCTGCGCGGCCGCCACCGGATGCCCGTGACGAGCATCTGACACCTCACCCTCGCCGCCGCACGCCGACGCACGCCCGCGTCGGCGTGCCCCGGTCCGCCCGTCCCGGGAATCGCGCCGCCCTGTTCGCGATCACCCGAAAGGCCCCAGGCCATGCGCACACCCATGCGTACCGTACGAAACCTCGGCATCCTCGCCCACGTCGACGCCGGGAAGACCACCCTCACCGAACGGATCCTGTACGCCACCGGCGCCACCCACAAGCGCGGCGAGGTCCACGACGGGACGACCGTCACGGACTTCGACCCGCAGGAACGCGACCGGGGGATCACCATCTTCGCCGCGGCGGTCGGCTGCGTCTGGGACGGCCACCGGATCAACCTCATCGACACACCCGGCCACGTCGACTTCTCCGACGAGGTGGCCAGATCGCTGCGGGTCCTCGACGGAGCGGTCGTGGTGTTCGACGCCGTCGCGGGCGTCGAACCGCAGAGCGAGGCGGTGTGGCGCCAGGCCGACCGGCACGGCGTGCCGCGGATCGCCTTCGTCAACAAGCTCGACCGCGCCGGCGCCGACCTCGACACGGCGGTCGCCTCCCTGCGGGAGCGGCTGGGCGCGGTCCCGCTGGTGGTCCAGCTGCCGATCGGCCGCGAGGTCGGTTTCACGGGCGTGGTGGACCTGGTCCGCATGCGCGCGCTGCTCTGGGAAGGGGAAGGCGCCGGCTCGTACGCGGAAGGCCCGGTCCCCGACGCGCTCCGCGACGAGGCGTACCGGCGCCGCCGGCTGCTGGAGGAGGCCGTGGCGGAGCTCCATCCGGCGGCGCTGGAGGAGTTCTGCGCCGGGTCCGGGGTCTCGGACGGGACGCTCGCCGCGGCGCTGCGCGACCTGACCGTCGGTGGCGAGGGCGTGGTGGTGCTGTGCGGTGCGGCGTACCGCGACCGCGGGGTAGAGCCGCTGCTGGACGCCGTCGTGGCGTACCTCCCGTCGCCCGCGGACGTCCCGCCGGTGCGCGGCACGCTGGACGGCGCGGTGCGGGAGCGGCCCGCCGACCCCGGGGCGCCCTTCGCCGCGCTGGTCTTCAAGGTGCAGGCGACCGCCACCGGCCGGCTGTCCTGCCTGCGCGTGTACGCGGGCACGGTACGGAAGGGGGACGCGGTGCTGGACATGGGCACGGGCCGTACGGAGCGGATCGGCCGGATCCTGCGCGTGCAGGCCGACCGGCACGCCGAGGTGGACCAGGCGTCGGCCGGGGACATCGTCGCGGTGGTGGGGCTGAAGGGCGCCCGCGCCGGGACCACCCTGTGCGCGCCCGGCGACCCGCTGGTCCTGGAGCCGCCCACAGTGACGGACCCGGTCGTGTCGGTGGCGGTGGAGCCCCGCCGCGGCCTGGACACCGACCGGCTGGCGACGGCGCTGGCCCGGCTGGTCGAGGAGGACCCGTCGCTGACGGTGCGGACCGACCCGGAGACGGGCCAGACGGTGCTGTCGGGGATGGGCGAACTGCACCTGGAGGTGGCGGTGGAGAAGGTCCGCCGGGCCCACGGCCTGGAGGTCCGGGTCGGCCGGCCGCGCGTGGCCTATCGGGAGACGGTCGTGCGCGGGGTGTCCGGGCTGACGTACCGGCACGTCAAACAGGACGGCGGCGCGGGCCAGTTCGCCCATGTCGTCCTGGACGTCGAACCGGCGGACGGCGAGAACGAGAGCGGGGACGAGGACTTCGTCTTCCGGTCGGCCGTCGTCGGCGGGCGCGTACCGCAGGAGTACGTCCGGGCTGTGGAGGCCGGCTGCCGGGACGCCCTGGCCGAGGGGCCGCTGGGCGGCCATCCGGTGACCGGCGTGCGGGTGACCCTGACCGACGGGGCCACGCACGTCAAGGACTCGTCGGAGATGGCCTTCCGCACCGCCGGCCGGCTGGCGCTGCGTGAGGCGCTGCGCGCGAGCGTGGTAACGCTGCTCGAACCGGTCGTCGAGGTCACGGTGACCGTGCCCGACGACGCCGTGGGCGGTGTGCTCGGCGACCTGGCGGCACGCCGCGGCCGGGTCTCGGGCTCCACCACCCGGGCCGGCACCGCCGTGCTCACGGCGACCGTGCCGCTGGCGGAGCTGTTCGGTTACGCGTCCCGGCTGCGCGGCCGCACCCAGGGCCGCGGCACCTTCACCACGCGGCCGGCCGGGTACGCGCCCGTACCGGCGGGGGTGTCGGAGCAGGTGGCGGCGTCCCGGAGCTAGGTGAACCGCGAGGCGGCCCCGCCCCCCGTCGGGCGGGGCCGCCTCGCGGCGGTGGCCCTACCGCTCCTGCTCCCGCAGGAAGGCCCGCAGCGGCTCCACGTGCCGGTCGGGGCGGCGCCACTGGGCGCGCAGGTCCTCCAGCAGGTGGCGCTCGGCGGCGATCTCGCCGTGCCGGTAGCGGCGGATCACCGGGTGGAGGAACGCCGACTCGTGGGCCCGCTCGGGCACGGGGCTGCGGCGGATGGCGAAGATGTCGGCGTGCTCCTGGCGGCCCCAGCGCAGGCCCAGGGTGTAGAAGTGCTCCCGGTCGCCGAAGCGGGCCACGGCGTAGTCCTCGGGCAGGTCCTCGTAGTGCCGTACGCATACGCGCCCGTCAGCGGTGTCGAGGACGAACACGTCGACCAGGTACTCGAACTGGGTCCACAGGGCCGAAGACCAGTTGACGCGGTCCAGCATCGTGTCGGCGAGGCGGTCGGGGCCGGCGTCGACGACGGCGTACTCCAGCGGGCGACCGTCGTACCGCTCGGCGAGGAGGCGTGCCAGGGTGCGCAGGTTGTAGCGGAAGCCGTCGATGAAGGGGGAGGCGGCGTGCTTGGTGTCGCGGGCCTGGGCGAGGGTGCCGGCGAAGTAGAGCCCGTCGACGTTGGCCGACTGCCAGTCCGGCCCGGTCGCGGGAAAGCGCCCCGACGCCACGAGCTCCGGGCGGCAGTCCTCGCCGAAGGGCGTGTCGTCCATCCGGAAGCCGGTGCACCGGATGACGGTGTCGTACTCCAGCGACTCGCGCTCCCCCTCGGCGAGGGTGTAGGTGATGTCGACCCGGTACGCGTCGCCGACCGGGCGTATCTCGTCTATCTCGCATTCCAGGACCCCGTGCAGGGTCTTGAACCAATAACTGTCGAGCAGCGCGCCGTACTGTCCGCGTACGTCGCCGGGGTGCTTGCTGTGCCAGGCCAGGCGCGTCGGGTGCGGGGAGGCGAGGTGGACGAGGGCCGCGTGGTCGAGGAGGGGGGTCGCGGTCTCGAAGGCGGAGTTGCCCTTGCCGATGATCAGGACGCGCTTGCCCCGGTACGCCTCGGGGTCGAGGGGCGCGGACTCGTAGCCCTGCGCGTACTCGATCCCCTTGACTGCGGGGACGTACGGGCCGCCCCACCCGGTGGCGACGATCAGGCAGTCGCAGGTGAAGAGGCGTCCGTCGGCGGTGGTCAGGCGGAAGCCGCCGCCGTCGCGGCGGATCTCCGTGACATCGACCCCGAAGCGTATGTGCGGGACGTGGGCGCGCTGGAAGTCCTCCAGGTATGCGGTCATGGTGTCGGCGTGCGGGAACCAGTCGCCGCTGTAGTCGGGGAACAGGGGCCGCGCGGTGGGGGACAGCAGCGAGTTCCAGTCCCAGCGGAGCCGGATCTCCGGGTCCTCCTCGACGGTGTGCACCTTGTTGAGGGAGATCAGCCGCCGGTGGCGGGGGTAGCGCCGGAAGAAGCCGCCGGGCGCGTCCTCCCGTTCCAGTACGACGTGATCGGCGCCGGCCGCCGTCAGGAAGCACCCGAGCTGAAGCCCCGCCGGTCCCGCCCCGAGCACCACATAGCGGTGGTGCTCGCCCGTCCTGCCCTTCCCGTCCGCTGTCACCATCGGCGCCTGCCCCCTCCGCCGCGCTCCGGATCGCATGGTGCCGCCATCATCGCCCGGCGGCGGCCGCCGCGCAGGGCGGTCACCGGCCACTGCGCCACGCCTACGCCGTCCGTCCCGCGCACGGGACCGTCCTGTGCGTAGGGCCCGTCAACGGCGGCCCGGATCGGGGAATCCCTCCGCCCCCGTCTGCGCGGCCAGCCACCGCACGGCACCGGCGAGCGAACCCGCCGCGGCGGCCGCGGCGCGCTGCCGCGCGGCCCCGCAGCCGTGGCGCAGGAGCCACCGCAGCCCCGTCTCCACCAGGTCGGCGTCCCCATGGCGCACCAGCGCAGGTCGGGCGTACGCGACCATCCGCTCGGCGAGCAGCGGCGCGGGGACGGCCCTGCCGGTGGCCACGTCGAGCCCCATGCCGTCCAGCCCGTCCCGGGCCGCCCGCCAGTAGGCGGCGCGCAGCACCTCCGCCGACGGCGCGGGCGCGGGCTCCCCGCGCTCGGCGTCCCGCAGCGCCACCGTGACCAGGGCGCGCACCAGCGCCGCGAGGAACGCCGACTCGGCCGCGGTGCCGGTCATGTCGGCGACGCGCACCTCCAGGGTGGGCAGCCGCGCCGAGGGGCGTACGTCCCAGAAGACGGTTCCGCGATCGACCAGCGCCCCCGACTCGGCCAGGGCGCCGAGGACCTCCTCGTAATGCGCGGGCGAGTGGAAGTACGGCGGCGGGCCCGCCACCGGCCAGCGCCCCCAGGCGAGCGCCCGCCAGGAGGCGTAACCGGTGTCGCGGCCTGCGAAGTACGGGGAGTTGGCCGACATCGCGAGCAGCACCGGCAGCCAGGGGCGCAGCCGGTTGCCGACGTCCAGGGCGCGGGGCAGGCCGGGGATGTCGACGTGCACCTGGAAGGCGCACATGGACATCTCGTCGTGGAGGGCCCGGTAGGTCGCCAGGCCCTCGGCGAAGCGGTCTCCTTCGGTGAGGGGCGGCGGGACGACGTCACCGAGGACGGGCAGCCCGGACGCGACGACCCGGAGCCCCTCGCGCCCGGCGGCGCGTGCGACCGTGCGCCGCAGGGCGAGCAGTTCCCCGCCCAGGTCGCGGGCGTGGCGGTGCGGGGCGCTCTTGGTCTCCACCTGCAGCGTGGTGATCTCGGCGGAGAACCGGCCGGCCGCGCCGGGGGCGCTCGCGCAGTGCTTCAGTACGGCCGGGGCGCCGGGCGCGGCGGCCAGGGTCGCGGCGTCGACGAGGAGGAGCTCCTCCTCGACCCCCATCGCCGGCGCGTCGCCGTACTCGTCCATGAGGACCCTCCCGCCATGCGCCGGGTGCCGTGCGGACCGTGCGGACCGCGCCCACCATGACAGGGAGCTGACGGGCCGTCAATGACGCGGCGCCGCCTCAGTCCAGCACCACGACCTCGTCCGCCGCGAACGTCACCCCGACCACCGCGCCCTCCTCCGGCGCGTCGCGCAGGGCGCACTCCGCCTCCAGCGGCGGGCCGGTCTCCGGGCGGAGCCGTACGGCGACGTGGTGGCCGCGGAAGGTGCGGGCGTCGACCTCGCAGCGCAGGCCGTCCGCCGGGTCGCCGAGCCGCACCCCGGCGGGGCGGACGAGCAGGCGGGCGGCGCCCTGCGGGGCGCCGGCGGGCACGGGGACCTTGCCCCACGCGGTGTCGGCCGCCTCGCCGGCGACCGTCGCCGCCACCACGTTGTCGAAGCCCAGGAAGCGGGCGACGAACTCGGAGGCCGGGCGGCGCCACACCTCCAGCGGCGTGCCGCTCTGCTCGACGCGCCCGTCGCGCATCACCACGACCCGGTCGGCGAGCGCGAACGCCTCCCCCTGGTCGTGCGTCACGGCGAGCACCGTCGTCCCGAGCCGCCCGAACAGGTGGCGCAGCTCCACCACGAGCCGCTCCCGCAGCCCCCGGTCCAGCTGCCCCAGCGGCTCGTCGAGCATGAGCAGCCGCGGGCTGGGCGCCAGGGCGCGGGCGAGGGCCACGCGCTGCTGCTCCCCGCCGGAGAGCGCGGCCACCGCCCGGCGCCCGGCGCCCGGCAGGCCCACCAGCTCCAGCAGCTCGGTCACGCGCGCGGCCTGCTCCCGCTTCGGGGCGCCGCGCATGCGCAGCCCGAAGGCGACGTTCCCGGCGACGTCCCGCTGCGGGAAGAGCTGGTGGTCCTGGAACATCAGCCCGACGCCGCGCCGGTGCACCGGCACCCCGGCCTGGTCCGCGCCGTCCAGCAGCACCCGGCCGCCGTCCACGGGCTGGAGACCCGCGACGACCCGCAGCAGGGTCGACTTGCCGCTGCCGCTCGGGCCGAGCACGCACACGATCTCGTGGTCGGCGACCGCGAGGTCCACCGCGTCGAGGGCGGCGCGGGCCCCGAAGCGTACGGTCACGCCGTCTAGGCGCAGCATGGTCAGAACTCCCCGGAGCGGTTGACACGGATTCGTTCGAGCAGCAGCAGCGCCACCGCGCACACCACCATGAGGATCGTCGACAGGGCCATGGCCTGTCCGTAGTTGAGCTCCCCGGGCCGGCCGAGGAGCCGGGCGACGGCCACCGGCAGCGTCGGGTTGTCGGGCCGCGCGATGAAGACGGTCGCCCCGAACTCACCCAGCGACACGGCGAACGCGAACCCCGCCGCCACCAGCAGCGCCCGCCGCACCAACGGCAGGTCCACCTCGCGCCACACGCGCCACGGCGACGCCCCGAGCACCGCCGCCGCCTCGCGCAGCCGCTCGTCCACGGCCCGCAGCACCGGCAGCATGGTCCGTACGACGAAGGGCACGCCGACCAGGGCCTGGGCCAGCGGCACCAGGATCCACGACGAGCGCAGGTCGAGCGGCGGCTCGTCCAGCGTGATGAGGAAGCCGAAGCCGACGGTGACGGCGGACACGCCGAGCGGCAGCATCAGCAGGGCGTCGAAACCGCGCACCAGCCGCCCGGCCCGCCGGGTGAGCGCCGCGGCCGCGAGCCCCCCGACGGCCAGCGCGATCGCGGTGGCGGCGAGGGCGTACTGGAGCGAGTTCCCGATCGCCTCGACGGGCGGCACGAGGAAGGTCCCGCCGCCCGCGCCGGCGTCCTGGAGGGCCCGGTAGTAGCCGAGCCCCCCGGCGAAGGAGCGCTGCACGAGCACCGCGAGCGGCAGCACGAGCAGCAGCGCGACCGTCACGAGGACGGCGGCGAGCAGCGCCCACTGCCCGGCCCCGCGCGGCCGCCGCGCGGTCAGGCCGGCGTCCACCAGCTTCAGCGCGGTCTCCCGCCTGCGGACGGTCCAGGCGTGCACGGCGAGGACGGCGCCCACGGCCGCGAACTGCACCAGGGTGAGCACGGCGGCCGTCTCCAGGTCGAGCAGCTGGGCGGTCTGCCGGTAGATCTCCGCCTCCAGCGTGGCGTACGCGGGCCCGCCGAGGATCTGTACGACGCCGAAGGAGGTGTACGTGAAGAGGAAGACCATCAGCGCCGCGGCGGCCACGGCGGGCGCGAGCGCGGGCAGCGTCACCCGCCGCCACGCCCCGAAGCGGGAGGCGCCGAGCACCCGCGCGGCCTCCTCCTGGCGCGGGTCGAGCTGCGCCCACAGGCCGCCGACCGTGCGGACGACGACGGCGTAGTTGAAGAAGACGTGCGCCAGCAGGATCGCCCACACCGTGGTGTCCAGCCGTACGCCCCACAGCTCGTCGAGGAGCCCGCCCCGCCCGACGAGCGCGAGGAAGGCGGTGCCGACGACGACGGTCGGCAGCACGAACGGCACGGTCACCACCGCCCGCAGCACCTGCTTGCCGGGGAAGTCGAAGCGGGCGAAGACGTACGCGCCCGGCAGCGCGACCAGCAGGGTCAGCGCGGTGGAGGCGAGCGCCTGCCAGGTGGTGAACCAGAGCACGTCCAGGATGTCCGGGCGGCCCAGCACCTCGCCGAGCCGCCCGACCTCCCAGGCCCCCTCCCCCGTCCGCAGGCCCCGGCCGACGATCGCGGCGACGGGATAGGCGAAGAAGAGGGCGAAGAAGGCCACGGGCAGGACCATGAGCCCCGCCCGCAGGCCCGTGCGCCTTACTTCAGGACGAGCGAGGACCACGACTTGATCCACTGGTCACGGTTCTCGGCGATCTTGGCGGGGGCCAGGGTGTGCGGCTTGTCGACCGTCACGCCGTGCCGGGTGAACAGCTCCGGCAGCGTCGCGTCCTTCGCAACCGGGTGCACGAACATCTGGAGCGGCATGTCGTCCTGGAACTTCTTCCCGATCAGGAAGTCGATCAGGGCCTTGCCGCCGTCCGGGTTCTTCGCGCCCGTCAGCAGGCCGGCGAACTCGATCTGGCGGAAGCAGGTGCCGGTGGAGACCCCGGTCGGCGCCTCGGCCGGCTGCGGCGTGGCGTACAGCACCTCGACCGGCGGGCTGGAGGCGTACGACACGACGAGCGGCCGGTCGCCCTTGGCCTGCTTGCCGCCGGCGGAGCCGGAGAACTCCTGGTTGTAGGCGAGCTCCCAGCTGTCGACGACCTTGACGCCGTTGGCCTTCAGCTTCTTCCAGTAGTCCTGCCAGCCCTCGTCGCCGTACTGCGCGGCCGTGCCGAGCAGGAAGCCGAGGCCGGGCGAGGACCGCTCCGGGTTCTCGACCACGAGGAGGTTCTTGTACTGCGGCTTGGCGAGGTCGTCGAAGGACTGCGGCGGCGCGAGCTTCTTGTCCGCGAAGTACTTCTTGTCGTAGTTGACGCAGATGTCGCCGGTGTCGACCGGCGTGACGCGGTGCTTGTCCTTGTCGAGCTGGACGTCACCGGGGACCCGGTCCAGGCCCTTGGCCTCGTACGGCTCGAAGAGGCCGTTGTCGAGGGCGCGCGACAGCAGGGTGTTGTCGACGCCGAAGAAGACGTCGCCCTGCGGGGCGCCCTTGGTGAGGATCGCCTTGTTGACGGCCTCGCCGGCGTCGCCGCTCTTCAGCACCTTGACGGTGTAGCCGGTCTGCCTGGTGAACTCGTTCAGCACGGCCGGGGAGGCGTTGAAGGAGTCGTGGCTGACGAGCGTCACGGTCTTCGACTTCGTCCCGCCGCCGGCGGAGTCCTTGGCGGACTCGCCGCCACAGGCGGTGAGCGTCGTGACGCCCAGCGCGGCGGCGAGCGCGCCGACCGCGATCTTCTTGGTGGTGCTCACTGAGATTCCTCCTGGGGGTGTCCAGGAAGAGACGCGGCCCCGCCCGCCGCGATCGTGCGGCGGGCAGGGCGCAACAGCTCGAGTAACGACCGAACTTCCTACCCAGAATGACCTGGGCGAGGTTCAGAGGGTCTGCGGCCTGGACGGTGCCGCACTCTCAGCGCTGTGGCGCTCCCCTGTCGGAATATGCAGATGTGTTCGAGCTCAGACTACAAGGTCAGCGTTCCGCGGCCGCGAGCTGTCCACAGGCGCCGTCGATCTCCTGCCCGCGCGTGTCCCGGACGGTGACCGGTACGCCGTGGGCGGCGATCGCCTCGACGAACGCCTTCTCGTCCTCGGGGCGCGAGGCGGTCCACTTCGAGCCGGGGGTCGGGTTCAGCGGGATGAGGTTGACGTGGACGCGCTTGCCCTTGAGGAGGCGGCCCAGCAGGTCGCCGCGCCAGGCCTGGTCGTTGATGTCGCGGATGAGGGCGTACTCGATCGAGACGCGGCGGCCGGACTTCTCGGCGTACTCCCAGGCGGCGTCCAGCACCTCGCGGACCTTCCAGCGGGTGTTGACGGGCACGAGGGTGTCGCGCAGCTCGTCGTCGGGCGCGTGCAGCGAGACGGCGAGGCGGCACTTGAAGCCCTCGTCGGCGAAGCGCAGCATCGCGGGCACGAGGCCGACGGTGGAGACGGTGATGCCGCGCTGCGACAGGCCGAGGCCGTCGGGCTCGGGGTCGGTCAGCCGCCGGATGGCGCCCACGACGCGCTTGTAGTTGGCGAGCGGCTCGCCCATGCCCATGAAGACGATGTTGGAGAGGCGGGCGGGGCCTCCCGGCACCTCGCCGTCCCTGAGCGCCCGCATGCCGTCGACGATCTGGTGCACGATCTCGGCGGTCGACAGGTTCCGGTCGAGGCCGGCCTGGCCGGTGGCGCAGAAGGGGCAGTTCATGCCGCAGCCCGCCTGCGACGAGATGCACATGGTCACCCGGTCCGGGTAGCGCATGAGGACCGACTCGACGAGCGTGCCGTCGTGCAGCCGCCACAGGGTCTTGCGGGTGGTGTCGTCGTCGCACGAGATGTGCCGTACGACGGACATGAGGTCGGGCAGCAGCTCGGCGGCGAGCTTCTCGCGCGAGGCGGCCGGGATGTCGGTCCACTCGGCGGGGTCGTGCGCGTACCGCGCGAAGTAGTGCTGGGAGAGCTGCTTGGCGCGGAACGGCTTCTCGCCCATCGCGGCCACGGCTTCCTTGCGCTCGGCGGGCGTGAGGTCGGCGAGGTGCCGCGGCGGCTTCACGGCCCCGCGGGGGGCGACGAAGGTGAGCTCTCCCGGGGCGGGGCGTGGCATGACCTGGTACTCCTCAGTAAAGACGAGGCCGCGGTACGTGAGCCGGGTGACCTCACCGGATGATCCCCGCCTTGAAGGTGTACGGGGCCGAAAGGGCCCGCCGCTCCGATGCGACGAGCCCTTCCAGGGTAACCGGACGGCGGTTCGGCCTGTTCCTGTCAGCCGGCGCCCACGAACAGCACCAGCAGCAGCCACACCACCGGCGCCGTCGGCAGCAACGAGTCCAGCCGGTCCATACTGTGCCTATCTGCGGCTACCGCCGCGTGGCGCCGTGGCCACCGTCAGCCGGCGCCCACGAACAGCACCAGCAGCAGCCACACCACCGGCGCCGTCGGCAGCAACGAGTCCAGCCGGTCCATGATGCCGCCGTGGCCCGGCAGCAGGGTGCCCATGTCCTTGATGCCCAGGTCCCGCTTGATCATCGACTCGCCGAGGTCGCCGAGCGTGGCGCTCACCGCGACCGCGAGGCCCAGCAGCAGGCCCTGCCACCAGGCGCCGCCGTCGATGGCGAACTCCATGCACAGCGCGCCCGCCGCCATGGCGAACGCCACCGCGCCGACCAGGCCCTCGCGCGTCTTGCCGGGGCTGATGCGCGGCGCGAGCTTCCGCTTGCCGAAGCGCCAGCCGACCGCGTACGCCCCCGTGTCGCTGACCACGGTCAGCAGCAGGAAGGTGAGCACCCGCCACGAACCGTCGTCGGCGGTGAGCATCAGCGCCACGAAGGTCGCCAGGAACGGCACGTAGAAGGCGGCGAAGAGGCCGGCCGTGACGTCCTTGAGGTAGCCCTCGGGCGGTTCCGTCATGCGCCACACGAGCACGGCGAGCGCGGTCAGCGCCATCGCCACCCACGCGCCCTCGGCGCCGCGTACGTACCCGGCGACGACCATCGCCACGCCGCCCACCGCGAGCGGCACGAGCGGGGCCTTGATGGACTTGCGCTCCTGAAGGCGCGAGGTCAGCTCCCACAGCCCGACCACGACGGCGACCGCGACGACGCCGACGAACACGTCCTTGAGGATGAAGAGCGACGCGATGATGACCGCGCCGAGGCCGACGCCGACCCCTATGGCGGCCCGCAGGTCGCGCCCGGCCCGCTTCTTCGGCGGAGACTGGTGGGGCTGACCCGGCTGACCCGGCTGCTCCGGAGGCTGCGTCGCTCCCGACGGCGGCGTGGGCATGGGCTCCTGCGGCATCTCGTCACGGAACAGGGGACCGCTCAGCCGAGCGGTCCCCCGGTCACGGTGGTCGTCGTCCTGGTCTCCGCCGACGTGTCCTCCGGCGTACGCGCCAGGGGGAACATCGGCGGGTACGACGGGCATGGGGCGCGTCTGCCCCGCGTCATGCCCGTCGTATGCGGGACCCGCCGGGGCGGCCTGCGGGGCGCGCGGCCCCGGAGCGTGCCCCTGGTCGGGCGGACCCCAGTAGCCGCCTTTCGGCGGGGCCCCCCAGGAAGAGTCGTTCATCAGACCTCGAGCAGCTCGGCTTCCTTGTGCTTGAGCAGCTCGTCCACCTGCGCGACGTACTTCGCGGTGGTGTCGTCGAGCTCCTTCTCGGCGCGGCGGCCCTCGTCCTCGCCGACCTCGCCGTCCTTGATGAGCTTGTCGAGGGTCTCCTTGCCCTTGCGGCGGACGGAGCGGATCGAGATCTTGGCGTCCTCGGCCTTGCCCTTGGCGACCTTGATGTACTCCCGGCGGCGCTCCTCCGTGAGCTCGGGGAACACCACCCGGATGATGTTGCCGTCGTTGCTCGGGTTGACGCCGAGGTCCGAGTCGCGGATGGCCTGCTCGATGTTGCGCAGCGCGCTCTTGTCGAACGGGGTCACCACGGCCATGCGCGGCTCCGGCACGGAGAACGACGCCAGCTGGTTGATCGGGGTCGTCGCGCCGTAGTAGTCCGCGACGATCTTGTTGAACATGGCGGGGTGCGCCCGTCCGGTACGGATCGCGGCGAAGTCCTCCTTGGCGACCAGGACGGCCTTCTCCATCTTCTCCTCTGCCTCGAGGAGGGTCTCTTCGATCACCACTTGCTCCTGCGTGTCTTGAGTAGGCGCGTCTTTACGCTCTGCACGGTGTCCGACCGGCAGGGCTTTGTCCATCCCCGGGATCAGGGCACCGGGGAGGGTGGGTCAGTTCCTGGTGCCCTGGTCGCTCACGAGAGTGCCGATCTTCTCACCCTTCACCGCGCGGGCGATATTGCCCGCCGCGAGCAGTTCGAAGACCAGGATCGGGAGGTTGTTGTCGCGGCAGAGGGTGATGGCGGTGGCGTCGGCGACCTTGAGGTCGCGCGAGAGGACCTCGCCGTACTCCAGCGCGTCGAACTTCACCGCGTCCGGGTTGGTCTTCGGGTCGGAGTCGTAGACCCCGTCCACACCGTTCTTGCCCATGAGAAGCGCCTCGGCGTCGATCTCCAGGGCGCGCTGCGCGGCGGTGGTGTCGGTGGAGAAGTAGGGCATGCCCATACCGGCGCCGAAGATGACGACGCGGCCCTTCTCCAGGTGACGGACGGCGCGGAGCGGGATGTACGGCTCGGCGACCTGGCCCATGGTGATGGCGGTCTGGACGCGGGAGTCGATGCCCTCCTTCTCCAGGAAGTCCTGGAGGGCGAGGCAGTTCATGACCGTACCGAGCATGCCCATGTAGTCGGAGCGGGCCCGGTCCATGCCGCGCTGCTGGAGCTCGGCGCCGCGGAAGAAGTTGCCGCCGCCGATCACTACGGCGATCTCCGCGCCGTCGCGTACGACCGCGGCGATCTCGCGTGCGATGGCGTGTACGACGTCGGGGTCGACGCCGAGGCCGCCTCCGCCGGCGAACGCCTCACCGGACAGCTTCAGCATGAAGCGGCCGGCCTTTTTGCCGTGGTTGTCGTCGCCTTGTGCGGCGCCCTGATTCATGGAGATCTCCTCGTGCACATACGAAGAAGGCCATTGCCGGGGTAACTGCTCTCCCTAGCGGCAATGGCCTCCTCGTCAGATCTGCGGGCGTCCGGTCGCTCACGCGCCGACGTCCACGTGGGCAACCCTACTGGGCGGCCCGGTCGATCGCGTACCGGCTCAGATGCCGACCTTGATGCGGGCGAAGCGCTTCAGGGTGACACCGGCCTCGTCCAGGACCTTCTGGACGGACTTCTTGTTGTCCAGCGCGTACGGCTGGCCCAGGAGGGTGGCGTCCTTGAAGAAGCCGTTGAGGCGACCCTCGACGATCTTCGGGAGCGCGGCCTCCGGCTTGCCCTCGGCGCGGGTGGTCTCCTCGGCGACGCGGCGCTCGGCCTCGACGACCTCGGCCGGGACGTCGTCCTTGGAGAGGTACTTCGGGGCGAACGCGGCGATGTGCTGCGCGATGCCCTTCGCGACCTCGGCGTTCTCCTTGTCGAGCTCGACGAGGACGCCGATCTGCGGGGGCAGGTCGGGCATGGTGCGGTGCATGTACGCGGTGACGAAGCCGTCGCCGAACTGCGCGAAGCGGTCCAGGACGATCTTCTCGCCGAGGTTGGCGTTGGCCTCGTCGACGTACGCCTGGACGGTCTTGCCGGGCTCGATCTCGGAGGCGAGGAGCGCCTCGATGTCGGCCGGGGAGGTCTTGGCGACGTGCTCGGCGATCGCGTTGGCGACGGCCTGGAACTTGTCACCCTTGGCGACGAAGTCCGTCTCGCACTTCAGCTCGACGAGGACACCGGAGGTGTTGTCGCCGGCGATGAGGGAGACGACGGCGCCGTTCTCGGCGGAGCGGCCCTCGCGCTTGGCGACGCCCTTCTGGCCCTTGATGCGCAGGGCCTCGACGGCCTTGTCGACGTTGCCGTCGGACTCGTCGAGCGCCTTCTTGCAGTCCATCATGCCGGCGCCGGTGAGCTCGCGGAGCTTCTTGACGTCAGCGGCGGTGTAGTTCGCCATGATCTGTGAATCTCTCTCGAAGTCTGGAAGATCTACGAAGATCTACGGGTGGACGGCGGGGGCTTTGTGGGCCCCCGCCGTCATCCGAACCTTGAAAGGTCAGGCCTGCTCGGCGTCCGCGGCCGGAGCCTCGGCAGCGGCCTCGGGGGCCTCGGCGGCCTCAGCGGCCGGAGCCTCGGCAGCAGCCTCGGCCGGCTTCTCGGCGGCCTCGGGAGCCTCCTCGGAGGCCTCCTTCTTGTCGCCCTCGAGCAGGTCGCGCTCCCACTCGGCCAGCGGCTCGCCGGCAGCCTTGTCGCCCGGCTTCTGGTCGCCGGTGGCGGCGCCGGAGCGGGCGATGAGGCCCTCGGCGACGGCGTCGGCGATCACGCGGGTGAGCAGGGTGACGGAGCGGATCGCGTCGTCGTTGCCCGGGATCTTGTAGTCGACCTCGTCGGGGTCGCAGTTGGTGTCGAGGATCGCGACGACCGGGATGTGGAGCTTGCGCGCCTCACCGACGGCGATGTGCTCCTTCTTGGTGTCGACGATCCAGACGGCGCTCGGCACCTTCTGCATCTCGCGGATACCGCCGAGGGTCTTCTCCAGCTTGGCCTTCTCGCGCGAGAGCACGAGAAGCTCCTTCTTGGTCAGACCGGACGCGGCGACGTCCTCGAAGTCAATCGCCTCGAGCTCCTTCAGACGCTGAAGGCGCTTGTAGACGGTGGAGAAGTTGGTGAGCATGCCACCGAGCCAGCGCTGGTTGACGTACGGCATGCCGACGCGGGTCGCCTGCTCGGCGATGGCCTCCTGGGCCTGCTTCTTGGTACCCACGAACATGATGGAGCCGCCGTGCGCGACGGTCTCCTTGACGAACTCGTAGGCGCGGTCGATGTACGACAGCGACTGGAGCAGGTCGATGATGTAGATGCCGTTGCGCTCGGTGAAGATGAAGCGCTTCATCTTCGGGTTCCAGCGACGGGTCTGGTGACCGAAGTGGACGCCGCTCTCCAGCAGCTCCCGCATCGTGACGACGGCCATGGCCGTATCTCCTTGGAATCTCGGTTGTGTCCTGACGCCCCGACGCGCTGCTGCCACAAGGGACCGAAGAGCGCTACCACGACTTTTGAGGGCGGTGGCGGGGCGTGCGAAGTCGACCCGGTGGCCCGGGTCGCCAGAAGAAGTGTACGGGACCCAGGCACCGCCGGGTGACGGCGCTGTCCACAAGATCTTCGAAATCCACAGCCCCCGGCGGGCGCGGCTCCGGTGCCCCACAGTCACCCCATGCGCCTGATCACTCTGCTGCTCACGCTCACGACCGCTCTGACGGGCTCGACCGTCCCGCCCGGGCCGTCCGGCTCGGCTGTCCCGCCCGTCCTGCGCGGCTTGGCGGGCACCTGGCCGGTGGGACCGCCGCGACCACCGGTCGTCCGCGGCTGGGAGCCGGCCGCCTCCCCGTACGGCCCCGGCCATCGGGGCGTGGACCTGGGCGCCGCACCGGGCACCCCGGTCCGCGCGGCGGCCGCGGGCCGGGTCACGTTCGCGGGGCCGGTGGCGGGCCGCGGCGTCCTGACGATCACGCACGCGAGCCCGGGGCCGCCCCTGCGTACGTCGTACGAACCGGTCGAGCCCCTGGTCCGCGCGGGCGCCGAGGTCGCGAAGGGCCAGGTGGTGGCGGTCCTGACCGCCGCGCGGCCCCACTGCGCCCCGACCTGCCTCCACTGGAGCCTGCGCCGGGGCGACACGCACCTGAACCCCCTGACGCTGGTGCCGCGCCGGCCGTCGCGGCTGCTGCCGCTGACGGGCCCGTGAGGCTCCTCGACGGCGCGCCTGCCGGTCAGGCCGCCCGGCGGCGCGTGGGTCCGGCGGCGCGGCGTACCGGCCGGGCATGGGTCCGGCGGCGCGGCGTCAGCTCGCGGTGCCGCCCACGCCCCGCAGGGCCAGCGCCACCGCCGCCTCGGCGATGCACGACGGCTCCTCGGCCGCGCCGAGCTCGATGCGGCGGACCGCCGCGTCGACCATGCCCTGCAGCAGCATCGCCGTCAGCCGGGGCTGCTCCTGCCCCAGCTCCCCGAGCGCCTCGACGATCATGGCGATGAGCCCGCCGTGCGCGGCGCGGATCTTCTCGCGTGCGCCGTCGTCCAGTTCGCCGGCCGAGATCGCGACGACGGCCCGGTGGCGCCGGTCCCCGACCAGCTCCAGCTGCTTGCGGACGTACGCCTCGACCTTGCCCTCGGGCGTGTCCGCCCGCTCCATGGCCGCCTCGACCTCCGCCGCCCACACGGGGAAGTCCACCGCGCACAGCTCCTCCACCACGGCGGCACGCGAGCGGAAGTACTCGTACACGGAGGACCGGGCCAGGCCGGTGCGCTCGGCGAGGGCGGGGAAGGTCAGCGCCTCCGTACCGCCCTCGGACAGCAGGGAACGCGCGGCGTCCAGCAGGGCGCCGCGCTGCATGGTCCGGTGCTCGGCCACGGAGGCCGCTCGAATCCTGGGCACGGCTCCACTTTACGGTTTACGGCCGCCCGTTCGACCTCGGTGTGAGAGATCGCCGGCTCAGCGGCCGACGTCCGCCAGCTTGGCCCGCAGCTGGAGCACGGACTTGGTGTGGATCTGGCTGACCCGGCTCTCGGTGACGCCGAGCACGTTGCCGATCTCGGCGAGGGTCAGCCCCTCGTAGTAGTACAGGGTCACCACGGTCTTCTCCCGCTCGGGCAGCGTGTTGATCGCCCGGGCGAGCAGCCGCCGCAGCTCGCGGTCCTCGGCGACCTCGACGGGGTCGTCCGCCGCGGTGTCCTCCAGCGTGTCCATCAGGCTGAGCCGGTCGCCGCCCTCACCGCCGACGTGCAGCAGCTCCTCCAGGGCCACGACGTTCGCCAGCGACAACTGGCTGAAAACCGCGTGCAGTTCCTCCAGCGCGATGCCCATCTCGGCGGCGACCTCGCTCTCGGAGGGGGTGCGCCGCAGCTGCGCCTCCAGCGTGGCGTACGCGCGCTCCACGGCCCGCGCCTTCTGCCGCACCGACCGGGGGATCCAGTCCAGCGCCCGCAGCTCGTCGATCATCGCGCCCCGGATCCGGGTGATCGCGTACGTCTCGAACTTGATCGACCGCTCGATGTCGAACTTCTCGATCGCGTCGATCAGCCCGAACACCCCGGAGGAGACGAAGTCCGCCTGCTCCACGTTGGACGGCAGGCCCACGCTGACCCGCCCGGCCACGTACTTCACCAGCGGCGAGTAGTGCAGGATCAGCTGTTCCCGCAGCCGCTCGTCGCCCGTGTCCTTGTACGACCGCCACAGCTCCTCGAGTGACGAGGGAGCGGGCGGGCGCACGGCGCCCCGTGCAGCGGGGGGCACCGCTGCGCGGTCGGACCCGGAGGTGTGCTGGGGCATGCGTCGCCTTGAGCCGTTCTGGGTGTATGGGGGGACGGGGGAACGAAGGAGGGCCGAATAGCGGAAGGGGTAATTCTGGTGAGCGTAGCGTGACTGGCCGGTCG
Organism: Streptomyces sp. NPDC030862; assembly: GCF_055571835.1. Taxonomy (NCBI): domain Bacteria; kingdom Bacillati; phylum Actinomycetota; class Actinomycetes; order Kitasatosporales; family Streptomycetaceae; genus Streptomyces; species Streptomyces sp. NPDC030862. The sequence continues at coordinate 739,374 of NZ_JBVIEN010000002.1, read as the reverse complement.
CGGTGCGCTAAGGGATGCGCATCATGCCTCCTCGGGGGCGTGCCGTCGGCCGCATCTTCGAATAGTCCGCACGCTTCGAAAACATCGGCAGCCACGAGGGGGGCCGGCGGGGCCGACGGCGCGCACACCGGCCCCTCGGGCGGTTCCGGGAGCGCTACGGACGTCATCGGCATCACCTTTTCACCCGAATGCTGCAGGTCAAGCACCGCCTCGCCGGGTGTTCGGGCGGCGTATGGCCTCCGCGGTCAACTGCCAGCCCTGGCCGTGGCGTTCGACGTACCCGAGGGAGTGGAGTTCGTACAGGCTGCCGAGGGTTTCGTCAACGTCGGTGCCGGCGCCCTGCGCCGCGTCCCGCGCGGTGACGGGCGTGCCGCGCGGCGGGAGGGCTTCGAGTACGCGGGCGCTGACCGGGCCGAGCAGATCGCGGGGCAGTACGGGCCCGCGCCGGGCGGGCGCCAGCTCCCCGATGTCCCCGACCAGTTCGGCGACTTCGGCGGCGTCGGTGACGAGGACGGCCTCGCCGCGCAGCAGTTCGTGCACGCCCGCCGACAGCCCGCTGGTGGCGGGCCCCGGCACGCCCATCGTGTACCGGCCGAGCCGCTGCGCGCTGCGCGCGGTGACGAGCGACCCGCTGCGGTACTCGGCCTCGACGACGACCGTGCCGCGGGTCAGCGCGGCGATGACCCGGTTGCGGAGGATGAAGCGGCTGCGTGTCGGATGCGCTCCGGGCGGCAACTCGCCGATGACGAGCCCCTGTTCGGCGATGCGCCCGATCAGGCCGGCGTGGCCGCGCGGGTAGGGGACGTCGACGCCGCAGGCGAGGACGGCGACGGTGGCGCCGTCCACCGCGAGCGCGCCGCGGTGCGCGGCGCCGTCGACGCCGAAGGCGGCGCCCGAGACGACCACCCAGCCGCGCTCGGCGAGCCCCGAGGCGAGGCTCGCGGCCATGTGCGCCCCGTACGGCGTGCACGCCCGCGCGCCGACCACGGCGACGGAGCGCAGCGCCCAAGGGCGCAGCCCGGCCCGCCCGCGCACCCAGAGCCCCACGGGCCGGGCGTCCCCGAGGTCGTCGAGCTGGCGGGGCCACTCCGCGTCGCCGGGCACGACGAACCGCCCGCCGACGGCGTCCACCGCCGCCAGGTCCCGCTCGGGCTCGGCGCCGGCGGCCCGTATCCGCAGGCCTTGGAGCCGCCGCTCGGTCACGCCGCCGAGGGCTCCGCGCCGGTATGGCTCCGAGGTCAGCCGGGCGAGCAGCTCCCGGGGCCCGAGCTCCCGCAGCCAGCGCCCGCCGTGCTCGTCGCCCGGCTCCAGGACCCGCGTCAGCGCGGCCCGCGCCAGCCGCTCCTCCTCCCCCACGCCGCCGCCCCCGCTCTCCGCCCCGTTCGTGGTGCTCACGGCGCCGCTCCCGCCTCCACCGGCACGCCCCGGGCGATGCCGGTGCGCAGCTCCAGCGCCAGGGCGACGTCGCCCGCCCCCGGCCGGTCGCGGCCCGCCAGGTCGGCGAGGGTCCAGGCGACCCTGAGCACCCGGTCCAGGCCCCGCGCGGTGAGCAGGCCGCGCTCGACGTCCCGCTCCGCCGCGTCGAGCGCCCCGGGCGCGACGCGCCAGCGCGTGCGCAGTTCATGGCCGGGCACCTCGGAGTTGACGGTCCACGGGGTGCGGTCCAGGCGGGCGGCGGCGCGCTCCCGGGCCTCCAGCACCCGCGCGGCGACCGCCGCGCTGGGCTCCCCGCGCCCGCCCTGCCCCATCAGGTCGGCGCGGCCGACCGGGGCGACCTGCACGCGCAGGTCGACGCGGTCGAGCAGCGGCCCGGACAGCCGCGCCTGGTAGCGGCGGATCACCGAGGGCGGGCACTCGCAGCCGGCCCCCTGCAGGGTGTGCCGTCCGCACGGGCAGGGGTTGGCGGCGAGCACCATCAGGAACCGCGCGGGCAGCCGCACCACGCCCGCGCTGCGGGCGACCACCACGTGCCCCGACTCCAGCGGCTGGCGCAGCGCGTCGAGCGCCTTGCCGGAGAACTCCGGCGCCTCGTCCAGAAAGAGCACCCCGCGGTGAGCGAGCGAGACCGCGCCCGGTCTCGGCAGCCCGTTGCCGCCGCCCACGAGGGACTGCATCGTCGCCGAGTGGTGCGGGGCGCAGTACGGCGCCCTGCGCACCAGCGGCTCGCCGGGCGGGAGGATGCCGGCCACCGAGTGGACGGCGGTCACCTCCAGGGACTCCTGCCGGGTCAGCGGCGGCAGCACGCCGGTCAGCCGCTCGGCGAGCATGGTCTTGCCCGCGCCCGGTGGCCCGGAGAGCAGCAGGTGGTGCCCGCCGGCCGCCGCGGCCTCCAGGGCCAGGCGCGCGGGCCGCTGTCCGGCGACGTCCGCGAGGTCGGGGGCGTCGGCCGGGTCGGGCGCGAGCCCCGTGCCGACCCCGGCGCCGGGTACCAGGAGCCCGGCGAGCATGGCGTCGGGCCGCCCCTCCTCGTCGGGGTCCTCCTCGGGCACCGGCTCGTCCGCGAGCACGGCGATGAGCTGGCGCAGGGTGCGCACGCCGAGTACCGAGACGCCCGGGACCAGCGCGGCCTCCCCGGCGGTCCGCTCCGGTACGACGACCTGCCGGTAGCCGGCCTCGGCGGCGGCGAGCACGGCCGGCAGGACGCCGCGTACGGGTCTGACCCGGCCGTCCAGGCCCAGCTCGCCGATGAGGACGAGGTCGGCGATGGTCCGGGGGTCGATGCGCTCGGCGGCGCCGAGCACCGCCGCGGCGACGGCCAGGTCGAAGCCGGAACCGCTCTTGGGTACGGAGGCCGGGCTGAGCCCGACCGTGAGCTTCTTCTGGGGCCACTCGGCGCCGGAGTTGACGACGGCGGCCCGCACCCGGTCGCGGCTCTCCGAGAGGCTCTTGTCGGGCAGTCCGACCAGCGTGAACGCCGCCACGCCGGGCTCCAGGTCCGCCTGGACCTCGACCACGACTCCCTCGACGCCGACCAGCGCCACCGAGCACGTACGCGCGAAGCCCATGTCAGGCCACCCCCCGCGCGTGCTCGACCACGGGGGCGCCGCGCCGGGGCAGCAGCACGCCGATCAGGTCGATGCGCAGCCCGCCGGGCGGCGGGCCGCCGTGCCGGTCAAGCCAGCAGGCGGCGAGCCGTCTGAGGCGCTCCGCCTTGACGGGCGTGAGCGCCGCCATGGGGTGCTGGTAGTCGCCCGCCCTACGGGTCTTGACCTCGCAGACGACCACCGTGTCACCGTCCCGGGCGACGATGTCGATCTCCCCGGTCCGTCCGCACCGCCAGTTCCGTGCGAGCACGGCCATCCCGGACTCGCTCAGCCGGCGCACCGCCAGCCCTTCGCCGTACGCGCCCAGTGCCCCCGTCGCGTTCATTCGGCACCACCTCCGGCACCGACTGTGACGGGTCGGCGCCGGACTATTGGATCTTGGTGGATAACCGAACGCTTGTGGACAACCTGCTCACCCACACCGGTGAGCAGGCATCCCGGGACTCAGCTGCCGGGCAGCTCCAGATCGCTCTTGTTGAGCTCCTCGATGTTCACGTCCTTGAACGTCAACACCCGTACCTGCTTGACGAACCGCGCCGGCCGGTACATGTCCCAGACCCACGCGTCCGCCATCGACACTTCGAAGAACACCTCGCCCTGCACCGAGTGCACCTGCATCTCGTAGTCATTGGTGAGGTAGAAGCGACGCTCGGTCTCGATCACGTATTTGAACAGACCGACGACATCGCGGTACTCCCGGTAGAGCTTCAGCTCCATCTCGGTCTCGTACTTCTCGAGGTCCTCGGCGCTCATGGCATGTTCCCCTTCAGCCGTGCGTCCCCCCATTGTGCGCCAGTCACCTGCACCCCTAGACGATTTCCGGAGCCAGGACCACCGGCGCACTCGGGGGCCCCTCGACGAGCAGCGTGCGCAGCAGCTCGGCGAGGCGTGTCGGGTACACCGTCTCACGGGCCGCCGACAGTTCGGCGGAGGTCCACCACCTCAGCCCCGTGACACTGCGCGCCTCCAGCTCCGTGGGGTCCGCCAGGGCCACCGCCGCCGCCGGCCGCCGCGTACGGGCGAGGTAGTACCACTCGTCCTGGTCCCAGCGCCGCCCGGCGAACGGGAAGGAGCAGAACCGCTGCCACACCACCGGCCCCAGCTCCACGTCCGTGAGCCCGGTCTCCTCGGCCAGCTCCCGCAGGGCGGCCTCCTCGCGGGTCTCGTCGCCCTCCACCCCGCCCCCCGGTGTGAACCACCAGGTCACGGCGGGGTCGTCCGGCTCGTACCCGTGCAGCAGCAGGATCCGGTCGTCGGGGTCGAGCAGCACCACCCGCGCGACCCTGCGTGCGGCCTCACCCACGGGCGACCGCCCCCGCCCGGGTCCGGCGCCGCGACAGCAGCCCCGCGACCGGCCCGTACGCCGCACCGGCGAGGATCAGCACCGCACCGGCCACCACCGCGCCCACCACCAGCACCACCGGCCCCGGCCGTGATACGCCCCCGGGCAGCGCGGCGAACGCCCGCGGCCGCTCCACCATGCCTTCGGCCGGCCACGCCACCGCGTCCACCCGGGCGCTGACCGCGCTGCGCGGCACCGACCCCCGGGCAGGGTCCTGGAGGTGTACGCGCGAGTCCTGCGAGCCCATGCGCTCGTCGCCGAGCAGGAAGAGCCGCCCCTCGGGAACGGTCACGGAGAACGGCGACGAGGCGGCCGCCTGCGACCGCAGATACGGTTCTTCAATCGACGTGCCGTTCACGGTCAGCCGGCCGTCCGCGCCGCAGCAGGCGACCTTGTCGCCGCCGACGCCGACCACCCGCTTGACCATCGGCAGATCGCCCCACGTCGAGTCGGTGAAGACCACGACGTCACCGCGCCGCACCTCGGCGCCGTCGATCCGCTGCGCCAGCACCCGGTCCCCGGCGGTGACGGTCGGCGACATGGAGTCCGTCGGCACGGTGTACGGCTGGTACTGGACCGCTCCCCAGGCGAATCCGCCGAGGAAGAGCACACAGCCGACGGCCACGACCAGTCCCGACAGCACACTGCCGAGACGGCCGCGGCCGTCGTCCGTTCGCTCACGTCGCGTTCGGCTCATCCCAGCGCTCCCCACGTTCGGAGATCGACGATCTGGGACGGAACCCTACCCGCGGTGCCCTACCAGGCGGTACGCCTCAGGCCGTACGCCTCAGGCGGCGGTACGCCGCTTCCTGCGCCACAGCACGACCGGCAGCGCGCCCGCGAGCCCGAGGGCACCCGGCCCGACGGCCGCCGCGGCGGCCGCGCTCAGGCCCGGCTGCTCGAAGGTGTCGGGCACCGGCAGCGTGGACCAGCGGTCGAGCGGCCAGGCCACCACGATCGCCCGCCCGACGACCCGCTCGGTGGCGACCGTGCCATTGCCGGGCAGCTCCTGGTGGTAGCGGGAGTCCAGCGAGTTCTGCCGGTTGTCACCCATGACCCAGATGCGGTCCTGGGGCACCTTGATCGGCCCGAACGGCTCGTCGTCGCACGGCGTGGAGCCGGGCGCGATGTACGCCGTCTCGTCGAGCGGCTTGCCGTTGAGGACGACCTTGCCGCCCTTCTTGCACTCCACCGTGTCGCCGCCGACCGCGATGACCCGCTTGATCAGGTCCTTCTCCTCCGAGGAGGGCATCAGCCCGATGAAGCTGAGGAACTCCTGGAGGATGTTCGGCTCCGGCGTCGGCTCGCCCTCCAGCCAGCCGCCCGGGTCGTGGAAGACCACGACCTCGCCGCGCTCGGGCTCCGAGCCGAACCACGGGGTGAGCTTGTCGACCAGGACCCGGTCGCCGCGCTGCAGCGTGTTCATCATCGAGTCGGACGGGATCGAGAAGGCCTGCACCAGGAAGGTCTTGATCAGCAGCGCCAGCAGCAGCGCGATACCGATCAGCAGGGGCAGCTCCTTCCAGAAGGAGCGGGGCTTCTTCGGCCCGTCGTCACCCGTGCCGCCGTCCGCGTGCGCCGCGTCCGCCGGGGGGCCCTCAGCGTGCCCGGTTCCGGGGGAGGGCTCCCCGCCCGACCCGGAAGGCCCTGCGGCAGAGGACGCGGAGGGCTGCTCCGGCCTCTCCTCCGGCCCGTCGTGTCCGGATCGTGCGCCGACCGCCAAATCCCCCACATCCACTCCTCACTCCGTGCAACCGCCCGCCCCACAGCAGGGGTGGGCCCACCACTCCCATAACGAGCGGGAGTTCCGCAGGGCTCGGGAGCCGGATGGTTCCGTTCGTTCCGTTCAGAATCTGAGAGGACACACTATGCGAAGCGCCGAGCGACATCGCAGTCCCGCCCCGCGAGTCCCCCGACTCCCCCGTGCCCCCGTGCCCCCGACTCAGCCCGGCTCCCCCGTGCCCCCCACTACCCCGAGTCCGCCAAGCCCCCGGGAACCCCTGATCCCCGCCCGTCCGGGACGGAGGCGAACGTCCCCGGCTCCTCCAGCCGGCGCCAGTGGTCGAACGGCCAGGCGATGACGAACGCCGTCCCCACCACCTCCTCCTCCGACACCGTGCCCTGGAACGCCTCGTCCAGGTGGAACCGCGAGTCCGCCGAGTTGGAGCGGTGGTCACCCATGACGAACAGCCGCCCCTCCGGCACCCTCACGTCGAACGTGATGGTCGAGGGAACGTTTCCGGGGTGCAGGTACGGCTCGTTCAGCGGTACGCCGTTGACGGTGACGCGGCCGTCCGCGTCGCAGCACTTGACGGTGTCCCCGCCGACCGCGACGACCCGCTTGATCAGGTCCTGCTCGTCGTCGGACGGGAGCAGCCCGATGAAGGTGAGGGCCTGCTTGACCTGCTTGACGACGACCGGGTCGTCCTTCTTCGGAGCGTTCTCCTCCTGGAGCCAGCCGCCGGGGTCCTTGAAGACCACGACGTCCCCGCGCTGCGGCTTGGACCCGAACCAGGGCGTGAGCTTGTCGACGAGCACCCGGTCGTCGATCCGGATCGTCTGCTCCATCGATCCCGAAGGGATCACGAAGGCCTGCACCAGGAAGGTCTTCAGTACCAGGGCGATGACCAGCGCCACGGTGATGAGGAGTGGTATCTCCTTCACCGCGGACCTGCGCCTGCGCCGCTTCACGCGCCGGGCGAGCTTGCGCCGCTCCGCGCGTCCGGGCAGGGCGCGGGCGCCGTCCGTGGGCCGCGAGCCGGTGGGCAGCCGCGTATCGGCCCGGTGGCCGCCGCGCCTGGCCCGGTTACCCATGGCCCCCGCCTGCCGGATGCGCCGCGCCGGGAACGTCGCGGAAGGCCGGGGTCGGCTCGATCGACGACCAGCGGCCGAAGGGCCAGCCGATCCAGTCCACGCGGCCGATCACCTTCTCCACCGGGACCACGCCGCCGCCCGGTTCGCCGAGGTGGTCGCGGGAGTCGCGCGACTGGCTGCGGTGGTCGCCCATGACCCACAGGGTCCCCTGTGGCACGACGATGTCGAAGGGCACCTGGGAGGGTGCGTCGCCGGGGTGCAGATACCCCTCGCTCACCGGTACGCCGTTCACCTCGACCCTTCCCCCCTTGTCGCAGCACTTCACGCGGTCGCCCCCCACGCCGACCACGCGCTTCACATAGTCGGTCTCGGCGGGCTCGGTCAGGCCGAGGGCCGCCCCCGCCGCGTGCAGCAGCGCCGTGAGCGGGTTCTCCTCCGGTGCCTCGCGTACGAAGGACCCGGTGCCGTCGAAGACGACCACGTCCCCGCGCTGGGGCTCGGAACCGAAACGGTACGCCAACTTGTTCACCAGCACCCGGTCCCCGACCTGGAGGGTGGGTTCCATGGAGCTGCTGGGGATCTGGAAGGGCTGCACCACGAAGTGGCTGAACAGCAGCAGGAACACGGCGCAGGCGACGCCGATCAGCCCGGGCGTCCGCCACGGGCCCCCGCCGCGCCCCTCGCGCTCGCCGGAACGCACGGAGCGCGACCCCTCCTCCGCATCGGAGGAAGAGTCGCGCTCGGTGTGCTGTGCTTCGGTGTCCATCGGGGCCAGATGCTATCCGGCCCTCCTGTGGACGCCCGAACGACGGAGCTGAGCCGGGGCTCAGTTCTCGCGCTTCTCCTTGATCTTCGCGGCCTTGCCGCGCAGCTCACGGAGGTAGTACAGCTTGGCGCGACGGACGTCACCGCGGGTCACGAGCTCGATCTTCTCGAAGATCGGGCTGTGCACCGGGAAGGTGCGCTCGACGCCGACGGAGAAGGAGACCTTGCGGACCGTGAAGGTCTCGGAGACGCCCGAGCCCTGACGGCGGATGACGACACCCTTGAACTGCTGGATACGGGAGCGGTTGCCCTCGATGACGCGAACGTGGACGTTCACGGTGTCACCGGGACGGAACGCCGGCACATCGGTCCGCAGGGACGCGGCGTTGACGGCGTCAAGCACGTGAGACATGGTTGTCTGCTTCCTCGCTGATGCCACAGGTCATCAGCGGCAACTAGAGATGGGGTTGATGAGCCGTACCGTCGGGCCGGCGCGTGTCCCCCTGTGGCAGGGGCGCCGCTCGGACGTACAGCAGCCGCCTATTCTTCCACGCCGCCGGGCCTGCGCCAAAATCGGCCATCCGGCTCCGGTGCCCAGCCCAGCAGGGAGAGCGTCTCGCGGTCCTTCTTGTCGAACGCGGCCGGGTCGGTCCGCTCGATGAGCTCGGGCCGGTTCGCGGCGGTTCGCCGCAGCGCCTCGTCCCGCCGCCAGCGGGCGATCTTCCCGTGGTGGCCGCTGAGCAGGACGTCGGGGATGCCGCGCCCGCGCCACTCGGGCGGCTTGGTGTAGACGGGGCCTTCCAGGAGGTTGGCCATGGCGCCGGGGGCGAAGGAGTCGTCGCGGTGGGACTCGGCGTTGCCCAGGACACCCGGCAGCAGCCGGGCCACGGCCTCGGTGACCACCAGGACGGCGGCCTCGCCGCCCGCCAGGACGTAGTCGCCGATGGAGACCTCGTACACCGGTATCCGGGTGGCGTACTCGTCGATGACGCGCCGGTCGATGCCCTCGTACCGGGCGGGTGTGAAGACCAGCCAGGGGCGCTCGGACAGCTCGACGGCGAGCTCCTGGGTGAAGGGCCGCCCGCTGGGCGTGGGCACGACCAGCGCGGGGCCGTGGGCGCCCGCCTCGTACCCGGCGGCGAGCGTGTCGTCCAGGGCCTCGCCCCAGGGGTCGGTCTTCATGACCATGCCGGGGCCGCCGCCGTACGGGGTGTCGTCGACCGTGTGGTGGCGGTCGTACGTCCACTGGCGCAGGTCGTGTACGTGGACGTCGAGGACGCCGCGCGCACGGGCCTTGCCGACGAGCGAGACGTTCAGCGGGTCCAGGTACTCGGGGAAGATCGTGACGACGTCGAGCCGCATCAGGCCCAGTCCTCCTTGCCGGAGGGCTCGGCCGCGTCGCGCGACGAGGCGATCTCGGCCCGGTCGTCGATGAGGCCGGGCGGCGGGGTGATGACCGCCTTCTGCTCGGCGAGGTCGATGTCGGTGACGATCTCCTCGACGAACGGGATCATGACCTCGCTGCCGTCGGGCCGCTCCACGACGAACAGGTCCTGGGACGGCAGGTGCGAGATCTCGGTGATGCGGCCGACCTCGGTGCCGTCGGCGAGGACGACGTCCAGGTCGATGAGCTGGTGGTCGTAGTACTCGTCGGGCTCCTCCGGCCGCTCGTCCGGGTCCACCTCGGCGATCAGCAGGGTGTTGCGCAGCGCCTCGGCGGCGTTGCGGTCGCGTACGCCCTCGAAGCGGAGCAGCAGCCGGCCGCTGTGCACCCGGCCGGTCTCGATGGTCAGCGGTCCGGCGGAGGCCGGGTCCGTGGCCAGTACGGCGCCGGGCGCGAGCCGCAGCTCCGGCTCGTCCGTCCGCACCTCGACGGTGACCTCGCCCTTGATCCCGTGGGCGCGGCCGATCCGTGCGACTACCAGCTGCACTGCTCACCTCTCCAAACGACGTACACGCGGCGTACCACACGAACACGGGCCGGGGTGGGCCGTAGCCCTCCCCGGCCCGTGCCGGTGCATCTAATGCAAAACAGCCAACTTGTTCAGCGGACCTGGTCCACGTCGACGAGGTCGACCCGGATGCCACGACCGCCGAGGGCCCCCACGACGGTACGCAGAGCGCGAGCGGTGCGGCCGTTGCGGCCGATCACCTTGCCGAGGTCGTCGGGGTGGACCCGGACCTCCAGCACGCGCCCGCGGCGCAGGTTGCGCGAGGCGACCTGCACGTCGTCGGGGTTGTCGACAATGCCCTTCACGAGGTGCTCGAGAGCCTCCTCGAGCATGCTCAGGCCTCGGTCGACTCGGTGGACGCGGCGTCCGCCTCGTCCGCCTTCTTGTCGGCCTTCTTGGCCTTCGGGGTGATGGCCTCACCCTTCGCCTCGTCGCCCTCGATCGCCTTCGCGAAGGCGTCGAAGGAGGCGCGCTTGTCTTCCTTGGTCGCCGGGGCGAGCAGCGGCTTCTCCGGGGCCGGCAGGCCCTTGACCTTCTGCCAGTCGCCGGTGAGCTTCAGGATCGCGAGGACCGGCTCGGTCGGCTGGGCGCCGACGGACAGCCAGTACTGCGCACGCTCCGAGTCGACCTCGATGCGCGACGGGTTCTGCACCGGGTGGTACAGGCCGATCTCCTCGATGGCCCGGCCGTCACGGCGGGTACGGGAGTCGGCGACGACGATGCGGTAGTGAGGCGAACGGATCTTGCCCAGACGCTTCAGCTTGATCTTGACTGCCACGGGTGTGGTGTCTCCTGGTCTTGACGTGGTTGGGCACGACGAGATGCCACGTGGGGTTGCGGTACTCGGGTGCCCGATGGACGCGTCAGCCGGAGGAGAGAGGGGTCCTGTTCGACTGTCGAGTACAGCTAGCCATTGTGCCACACCATGCGGGGTCAGCTCGCCGCGCCCACCGCTTCGGGAATGCGGAACGGCTTCCCGCACCCGCCGCAGACGATCGGCGCCTGCGCGAGGACCGAGGGGACCACGCGGACGTTCCGCCCGCAGTCGCAGACCGCCTTGACCCGCACGCCGCCGCCGGAGGAGCCGTGCCGCGCGGCCGGCCCCCGGAAGGAGCGCTTGGTGTCGGCGGCCGTGGCGGCCGTGTGGGCCTTCAGGGCACGCTGGAGCCGCTCGATCGTCGGACGGTACCGGCGCTTGGCCTCGGGGCTGAGCGTGACCAGCGAGAAGCCGCTGCTCGGGTGCGGCTCGTCCGGGTGGTCGAGGCCCATCTCCTCGGCGATCGCCAGGAATCTGCGGTTGTGGTAGCGGCCGGCGCGCGAGGTGTCGCGGACTCCTCGGGCGGCGGCGATGCCGTGGACTGCCTCATGGAGCAGTCGTTCGAACGAGAGCTCGGCGCCACAGGCGGACGACGACTCTCCGATCAGGGATTCGGGCGCGGCGAGATCGGGCAGCTCGGGGTGGTGCCGCTGAATGTCGGCCCACGCCTGTGCCAGCTCTGCGGCGAGAACAGGTGGTGTCGTGCTCACGTCGTGACAACGAGCCGGAGTGCCTGTGGGTTCCATTCCGGGGCATCCCAAATAATTTGCACGTACCCGTCAGTTGCCGTTGATGCGTCCTGACGAGGGCCAGTGCGCCGATGTACGGAGAAGGCTCACAGCTCGCACCAAGGTGGTACGTAGCGCCGCGCACGCCCCCGCGCCCACACCCCGGCGCGGAGTGCTCGCGGAGGGCGGCCGCGGTGTGACAGTACTCCGGCGCGCGGGGGCGCGCGGCACCGGCCCGTTGCCATGGCGGGATTCGCTCGCCGCCCCCACTATGAGAGAAGTTCGTGCCGACTCGGGGGCGCACGCCCGGGGCACGCAAGCATTGCGTCCCGACCCCTGGACACCGGGGGCGGATGCGGAGTTCCCTGGGCGTCGGGGAGTGCGCGCGCACGCACACGGGGGCTGTCAATCAGGGCACAGACGCACAGATGGACCTCTCGGCGGATTGGGGCGCTTTCGATGACACCTATGCTCGTCCAGCACCACCCCCACCCGGCTTCGGCTCCTCCGGCGACGGACGGGCCCGGCCGAGCCCGCGACTGGGCGGAGATCCAGGAGCGGATGCTCGTCCCGCTCTACGAAGCGGTGTACCAGCACCTGGAGGTCGGCACCGGGACGCGGCTGCTGGGTCTCGGTTGCGGCTCGGGGCTCGCCTTGCTGATGGCCGCCTCCCGCGGCGCGCAGGTCACGGGCTGCGACACGGACCACGCGCGCGTGGAGCTGGCCAGGGAGCGGCTGCTGCCCGACACGGGGGCGCACGCCCCCGGGACGCACGACGCCCCGCGCTGCGGCGAGACGAGGCTCCTGTACGGCGGGCCCGCCGAAGCAGCGGACCCCACCCGTCCGGCGTACAACCTCATCACCGCCTTCCAACCCATCGGCTGCACCGCCGGGGACTCCGAAGGGCTGGTGCCCGCTCTGGTCAGCGGCGTACGGCTGGCGGAGCGGGGCAGTGCCGTGGTGCTGGCGGGCTGGGGCCCGCCGGAGCGGTGCGCCACCTCCACCGTGCTGCGGGTCGCGGGACGGCTCACCGAGCGGCTGCGCACCCGGGCCGGCTGGCGTCCGGCGAACCGCGACGACCTGGAGGACGTGGCCGCGCGGGCGGGGCTGAATCCCGACGGCTCGGGACGGGTGGCCTGCCCCTTCGGGTACGCCGACATCGAGAGCGCCGTCCGCGGCCTGTTCTCGACGGGCCTGTTCGACGCCGCCGTGGAGGCCTCCGACCAGGAGACCGTCGAGAAGGAGGTCACCGAGGCCCTCCACCCGTACGTGCGGCCCGACGGCACGGTGTGGATGCCGAACGTCTTCCGCTACCTGGTGGCCAGGACGCCCTGAACCGTCAGTCCTCCCCCGTGTGCGCCTTGGCGAGGCGGGGGATGCCGGCCGCACGGTACGCCTCGGCCTCCTCCAGCGTCTCGTTCTCCAGGAGCGCCGCCGCCAGCGCGTCCAGCTTGGGGCGGTGCTCCTGGAGGAGTTGGCAGGCGCGTTCGTAGCACTCGTCGACGATGCGGCGCATCTCGTGGGCCACCGCGTCCAGGGTCGCGGGCGCGGCGGAGAGTCCGTACGCCTGCTGCGCGTCGCCCGGGATCGCGCTGAGCCTGCCGACCCGATCGCTCATGCCCCAGCGGCCCGCCATCCCGCGGGCGATGTTGGTGACCTGCTCCAGGTCGCTCTCCGAGCCGGTCGTGACGACCCCGAAGACGACGTGTTCGGCCGCCATCCCGCCTAGTGCGCCGATGATCCGGCCGCGCAGGTAGTCCTCCGTGTACGCGTACTTGTCGGCGTCCGGCGTCGACAGGGTCACGCCGAGGGCGCGCCCGCGCGGCACGATGGTGACCTTGCGGACCGGGTCCGCGCCGGGCTGGAGCATGCCGAGGAGCGCGTGGCCGCTCTCGTGGTACGCGGTGCGGCGGCGCTCCTCCAGCGGCATGACCAGCGCGCGCTCGGCACCGAGCTGGACCTTCTCCAGGGCCTCGGAGAGGTCCGTCTGGGTGACGCGCGGGCGGCGGCGCTTGACCGCGATCAGGGCGGCCTCGTTGGCGAGGTTGGCCAGCTCGGCGCCGGTCATGCCCGGGGTCGTACGGGCGACGCGGGCCAGGTCGACGTCCTCGGCGAGCGGGATGTCGCGGGTGTGGATCCGGAGGATCGCCTCGCGGCCGCCCCGGTCGGGCGGGCTGACGTGGACGATCCGGTCGAAGCGGCCGGGCCGGGTCAGGGCCGGGTCGAGGACGTCGGCGCGGTTGGTGGCCGCGATGACGATGACGCCCTCGGAGCCGGAGAAGCCGTCCATCTCGGTGAGGATCTGGTTCAGCGTCTGCTCGCGCTCGTCGTGCCCGCCCATGGCGGCGGAGCCGCCGCGTACGCGCCCGATGGTGTCGATCTCGTCGATGAAGATGATCGCGGGGGCGACCTTGCGGGCCTCGTTGAACAGCTCCCGTACCCGCGAGGCGCCGACGCCGACGATCATCTCGATGAACTCGGAGGCCGACGCCGAGAAGAACGGCACCCCCGCCTCACCGGCCACCGCCCGCGCGAGGAGCGTCTTGCCGGTGCCCGGCGGGCCCGCGAGCAGCACACCGCGCGGCATCTTGGCGCCCATGCGCCAGTACGCGTCCGGGTTCTTCAGGAAGTCGACCACGTCGTTGAGCTCGCCCTCGACCTCGTCGATGCCGGCGACGTCGGCGAAGGTCGTGCGCTGCCCGGCCGTGACCTCGACCGGCTTCGGCGGCGCCTTGCGGCCGAGCATGCCCCCGGCGCCGCCCAGCCCCGCGCTCATCCGCCGCGAGATGAACACCCACAGCAGGACCAGGAGGAGGATCGGCGCGAGGGAGAGCAGCAGGTTGGCGACGAAGCTGGGCCTCTCGACCACCGGCTCGGCGGTCACCGTGACCTTCTGCTTGGTCAGTGCGGACCAGAGGTCGTCGTCGGCGAAGGCCGGCCGCTGGGTGGTGAACCGCTGGCCGTTCTCCAGCTCGCCCTCGATGGCGTCACCCTTGGAGTAGATCTTGGTGACCTTGCCGTCGGTGACCTGCCGGCTGAACTCGGTGTACGAGATGGTCTTCCCGTCGCCGTCGCCGAAGTACGACAGGGCGAGGTTGGTGAGGACGAACACGGCCACCGCGGCGAGGATGAGCGCGATCCACCCGCCGGGCATCTTCCGGCGCGGCGGCGGTGGCGGAGGCGCGCCCTCGGAGCGCCAGGGCTGGTCGGTGCGGTCGCGTGGGGGTACGGAATTGGCCACGCTGCCATCATGCGAGACCACCGCGCATGCGGCATTACGGACGGAGCGGGCCGTGGCGGGCGTACGGCGAAGAGACCGAAGGGGCGCCCACCACCTGGTGGACGCCCCTTCCGCTCAGCCGTCGTACGCGGCCGTCAGACCGTGATCAGCCCATGAACTTCTTGAACTCGTCCGGGAGCTCGAAGTCCTTGCCCGGCTGGCCGGGCGGCAGGCCGAAGGCGCCGCCCTGCTGGGCCGCCTGCTCGCGGCGGGCGGCCTCGGCCGCCTCCTCGGCCTTCCGCTTCATCGGGTTGCCGCTCTTGCGCTTGCCCTTGGCCTGCTTCTGCTGCTTCTTCTGACGGCCGGGGCCGCCGCCCATGCCGGGGATCCCCGGCATGCCCGGCATCCCGCCGCCCTGCGCCATGCGGGACATCATCTTGCGGGCCTCGAAGAACCGCTCCACCAGGTTCTTCACCGCGCTGACGTCGACACCGGAGCCCTTGGCGATACGGGCGCGGCGCGAGCCGTTGATGATCGTCGGGTCCTGGCGCTCGCCGGGCGTCATCGACTTGATGATCGCGGCCGTGCGGTCGACGTCCCGCTCGTCGATGTTGTTGATCTGGTCCCGCATCTGCGCCATGCCCGGCAGCATGCCGAGCAGCTTGGAGATGGAGCCCATCTTCCGGACCTGCTCCATCTGGGCCAGGAAGTCGTCGAGGGTGAAGTCCTTGCCCTTGCTGCTCGCCAGCTTGGAGGCCATCTTGGCGGCCTCTTCCTGGCTGAAGGTCTGCTCGGCCTTCTCGATCAGCGAGAGGACGTCACCCATGCCGAGGATGCGGGACGCCATGCGGTCCGGGTGGAACGCGTCGAAGTCGTCCAGCTTCTCGCCGTTGGAGGCGAACATGATCTGGCGGCCGGTGACGTGCGCGATCGACAGGGCGGCACCACCGCGGGCGTCGCCGTCGAGCTTGGACAGCACGACGCCGTCGAAGCCGACGCCGTCGCGGAAGGCCTCGGCGGTGTTGACCGCGTCCTGACCGATCATGGCGTCGACGACGAAGAGGACTTCGTCGGGCGAGACCGCGTCGCGGATGTCCGCGGCCTGCTGCATCAGCTCCTGGTCGATACCGAGGCGGCCCGCGGTGTCGACGATGACGATGTCGTGGAGCTTGGTCTTCGCGTAGTCGATCGAGTCCTTGGCGACCTGCACCGGGTCACCGACGCCGTTGCCCGGCTCGGGCGCGTACACGGCGACGCCCGCGCGCTCGGCGACGACGGCGAGCTGGTTGACGGCGTTCGGCCGCTGGAGGTCACACGCGACGAGCAGCGGCGAGTGGCCCTGGCCCTTGAGCCAGAGGCCGAGCTTTCCGGCGAGGGTGGTCTTACCGGCACCCTGGAGACCCGCGAGCATGATCACGGTGGGCGGGTTCTTGGCGAACCGCAGACGGCGGGTCTCGCCACCGAGGATGCCGATGAGCTCCTCGTTGACGATCTTGATGACCTGCTGCGCCGGGTTCAGCGCCTGCGAGACCTCCGCGCCGAGGGCCCGCTCCTTGATCTGCTTGATGAAGGCACGGACGACGGGCAGCGCCACGTCGGCTTCCAGCAGCGCGATCCGGATCTCGCGGGCGGTGGCGTCGATGTCCGCCTCGGACAGGCGGCCCTTGCCCCGGAGGTTTTTGAATGTCGCGGCAAGGCGGTCGGAGAGGGTATCGAACACGGTGGTCGCGGATCCTCGGGTCTCGGAGTCGGGCGGACGGTCGAACCCAAGGGTATCGGGCCCGAGCCGATCCGTAGCAGCCCCGTTGCGGAGCCACTGTCGGCGACGGTACGGGGGCTAGGCGCGCAGCGCCGATTGCACGGTGCGGGCCACCTCCGCCGCCTCCTCCGCAGGAAGCGGGGCGCCGGCGGCGTCCGTGACGTAGAAGGCGTCCACCGCATTCGCCCCCAGCGTCGAGACGTGCGCGCTGCGCACCCGTACCGCCGCCGACTCCAGCGCCCGCCCGATGCGGTGCAGCAGGCCCGGGGCGTCGTGGGCGCGGACCTCGATGACCGTGGCCAGCGCGGAGCCGGCCGGGGCGACCGTGACGCGGGCCGGCGGGGCCGTGGCGCCGTGGCGGCGGGGGTAGGCGGCCTCGCGTTCGGCGAGGCGGGAGCGGATGTCGAGGGAGCCGTCCAGGACGCGGACGAGGTCCGCGCGCAGCCGGGTGGCCTGCGGCAGGGAGCCGTACTCGGCGGCGACGCGCCAGTTCAGGACGAGGACCGCCCCGCCGCCGCCGACCTCCGTCGGCAGGTCGATCGCGCGGAGGTCGGCGGAGCGGACGGTGAGGCGGTGCAGGGCGAGGACGCCGGCCACGGCGGGCAGCACGCCTGGCCGGTCGGGGAGGGCGATGAGCAGCTCGACGCCGACGGGTTCGGGTGCGTCGCCGTCGGCCGGGCTGTCGGCGTGCAGCGTGAGGACGGGTTCCCCGGTGCGCAGGGCCTCCACGGCGAGGCGTTCCTCCTCGGCGCCCGGCGCGGCGGGTTCCGGGGCCGGGGGTGCCTCCCCCGCGAGGGCGCCGGCGACCCGCTTGACCAGGTCCGCGACGAGGGAGGCCCGCCAGGAGGACCAGGCGGCCGGTCCGGTGGCGAGCGCGTCGGCCTCGGTGAGGGCATGCAGGAGCTCCAGCGTGGACGCGGAGCCGACGGCCGCGGCGACGGAGTCGACGGTCGCGGGGTCGTCGAGGTCGCGGCGGGTGGCGGTCTCGACGAGCAGGAGGTGGTGGCGTACGAGGGTGGCGACGACGGCGGTGTCGTGGGGGTCGAAGCCGATGCGGGCGGCGATGTCGCGGGCGAGGGGCTCGCCCACGACCGAGTGGTCGCCGGGCAGGCCCTTGCCGATGTCGTGGAGGAGGGCGGCGACCAGGAGGAGGTCGGGGCGCCCGACGCGGCGGGCCATGGCGGAGGCGCGTACGGCGGTCTCGACGAGGTGCCGGTCGACGGTCCAGGTGTGGACGGGGTTGCGCTGCGGGCGGCAGCGGACCCGCTCCCATTCGGGCAGCAGGCGGCTGATGACGCCCTCCGCCTCCAGGGCCTCCCATACGGGCACGGTGGACTCCCCCGCGCCGAGCAGGGTCACGAGCGCCTCGCGGGCCTCGGCGGGCCACGGCACCGGCAGCGGCTTGGTGGCGGCGGCCAGGCGGCGTACGGCGTACGGGGAGAGGGGCAGATCCGCCTGGGCGGCCGCGGCGGCGGCGCGCAGGGGCAGGGCGGGGTCGCGTTCGGGGCGGGCGGTGCGGGCGAGGACGGCTTCGCCGTCCATCTCGACGACGCCCTCGGCGAGCGGGGAGCGCACGGCGGGCTGCCGTCCGAGGAGGGCGCGCAGCCGGGGGCGTACGGCCCGGGCGCGCAGGACGCGGTTGACCTCGCGCCAGGTGACGTCGCCCGCGTACGAGAGGGTGCGGGCGGCTTCGTAGACGCTGCGGAGCAGGGCGTCGGCGTCGGGCAGGCCGAGGGCGGCGGCGACCTGGGTCTGCTCCTGGAGGGCGAGCCGGTCGGTGGCCCGTCCGGTGACGAGGTGGAGGGCGTCGCGGGTGTCGAGGAGGGTGCGGCGGGCTTCGGCGAGCCCTTCGCGGGGGGCGTCGGCGAGCCAGGAGGCGGCGACGGCGCGCAGGGCGGTGGCGTCGCGCAGGCCGCCGCGGGCTTCCTTGAGGTCGGGTTCGAGGAGGAACTGGAGCTCGCCCTGGCGTTCGGCGCGCTCGCGGCAGAGCGCGTCGAGTTCGGGGAGGCGTTTGGGGGCCTGGTTGCGCCAGTCGGCGAGGACGGCGGTGCGCAGGGCGGTGACGAGGCCGAGGTCGCCGGCGAGGTGGCGGGCGTCGAGGAGGCCGAGCTGGACCTTGAGGTCCTCGGCGGCGGTCTTGCGGGCCTCGGCGAGGCTGCGTACGGAGTGGTCGAGGGCGAGGCCGAGGTCCCAGACGGGGTACCAGATCCGGTCGGCGAGCGCGGCGATGGCGGCGGGGTCGGCGGTGCCGTCGTGGAGGAGGAGCAGGTCGAGGTCGCTGCGCGGGGACAGCTCGCCGCGCCCGTACCCGCCGACGGCGACGAGCGCCACGCCGCGCGCGGGGGCCGCCGGGGCGAACAGGCCGGTGAGCCAGTCGTCGGTGAGGCGGGAGAGGGCGGTGCGGCGCGGCGGCCCGGACCGCGCCTCCCGTGTGAGGAGGTGCAGCCGGGCCGCCGCGTAGCCGCTGGGTCCCGAGTCGTCGGCTTTCACATCGTCGGTGCTCGTCACCCAGGGGCTCCTTGGAAGGCGTGTTCTACAGGGCGTCGGGGCCGCGCTCGCCGGTGCGGACCCGGACGGCGGTGTCGACGGGGACGCTCCACACCTTTCCGTCGCCGATCTTGCCGGTGCGGGCGGCCTTGACGATGACGTCGATGAGCTGTTCGGCGTCGTCGTCCTCGACGAGGACCTCGACGCGGATCTTGGGGACGAGGTCGACGGTGTACTCGGCGCCCCGGTAGACCTCGGTGTGGCCGCGCTGGCGGCCGTAGCCGCTGGCCTCGGTCACCGTCAGTCCCTGGACCCCGAAGGCCTGGAGGGCCTCCTTGATCTCGTCGAGCCGGTGCGGCT
This sequence comes from Streptomyces sp. NPDC030862, assembly GCF_055571835.1. NCBI lineage: Bacteria > Bacillati > Actinomycetota > Actinomycetes > Kitasatosporales > Streptomycetaceae > Streptomyces > Streptomyces sp. NPDC030862. The sequence goes on along the minus strand of NZ_JBVIEN010000002.1, from coordinate 720,086 downwards.
TGACGACCGCCGTGATCAGCTTCATGCGTCCACCTTCTTGTTCTCCACTACGGGAAGGGTCTCCGTGGCCGGGGCGGGCTTGCGCGAGCCGGTTCCGCCGCCGGCGCCGCTGAAGTCGTACGCCGTCTCGGCGTGCTCGACGCGGTCGATGCCGGAGACCTCGTCATCCTCGCTGACCCGCATGCCCATCACCTTGTCGATGACGAAGGCGAGCAGCGCGGAGACGATCAGGGAGTAGGCGAGGACGGCGAAGACGCCGACGGCCTGCTTACCGAGCTGCTCCAGGCCGCCGCCGTAGAAGAGGCCCTTGGCGTCGGACTGGACGCCGCCGGTGGCGAAGAAGCCGACGAGCAGCGAGCCGGCCACGCCGCCGACGAGGTGGACGCCGATGACGTCGAGGGAGTCGTCGTAGCCGAACGTGTACTTCAGGCCGACGGCCATGGCGCAGAGCAGACCGGCGATGGCGCCGATGGCGATCGCGCCGAGCGGGGAGCAGGAGCCGCCCGCCGGGGTGATGGCGACGAGTCCGGCGACCGCGCCGGAGGCGGCGCCGAGGGTCGTGAAGGCGCCGTGGCGGATCTTCTCGTACGCGAGCCAGGCGCACATGGCGGCGGCGGTGGCGACCTGGGTGTTGAGGAACATCACGGCGCCGACGCCGTCGTCGTTGCCGAGCCAGGAGCCGGCGTTGAAGCCGAACCAGCCGAACCACAGCAGCCCGGCGCCGAGCATGACCAGCGGGAGGCTGTGCGGGCGCATCGGGTCCTTCTTGAAGCCGACGCGCTTGCCGATGACGAGGATCACGCCGAGGGCGGCGGCGCCGGCGTTGATGTGGACGGCGGTGCCGCCCGCGAAGTCGATGACGCCCATCTCGAAGAGCCAGCCGCCGGCGCCCCAGACCCAGTGGGCGACGGGGAAGTAGACGACGGTGACCCAGAGGGCGATGAACAGCGCCCAGGCGGTGAACTTCACGCGGTCGGCGAGGGCGCCGCTGATCAGCGCGGGGGTGATGATCGCGAACATCAGCTGGAAGGCGGCGAAGACGTACACCGGGATGGTGTAGCCGTCCCAGAGCTCGGTGATGCCGATGCCGCTGAGGCCGACGTAGTCGGACGACCACCCGATGAGGGAGCCGGAGTCGGTGCCGAAGGCGATGCTGAAGCCGTACAGCACCCACAGGATCGTGACGATCCCGAGGCTGATGAAGCTCATCATCAGCATGTTGAGGGTGGACTTCACCCGGACCATGCCTCCGTAGAAGAAGGCGAGGGCCGGTGTCATCAGCATCACCAGGGCGGAACAGATGAGCATGAACCCGGTGTTCGCGGCAGACAGCGTGGGTGCGTCTGCGGCAAGGGTCGTGATGCCTGGGGGCATCGGCGTCTCCTCGTCTCGGTCGGCCTGTGCGGGGCGGTGCCGGTGGTGGCTACACGGCTATGAGGGGTGGCCGGTTATGAGCACCGAGGTTGGCGCAGCGCGGTTTCGGTCGATGCCGCACGATGTTTCGCCGCAGTGACGAAGAGCCCCTGCGTGTTACGCGGCGGTGAAGCGCGGGGTCACGGGAATGTAACGCGGGTACCGTGCGGGCACGGCGGGGTACGGGGCCCGGCACGGCGCGGGACCGGCCGCGACGGTCACCCTGTTGACCTGGCGTGAGGGAGCCGAGTCGGGCTGTACAGGGGTGACGGTCGCGGCCGGGGTCTGGATGGCTCGCGCGGTCAGACCGCTTCGGCGGTCTCGGGGAGCTGGGCGGTGAGCTTCTCGGTGAGCCGGGCGACTTCCGGTACGTCGCCGAAGTCGCGGGCCGCGGTGTCGACGGTCTTGCGCAGCCGGGTGTTGACCCGCTCCGACCGGACCCGCTTGGCGACGTGCAGGGCCTGCTCGGCGAGGGCGGTGGACTGCTCGGGCTCGCGCTTGAGCAGGTGCACGGTGGCCATGCCGATGAGGTTGAGCGCGTACGACCGCTGGTGCTCGTCGTCCTTGCGGAACAGCTCGACGGCGCGCTGCATCACGGGCTCGGCGAGGGAGGCGTACGTGGGGCTGCGGCCGGCCACATAGGCGAGGTCGCGGTAGGAGTGGGCGTTCTCGCCGTTGAGCTCGGCTTCGGAGAAGAAGCGGATCCAGTCGGGCTCGGGCTCGCCGTCGAGGCCCGCGTCGGCGAAGGTGTCCTCGGCCATCCGTACCGCGCGCTTGCACTTGCTGGGCTGGCCCATGTTGGCGTACGCGCGGGCCTCCATCGCATACAGCATGGCCTGGGTGCGCGGGGTGGCGCAGTCGCGGCTGCCGTACTGGGCGAGGTGGATGAGTTCCAGCGCGTCGTCGGGCCGCCCGAGGTGGATCATCTGGCGGCTCATGGAGGAGAGGATGTACGAGCCGAGGGGCTTGTCGCCGGCTTCCTTGGCGGCGTGCAGCGCGAGCACGAAGTACTTCTGGGCGGTGGGCTGGAGGCCGACGTCGTAGCTCATCCACCCGGCGAGCTCGGCCAGTTCGGCGGCGCAGGTGAAGAGGCGGCGGGCGGTGGCGGCGGGGTGCGGCTCCTGCAGGAGGTCGGTGACCTCGTGGAGCTGGCCGACGACCGCCTTGCGGCGCAGTCCGCCGCCGCACTGGGCGTCCCACTGGCGGAACATGGCGGTGGTGGACTCCAGCAGGTCCAGTTCCGGTGTGGACAGCCGGGTGGGGCGGCGCGCTCCGCCGGACTGCTCGGTGCGGCCGCCGGTGTCACCGGCGGGGGTCGGGACGAGCCAGCGCTGCATGGGCTCGATGAGGGCGGGGCCGGCGGCCAGGGCGAGGGACGTGCCGAGGAAGCCGCGGCGGGCGAGCATGAGGTCGCTGCGGGAGAAGTCGCTGAGCAGGGCGACGGTCTGGGGTCCCGCCCAGGGCAGGTCGACGCCGGACACCGAGGGTGACTGGTGGGCGGTGCGCAGGCCGAGGTCCTCGACGGCGACGACCGTGCCGAACCGCTCGGAGAACAGCTCGGAGAGGATGCGCGGAATGGGCTCGCGCGGCTGCTCGCCGTCGAGCCAGCGCCGTACGCGCGAGGTGTCCGTGCTGATGTGGTGTGCGCCCATCTGGCGCGCCCGGCGGTTCACTTGGCGCGCGAGCTCGCCCTTGGACCAGCCGCTGCGCACGAACCACGAGCTCAGTTGCTCGTTCGGGCGCTTGCCGGCATTCGTACCGTCTGCGCCGCTGCCGCCCACTGGAACGCCCCCATCCGCTGTCGTCGCTTGTCGCGCGAACCGTTGTCAGAATGCCGTCGATCGCGACCGTCCGCGTACGAAACGCGGAACCGGCTTGCCCCCGGCATACCCAAGAGGAACGGCCACCACCCCGGTTTCATGTACCGAAAGTAATCCTACGATCACCGATCAGGCGAGGTCGTTTCCATAAACGCCACCATTCGCCACCCCTTCGAATGAACTCGCCACGCTCCAGGCGCGATTCACTTGACGCACGACGACCAGGAGCCGGCGGATCGTCGCACCGCACGGCGCGCGTGACGGCTCGCACGACCCTCGATGCCTCCGCGCGCCACCCGTAGGGGCATGGCGGCGACGCAGCGTCACGAGAAGACTCCGGGTCGTAACCACCGGCGAGTTCACCCGTTGGAGGGGGCATGGGCTTCACGATCGGCTCGACCCGGACCCGCACCCGCATCCGCGACATCCGGCGTCGCGGCATGCGCACCGCGGAGTGCACCGTGGTGGCGGAGTACACCGGCCTGTGGGGCTGGGACGTGGTCCCGGGCGCCCGCGCCGCCTCCGGCCGCTGCTCCTGCGGCGACCCGGCCTGTACGGCCCCGGGGGCGCACCCCCTCGACTTCGCGCCCGAGGTGCCGGCGGGCGCGACGCTCGACACCGTCACCGAGGCGTGGTCCCGGTTCCCCGGCGCCGCGCTGATGCTGCCCGTGGGGCGGACGTTCGACGTACTGGAGGTCGCCGAGCCGGCGGGCCGTCGGGCGCTGGTCCGCCTGGAGCGGATGGGCCTGCCGCTGGGGCCGGTGTGCGCCACCCCGACGGGGCGCGCGCAGTTCTTCGTGGCGCCCGGCGCGGCGGCGGAGCTGCCCGAGCTGCTGTACCGGATGGGCTGGGACGACGCGGACCTCGACCTGCAGTGCCTGGGCCCCGGCGCGTACATCACGGCCCCGCCGTCCGACCACGCGGGACTGGGTCCCGCCCGGTGGCTGCGGCCGCCGGCGCTCGACGCGGGGGCGCCGCCGCAGGCGCGGCTGCTGCTGGGGACGCTGGCGTACATCTGCCACCGCTCGGCGGGCTGACGCCAAAAAAGGGGGGGCCCGGGGGATGAACCCCGAGCCCCGGACCCCGCGCTGGGGTCAGTCGCCGATGAGCGCGTCGACGAACGCCTCCGGCTCGAAGGGGGCCAGGTCGTCCGGGCCCTCGCCGAGGCCGATGAGCTTCACCGGGACGCCCAGCTCGCGCTGGACCGCGACGACGATGCCGCCCTTGGCCGTGCCGTCCAGCTTCGTCAGGACGATGCCGGTGATGTCGACGACCTCGCGGAAGACGCGCGCCTGCACCAGGCCGTTCTGGCCGGTGGTGGCGTCGAGGACCAGCAGGACCTCGTCCACCGGGCCGTGCTTCTCGACGACGCGCTTGACCTTGCCGAGCTCGTCCATCAGGCCCGTCTTGGTGTGCAGCCGGCCCGCCGTGTCGATCAGGACGACGTCGGCGCCCTCCGCGATGCCCTCCTTGACCGCGTCGAACGCGACCGACGCCGGGTCGCCGTTCTCGGGGCCGCGGATCGTACGGGCGCCGACCCGGTCACCCCAGGTCTGGAGCTGGTCGGTGGCGGCCGCGCGGAAGGTGTCCGCCGCGCCCAGGACGACCGAGCGGCCGTCCGCGACCAGCACACGCGCGAGCTTGCCGGTGGTCGTGGTCTTGCCGGTGCCGTTCACGCCGACGACCATCACGACGGCCGGGGTGTCGAGGTCGCTCTCCGTCTTCAGGGAGCGGTCGAAGTCCGTGCCGACCAGGGTGAGCAGCTCCTCGCGCAGCAGCGTGCGCAGCTCGGCCGGCGTCCGCGTACCGAGCACCTTGACGCGCTCGCGCAGCCGCTCCACCAGCTCCTGGGTGGGCGCGACGCCGACGTCCGCGGTGAGGAGGGTGTCCTCGATCTCCTCCCAGGTGTCCTCGTCGAGGTGCTCCCGGGACAGCAGGGTGAGCAGCCCCTTGCCGAGGGAGGTCTGCGAACGGGCCAGCCGGGCGCGCAGCCGGACCAGCCGGCCCGCGGTGGGCTCCGGGACCTCGATCTCGGGCGCGGGCGGCGCCGCGACGAGCGGGTCCTCGACGGCCGCCGGCGCTTCGAGCGCCTCTTCGGCCGTGGGGAGGTCCACCTCCTCGATGGTGCGGCGCGGTTCCTCCCGCGGTGTCTCCGCCTCCTCGCCGACGTGCGGCTCGGCGGGCGGAGCGGTGATGGTCGGCGTGGACGACGGCGCCTGGGGCGGAGGCAGCTGCTTCTTCTTGCGGCTGCTGACCACGAGGCCGCTGATCGCGCCGACCGCGACCAGAGCGATGACTACAGCAAGGATGAGGATTTCCATAACGCGACCAGTATCCCCCAGGGCCGTAGGCCCCTATCTGGAGCTTTTGGGGTGAATGTACGATGTCGTGAATCCCCCACCTCTCGCACGGAGCTGATCCATGCCCCACGCCTCCGAATCCGAAGGCGCGATAGAGACCCGCGGCCTCGAACCCGTCCCCGACGGGGAACGCACCGGACACGTCCGGGAGCTGTTCCCCACCTGGGTCGCCGCGAACATCAGTGTGCTGCTGCTCACCATGGGCGCCGGCCTGATCGTCTTCAACGGCCTGAACATCTGGCAGGTCCTGGTCGTCGCGCTCGCCGCGCCCCTCCTGTCGTACGGGATCGTCGGCCTCATCTCGATCGCGGGCAAGCGCGGCGGGTCGCCCGGCATGGCGCTGTCGCGGGCGGTCTTCGGCCAGCGCGGCAACCTCTTCCCCGGCTCGCTCATCTGGGTGGCCCGCTGGGGCTGGGAGACGATCAACGCGGTCACCGGCGCGTACGCCGTGCTGACCGTGCTGGACCTGCTGTTCGGTGTGAAGAGCAGCACGCCGCTGATCGTCGTCACGCTGCTGTTCTTCGTCGCCGCCACGTTCGTGGTGTCGGGGCTCGGCATCAACGCGCTGCGGGTGTGCAGCACCTGGTCCACGTACCTCTTCGGCGCCTTCTCCGTGCTGGTGCTGGTCTACCTCGTCGCCAACACCGACTGGGGCGCGGTCTTCGACAAGCCGGCCGGGTCGACGGCGATGCTGATCGCGGGCATCGGCACCATCGCGGCGGGCGGCATCAGCTGGGTGCCCTCCGGTCCGGACTTCACCCGCTACCTGCCGCGTACGGCGTCGAACCGGGCCGTGGTCGGCTCCACCGTCGGCGGCGCCGGGATCGTGGTGCTGCCGATGGTGCTGATGGGCGCGGTGATGGCGGTGTCCACGCCGGACCTGGCGTCCGCACAGGACCCGGTGTCGTTCATCGGCGAGCTGCTGCCGGCCTGGATCTCGGTGCCGTACCTGATCATCGCCCTCATCGGCATGCTGCTGATCAACTCGATGTCGATGTACTCGGCCGGTTTCACGGCCCAGACGCTCGGCATCAACGTCCCGCGCGCCTGGGCGGTCAGCGTGAACGCCGTCATCTCGCTGGTCTTCGGCTTCCTGCTGATGGTGGTGGCGACCAGCTTCATCGGCTCGTTCATCTCCTTCCTGACGCTGCTGGCGGTGGCGTTCTCGGCGTGGATCGGCGTCTTCGGCGTCGACATGCTGCGCCGCCGTTCGTACGACGGCGAGGCCCTGATGGACACCACGCGCACCAGCGCCTACTGGTACCGGGGCGGCTTCGCCCCGCAGGCCATGGCGGCGTGGGCGGTGGCGCTGCTGGTGGGCCTGGCCTTCACGAAGGTCGACTGGTTCGCCGGGCCGCTCGCGGACTCCTGGATCGGCCGCAACGGGTTGGGCTGGCTGGTGACGATCGTGGTGGCGGCGGTGCTGTACGCCGTGCTGCCGCGCGCGGCCGCGGCGGCTCCCGTCGAGGCGCCGGACGAGCCCGAGCGGGCCGCGGTCTCGGCCTGAGCCCTGGCGCCGCGCCGAGTGCTGTTTCGCCTGTGCCCCTTCGCCGGATGTGTTTCCGGCGAAGGGGCATCTCCATGCCCCCGAGTCAAGGCGTGGGGCGGGGTGACTCCCGTGTCCTGCCCGTACTGGTACGCGTTGGCGGTGTATGAACCGTGTCCACGTCACTGGCGCGCTGGCGCTGCTCACCGCCGCCGGCAGTGCCCTCGGCATCGCCGCACCCGCAAGCGCTACCTCCGTCATCGGCTTCGGCAACGCGGCCTTCGACAACGCCTGCGCCAACATCGGTGGCCCTCGTGCCGGTGGCGCCACAACGCAGCACAGCGGCATCATCACCGGCCTCGGTGTCGCCTTGCCCGCCGGCAGTCCAGGCAACCAATGCGGCACCCTGGGACTGCCGAGCGCCTTGCACGAGATGGGCGGTGTGGACGTGATCGGCACATTGACGGGCGGGGAGGTGTAGCCGCACGGCTGCGAGCGATCACCTCACCCCACTCCGGCAGCGCCCCACGCGTACTGCCCCGGCTCACCCTTCGCAGGGCGGGCCGGGGCAGTCTCGTGGGTGAGGAGAGGGGCAGCGGGGTTTAGCCCATCTCCTCCAACGCCTTGCCCTTGGTCTCCTTGACGTACCGGAGTACGAAGGGGATGGAGAGCACGGCGAAGATCGTGTAGATGACGTACGTGCCGGAGAGGTTCCAGTCCGCCAGGGACGGGAAGCTCGCGGTGATGGCCCAGTTGGCGATCCACTGCGCCGAGGCGGCGACGCCGAGGGCCGCGGCGCGGATGCGGTTGGGGAACATCTCGCCGAGGAAGACCCAGACGACCACGCCCCACGACAGGGCGAAGAAGAGCACGAAGAGGTGGGCGGCGATCAGGGCGACGATGCCCTGGGTCTCCGGGAGCTTGCCGCCGACCAGGTCCGCGGAGAAGGCCCAGGCCTCGAAGGCGAGGGCGATCGCCATGCCGGCGGAGCCGACGAGGGCGAGCGGCTTGCGGCCCACGCGGTCGACCAGGACCATCGCGATCACGGTGCCGATGATGTTGATGATCGACGTGGTGAAGGAGTAGAAGAACGAGCTCTCCGGGTTGACGCCGACCGACTGCCACAGCGTGGACGAGTAGTAGAAGGCGACGTTGATGCCGACGAGCTGCTGGAAGACGGAGAGGCCGATGCCGACCCAGACGATGGGCAGGAAGCCGAAGCGGCTGCCGAGCAGGTCCCGGAAGCTCGACTTGTGCTCGCGGCGCATGGCCGTCTCGATCTCGGCGACGCGGGCGTCCAGGTCGACGCCCTTGCCCTCGACCTCGGCGAGGACCTCCTTGGCGCGGTCGTGGCGGCCGACGGAGATCAGGAAGCGCGGCGACTCGGGGATCGCGAAGGAGAGCAGGCCGTACAGCACGGCCGGGATGACCATGACGCCGAGCATCCACTGCCAGGCCTCGATGCCGGCGATCTCGCCGCGCTGGTCGCCGTCGGCCATGTTGAGGATGGCCCAGTTGACGAGCTGAGAGACGGCGATGCCGATGACGATGGCGGCCTGCTGGAAGGAGCCGAGCCGTCCCCGGTACGCGGCCGGCGCGACCTCCGCGATGTAGGCGGGGCCGATGACCGAGGCCATGCCGATGGCGAAGCCGCCGATCACGCGCCACATGGCGAGGTCCCACAGCGCGAAGGGCAGTGCGGAGCCGATGGCGCTGACGGTGAAGAGCACCGCGGCGATCTGCATGCAGCGGATGCGTCCGATGCGGTCGGCGATCCGGCCCGCGGTGGCGGCGCCGATGGCGCAGCCGATCAGGGCGATCGCGATGACCTGAGCGAGGGTGCCGGAGCCGATCTCGTACCGGTGGCGGATCGCCTCGACGGCGCCGTTGATGACGGAGCTGTCGTAGCCGAAGAGGAAGCCGCCCATCGCGGCGGCGGCCGTGATGAAGATGACATGGCCGAGGTGGTCGGGGTGGGCCTCGCGGGCGCCCGACGCGGGTGGCTGCGCGGCGGGTGGCTGGGCGGTGCTGGTCACGTGAACTCCTGGGCCCGGCAGCGTCGCCGAGCATGGGGGGCGAGCCCTTCCAGTGGCGCACAACATGACGCCGCCCACCACTTGAAGGTAAAAGCAACGTTGCAGAGACTATGCCTTCAAGTTTCTAAGTCAAGGGTTGAAGGTCTGTGAACTTGAGCAGACGGCGTGTCGGCTTGCGTTCAGGACTTGAAGGCAACTCACCGAAGGCGCTGGCTGATCACCTTGGACACGCCATCGCCCTGCATGGAGACGCCGTAGAGGGCGTCCGCGACCTCCATGGTCCGCTTCTGGTGCGTGATCACGATCAGCTGTGAGCTCTCCTGGAGCTCCTGCATGATCCGGATCAGCCGCTGCAGGTTGGTGTCGTCGAGCGCCGCCTCGACCTCGTCCATCACATAGAACGGACTGGGCCGGGCCTTGAAGATCGACACGAGGAGGGCGACCGCGGTGAGCGACCGCTCGCCGCCGGACAGCAGCGACAGCCGCTTGACCTTCTTGCCCGGCGGGCGGGCCTCGACGTCCACGCCCGTGGTCAGCATGTTGTCGGGGTCGGTCAGGACGAGCCGTCCCTCGCCGCCGGGGAAGAGGCGGGAGAAGACGCCTTCGAACTCGCGGGCCGTGTCCCGGTACGCCTCCGTGAAGACCTGCTCGACGCGTACGTCCACCTCCTTCACCACCTGAAGGAGGTCGGCACGCGTCTTCTTCAGGTCCTCAAGCTGCTCCGAGAGGAACTGGTGGCGCTCCTCCAGCGCCGCGAACTCCTCCAGGGCGAGCGGGTTCACCTTCCCGAGCTGCTGGTACGCCCGTTCGGCGGTCTTCAGGCGCTTTTCCTGTTCGGCGCGGACGAAACGCCGGGGCTGGTTGCGCGGATGCTCGGGGTCGTCGGGCAGCTCCTCGCCCTCGGCGGGCGGGGAGGGCGGCACCGGCTGGTCGGGGCCGTACTCGGCGATGAGGACGGCCGGCTCCACACCCAGCTCCTCGAGCGCCTTGGTCTCCAGCTGTTCGATCCGCAGCCGCTTCTCGGCGCCGAGCACCTCGCCCCGGTGGACCGAGTCCGTGAGCTTGTCGAGCTCGCCCTTGAGGTCGCGGCCCCGGGCCCGGGCGGCCGCCAGGTCCCGCTCGCGCGCCGCCTTGGCGGACTCGGCGGCGGCCCGCTCCCGCTCGGCCCGTACGAGGGAGATCTCGACGTGTGCGAGGAGCTGGCGGGCGCCGGAGGCGACGGCCGTGGCGACCTCGGCCTCGTGGCGCAGCCGGGCGCGGCGCTGCTCGGCGCGGGCGCGGGCCTCGCGTTCGGCGCGGGCGGCCCGGTCGAGGGAGTCGGCGCGGCCGGCCAGGCCCTTGACCCGCTCCTCGTGCGTACGGACCTGGAGGCGGGCCTCCATCTCGGTCTGGCGGGCGTTGGCGCCGTCGGCGGCGAGCCGGTCGCGTACGGAGGTGTCGGGCTCCTCCTCCCCTCTGTCCCCGAAGGGGGCTGCCTCCTCGGCGACGGCCAGCCGCTCGGCGAGCTCCTCGGCCTCCTCGGTCGCCTTCTCCAGGGCCTCCTGCGCGCGGGCGGCGGCCGCGGCGGTCCGTTCGGCCTCGCCCGCGGCGCCCCGGGCCTGGCCGGCGAGCCGCCCGAGGGCCTGCGCGACCTGGGACTTCTCGCGGTCGGCGGCCCGGCGCCGGTCGCCCAGCTCCTCCACGCGGGCGGCCGCGGCGCGGCGCCGCTCGGCCGCCTCGGTCTGCGCGGCGGCGAGCTCCTCGCACCGTACGGCCAGCTCGGCCAGCTCGGCTGCGGCCTCGTCGACGGAGGCCTGGACCTCCAGGAGGCTGGGCGCCCCGGCCGAGCCGCCCTGCGCGAAGTGCGCCCCGAGGACGTCGCCCTCGGCGGTGACGGCGACCGCCTCGGGGTGTGCCGCGACCAGGTCCTCGGCGTCCTCCAGGGTTCCGACGACCACCATGCCGCGCACGAGCCTGCGCACGGCGGCGACGAGCCCTTCGGGGCCCTGTACGAGATCGGCCACCCGCGTCCCGCCGGGCACCGGGGGCTCGGGCGCGGACGCGGGCGCCCCGGCGACCAGCAGGGCCGCCCGGCCCGCGTCCTGCTTGCGCAGCAGGCGGATGGCGTCGGCGGCCGTCGCGGGGTCGCGGACCGCGAGGGCGTCGGCGGCGGCCCCCAGGGCTGCGGCGACCGGGACCTCGTGGCCGGGCGTGACGGTGAGCAGCTCGGCCGCCGGGCCCAGCAGCCCGGCCAGCCGGTCGCCGGCGGCGAGCAGGGCGCCGGTGCCGTCCTTGCGGCGCAGCCCGAGGGCGAGGGCCTCGTGGCGGGCCTGGGTGGCGGCGCGCTTGCGTTCCGCCGCGGTGGCGGCCTCGCGGGCGGCGGTGAGCGCGGCCTCCGCGTCGGCGAGCTCACGCTTGGCGGCCTCGTGGCGCTCGGCGAGTTCGGCGTCGCCCGCGTCGAGGCCGTCGACCTCGGCCTGGAGCGCCTCGTACTCCTCCTGGGCGGCGGCCGCGCGCTCGCGGGCCTCGTCGCGGGCGGCGGCCAGCCGGTCGATCTCGGCCTGGGCGGCGGCGGCGCGCGACCGGGCCGCGCCCACCTGCCCGGACAGCCGGGCCAGGCCCTCGCGCCGGTCGGCGATGGCCCGCGCCGCGTCCTTCAGGCGCCGTTCCTCCGCCGCGAGCTCCCGCTCCAGCTCGGCGCGGTGCGCGACGGTGTCCTCCAGGGCCCGCTGCGCCGCCTCCAGCGCGGCCTCCAGCTCCGCCTCCTGCTCGCGGACGCGGGCGGCCTCGCGCTCCAGGTCCTCGGGGTCGCGGCCGCGCCGCTCCTCCACGGGGGGTGCGGTGGCGCTCTTCACGCGGGCGTCGGCCAGCGAGATGGTCCCGCGTACCCGCTCGGCGAGCTGCGACAGTTCGTACCAGGTCTGCTGGGCGCGCTGGAGCCGCGGGGCGAGGCGGCGCACCTCGTCCTCCAGGTCGGCCTCGCGGGCGAGGGCGGTCTTGAGCTCGGCCTCGGCCCGCTCCTTGCGCTCCTTGAGCGCGGCCTCGTCGGCGAGCTCCGTCCGCAGTGCCTCCCGGAGGCCTACGAGGTCGTCGGCGAGGAGCCGGAGCCGCGCGTCGCGCAGGTCGGCCTGGATGACGGCGGCCCGCCGTGCCACGGCCGCCTGCCGCCCGAGCGGCTTGAGCTGGCGCCGCAGCTCGTCGGTGAGGTCCTGGACCCGGGCGAGGTTGGCCTGCATCGCGTCGAGCTTCCGCAGCGCCTTCTCCTTGCGCCTGCGGTGCTTGAGGACGCCCGCGGCCTCCTCGATGAACGCCCGCCGCCCCATGGGGTCCGCGTGCAGGACGGAGTCGAGCTGGCCCTGCCCGACGATCACGTGCATTTCCCGGCCGATACCGGAGTCCGAGAGGAGTTCCTGGATGTCCAGCAACCGGCAGGTGTCGCCGTTGATCTGGTATTCGCTGCTGCCGCCGCGGAACATGATCCGCGTAATGGTGACTTCCGCGTAGTCGATGGGGAGCGCGCCATCGGAATTGTCGATGGTGAGGGACACCTCGGCGCGACCCAGCGGCGGCCGCCCGGTGGTGCCGGCGAAGATGACGTCCTCCATCTTTCCGCCGCGCAGCGACTTGGCGCCCTGTTCGCCCATGACCCAGGAAAGGGCGTCCACCACATTGGACTTGCCGGAACCGTTCGGCCCCACGACACACGTGATGCCCGGTTCGAACCGCAGGGTGGTGGCGGAGGCGAACGACTTGAAACCACGCAGGGTCAGGGCCTTGAGGTGCACGCCCCCGGACTCTACCGGGCGTCCTTCGTTTGACCCATGAACACGAAGGGCAGACCAGACCGTAAGGAGCGGGGATACGGCAGATGAACATGGGGAACCCGAGGTCCATGTGGCTGGTGGGCCCCATGGGGCGGGAGCGGAAAAGAAAGAAGGGACGCCGCAGGAGCGTCCCTTGCATATCTAGGGAGAGTGTTTCTCACCTGCCCGTGGGGGCTGTGGTCAGGTGAGCGCAGGCTCCGCCTTCGATACGTCGATGTCGATGCCGTCGAGCAGCGACTCGCCGCTGTGCGCGGCAGCTGCGTTCAGCGCGTCGTTCTCGGACTGGATCCGTACGAGCTCGGATTCCAGGTCCTGGACGCGCTGCTGAAGCCGCCGCATCTCGGCGAGAAGTCGCGGGTCGGAACCGCCGACATAACCGAGAAGCGCCTTTGCCATGATGGATGGTCCTCCACACTGAGTGACCGACCGAAGCGGTGTGGGTCGTGAGGGTTCGCACCCGCGGTGTCCGGCAGCAGAAGATGGTGCCGCTGCGGTTCCCACTGCCAAACAGCTAAGGTGCGCGGGGCTTCCAGAGTCTCACCAAAAAGTTTGACGGTCAACACGATCACGCCCCGCATCAAGGGCCAACCGGGGGGTCTGCGGCCGCGGATGCTGCGGCGGCGCCTCGCGCACGGTGCCCTCGGGGGCGTGTCGATCATCGTTTCCCGCGCAGCCTGGCATGCGGCGCCGTTCTTGGCAACCACCAGGGGCTTTTCCCCGCACGGGGGAACGCGCGGCACTGCGTGCCGGGGGCCGTGCGGGGGGTTCCCGGCGCCCCCCGGCACCCCCGGACCAAGATCGTCAGCGGACCTCGAAGCCGTCGTAACCGCCGCGTGGCGTGTCCCAGATCTCAGTGACTCCGTCAACACGGCCGGGTGTGTCGCCGGAGCCGAGCCACTCCAGCAATTGGTGGCAATTCTCACTCGGCCCCTCGGCCACCACCTGGACCCTCCCGTCTTCGAGGTTCAGGGCGAATCCGGTGAGCTCACCGATGCGCAATGCGTTTGCCCTGGTGAACCAGCGGAAGCCCACTCCCTGTACGCGGCCGCGCACCCAGGCGGTGAGCCTTACGTGATCATTCATGGCTGCACGCTAACCGGCGAATTACTCAAGCGGCACTTCTCCCCCACGCGTCATGGCGTACAGTCCCGACGCAATGAGCGTCACCCATACGGGTGAGTTAGTCATCAGGAAGGCAGAGCAGATGGGACGCCACCGGAAGAAGCGGGCCGTGGTCCCCGTACGCACCGGTCTGCTCGGCGCCTCCGCCGCGGTGGCGGTGGGCGCCGTCGCCGTCGCCTCCGGGCTGCTGCCGGGCGGCGACACGTACAAGGTGGGCGGCGGCCCGTCCGCCGAGCACATCCGCACCGGGGCCCCGGAGCTGCGGACCCAGGGCGAGGCGAGCGCCACGCCCACCGGCCGCGCACCGGCCTCCCCGAGCCCGAGCCGGAGCGCCGAGCGCCCGCAGACGCCGTCGAAGACGCCCACGGCGAAGCCCACGCCCACCCCCAGCCCCACGAAGCCGTCGGCCACGCCGTCGAAGCGCGCGAAGGCCCCGGAGCCGTCGGCGTCCACGCAGCGGGCCACGCCGAAGAGCGCGAGCCCCTCCCGTACGGCCACGGCGACGCCCCAGCGGACCGTCGAGTCGACGACGGCCCGCGTGGCGAGCAAGGAGCGGGCCGCCGAGGCCGCCGTGCTGAGCCTCGTCAACGCCGAGCGCGCCCAGGTCGGCTGCAGCCCGGTCCGCCCCAACGCCGAGCTGGCCTCGCTGGCGGGGGCGTTCAGCCTCGACATGGCGCAGCGGAACTTCTTCTCGCACACGGACCCCGACGGGGACTCCCCCTGGGACCGTGCCGCGCAGGCCGGCGTGTCCGGCCTCGCCGCCGAGAACATCGCCCGCGGCCAGTCCGACGCCCAGGCGGTGATGGAGTCCTGGATGAACAGCGACGGCCACCGCGCCAACATCCTCAACTGCGACTACACGACGCTCGGCGTCGGCGTGCACTTCGCCGAGGGCGGCCCGTGGTGGACGCAGGACTTCGGCTTCTGAGCCGCTACGGCGCCACGGCGCGCGGCGGGCGCTGGCAGCGCGGGCAGAAGTAGCTGGACCGGTTCATCCAGGGGCGGCGGCGCATCGGGGTGCCGCAGCGGCGGCAGGGCTCGCCCTCGCGGCCGTAGGCGTCCAGGGAGCGGTCGAAGTAGCCGGACTCGCCGTTGACGTTGACGTACAGGCTGTCGAAGCTGGTGCCGCCGACGGCGAGCGCGGCCGTCATCACCTCCCGTACGTGGCCGAGGAGCTCGGCCGAGCGGGGGCGGGTGAGGGTGGCGGTGGGCCGGTCGTAGTGGAGGCGGGAGCGCCACAGCGCCTCGTCCGCGTAGATGTTGCCGACGCCGCTGATCAGCGACTGGTCGAGCAGGGCCCGCTTCACCGTCGTACGGCGCAGGCGCAGCGCGGTGTGGAAGGCGGCCTCGTCGAACTCGGGGTCGAGCGGGTCGCGGGCGATGTGCGCGATGGCCTGGGGCAGCCCCTCGGGGGTGTTCTCGTGGAGCGAGAGCCCGCCGAAGGTGCGCTGGTCGACGAAGCGCAGCTCGGTGCCGAGGGCGCCCGCGGCGGAGCCGCTATCCGAATCCGTGAAGCGGACGCGTATCCGCAGGTGCTTCTCGTCCGGGGCGTCCTCGGGCTGGACGAGCAGCTGGCCGCTCATGCCCAGGTGTCCGAGCACGGACGCGTCGGTCTCCTCCAGCGGCAGCCACAGGTACTTCCCGCGCCGCCGTGCGACACCGAAGCGCTGCCCCTTCAGCCGGGCCGCGAAGTCCTCGCCGCCCGCCAGGTGCCGCCGGACGGCACGGGGGTGCAGGACCTCCACCTCGCGGACGGTCCGCCCGCTGATCCAGCGCTCCAGGCCACGTCGTACGACCTCGACCTCGGGCAGCTCGGGCACGGGGCACCTCCGGTGGGCGATGTGGAGGGGGATACGGGGAAACCCCGCCGCACCGCGGAAACGGTGCGACGGGGGCAGAAGCGAGCAGCGGCTCAGGCCGTGGCCGAGTCCGCGGTGTGCGCGGCTTCGGGGACCGAAGAGGTGTCGGCGGCCTCTTCGGAGCCGGAGACAGAGCCGGAAACGGAGTCGCGGCCGGTGCCGGAGCCGCCGGAGGCGGAATCCGTGCCGGCTTCGGCCGCGGCCTTCGCCGCCGCCTCCCGCTCGTCCGCGGCGGCCCGGATGGCCCGCCAGGCGGACTCCGCGGCCTGCTGCTCCGCTTCCTTCTTGCTGCGGCCGGTGCCGGTGCCGTACGAGACACCACCGACGCGGGCAGCAGCAGTGAAGGTCTTCTCGTGGTCCGGTCCGGTCTCGGTGACCAGGTACTCCGGAACGCCGAGGCCCTCGGCCGCGGTCAGCTCCTGGAGGCTGGTCTTCCAGTCCAGGCCGGCGCCGAGGTTCGAGGACTTCTCGATCAGCGGGTCGAAGAGCCGGTGCACCAGCTCGGACGCCGCTTCGAGGCCCTGGTCGAGATAGACCGCACCGATCACCGCTTCGAGGGTGTCGGCGAGGATGGAAGCCTTGTCCCGGCCCCCGGTGCCCTCTTCACCCCGGCCCAGCCGGATGAAGGAGCCCAGTTCGAGGCCGCGGCCGACCTCCGCCAGTGCACGCGAATTGACCACCGCGGCCCGCAGCTTGGCCAGTTGGCCTTCGGGCAGGTCGGGGTGGGTGCGGTACAGCGTGTCCGTGACCACCAGGCCGAGCACGGAGTCCCCGAGGAACTCCAGCCGCTCGTTGGTGGGCAGACCGCCGTTCTCGTACGCGTACGAGCGGTGGGTCAGCGCACGCACCAGAAGGGCGGACTCGAGCTGATACCCGAGCCGCCCTTCCAGAAGCGTGTGGGACGAGGCCGTGTTCTCCGCCTGCTTCTTGGCGTCATCCGCCGTTTTGTGGCTAGACACGGTGCCTCTCACCAGCCCGCTCAGACCGAGAGGACCTGGCGCTTGTTGTACGTGCCGCAGCTGGGGCACGCGATGTGCTGCTGCTTCGGCTCCTGGCAACGCTCACACGAAACCAGGGTGGGGACCGCAGCCTTCCACTGCGACCGGCGGTGGCGCGTGTTGCTGCGCGACATCTTCCGCTTCGGAACAGCCACGGCTACTTCTCCTGCTTCTCGTCGACGCCCGGTTCGGCGCCGCTCATGTTGTCCTTCTCCCCGGTCCCGAGTGAACCGGCGAGTCCCTGCAGTGCCGCCCAACGGATGTCGACGGCGTCATGGTGGTGGTCCGGGTCGTCGTTCAGGCTGAGCCCGCAGTCGGGGCACAGGCCGGCACAGTCCTCCCGGCACACCGGCTGCAGCGGCAGTGCGAGCACCACCGCGTCACGCAGCACGGGCTCGAGGTCGAACATGCCGTCCTCGAGGGGGGTCATGTCCTCGTCGTCCTCGGCATCGTCGTCCGCGGCCGCCTTGCGGTGGCCCCGGTCATCGGTGTCGGGGTACGAGAACATCTCCTGGAAGTCCGCCACAACGTCCTGGTGCAGCGGCTCCAGACACCTTACGCACTCCCCCTCGGCGCGTGCACGGGCGGTGCCCGTGACGAGCACCCCTTCCATGACGGACTCGAGGCGGAGCTCCAGCTCGACCGGCGAGCCTTCGGGCACGCCGATGACCTCGGCGATCCCGAGGTCGGCGGGGGCCTGGACCGAGCGGGAGAGCCGCTGGAGGGCACCAGGACGCCGCCCCAGCTCGTGCGTGTCGAACACGAGGGGGTTGCGGTGGTCGAGGCGCGTACTCAGGGCTCTTCCTGCTTTCGGAAATCGTCTGGGGGGCGGCCCGGCATCAAGACTGACGCCGACGCGGGCACGCCGAATCGCGGATGTACTCGCGACCGAAGAGCCAGGATACTTGACGCTTCGCTCACAGCCCAATCCGGGGCCGTCCGCTCCGGATGCGCGGGCCGCTCAGCGCCCCTGCTCGTAGCGGCGCAGCTGCTCCATGTCGATCATGCTCGTGTCGAAGAAGCTGGTCTCGTCGAGCGCCGCGGCCTGCTGGCCGCTCTCCGGCACCGGCTGCGGCTGGTGCTGGGGCTGCTGCCCGTACGCGTACGGGTCGGCGTAGCCCTGGTCGTAGCCACCCTGCTGCTGGTAGCCGGCGTAGGGGTCCTGCTGCGGGTAGCCGTACGCCTCCTGGGGGGCGCTCTCGGGCACGTACGTATACGGGTCGGGCGTCAGGGCCGGGGCCGCCGGGACGGGCGGCGTGGCGGCCGCGGAGGCGGTGGAGGCCGCGACGGGCTGCCGGCGGGCCGGCTCGGGGTCGGCCAGCTCGGCGAGGCCGGCCAGGTAGTCCGCGTCGCTGGTGTGCCGCTGCTGGGGGAAGCCGGCCGCGTCCTGCGCCGCCATGTGGGCGCCGAGCTCGTCGGTGGCGATCCGGCCGTGCAGCTTCTGACGGCCGCGGCCGACGGCCTCCAGGGTCTTGGAGAGGACCGCCTCGAAGGCGCCGAGCTTGGCGTCGACGTACTCGTCGGCGCGGTGGATGAGGGTCTGCGGGTCGGCGCTGTACTCCGGGGCGTCGTCGTCGCCGAACCCCTGCGCGTCGACGCCCGGGCCCCGTCCGAGGAGCTTCTCGCGGCCGCGGTCGACGGAGCCGATGGTCTTGGTGAGGACGACCTCGAAGTTGGCCAGCTTGGAGTCGACGTACTCGTCGGCCTCGGCGCGGATCTCCTCGGCCTCGCGGCGGGCCTCGGCGAGGATGCGGTCGGCCTCCTCCTGGGACCGCCGGGCGATCTGGGTGTCGGAGATCAGCGAGCCGCGCTCGGCGTGGGCGGCCTCGATGATCCGCTCGGCCTCGGCGCGGGCCTGCTCGACCAGCTGCTCACGGCCGCCGATCAGCTCCTGGGCCTGGGCCAGGGAGCCGGGCAGGGCCTGGCGGACCTCTTCGAGCATCGCGAGCAGCTCGGCGCGGTTGACCACGCAGGAGGCCGACATGGGCATGGAACGGGAGTTCCTGACCGTCTCGACGATCTCGTCGAGCTTCTTCTGCACGTCCACCGTGTGCTCGCCACTCTCTACAGCCGGGTTGGAGACGGACGGGTCGACTGTACGGCCAGAGGGCACGGCCCCGACAGCGGGTGACGGGACGTCAGTCGCTCACTGCCCGCGCAGGCGCCGCACGAGGGCCTCGTGGACCACCGGGGGCAGCAGGTGCGAGACGTCACCGCCCCAGGCGGCGACCTCCTTGACCAGGGAGGAGGAGAGGAAGCTGTAGGTCGGGTTGGTCGGCACGAAGAGGGTCTCGACGCCCGAGAGGCCGTTGTTCATCTGGGCCATCTGGAGCTCGTAGTCGAAGTCGCTGACCGCGCGCAGGCCCTTGACGATCGCGGGGATGTCGCGTTCCTTGCAGAAGTCGACGAGCAGGCCGTGGTGGGACTCGACCTTGACGTTCCCGTAGTCGCTCGTCACCTGGCGGATGAGGTCCATCCGTTCCTCGACGGTGAACAGGCCCTTCTTGGACTGGTTGATCATCACCGCGACGTGCACGACGTCGTACAGCTTGGAGGCGCGGGCGATGATGTCGAGGTGTCCGTTGGTGATGGGGTCGAACGACCCCGGACAGACTGCGCGGCGCAACTGAAGTCCCTCGCTCCCAGGTCCGGTCATCGTGCGTCTTCGCACGGAGAGGCGGCGCGACCGTACCAAAACGTTCCCTCGCCGTAGCGACGGGACCGCAGCGGCTCGAAACCGTCCGGCCAGGGGAATTCCCCGCCTCTGGTGCTGCGCTCCACGGTGACGAGCGCATCGTCCGCGAGCCAGCCCTGCGCGCGGAGTGTGAGGAGTATCTCCCCAAGATCGCCATCGGCGACGGCGTAGGGCGGGTCGAGGAAGACGACGTCGTACGGCGTCGTCGGCGCCGGTCCCGTCACGATCTGTTCGGCTTTGCCGTGGCGGGCC
Organism: Streptomyces sp. NPDC030862; assembly: GCF_055571835.1. Classification (NCBI taxonomy): domain Bacteria; kingdom Bacillati; phylum Actinomycetota; class Actinomycetes; order Kitasatosporales; family Streptomycetaceae; genus Streptomyces; species Streptomyces sp. NPDC030862. Next base: position 700,242 of record NZ_JBVIEN010000002.1, on the reverse strand, counting down.
TCGGCGCCGGGCAGGCCCAGACCGCGGACGTTCTCCCGGAGGGTGCGGGCGGCCCGGGCGTCGGCCTCGACGAGCAGGGCGTGGGCCGCGCCGCGTGAGAGCGCCTCCAGGCCGACGGCGCCGGAGCCGGCGTACAGGTCGGCGACCCGGATGCCGTCGAGCGTGCCGAGGAGCGCCTCCCAGGTGGAGAAGAGGCCCTCGCGCGCCCGGTCGGAGGTGGGGCGGGTGCCCTGGCCCGGGGGCACCGCCAGGCGGCGTCCGCCGGCGACGCCGGCGATCACGCGGGTCATCTCGGTCCTTGTCGTCGTCCCTGGTGGTCTGTGTCTCCACGATATGGGCTCGGGCCGCATGTGCACGGGTCAGCCCTTCTCCAGAAACTCCTCCCGCTCCTTGTCGACCAGCGCGTCGAGCGCCGTGCGCAGCTCGGGCAGGTGCTCCAGGTCCGGGTCGGCGGCGACGACCGCGGCGGCCTCCTCGCGGGCAGCGGCGATGATCTCCTCGTCCTCGATGACGGCGAGCATGCGCAGGCTGGAGCGCGCACCGGACTGGGCCTGGCCGAGGACGTCGCCCTCGCGGCGCTGTTCGAGGTCGATACGGGAGAGCTCGAAGCCGTCGAGGGTGGAGGCGACGGCGGCGAGGCGCTGGCGCGCGGGGCTGGCCTCCGGCATGTCGGTGACGAGGAGGCACAGGCCGGGGGCGGAGCCGCGGCCGACGCGGCCGCGCAGCTGGTGGAGCTGGGAGACGCCGAAGCGGTCGGCGTCCATGATGACCATGGCGGTGGCGTTGGGGACGTTGACGCCGACCTCGATGACGGTGGTGGCGACCAGGACGTCGGCCTCGCCCGCGGCGAAGCGGCGCATGACGGCGTCCTTGTCGTCGGGGGCCATCCTGCCGTGCAGCACCTCGACGCGCAGTCCGGCGAGCGGGCCCTTGGCGAGCTGGTCGGCGACCTCCAGGACGGCGAGCGGGGGCCGCTTCTCCGCGTCGTCCTCGGGGGACTTCCTCTTGGGCTGGGCCGCCTCGTCGAGGGAGTCGCCGATCCGGGGGCAGACGACGTACGCCTGGTGGCCGTTCTCCACCTCCTCGCGGACCCGCTCCCAGGCGCGGGCCAGGAAGTGCGGCTTGTCGGCCGCCGGGACGACGTGGCTGGCGATCGGGGAGCGGCCGGCCGGGAGCTGGTCGAGGACGGAGGTCTCCAGGTCGCCGAAGACGGTCATCGCGACCGTGCGGGGAATGGGCGTGGCGGTCATGACCAGCAGGTGCGGGGGCTGCTTGCCCTTGCCCCGCAGGGCGTCGCGCTGTTCGACGCCGAAGCGGTGCTGCTCGTCGACGACGACGAGGCCCAGGTCGTGGAACTGGACCTTGTCCTCGATCAGGGCGTGGGTGCCGATGACGATGCCGGCCTCGCCGGTGACCAGGTCCAGCAGCGCGTGGCGGCGGGCCGCGGCGCCCATGGAGCCGGTGAGCAGCACGACCTTGGTGCCCTGGTCGGAGCCGCCCAGCAGCCCCGCTTCCGCGAGGTCGCCCATCATCTCCGTGATGGAGCGGTGGTGCTGCTGGGCGAGGACCTCGGTGGGGGCCAGCATGGCCGCCTGGCCGCCCGCGTCGACGACGGCGAGCATGGCGCGCAGGGCGACCATCGTCTTGCCCGAGCCGACCTCGCCCTGGAGGAGGCGGTGCATGGGGTGCTCGGTGGCCAGGTCGTCGAAGATCTCGCGGGAGACCTTCTCCTGGCCCTCGGTGAGCGTGAACGGCAGCCGGGCGTCGAAGGCGTCCAGCAGCCCGCCGGGCGCCGGTTTGCGGGCGACGGCGGGCAGTTGGGTGTCGGCGTACCGGCGGCGGGCGAGGGCGACCTGGAGGACGAACGCCTCGTCCCACTTGAGGCGGTCGCGGGCCTCGGCGACGTCCGCCTTGGTGCGCGGCCGGTGGATCTTGCGCAGGGCGTCCGGCAGGGCGGTGAGCCCGCGTCCCTCGCGCAGCCGGGGCGGCAGCGGGTCGAGGGCCTCCGCCGCGCTGGGCAGGACGGCGTCGACCGCCTTGGCGATCTTCCAGGACTCCAGCTTGGTGGTGGCGGGGTAGATCGGGATGAGCGCCCCCGCCCAGCTGTCCACGGCGCTCTCGCCCTCCTCGCCGCGCAGCAGTTCGTACGCGGGGTGGGCGAGCTGCGTCTTGCGGTTGAAGACGGAGACCTTGCCGGCGAACATCGCGCGGGTGCCCGGCAGCAGGTCCTTGTGGGGCTTGTGGACGCCCTTGCCGAAGAAGACCAGCTGGAGGCGGCCGCTGCCGTCGGTGATGGTGACTTCGAGCCGCTGGCCGCGTCCCTTGGCGCCGTTGAAGGTCAGCAGGCGCGCGTCGGCCACGCGGGCCACCACGGTGACGTGCTCGTCCAGCGGCAGGTCGGCGAGGGTGGTGAGCTCGCCGCGCTCGGCGTACCGCCGCGGGTAGTGGTGCAGCAGGTCGCCGACGGTGTGCAGGTCGAGGTGCTCGGCCATCACCTTGGCGGTGGCGGCGCCGAGCTGTTTCTTCAGTGGTTCGTCGAGGGCTGACACGTCTCCCATTGCACACCACGGCACTGACAGCCGGGCACACCTGTGGACGGACGCGCTGTTCGGCGCGGTCCGGGCGCTGTGCGCGGGCTATTCGACGCCGATCAGCAGCAGCGGGGCCTGCGGGCCGCCGGAGTAGGTGACCGTGTCGACCGCCAGGTGCGTTTCGCGGACGTGGGTCTCCAGGCGGCGGGCGAGGGAGTCTGGGGCGTCCTCGGCGACGACCAGGGTGACCAGTTCGCCGCCCCCCGAGAGCATCCGGTCCAGGACCGTCTCGGCCGTGGCGGCCACGTCGTGGCCGATGACCGCCACGTCGCCGTCGATGAGGCCGAGGACGTCACCGGCCTGGCAGACGCCCGCCGAGGTGAAGGAGCGGTGCTCGGCGACGGCCAGTTCGCCGTAGCGGGTGGCGCCCGCGGCGGCGGTCATCGCGACCACGTCCTCGTCGAAGCGGCGGTCCGGTTCGTGGACGGCGAGGGCGGCGATGCCCTGGACGGCGGCGCGGGTCGGGACGAGCGCGACCCGGATGCCCTGCGCGCGGGCCTGTTCGGCGGCGGCCGCGGCGGTGTGCCGGAGCTCGGCGTCGTTCGGCAGGAGGACCACTTCGCGCGCGTGGGCCCGGCGGATGGCGTCGAGGAGCTCCCCGCTGGCGGGCGGTTCGCCGGGCCGGGCCAGTACGGTCGTGGCGCCCGCCTCGGCGCAGAGCGCCGCGAGGCCCTCGCCGGGCAGGACGGCGACGACGGCGCGCCCCGCGCGCTCCTGGGGCGCCTGGGTGCCGGGCGTACCGAAGTGGGTGATCCGGATCCGGTACGGGCGTCCCGCCTCGACGCCGGCCTCCACGGCCGCGCCCGCGTCGTCGACGTGGACGTGGACGTTCCACAGGCCGTCGCCGCCGACGACGACGAGCGAGTCGCCGAGCGCGTCCAGCCGGTCGCGCAGCCGTGCCACGGCCGTGTCGTCGGCCTCCAGCAGGTAGATGACCTCGAAGGCGGGCCCGCCGTCGCCGCAGGGCTCGTCGGGTGCGGCCACGGCCGCCCTCGGCGCCCGTACCGGTCGCGTGGACGGCCGCTCCCGCACCGGCTGGCCCGAGACCGCCTCGACCAGCGCTCCCAGCACCGTGACCAGCCCGCGCCCGCCCGCGTCCACGACTCCGGCGCGCTCCAGCACGGCGAGCTGCGTGGGTGTGCGCTCCAGCGCCGTGCGCGCCCCCTCGTACGCGGCGCGCGCCACCGCCACCACGTCCGCGCCGTCCGGAACGGTCGAGTCCGCCGCCGCGGAGGCCACGCTGAGGATGGTGCCCTCGACCGGATGGGCCACGGCCTGCCGCGCGGAGGCGGCCGCCAGGCGCAGCGCCCGTGCCAGGTGATCCCCGTCACGGCCCTCGGCCAGTACCTCGCTCATGCCGCGCAGCAGCTGCGCCAGGATCGTCCCGGAGTTGCCCCGCGCCCCGATCAGCGCGCCGTGCGCCATGGCCCGTACGGCGTCGGCGAAGTCGGGCGCGGCGATGGCGGTGAAGACGGCGTCCACCGCCTGGGAGGCGGATTCGACGGTGAGGTAGAGGTTGGTGCCGGTGTCCCCGTCGGCGACCGGATAGACGTTGATCGCGTCGATCTCCTCGCGCTCCCGGCCCAGCGCGTGCAGCGCGAGTGAGCACCAGGTACGCACCACGGTGGAGTCGAGAGTCTGCGGCACCGGGGCGGTCCTCCTTGGCTAAGGGCCTGGGGCTGCACCGCAGGGTAGACCCCGTCCGGCACCCGGGCCCCACGCGGGGGCCGGGCGGGCCGTGGTAGTTTCGTTGTACCGAAGCGGCCGTTGTATGCTGCTCCGGTTGCCCGATGAAAATCGGGCCGTACCCCCGGCAACGCCACTTCAGTCACCAGATCTGATTCCGGCTCGCCGGATTTCACTGTAAGTGCATCTGAAGTCTTTGGAGTGACCCGTGGCTGCCAACTGCGACGTCTGCGGCAAGGGGCCGGGCTTCGGCAACAACATCTCGCACTCGCACCGCCGTACGTCCCGTCGCTGGAACCCGAACATCCAGCGCGTGCGTGCCGTGGTCAGTGGGACGCCGAAGCGGCTCAACGCCTGCACCTCGTGCATCAAGGCCGGCAAGGTCTCGCGCTAATACCGGCGACGTGTCGTCGTAGCGCAGCCTCTGCGGTTGCCTTGAAAAGCCGGTCCACCTCGGTGGACCGGCTTTTTGCCGTACCCGCTGCCGTACCCGCTGCCGTACCCGCGGGACGTCAGCGCAGGCGCCACCCGTGGTCGACCGGGCCGATGCCGCCGCCCAGCGCGAACCCGGCCGCGATGGCGCCGGTCACGTACTCCTTCGCGGCCCGTACGGCCTCCGGCACCGCGAGGCCCTTGCCCAGGCCCGCCGCCACCGCCGAGGCGAGCGTGCAGCCCGTGCCGTGGGTGTGCCGGTTGTCGTGCCGGGGCGCGCGCAGCCAGTGCTCCTCGGAGCCGTCCGTGAGCAGGTCCACGGCGTCACCGGAGAGGTGACCGCCCTTGATCAGCGCCCAGCGCGGCCCGTACTCCAGTACCGCCGCGGCGGCCCGCCGCAGGTCGTCCTCGCCCTCCACGGTCACGCCGGTGAGCTGGGCGACCTCGTCCAGGTTCGGCGTCGCCACCGTCGCGACGGGCAGCAGCCTCGTCCGTACGGAATCGAGCGCGGAGGCCGCCAGCAGGGAGTCCCCGTGCTTGGAGACCCCCACCGGGTCGACCACCACGGGCGCGTCCGTCCCGGCCAGCAGCTCCGCCACCGCGTCCACCAGGGGCGCGGACGCCAGCATGCCGGTCTTCACGGCCTGGACACCGATGTCGTCCACGACGCTGCGGTACTGGGCGCGGACCGCCTCCACGGGCAGCTCCCAGGCGCCCTGCACGCCCAGGGAGTTCTGCGCGGTGACGGCGGTGATCACGCTCATGCCGTGGACGCCGAGCGCCAGCATGGTCTTCAGGTCGGCCTGGATGCCGGCGCCGCCGCCGGAGTCGGAGCCGGCGACGGTCAGGACGTTCGGGAGGGCGCGGCGGGTCACTCGCCCTCCCCGAAGTGGTCCCAGCCGCCCTGGGTGTGCCACGGGGCGCCGTCGACGGTCACCTGGGGCAGGGCGGACGGGTTGAGCACCTCGCCGATCACCTTCCAACGCGCGGGCAGCTTCACGTCCGGCGGGAAGGTGGCGACGATGGCGTGGTCCTCGCCCCCGGTGAGGACCCACTGCATGGGGTCGACGCCGACGGCCTGCCCGATGTCGTTCATCTGGGTCGGGATGTCGATGAGCCCGGAGCGCAGGTCGATGCGGACCTTGCTGGCCTCGGCGATGTGACCGAGGTCGGCGATCAGACCGTCGCTGACGTCGCACATGGCGGTGGCGCCGAGCCCGGCCGCCGCGGGGCCCGCGTGGTAGGGCGGTTCGGGCCGCCGGTGCGCCTCGACGAAGGCGCGCGGCGAACGGAAGCCGCGCGAGAGGACCGCGTAGCCGGCCGCCGACCAGCCGAGCCAGCCGGTGTACGCGACGACGTCCCCGGGCTGCGCGCCGCCGCGGGTGACCGGCTCGTGGTTGCGCAGGTCGCCGAGGGCGGTGATGGAGACGGTGATGGTGTCGCCGCGGACGACGTCGCCGCCGACCACCGCCGCGCCCGCCACCTGGCACTCGTCGCGCAGGCCGTCCATGAGCTCGGTGGGCCAGGTCACCGGGAGTTCGGCGGGCACGACCAGGCCGAGCAGCAGCGCGGTCGGTACGGCGCCCATGGCTGCGATGTCCGCCAGATTCTGCGCGGCGGCCTTGCGGCCGACGTCGTAGGCGGTGGACCAGTCGCGGCGGAAGTGCCGTCCCTCCAGCAGGATGTCCGTGCTGGCCACCACGCGCCGGTCGGGCGCGGCCACGACCGCGGCGTCGTCGCCCGGCCCGATCCGTACCGCCGGGGTGGAGGTGAGCCGGGAGGTGAGCTCCCTGATGAGCCCGAACTCGCCGAGCTCTCCGACAGTGCCCTTCACCGAGGTTCACCTCTCCATGTCGTCGTGGACGCACCGTGCGACGGGTCGCGGCCCGTCGTCGCTCTCGGTACCGTCACGTAGGTCAAGTAGACCGTCAACTGTTCCGTGCCTGTACGCCGACCGTGCACGCCACCGGCCGCGCAGGTCTCCCCGCGGCCCGCGGCGACGCGGTACCGTGGCGTCCCTTTCTCTTTCCACAAGATCCTCGTGGCCGCCCTGGAGGTTCCGTGGTTCAGGCGTACATCCTTATTCAGACCGAGGTGGGCAAGGCGTCGACGGTCGCCGAGACCATCTCCAAGATCCCGGGGGTGATCCAGGCCGAGGACGTGACGGGCCCGTACGACGTGATCGTGCGCGCCCAGGCCGACACGGTCGACGAGCTCGGCCGCATGGTCGTCGCGAAGGTCCAGCAAGTCGAGGGCATCACCCGCACTCTGACCTGTCCGGTCGTGCATCTCTAGCCCCCGTCTACCCTTGGCCGGTGATGTCTCGACACCGGTCCTCGCCCTCCCCGTCCGTCACCGCCGTCCGCGGCGCCCTGGCGGCCGTCGCCGCCGCCGCAGTCCTGCTGGCCTCCGCGGGCTGTTCCGCCTTCGGCGACGACGCCGGGCCGTCGGTCGCGGTTCCCCGCCCGTCGGCGGAGGAGGCGGCCGTCTGCCGGGCGCTGGACAAGGAGCTGCCCGCGACCGTCGCCGGACTCGACCGGAGTGATCCGGAGCCGGATTCGGAGCTGACCGCCGGATGGGGGGACGGGGCGATCGTACTGCGCTGCGGCGTCCCGCGGCCCGCCAGGATGAGCGACTACAAGGCGCAGGGGGTCGAGGCGGACGGCGTGAACTGGCTGCTGGAGTCGCGCGAGGGCACCGGGCCGCGCTTCACCTCCACGTACCGCAAGGCGTACGTGGAGGTGTCGCTGGACGAGCGGTACGTGCACGACGCCGGCCCGCTGGCGGCTTTCGCCGCGCCGGTGAAGAAGGCCGTCCCGCCGAGCCTGTGAGGCGCCCGGCGGGCTCCTGCCCCGGGCCGGTCAGCGTGGCCCGCTCACGCGGAACGGTCAGCGCAGGCCGGTCGAGCGGTTCAGCGCGGCCTGGATCAGCCGGTCGATCAGCTCCTGGTAGCCCACGCCGCTCGCCTCCCACATGCGCGGGTACATCGAGATCGGCGTGAAGCCGGGCATCGTGTTGATCTCGTTGATGACGAACTCGCCGTCGTCGGTGAGGAAGAAGTCCGCGCGGACCAGGCCTTCGCAGGAGACCGCCTCGAACGCGGCGATCGCGAGCCGCTGCACCTCGGCGGTCTGCTCCGGGGTGATCGGGGCGGGCACCACACCGGAGGCCGAGTCGATGTACTTGGCCTCGAAGTCGTAGAACTCGTGGTCGGTGACCGGCGGGATCCAGGCGGGCGCGCTGGCGCGCGGGCCGTCCTCGAACTCCAGCACGCCGCACTCGATCTCGCGGCCGGTGAGCAGCGCCTCCACGAGGATCTTGGGGTCGTGGCGCCGCGCCTCCTCGATGGCCTCGTCGAGCCGGGAGGGGTCGTCGACCTTGGTGATGCCGAAGGAGGAGCCGGCCCGGGCGGGCTTCACGAACAGCGGCCAGCCGTGCTCGTCGGCGAAGCGGAGGATCCTGTCGCGGGCGGCGGAGGGGTCCTGCGCCCACTCGCGGGGGCGGATCACCTCGTACGGGCCGACGGGCAGCCCGTACGACTGGAACACCCGCTTCATGTACTCCTTGTCCTGGCCGACGGCCGAGGCGAGCACGCCGGCGCCGACGTAGGGCACCCCGGAGAGCTCCAGCATGCCCTGGAGCGTGCCGTCCTCGCCGTACGGGCCGTGGAGCATCGGGAAGACCACGTCGACGTCGCCGAGCGCCTTGGGCACGGCGCCCGGCTCGCTGTAGACGACCTCGCGGCTGCCGGGGTCGACCGGGAGGACGACCGTGCCCTCGGCCGACTCGGTGAGGTCGGCGACGCTCGGCAGCGCGCGGTCGGCGATGGCCATCCGCTCCGGCTCGTCGGCGGTCAGCGCCCAGCGGCCGTCCGTGGTGATGCCGATGGGCAGCACGTCGTACTTGCTCCGGTCGATGGCGCGCAGGATGGCGCCGGCGGTGACGACGGAGATGGCGTGCTCGGAGCTGCGGCCGCCGAAGACGACGGCCACGCGCGGCTTGCGCCCGGGGCTGGTGGGGAGGTTCTCGCTGCTCATATCGCGATGAGCGTACCTGCTCCCTCCCCCCGCGTCAGCGACCGAGTGGCCGTCTGTTCGGGTCAGCGCCGCTCGGGCTTGGCGGCGCGCGACATCAGCTCCTTGAGGGCGACGATCGGCGGCTTGCCCTCGTGGACGATGCCGACGACGGTCTCGGTGATGGGCATGTCGACGCCGTGGCGCCGGGCCAGATCCAGCACGGACTCACAGGACTTGACGCCTTCGGCGGTCTGCTTGGTGGCCGCGGCGGCCTCCTCGAGGGTCATGCCCTTGCCGAGGTTGAAGCCGAAGGTGTGGTTCCGGGAGAGGGAGGAGGAGCAGGTGGCGACGAGGTCGCCGAGGCCGGCGAGGCCGGAGAAGGTGAGCGGGTCGGCGCCCATGGCCATGCCGAGCCGGGTGGTCTCGGCGAGGCCCCGGGTGATGAGGGAACCCTTGGCGTTGTCACCGAGGCCCATGCCGTCGGCGATGCCGACGGCCAGCCCGATGACGTTCTTCACGGCGCCGCCGAGTTCGCAGCCGATGACGTCGGTGTTGGTGTACGGGCGGAAGTACGGGGTGTGGCAGGCGGCCTGGAGGCGGCGGGCGACCGCTTCGTCGCGGCAGGCGACCACGGCGGCGGCCGGCATCCGGGCGACGATCTCCTTGGCGAGGTTGGGGCCGGTGACCACGGCGATGCGGTCCGGGGAGACGTCGGCGACCTCCTCGATGACCTCGCTCATCCGCTTGGCCGTGCCCAGTTCGATGCCCTTCATCAGGGAGACCAGGACCGTGCCGGGGGCCAGCTTGGGGGCCCAGTCGGCGAGGTTGCCGCGGAGGGTCTGGGAGGGGATGGCCAGGACCGCGAAGTCGGCGCCGTGCGCCGCTTCGGCGGGGTCGGTGGTGGCGCGTACGGAGTCGGGGAGCCGGGCGCCCGGGAAGTAGTCCGGGTTGGTGCGGGTGGTGTTGATCGCGTCGGCGATCTCCCGGCGGCGGCCCCACAGGGTCACCTCGCAGCCGGCATCGGCGAGGACCATGCCGAAAGCCGTGCCCCAGGAGCCGGTTCCGAAGACGGCCGCCTTGACGGGCGCCTTCTCCGGCGCACCGGCGGGTGCCTGCCGCGGGGCCGGGCCTGCCGAGTCGGGGTGTGTCACTTCGCTTCCTCCCCTGCGGCCCTGCGCCGCTGTTCCAGGCGGGCCTTGCGGTGGTCGTACGGCTGGTCGGGGGCCTTCTCCCCGCGGACCTCCTCCAGCAGGGAGGTGATCGCCGCCATGATGGCCTCGGTCGCCTCGCGCAGTACCTCGGGCGTGGGTTCCTTGTCGTAGAACCGGTCGAGGTCGACGGGCGGCCCGGCCTGCACGATCAGCGTCTTGCGCGGGAAGAGGCGGAGCTTCTTCTCCTTGGCGTACGGCGGCATCGCCAAGTTGGCGCCCCACTGGGCGACCGGGATGACGGGCACCTTGGTCAGCAGGGCGACGCGCGCGGCGCCGGTCTTGCCGGCCATCGGCCACATGTCGGGGTCGCGGGTCAGGGTGCCCTCGGGGTAGAAGGCGACGCACTCGCCGCGCTCGATGGCGGCGACGGCGGCGCGGAAGGCGTCCAGGGCGTTGGTCGTCTCGCGGTAGACGGGGATCTGTCCGGTGTTGGTCAGCATCATGCCGACGAAGGAGCCCTTGAAGAGCCCGGCTTTCGCCAGGAAACGCGGGACCCGTCCGGTGTTGTACTGGTAGTGGGCGTACGACAGCGGGTCCAGATAGGAGTTGTGGTTGACCGCGGTGATGAATCCGCCCTCGGCCGGAATGTGCTCCATTCCCCGCCAGTCCCGCTTGAACAGAACCACCAGTGGTGGTTTTGCGATGACCGCCGCCAGGCGGTACCAGAAGCCGATTCTGCGGCGGGACACTCGGACACCTTCCTCTGGGCTGCTTTGCCGGGGGTCAAGTGTCGCCCCAGGCCCCTGGTCTGTCGAGAACACCGTACGCCCCGCCTCGGACAGCGACCGTCCGGGCTGTGGACAATGGGCGCGATGCGCAAGGACGGAGAGCTCCCCGCGAACACCACCGGACCGGCCGGTCCGACCGGCCCCTGGTCCCTGGTCGTACCCCTGAAACCCCTGCCGCTGGCCAAGAGCAGGCTCGCCGACGCCGTCGGCCCCCTGCTCAGGCCCCGGCTCGCGCTGGCGTTCGCGCAGGACACGGTGGCCGCGGCGCTGTCCTGTCCGGCGGTGCGGGATGTGGTGGTCGTCACGGACGATCCGCTGGCGGCGGAGGCGCTGGGTGCGCTGGGGGCCGCCGTGGTGCCGGACACCCCGGCCGCGGGCCTGAACGCCGCACTGGCGTACGGAGCGGACGTGGCCCGCGCGCGGCGCCCCGGCGCTCCGGTCGCGGCCCTCAGCGCGGATCTGCCGGCGCTGCGCCCGGCGGAGCTGGGCCGGGTCCTGGGAATGGCGGGGCAATTCCCGCGGGCATTTCTGACGGATGCCGCCGAAATCGGTACGACATTGCTGGCGGCCGCGCCCGGAATGGAATTGCGCCCGGCTTTCGGCGGCGCGTCCAGGCTCCGCCATTTGTCGACGGGCGCGGTGGAAATTCCGCCGGCCGGCGTGGTGTCCGTACGCCGGGACGTGGACACCGGCGCGGATCTGCGGGCCGCCCTGGAGCTCGGCGTGGGCCCGCGTACCGCCGAACGCTGGCCCGTGGGCGAACCTCCGGCCCGCGTCGTGCGAGCGGGCGGATAGGCTGCGGTCCATGCAGGCCACCGCGTACACGTACGACCCCGAATCCCGCAGCGGCAGCGTCCTCCTCGACGACGGTACGCCGGTGCCCTTCGCCGCCCCGGCCTTCGACGCCGGCGGTCTGCGGCTGCTGCGTCCGGGGCAGCGGGTACGGATCGAGACGGAGGGCGAGGGCGACTCCCTCCGCATCACGCTGATCACACTGCAGACGTTCTGACCGACCGGACCTGACGTCCGGGCCTGGCCGACCGGGCCTTCGACGACGCACCGCGGGCCGGGCTCCCCTTCTGGGAGCCCGGCCCGGCGCGTGAGGGGCCCGGTGGGCCTGCGGCGCTTACTTGCGCGCGGCGGTGGTCTTCTTGGCGGTGGTCTTGCGGGCCGTCGTCTTCTTGGCGGGGGCCTTCTTCGCGGTGGCCTTCTTCGCCGGCGCGGTCTTCTTGGCGGCGGTGGTCTTCGCCGGGGTCGCCTTCTTGGCCGCCGCCGTGGTGGTCTTCTTGGCGGGGGCCTTCTTCGCGGTGGTCTTCTTCGCGGCGGTGGCCGTGGTCTTCTTCGCCGGGGTCGCCTTCTTGGCGGCCGCCGTCTTCTTCGCCGCGGCGGCGGTGGTCTTCTTGGCGGCGGCCTTCTTGCCCACGGCCTTGGCGATGGTGGGCGGCGCGCCGGAAAGGCTGCCCTTGGGCGCCTTCTTGACCGCCACCTCGCCGCCCTTGGGCAGCTTCTTGGAGCCGCTCACCAGGTCCTTGAAGCCCTGACCTGCGCGGAAGCGGGGAACCGAGGTCTTCTTCACCCGTACGCGCTCACCGGTCTGCGGGTTGCGGGCGTAGCGGGCCGGACGGTCCACCTTCTCGAACGAGCCGAAGCCGGTGACCGAGACACGGTCACCGGCGACCACGGCACGCACGATCGCGTCGAGCACCGCGTCGACGGCATCGGCGGCCTGCTGGCGACCGCCCATCTTGTCGGCAATCGCTTCTACGAGCTGCGCCTTGTTCACGTCTTCCCCTTCGGAGACATTGCCGGAACGAAAGTGTTCAAGCTTTTTCGCACGTTAGGCAGATATATACCGCAAATCAAACACGAAACGGGCTAATCACCCTAGTGCCGCAACGAAGTAGGCGGCTGCGGAGTTCGGAGTGTTAGTCACCTTCAGGGAATCGGCCCTCGTCGAGGTCCTTCATCAACCGGTCCAGGCGCTGTGCGGCGCCTGCGAGATCGTGCTTCGCCGCCGCCGTGATGGCCAACAGCTTCCGGGACAGCGCCATCCTTACGCCCTCCGGGACTTGCAGTGCGCGCACGCGGGTGTGCGCTTCTTTCAGTCGGGCTGCGACCGCCTCGTAGAGCTGGAGTTGGCTGTCGCGTTCCATGCACCGATTGTGCCATCTGGGGCGAGTTGTCGCCTCCGTAGGGGGTAACTGTCATGCCCCAACGGCCTTTCACCGCTTGCCCGGACGGCATTCGGGTACCCCCGGGCCGGACGCCAAACCCCCTTTGTACGGGGGGAGTTGGGGTGCGCCGCGCCGCACCGGAAAGGCGGCGCCGGAGAAGCCGCGACACACGCGGGAGGTGTCAGCCGGATGGCCCCGCGCACGTCATTCCACTGCCCGGCAAGGTCACTTTCACGCCAACCTGGAGGGGCCGCCGGAGGGCGCACACACCGGTGCCCCCGGCCGTCGATCGGCCGGGGGCACCGGAAGGGGGCGTGGTGGGTCAGACCGGGAGGGTCCGCGGCTTGTACGCGGGGCGCTTCGCCTCGTACGCCGCGATGTCGGACTCTTCCCGCAGGGTGATGCTGATGTCGTCCAGGCCGTTCAGCAGTCGCCAGCGGGCGTTCTCGTCGAGCTCGAAGTCGGCGACGATGCCCTCGGCGCGCACCTGGCGGTCCTGCAGGTCGACGGTGATCTCGGCCTGCGGGTCGGCCTCGGTGAGCTCCCACAGCGCGTCCACGACCTTCTGGTCGAGGACGACCGTGAGCAGGCCGTTCTTCAGCGAGTTGCCGCGAAAGATGTCCGCGAAGCGGGACGAGATGACGGTCTTGAAACCGTAGTTCTGCAGCGCCCAGACGGCGTGCTCGCGCGAGGAGCCGGTGCCGAAGTCGGGGCCGGCCACCAGGACGGTGGCGCCCTGCCGCTCGGGGCGGTTGAGGACGAACTCGGGGTCCTTGCGCCAGGCCTCGAACAGCCCGTCCTCGAACCCGTCACGGGTGATCTTCTTCAGCCAGTGCGCCGGGATGATCTGGTCGGTGTCGACGTTGCTGCGACGCAGCGGAACGGCCCGGCCGGTGTGGGTGGTGAAGGCTTCCATGGTTGCTCAGACTCCGGCGGTCGCGGGGGCTTCGGACAGGTCGGCGGGCGAGGCCAGATGGCCCAGCACCGCGGTGGCGGCGGCGACCTGCGGCGACACCAGGTGGGTGCGGCCGCCCTTGCCCTGCCTGCCCTCGAAGTTGCGGTTGGAGGTGGACGCGGAACGCTCACCGGGCGCCAGTTGGTCGGGGTTCATGCCCAGGCACATGGAGCAGCCCGCGTGCCGCCATTCGGCGCCGGCCTCCTTGAAGACCTTGTCCAGGCCCTCCTCGACGGCCTGCAGGGCCACCCGGACCGAGCCGGGGACCACCAGCATCCGTACGCCGTCGGCGACTTTGCGGCCGTCCAGGATGCCCGCCGCGGCGCGCAGGTCCTCGATGCGGCCGTTGGTGCAGGAGCCCACGAAGACGGTGTCGACCTTGATGTCGCGCAGCGCCTGCCCGGCGGTCAGCCCCATGTACTCCAGGGCCTTCTCCGCCGCCAGCCGCTCCGAAGCGTCTTCGTACGAAGCGGGGTCGGGGACGTTCGCCGAAAGCGGGGCGCCCTGGCCGGGGTTGGTGCCCCAGGTGACGAACGGGGACAGCGCGGCGGCGTCGATGACGACCTCGGCGTCGAAGACGGCGTCGTCGTCGGTCTTCAGCGTCTTCCAGTACGCGACCGCCGCGTCCCAGTCCTCGCCCTGCGGGGCGTGCGGGCGGCCCTTCAGGTAGGCGAAGGTGGTCTCGTCCGGGGCGATCATGCCCGCGCGGGCGCCGGCCTCGATCGACATGTTGCAGATGGTCATCCGGGCCTCCATCGAGAGCTTCTCGATGGCGGAACCGCGGTACTCCAGGACGTAGCCCTGGCCGCCGCCGGTGCCGATCCGGGCGATGATCGCCAGGATCAGGTCCTTGGCGGTGACGCCCTCGGGCAGCTCGCCCTCCACGGTGATCGCCATGGTCTTCGGGCGGGCCATGGGCAGCGTCTGGGTGGCCAGCACGTGCTCGACCTGGGAGGTGCCGATGCCGAACGCCAGAGCGCCGAAGGCGCCGTGCGTGGAGGTGTGGGAGTCACCGCAGACCACGGTGGTGCCCGGCTGGGTCAGGCCCAGCTGCGGTCCCACGACGTGGACGACGCCCTGCTCGACGTCGCCCAGCGGGTGCAGGCGGACCCCGAACTCGGCGCAGTTCTTGCGCAGGGTCTCCAGCTGCGCCCGGGAGACCGGGTCGGCGATGGGCTTGTCGATGTCGAGGGTCGGCGTGTTGTGGTCCTCGGTGGCGATGGTGAGGTCGAGCCGCCGCACCTGCCGGCCCGCCTGGCGGAGCCCCTCGAAGGCCTGGGGGCTGGTCACCTCGTGCAGCAGGTGCAGATCGATGTAGAGGAGGTCGGGCTCGCCTTCGGCGCGCCGGACGACGTGGTCGTCCCAGACCTTCTCCGCGAGAGTCCTACCCATCGCTTTCCCTCCGGCCGGCGTCTTGGGCCGGCACCTCTAGAGATCTGTGGGGCCCGCGTCCGTACCCCGTTCCACGTGCCGGACGCCGGCTTGGGACCCGTTGGTCCGCGGGCCGTGAGTACAGGGTCGCAAGTTCCCTGGAAAATTGAACTTGCGTTTCACAGAGTGAGACGTGAATATCGTTGCATGGACAACTCTAGCGGCGTCGGCGTTCTCGACAAGGCAGCTCTGGTTCTGAGCGCCCTGGAGTCCGGTCCGGCCACCCTCGCCGGGCTGGTCGCGGCGACCGGGCTCGCACGACCCACGGCACATCGCCTTGCCGTGGCACTGGAACACCACCGGATGGTGGCGAGGGACATGCAGGGCCGGTTCATCCTCGGACCGCGGCTGGCGGAGCTCGCCGCCGCGGCCGGTGAGGACCGCCTGCTGGCCACGGCCGGACCGGTACTGACTCATCTGCGTGACGTGACCGGGGAGAGCGCGCAGCTCTACCGGCGCCAGGGCGACATGCGCATCTGCGTCGCCGCGGCGGAGCGGCTGTCCGGTCTGCGGGACACCGTGCCGGTCGGCTCCACGCTCACCATGAAGGCCGGCTCCTCGGCCCAGATCCTCATGGCCTGGGAGGAGCCGGAGCGGCTGCACCGCGGCCTCCAGGGCGCCCGCTTCACGGCGACGGCCCTGTCGGGCGTACGGCGCCGCGGCTGGGCCCAGTCGATCGGCGAGCGCGAGCCGGGCGTGGCGTCCGTCTCGGCGCCCGTCCGGGGCCCGTCGAACCGCGTGGTGGCCGCCGTGTCCGTGTCGGGCCCGATCGAGCGTCTGACGCGCCACCCGGGGCGTATGCACGCCCAGGCGGTCATCGACGCGGCCGCCCGCCTGACCGAGGCGCTGCGCCGCTCCGGCTGATCCTGCTTCCCTCTCCGACCCCGCCGCTTCAACGCCGCAGCGGTGGGGTGGAGTTGTCCCTTCTCACCAGGAACGCGAAGAAGCCCTCCCCTGCTGGGGAGGGCTTCTTCTGTGCGTACCCCCGACCGGATTCGAACCGGCGCTACCGCCTTGAGAGGGCGGCGTGCTAGGCCGCTACACAACGGGGGCAAGATCTGTACGCTGTACGATCCGCTGGCCTACCTGGACTCGAACCAAGACTAACTGAACCAGAATCAGTCGTGCTGCCAATTACACCATAGGCCACTGGTGGTTTAGACCAGTTGGTACCCCCGACCGGATTCGAACCGGCGCTACCGCCTTGAGAGGGCGGCGTGCTAGGCCGCTACACAACGGGGGCCCTAGCGATCCTGCATCGTGACCATGGGAGCTACCCAGGCGGTCACGCGGGAAGGATCTGTACCCCCGACCGGATTCGAACCGGCGCTACTGCCTTGAGAGGGCAGCGTGCTAGGCCGCTACACAACGGGGGCTTTGCAGATGAGCTCTGCGAGCTGGCCTACCTGGACTCGAACCAAGACTAACTGAACCAGAATCAGTCGTGCTGCCAATTACACCATAGGCCACCAAAACTCAACCCCCTTGCGAGGGTTTTGTTCGGGTTACGCTCTGGAGTTTCGGGCTTTTCGGCCCGCTCCCCTCGGCGCAGGAAGAACATTACCCGAAGGTGTCCTGGGCTCCAAAACGGGTATCGCCGCGCAGCCTGCGGAGCAGCCCGGGGAGCTGGTCGAGGCCGGTGATCCTGATCAGCTCGGGCCGCCCGCCGACCCCCGTGCGATCCAGCCATATGCCCTTCAGGCCCGCCTCGACGGCGCCCCGGGCGTCGATGTCGGGCTGGTCCCCCACGTACGCCACCTCCTCGGGCGGCAGGTTCATGACGTCGCAGGCGGCGTGGAACGCCTCCGGCGCGGGCTTGGCGACGCCCAGCTCGACCGCGCACAGCAGTGCCTCGAACCGGTCGCGCACGCCCAGGGCCCGCAGCTTGCGGTCCTGGTTGTGGATGCTGGAGTTCGACAGGACGGCGTGGCGGTAGTCGGCCGCCAGGACGTCCAGCACGGGCAGGGTGTCCGGGAAGAGCACCCAGGCGGCCTCGTAGTGCCGCAGGTACCGCTGGAACCACTCGTCGGCCTCGGCGTCGCTCAGCGGCCGCCCCACGAAGTCGCGCACCCGGTCCCGGCGCTGGTCCTCGAAGGCCACGCCACCGGCCTCGAAGCGGCGCCAGTGGTGCGTGGTGAGCTCCTTCCAACGACCGAGGGCCTGGTCGACGGAGTCGTATCCGTCCACCAGGCCCTCGGCCTTCAGATGGTGCAGCATTCCGGCGCGGTCGGCGCTGGCGTAGTCGAAGATCGTGTCGTCGATGTCCCAGAGGACCGCGCGGATCGGCATGTCCCGACGGTACCGCCGGGACGGGGTCAGGCGCCGAGCTTCGCCAGGGCCGCGTCGATGCGGGCCAGCGTGCGGTCCTTGCCGAGGATCTCCAGGGACTCGAAGAGCGGCAGGCCGACCGTGCGGCCGGTGACCGCGACGCGGACCGGGGCCTGGGCCTTGCCGAGCTTGAGGCCGTGCTCCTCGCCGGCGGCGAGGACGGCCTCCTTGAGGGACTCGGGGCTGGTCCAGTCCGCCGCCTCCAGCTTGGCGCGGGCCGTGCGCAGCAGGGCGTCGGAGCCCTCCTTCATGGCCTTCTGCCAGGACGCCTCGTCCTCGACGGGCTCCGGGAGGAAGAGGAAGTCGACGTTCTGCGTGATCTCGGAGAGCACGGTCAGACGGGTCTGGGCGTGCGGCGCGATGGCCTCCCAGGCCGCGCGGTCGAAGTCCTCCGGGGCCCAGGGGGCGTGCGGGGCGCGCAGCCAGGGCTCGCAGGCCTCGGCGAACGCCTTCACGTCCAGGCGGCGGATGTGGTCGGCGTTGATCGCCTCGGCCTTCTTCAGGTCGAAGCGGGCCGGGTTGGCGTTGACGTCCGCGATGTCGAACTTCTCGACCATCTCGGGGATGGTGAAGACGTCCTGGTCGGCGGAGAAGGACCAGCCGAGGAGCGAGAGGTAGTTCAGCAGGCCCTCGGGGAGGAACCCGCGCTCCCGGTAGAGGTTCAGCGAGGCCTGTGGGTCGCGCTTGGAGAGCTTCTTGTTGCCCTCGCCCATGACGTACGGCAGGTGGCCGAAGGCGGGGATGGTCTTGGCGACGCCCAGTTCCATCAGCGCCTTGTAGAGGGCGATCTGGCGCGGGGTGGAGGAGAGCAGGTCCTCGCCGCGCAGGACGTGGGTGATCTCCATCAGCGCGTCGTCGACGGGGTTGACGAGCGTGTAGAGGGGGGCGCCGTTGGCGCGGACGATGCCGTAGTCCGGGACGTTCTCCGGGGTGAAGGTGAGCTCGCCGCGGACCAGGTCGGTGAAGGTGATCGGCTCGTCGGGCATCCGGAAGCGGACGATCGACTCGCGGCCCTCCGCCTCGTACGCCGCCTTCTGCTCGGCGGTGAGGTCGCGGCACGTGCCGTCGTAGCCGGAGGGCCTGCCGGCGGCGCGGGCGGCCTCGCGGCGCTCGTCGAGCTCGGTGGCGGTGCAGTAGCAGCGGTACGCGTAGCCGCCGGCGAGCAGCTTGTCGGCGATCTCCCGGTAGATCTCCATGCGCTGCGACTGGCGGTACGGCGCGTGGGGGCCGCCGACCTCGGGGCCCTCGTCCCAGTCGAGGCCGAGCCAGCGCAGCGAGTCGAGGAGCTGGTGGTAGGACTCCTCCGAGTCGCGGGCCGCGTCGGTGTCCTCGATGCGGAAGACCATGGTGCCCTGGTGGTGCCGGGCGAAGGCCCAGTTGAACAGGGCGGTGCGGACCAGGCCCACGTGGGGGTTGCCGGTCGGCGAGGGACAGAAACGTACGCGGATCGCGTTAGCCACGCTTGATCACCTTGTTGGTGAGAGTGCCGATGCCTTCGATGGTGACGGCGACCTCGTCGCCGACGTTGAGCGGTCCGACTCCGGCCGGGGTGCCCGTGAGGATGACGTCGCCGGGGAGCAGCGTCATGGCCTCGGTGATGTGGACGACCAGGTCCTCGACCGAGCGGATCATGTCGCTCGTACGACCCAGCTGGCGCTGTTCGCCGTTGACCGTGCACTGGATCGTGAGGTCGCCCGGGTCGAGGTCGGTCTCCACCCAGGGGCCGAGCGGGCAGGAGGTGTCGAAGCCCTTGGCGCGGGCCCACTGCTTCTCGCGCTGCTGGACGTCGCGCGCGGTGACGTCGTTGGCGCAGGTGTAGCCGAAGACGACGTCCTTGACGCGCTCGCGCGGGACCTCGCGGCACATGCGGCCGATCACGACGGCGAGCTCCGCCTCGTGGTGGAGCTCGTTCGAGAAGGTGGGGTACTCGATGGCGTCGCCGGAGCCGATCACCGAGGTGGTGGGCTTGAAGAAGGCGACGGGGACGTCGGGGACCTCGTTGCCGAGCTCCGCGGCGTGCTCCGCGTAGTTGCGGCCGATGGCCACGACCTTGTTCGGGAGGACGGGCGGCAGGAGGCGGACCTTGCTCAGCGGGACCTTGGTCCCGCTGAGTTCGAAGTCCCCGTACGGAATACCCTTGATGATGTCGAGGACGAGACCGCCCTCGGTGCCGGGGGCGGCGTCGCCCTCGACCGCGCCGAAGGCGACATTGCCGTCGATGGAGAACCTGGCGATGCGCACGGGATGCCGTGCCCCTTACTTCCGCTGGTGACTGGAGTCTGACGCTCCAGGCTAACGCGGGAGGCGCGGCCGACCTGCCGGATTACCGCGCGGCGGGGACCGGGGCGTCCATGAGGGTCGTGCGCCGCGGGTTGGCGGTGCTGGCCGGGAGGTCCGTCGGGTGCTCCGGCTTCACGCCCTGGGCGAGCTCACCGGCGTCGGCCAGGTGCGCCAGGGTGGTGCGGCGGGGGTTGGCGATGGAGCGGATGATCATCGTCGTCTTCATCGGTGGGTCGGACCTCGGCAGGTAGGGGTTTACAGAACGGGTGTCTATGTAAAGCGTCAGGCTAAACATTCGATTCCCCGCCCATAGCGGTAAGAGGCACCGATCTATATGTGAGTTTGCTCACGACACCAGGGACAATCCGGACCTTTCAGGCCGCTGGTTGGACCAGTGAAAACGGACATTGCACATGTGAAGCGCTCATTCCGCTCCTGATCATGGCGACTAGGACACCCCCCGCCCGTAAGCGACTCGTCCGCTGAAGTCCGTTTCCTCCCCTAACGGCTTCCACATACGGTGAGGGTCCGCGCACACTCCGCGACCGGGCCCGGGGTGGGTACCGTCGCCCTTGTTGGAGTTCCGGCACTGTGCTGGAATTCCACGCACCGCCGCGGAATCAGACCGGCGCGCAGCGGGCGCAACGCAGCGCCGAAGCGGCGGCGGGAAGGGGATCTGCGCCGGTCACTCACGACCACCATGGAGCGCGACTCGCGCTCCACGACGCCGACACCGTCCTTTCCGTTCACGCGGAGGGACGCCTGGTCCAGAGGTTGCGACGCTAGTGCAGGGACGTTTCAAGAGGGATGGCATGGGGTCTCCCCCGGCCCGCAAGGGCCGAGGGGAAGCTGCGGCGGAGCAGGAGCCGCGCGGCGGGACCGACCGCGGCTCCTCACCCCAGCGCACCCAGAACCCCGGACAGGCGGCCGCCGGTGACGGCGCCGGCCGCGCCGGACGCGGGAGTGCCGCACCGGGCGGCTCCGAGTCCCCGGCCGCTCCGAAGGGCAAGGGTGTCAAGGGCACCAAGGCCGCGAAGGGCGCCAAGGGCAAGAGCGCCGGGCCGAACGACACCGGCTCCCGAATAGCCCTGCGCAACTGGCGCATCAGCACCCGTCTCGTCTCCCTGCTCGCCCTGCCCGTGGTCGCCGCGACCACGCTGGGTGGACTCCGTATCAACGAGTCCATGAACGACATGGAGCAGCTGGACCACATGCAGCTGCTCACCAAGCTCACCAAAGAGGCGACCGACCTCGCCCAGGCGCTCCAGGAGGAGCGCGACCTGACGGCGGGCCCGCTCTCCAACCGCACCGACGCGGACGGTCCGATCAGCTCGGACTACAAGATCACCGAGAAGCGCAAGACGGCCGACCTCGCGCAGAAGGCCTTCCTGGACGCCACCGAGGAGATCGGTGACACCCAGGACGACGAGGCCCTGCAGTCGATCCGGTCGAACGTGAACCAGATCGCCACCCAGGTGATCACCCTCGGGGACATCCGCAAGGACGCCTACAAGGAAGGCGTGCAGGACTCGCAGACGGTCGAGCGCTACAGCCGGCTGATCGAGTCGCTGCTGAGCCTTTCGCAGGACATGGCCCAGGCGACCAGCAACCCCGACATGATCAAGCGCACGCGTGCGCTGGCGGCGTTCTCGTCCGCCAAGGAGTACGCGTCCATCCAGCGCGCGATCATCGCCGCCGCGCTGCCGAAGAGCGACCGGGAGAAGGGCAACCTCAACCCGAACGACCGCCTCTACGGCCAGGCCGCCCGCAGCAACGAGCGCGCGGCCCTGCAGTCCTTCCAGGCGATCTACTCGTCCTCCGGCGGCGACGCCACGGAGCTGCTGGCCCCGCTCAACACCGGCAACCCCAACATCGTCGAGGCGGACAAGTACGCGGACCGCGTGCTGAACGACGCCAACGGCATGGGGACCCAGCCGCCGCGCGGTTACCTGGACTGGACCGACGAGTACGACTCCAAGATCACGGCCATGAAGCGCATCGAGTTCCAGCTGCTCGGTGAGATGGACACCAAGGCCCGTGAGCTGCGCCAGGAGGAGCAGCGCGACGCCATCATCAACGGTGCGCTGATCCTGCTGGTCCTCGGCGTCTCGCTGATCGGCGCCTTCGTGGTGGCCCGCTCCATGATCCGCTCGCTGCGCCGCCTCCAGGACACCGCGACCAAGGTCGCCCAGGAGCGCCTGCCCGAGCTGGTCAAGCAGCTGTCCGAGTCCGACCCGCAGGACGTGGACACGTCCGTGGAGTCGGTCGGTGTGCACTCACGGGACGAGATCGGCCAGGTGGCCGCGGCCTTCGACGACGTGCACCGCGAGGCGGTCCGCCTCGCCGCCGAGCAGGCCCTGCTGCGGGGCAACGTCAACGCGATGTTCACCAACCTCTCGCGCCGCTCCCAGGGTCTGATCCAGCGTCAGCTGTCGCTCATCTCCGAGCTGGAGTCGCGCGAGGCCGACCCGGACCAGCTGTCCTCGCTCTTCAAGCTCGACCACCTCGCGACGCGTATGCGCCGTAACGGTGAGAACCTGCTCGTCCTCGCCGGTGAGGAGCCGGGGCGCCGGTGGACCCGGCCCGTCCCGCTCGTCGACGTGCTCCGCGCCGCCGCGTCCGAGGTGGAGCAGTACGAGCGCATCGAACTCGCCTCGGTCCCGGCGACCGAGGTCGCCGGCCGCGTCGTCAACGACCTCGTGCACCTTCTCGCCGAGCTGCTGGAGAACGCCACGTCGTTCTCCTCGCCGCAGACCAAGGTGCGCGTCACCGGTCACGCCCTGCCCGACGGGCGCGTGCTCGTCGAGATCCACGACACCGGCATCGGCCTCTCCCCCGAGGACCTCGCCGCGATCAACGAGCGGCTCGCGTCGCCGCCCACCGTGGACGTGTCGGTCTCCCGCCGCATGGGCCTGTTCGTGGTCGGCCGCCTGTCCCTGCGACACGGCATCCGCATCCAGCTGCGGCCGTCCGACTCGGGCGGTACGACGGCACTGGTCATGCTCCCCGTGGACGTCGCCCAGGGCGGCAAGCTCCCGGGCAAGCCGGGCCAGGGCGGTCAGCCCGGTCCGGGCGGTCCCGGTGGCCCCGGTGGCCAGGGCGCGATGCCGCAGGGCCCGGCCGCCGGCCGGGCGGGTCTGCCCGGCGGCCCGGGTGCGGCCGGTGGCGGTCGGCCCGGCCTGACCGGTGGTCCCGGCGGCCAGGGCGGCCCCGGTGCGGGCCTCGGCGCCGGAGCCGGTGCCGGTGCGGCGCGCGGTCAGGTGGGCGCGGGCTCCGCGGGCCGGACGGCGCAGGCCGGTCAGCCCGGTCAGCCCGGCGGTCAGCAGCCTGCGCGGCAGGGCCAGCACGCCCGGCCGAACCAGCCCCAGCAGACCCAGTACCAGCAGCCGCAGCAGCCCCAGTCCCCGCAGCCGCAGCCGCAGGAACCGCAGCGTCAGGACGCGGGCCTCACGGGCTCGTTCAACGGCGCCGGCGACCCCGCGACCGGGGGCATCCCGACCCGCTCGGACATCTGGCAGAACACCCAGGCCCCGCAGGCGAACGCCCCGCAGGCCGGACCCCAGCGGGGCCGGCAGCAGGGCCAGCAGCCGGCCCGGCGCCGGCAGCAGCAGCTGCCCGGAACCGCCGGCGGTCCGCGCGCCGAACTGCCCGGTGGCTCCCCGCAGCAGCAGCCGCAGCAGGCACGCCAGCCCCAGCAGCCGGCCCAGCAGCAGCCGCAGCGCCCCTCGCGCCCGCAGACCACCAGCTGGGGCAGCGACCAGGCCCCCGTGCCCCCGCAGCAGCGGACCACGCCGCTGGACGCGCCGCGCGGCCACGAGGAGCCCGAGGCCACCGGTCAGTACGCGCTGCCGGCCGCTCCGCAGTCGGGTGACGGTCGCACGCCGCTGTACGACACCCTGGAGACCAACTGGTTCCACGGTTCCGCGCAGCAGGACGGCCGTCAGGCCCAGCCGGGCGGTCAGCAGGCCCAGCAGCCGCACCAGCAGGGCCAGCACCAGCAGCACCAGTCCCAGCAGCAGCACCACCAGCAGCAGGACCGGTTCGCCGCGCACGACCAGACGGTCCCCGTCCCCGTCGTACCGCAGCAGCCGGCCCAGCAGCAGCGCGCGGCCGCCCGGCCGGACGCGGCCACCACGGCCGCCTGGCGTACGTCCCCCAACGACGAACTGGTGCGCCAGGCCGAGCGGGTCCGCAAGCCCGCGGCCGGCGGCGTCACCACGTCCGGCCTGCCCAAGCGGGTGCCGCGCGCCAACCTGGTGCCGGGTACCGCGCAGGAGCAGCAGCACCAGTCCGGTCCGCAGGTCTCGCGCGCGCCCGACGACGTGCGCGGTCGGCTGACCAACCTCCGCCGGGGCATCCAGCAGGGCCGCCAAGCCGGCGGCTCGACGACTGGCAGCTTCAATATCGGCCCCACTCACCCGCAGGAGCGCTAGTTGAGCCCGATGAGCCAGGCCGCGCAGAACCTGAACTGGTTGATCACCAGCTTCGTGGACAACACCCCCGGCGTATCCCACACCGTGGTGGTATCGGCCGACGGCCTCCTGCTGGCCATGTCGGAGGGATTCCCCCGCGACCGCGCGGACCAGCTCGCGGCCGTGGCGTCCGGGCTGACCTCGCTGACCGCGGGGGCGTCGCGGATCTTCGAAGGCGGGCCGGTCGCGCAGACCGTGGTGGAGATGGAACGCGGTTTCCTCTTCATCATGTCGATCTCGGACGGCTCCTCCATGGCGGTGCTCGCGCACCCCGACTGCGACATCGGCCTCGTCGGCTACGAGATGACGCTGCTGGTCGACCGGGCCGGCAGCGTTCTGACCCCGGACCTCAGAGCCGAGCTCCAGGGCAGCCTGCTCCGTTAGCTCAACCCCGGGGCGGTACGTACTCCCTCCCCCCTCGTGTACGTACCGCCTCTCGTTCTTGTTCATTTGTCGGCCGCCCCATCCGGCCCCCCACCGGCCCCGTCACGACGGCACGCAGTGGACCTGCTGTCACGACCCGGAGGATCCATGACCCCGCCCACCGCCTCTCACGATCCGTACGGCGCGTCCTTGGACGCCGCGTACGGACACGAAGGCGATCAGCCGCTGGTCCGTCCGTACGCCATGACCGGCGGACGGACCCGGCCGCGCTACCAGCTCGCCATCGAGGCGCTGGTCAGCACGACCGCCGACCCGGCGCACCTGGGAAGCCTGCTTCCCGAGCACCAGCGGATCTGCCACCTGTGCCGTGAGGTGAAGTCGGTGGCGGAGGTGTCGGCGCTGCTGTCGATGCCGCTGGGTGTGGCGCGGATCCTCGTCGCCGACCTGGCGGAGGCGGGCATGGTGGCGATCCACCAGCCGGGCAATGGAGAGGCCGGCGGTACGCCGGACGTGACGCTGCTGGAAAGGGTGCTCAGTGGACTTCGCAAGCTCTAGCGGCGGCGCCGGAGGCGGCGGCCGTTCGACCACCAGCGCGAAGATCGTGGTGGCGGGCGGCTTCGGCGTGGGCAAGACCACGTTCGTCGGTGCCGTCTCGGAGATCAACCCGCTGCGTACCGAGGCCGTCATGACGTCCGCGTCCGCCGGAATCGACGACCTCACCCACACCGGCGACAAGACCACCACGACCGTGGCCATGGACTTCGGCCGCATCACCCTGGACCAGGACCTGATCCTGTACCTCTTCGGTACCCCCGGACAGGACCGCTTCTGGTTCATGTGGGACGACCTCGTCCGCGGCGCCATCGGCGCCATCGTGCTGGTCGACACGAGAAGACTGGCCGACTGCTTCCCCGCCGTCGACTACTTCGAGAACAGCGGCCTCCCCTTCGTCGTGGCCCTGAACGGTTTCGAGGGGCACCAGCCGTACACGCCGGAAGAGGTCCGCGAGGCCCTCCAGATCGGCCCCGACACCCCCATCATCACCACCGACGCCCGCCACCGCGCCGACGCCAAGAGCGCCCTCATCACGCTCGTCGAACACGCCCTGATGGCACGGCTCAAGTAGGCGTGGATATACGGCAGTTGTCGTAGACATCCAGTGAATGGAGAGCGGGTCGGCATGTGTCCTGGGACACGGTCGGCCCGCGCAAACATAACGTTTCGACAGAGAATTGGGGCGCGCCGGACACGACCCGCGTTCGCGCGGTGCCGCTGCGCTCACGCGAGCCTCGCCTTTTGGCGGGGCTCGCTCTTTATGCCCGTTTTATCGGGGGTCTGGACCAGTGACGGCGGCCGAATCCCGCTGTTTGGAACGCGGCCGCTTTACGTGCTGCAATGCGACGAACTCCCGAGTAGTACGGCCCTGAACAGAAAAACGGCACAACGTAGGTGCCGGCGCCGAGAGGTTGTTGGTCGAGTGAGGCGAAGCAAGAACAGCGCCGCAGAGCAGCAGGCGCGGGGAAACTTCACCCCGCCCGCGCGCACTGCGGTGCCGCCTGCCGATGCGCCCGGAACACCGTCGGACGGCCCCGCCGCCGGCACCGGCAGCACAAGCAAGTTGTCCCCGCGCAACTGGCGGGTGCCGACCAGGCTGAACGCGATCCTCCTCATACCCGTGCTCGTCGGCCTCGTCATGGGCGGCTTCCAGGTGAAGTCGTCCATCGACACCTGGAACGAAGCCCAGGACGCCGAGAAGACGGCCCTCCTCGTGCGCGCCGCCTCCGAGTACGGCGGGGCCCTCCTCAACGAGCGTGACCTCACCGCCGCGCCCCTGCTGACCGCGAAGAGCGCCGAGGACCGCGAGGCCGCCCCGGTCAAGGAGGCGTACGCCAAGACCGACGCCGCCAAGGCGAAGTTCGACGCCGCCGTCCAGAACATGCCCGACGACCCGGGCCTCCAGCGCCGCCTCAAGCTCTTCCGCGCGGAGGAGCCCACCCTGGAGCAGCTGCGCGAGACCGCGTACACCAGGGCCATGGACCCGACGAAGACCGAAGAGGGCTACGTCAAGGTCCAGCACTCGCTGATGGAGTTCTCCAACGAGCTCGGCCTCGGCACCGGCAACGTCACCGCCTACGGCCGTACCGTCTACGCCATCCAGCTCGCCAAGGCCGCCGAGTCGCTCCAGCGCTCCATCGGCATGCACCTGCTGATCCGGCCGAGCAAGGACGACGCCACCTTCGCGCAGCAGTCCGTCGCCTTCCACTCGTACAACTACCTGGAGCAGATCGCCCTCGGCGAGTACGTCTCCGGCGGCACCGCCGAGGACCAGGAGAAGCTCGTCCAGGTCATGACCGGCAAGGCGACCGAGGGCGCCAAGCGGCTCAAGGAGGCGGGCCTCGACCCGCCCATGGACAAGCAGGGCTCCGTCTACGGGGGCATGGTCGCCAAGATCGGCGAGGCCCAGGACGCCGACGCCATCCGGGACCTGCAGGACAAGGACGTCACCCCCGAGACCTGGATGGGCGCCGCGACGGCGAAGTTCGAGGGCTACAGCGAGATCGAGGCCGACCTCGTCACCAAGGCCGTGGAAGAGGCCGAGAACATCTCCGCCGACGCCCAGACGGACGCGTTCGTCACCGGTGGCATCGTCGTGATCGCCCTCCTCGCCGCGTTCATCCTCGCCGGGATGATGGCCCGCCAGATGAGCACCTCGATGCGCCGGCTGCGTACCGCCGCCTTCGACGTCGCCGAGCAGCGCCTGCCGATGCTGGTCGACCAGCTCTCGCGCACCGACCCGGGCCGCGTGGACACCCGCGTGCAGCCCATCCCGATCAACTCCCAGGACGAGATCGGCGAGGTCGCCCGCGCCTTCGACCAGGTCCACCGCGAGGCCGTCCGGCTCGCCGCCGAGCAGGCCCTCCTGCGGGGCAACGTCAACGCGATCTTCACCAACCTGTCGCAGCGCAACCAGTCGCTGATCGAGGGCCAGCTGACCCTGATCACCGACCTGGAGAACAACGAGGCCGACCCGGACCAGCTGGAGAACCTCTTCAAGCTGGACCACCTGGCCACCCGTATGCGCCGCAACGGCGAGAACCTCCTCATCCTCGCGGGCGAGGAGCCCGGCCGCCGCTGGAACCAGCCGGTTCCGCTGGTGGACGTCCTGCGTGCCGCCTCCTCGGAGGTGGAGCAGTACGAGCGCATCGAGCTCACCGGCGTACCGGAGTCGGAGATCCACGGCCAGGCCGTGACCGACCTCGTGCACCTGCTCGCCGAGCTGCTGGAGAACGCCACCACGTTCTCCTCGCCGCAGACCAAGGTCCGCGTCACCGCGACCCGCCTGCCCGACGGCCGCGTGATGATCGAGATCCACGACAAGGGCATCGGCCTGACCGCCGAGGACTTCGCGGACATCAACCACAAGCTGGCGAACCCGCCGACCGTCGACGCCGCGATCTCGCAGCGCATGGGCCTCTTCGTGGTCGGCCGCCTCGCCGACCGGCACGGCATCCGCGTCCAGCTGCGCCCCTCGGGCGAGCAGGCCGGTACGACGTCGCTGGTCATGCTCCCGGACGCGATCACCCACGGTGGTGGCGGCGACCCGGCGATGGAGGACGACTTCACCGTCTCCCAGATCATCCCGGAGCAGCAGGCGTACGAGGCCGCCCCGCTGCGTACGGCGGCGGAGCTGGGCTTCGACGACTCGCGCTACGAGCAGGGCTCGGGCCAGGAGCCGACGCTGGACCCGGTGGGCCGCTCGCTGATGCGCGAGGAGCGCCGTGCGGCGCTGGGCGCGCAGCTGTTCCGCGACGAGTCGGACCAGCAGCCCCAGGGCGCCTACGGGCAGCCCCAGGAGGCGTACGAGCCGCAGCGCGACCCCTACGAGGCGCAGCGCGAGCAGCAGCAACAGCAGCAGTACGACCAGCAGTACGACCAGCAGCAGCAGTCGTACGAGCCGCAGGCCGCGTACCCGCAGAACGGCTACGACCAGTTCGGCGGTCAGGAGTACCCGACCGGCGAGTACGCCACGGGTGAGTACGCGACCGGTGAATACGCCACCGGCGAGTACCCCGAACCCGGCTATACGGAATCGCCGTTCCCGGATCGGGACGGTCCGCAGCAGCAGTACGACGGCTCCTTCGACACCAGTGCCCACCAGGGCGACTGGCCGGATCAGGGTGCGTACGCGGGCGGCTACGAGGAAGCGTTCGGTACGGAATCGGAATCTGCGCAGGACGGTCACACGAACGGCCCTGAGCGCGTAGGCTTCTCCTCGGGTCCCGCCCCGAGCACCGGACACGAGCTGACCGACGCCGGTCTGCCGCGCCGTGGCAGCGGCGGCCAGCAGCAGCCCGCGCGGCAGCAGGCTCCGCAGCAGCAGGACCGGTCGCAGGAGCGGTCGCAGCAGCAGGCGCAGCAGACTCCGCAGCAGCAGGGTTCGCAGCAGCAGACTCCGCAGCAGCAGGCTTCGCAGAGCGAGGACGGTTCCGAGGGCTGGCGTTCGACGAACGACGAGCGCTGGCAGCGGGCCGAGAAGCTCCGCAAGCCCGCGGCCGGCGGGGTCACCCCCTCCGGACTGCCGCGGCGGGTCCCCAAGGCCAATCTGGTCGAGGGCAAGGCAGAGCAGACCCCGCAGGGCGGCCCACAGGTCTCCCGCGCCCCTGAGGACGTGCGAGGCAGGTTGAGCAACCTGCGCCGCGGTGTCCAGCAGGGACGCAACGCGGGAACGGACACGAACGGACCGGGCCTCGGCCCGGGTAGCACCTACAACCAGGAGCGTTAGTGTGAGCCCGATGAGCCAGGCGGCGCAGAATCTGAACTGGTTGATCACCAACTTCGTGGACAACACCCCCGGGGTGTCCCACACGGTGGTGGTCTCCGCCGACGGACTCCTGCTGGCGATGTCCGAGGGTTTTCCCCGTGACCGTGCCGACCAGCTCGCCGCCGTCGCCTCCGGACTGACCTCGCTGACCGCGGGGGCGTCCCGGATCTTCGAAGGCGGTGCGGTCAACCAGACCGTGGTGGAGATGGAGCGCGGCTTCCTCTTCATCATGTCGATCTCGGACGGCTCCTCGCTGGCCGTCCTCGCCCACCCGGACGCCGACATCGGTCTCGTCGGCTACGAGATGGCGCTTCTGGTCGACCGTGCGGGCACTGTCCTTACCCCGGATCTGCGTGCGGAACTCCAGGGAAGTCTTCTCAACTAGCAGACGGACCGTGCGTTTATCGCCACCGCGCCATAAGGTGCGGTGGCGCGGGTCCACAGGGACATGGACCGGCGAACGGTAGTCGGAGGAGGAAGAAACGTGGCAACACCCCCGGGCGGACACCACCCATACGACGGTGCGCATCAGTCACAGGGTGAGGCAGGCCAGAACCGCTTCAACTTCCCTTCGGCGCCGAGCGGGCACGGCACCCAGCAGCCCTACCAGGGACCTCCGTCGTACGTACAGCCGCAGGCTCCGCGCATCCAGCCGGGGCAGCAGCGGCGCAGGGGCCCGCAGTCGGGTTCGGCCTCGTCGTCGGGCTCCGCGGGAAACACCCACAATCCGCTGGTCCGTCCGTACGCCATGACCGGCGGCCGGACGCGGCCGCGTTACCAGCTCGCCATCGAGGCGCTGGTGTCGACCACGGCCGATCCGTCGCGGCTGCAAGGGCAGTTGCCCGAGCACCAGCGGATCTGCCGGCTGTGCTTCGAGATCAAGTCGGTGGCTGAGATCTCGGCGCTTCTCTCCATCCCCCTCGGCGTTGCCCGGATCCTCGTCGCCGACCTGGCGGAGGCCGGACTTGTCGCCATCCACCAGCCCGGCGGCGACGAGTCCGCCGGCGGCCAGCCAGACGTGACACTGCTCGAAAGGGTGCTCAGTGGACTTCGCAAGCTCTAGCGGCGGTGCAGCCCGCTCAACCACCAGCGCGAAGATCGTGGTGGCGGGCGGCTTCGGCGTGGGCAAGACCACGTTCGTCGGTGCCGTCTCGGAGATCAACCCGCTGCGTACCGAGGCCGTCATGACGTCCGCGTCCGCCGGAATCGACGACCTCACCCACACCGGCGACAAGACCACCACGACCGTGGCCATGGACTTCGGCCGCATCACCCTGGACCAGGACCTGATCCTGTACCTCTTCGGTACCCCCGGACAGGACCGCTTCTGGTTCATGTGGGACGACCTCGTCCGCGGCGCCATCGGCGCCGTCGTCCTGGTGGACACCCGCCGCCTCGCCGACTGCTTCCCCGCCGTCGACTACTTCGAGAACAGCGGCCTCCCCTTCGTCATCGCCCTCAACGGCTTCGACGGCCACCAGCCGTACACCCCCGACGAGGTCCGCGAAGCCCTCCAGATCGGCCCCGACACCCCGATCATCACCACCGACGCCCGCCACCGCGCCGACGCCAAGAGCGCCCTCATCACGCTCGTGGAGCACGCGCTGATGGCCCGTCTGCGGTAGGTCTCCGGGAGTTCACGGAAAGGCCCGCGCACCGAAAGGTGCGCGGGCCTTTCCCGTGGTGCCGTACGCCCCTGTGGGCATGGCGAAGGGCCCCGCGTTCCTCACGGACGCGGGGCCCTTCGTCGGTGCCGGGGTGTCAGCCCTGCCAGCTGTGCGGGGCGCGGAAGCCGGACTGGCGCTCCAGGCGGCGCCAGCCGGCCGTGGAGCGGCGGGGCTCGGTGGCCGTGTCGGCGGGCTGGGCGCCCGCGCGGGCCATGAGGATGGCGGTGATGGCGGCCAGTTCCTCGGGGTCGGCGTGGCCCTTCTCGACGCGGAGGAGGGAAGCGTTGGTCACGAAGGTCTCCTACGGGGTCTTACTGGGGCGGGTTGCCGTGCTTGCGGGACGGCAGGTCGGCGTGCTTCGTGCGGAGCATCGCGAGGGAGGCGATGAGCACGGAGCGGGTCTCGGCGGGGTCGATGACGTCGTCCACGAGACCGCGCTCGGCGGCGTAGTACGGGTGCATCAGCTCGGCCTTGTACTCCTTGACCATGCGTGCGCGCATGGCCTCGGGGTCCTCGGCGTCGGCGATCTGGCGGCGGAAGATGACGTTGGCCGCGCCCTCGGCGCCCATGACCGCGATCTCGTTCGTCGGCCAGGCGTAGGTGAGGTCGGCGCCGATGGACTGGGAGTCCATGACGATGTACGCGCCGCCGTAGGCCTTGCGCAGGATCAGCGAGATGCGCGGCACGGTGGCGTTGCAGTACGCGTACAGCAGCTTGGCGCCGTGGCGGATGATGCCGCCGTGCTCCTGGTCGACGCCCGGCAGGAAGCCGGGGACGTCCAGCAGCGTGAGGATCGGGATGTTGAAGGCGTCGCACATCTGGACGAAGCGGGCGGCCTTCTCGGACGCCTCGATGTCCAGCACGCCGGCCAGCGTCTGCGGCTGGTTGGCGACGATGCCGACGACCTGGCCGTCGAGGCGGGCGAGGGCGCAGATGATGTTGCGCGCCCAGCGCTCGTGGATCTCCAGGTAGTCGCCGTCGTCGACGAGCTCCTCGATGACCTTGGCCATGTCGTACGGCCGGTTGCCGTCGGCCGGGACCAGGTCGAGCAGGACGTCCGAGCGGCGGTCCGCCGGGTCGTCGCTCGTGTGCGTCGGCGGGTTCTCGCGGTTGTTGGACGGCAGCATCGACAGCAGGTACCGCACCTCGGCGATGCAGGTCTCCTCGTCGTCGTACGCGAAGTGCGCGACGCCGCTGGTCTCGGCGTGGACGTCGGCGCCGCCCAGGCCGTTCTGGGTGATCTCCTCGCCCGTCACGGCCTTGACCACGTCGGGGCCGGTGATGAACATCTGCGAGGTGTCGCGGACCATGAAGACGAAGTCCGTCAGCGCCGGGCTGTAGGCCGCGCCGCCCGCGCACGGGCCGAGCATCACGCTGATCTGCGGGATGACACCGGAGGCACGCGTGTTGCGCTGGAAGATGCCGCCGTAGCCGGCGAGCGCGGAGACGCCCTCCTGGATACGGGCTCCGGCGCCGTCGTTCAGGGAGACCAGCGGCGCGCCGGCCGCGATGGCCATGTCCATGATCTTGTGGATCTTGGTGGCGTGGGCCTCGCCCAGCGCGCCGCCGAAGATCCGGAAGTCGTGCGCGTAGACGAAGACCGTGCGGCCCTCGACCGTGCCCCAGCCGGTGATCACACCGTCCGTGTAGGGCTTCTTGTTCTCCAGACCGAAGCCGGTGGCACGGTGCCGGCGCAGCTGCTCGACCTCGTGGAACGAGTCCGGGTCCAGGAGCAGCTCGATGCGCTCACGCGCGGTCAGCTTGCCCTTGGCGTGCTGCGCTTCCGTCGCACGGTCACTCGGGCCACGGCGGGCCTCCTCGCGCAGGGCGTGCAGCTCGGCCACACGCCCCCGGGCGTCGGTCGGCTCGCTCTGGGTTTCGTCGACAACGGTCATGTACTGACCCTACGAAGCCGACCAAGAAAATCACGCCGTCGACTCCGTACAGTCTCCGGGCTGATCTGCTGTGAGCCTTGAACAGAACCATTC
The DNA here is from genome assembly GCF_055571835.1 of Streptomyces sp. NPDC030862. Lineage (NCBI taxonomy): Bacteria > Bacillati > Actinomycetota > Actinomycetes > Kitasatosporales > Streptomycetaceae > Streptomyces > Streptomyces sp. NPDC030862. The sequence continues at coordinate 667,077 of NZ_JBVIEN010000002.1, read as the reverse complement.
GGCCGAGCGGTGGAAGTGCCAGCCCCCGGCCACTCACCCTTGTGGGGGTCCGACAAGGCCCGGCCGTGCTTCAGTCGATGGACACCTCGCAGCGGTGGCCCGTCCCGGCCGTCCCCGGGGTGACGCGCAGCCGCAGCGTACGGCCGGTCGCCAGGACCTCGACGGCCGTGTCGTGGCCGAGGACGCGGTGGGCGGGGTGGTGCCAGATGATCTCCAGCGGTGCGCCGGTGCGCGGCGGCTCGCTGATGTGGAGGGTGGCGGTCCGGCCCCGCCGGCGGACGAGCACGCTCGCCGGGGCGGTCGCGCTGAGCGGCCCCACCGTACCGGGCTGCCAGAAGTTCGCGGCGGTCAGGCCGAGGGAGCGTACGGCGACGGCCTGCTGGGCGGCGGTGTTGGCGAGGACGTCCAGCCAGTGGGGGTCGTGCGCGCGGGCGGCGACGGTGCGCACGGCGGCGCCGGGCATCAGGACGTACGCGTACGAGGCGTCGGCCGGGTCGGTGCCGTGGTCCAGCCAGAGGGTCTGGTAGCGGCGGGTGCGGCGCTCGGTGGTGGAGGTGGTGTTGATGTCGCGCCAGGCGCCGGTGCGGTCCTCCCGCAGGGTGTGCAGCGCCGCCGTGCCCTCCGGGAGGATCCAGCCGCCGTGGCCTTCGAGGTGGGCCCAGTGGGTGCCGGTGGTGAGGCGCTGCGTACCGGCTTCGCCGAGGCAGCGGTTGTCGACGATCGTCTCGACGGGGACGCCGTCGGCGGCGGTGATGCCGGCGCCGAGGCAGACGACGGCGTCGGCGGCGCAGAACCAGGACTTGCGGGCGTCCAGGGTCGAGCCGAGGCCGCGCAGGTGCTGACCGACGGCGGCATACTCGCCGTCCGTCACTCCGCCGACCCAGCGCACGTCGGGCTTGGGCGCGCCCCATTCGCCGCCCGCGCGGTCGGGGAGCCGCTTCGTCGACACGGTGGTGCCGGGGAGGCGGTACCAGTCGACGGTGGGCCAGAACCAGTCGGTGTACTGGCCGCCGGTCGAGTCGGTCCACCAGGAGAGCATTCCTGCACCGGTGTGCCAGCCGCGCGGGTTCTCGCCGTTGCCGCACTCGTAGTACGCGATGCGGTCGGAGGCCATGGCGATGTTGGCGGCCCAGCCGGGGCGGCGGTGCACGGCTCTGGCCATGGAGGCGAAGAGGGTGTGGCCGACGGGTTCGGGCGCGGCGGGGACGGGTGAGGCGGCGACCGCGTGCAGCCGGGCGAGGTCGGCGACGCCGAACTGACCGGCGGTGAGGACCGGGGAGACGGTGTCGCGTTCGATCCAGCCCTTCACGCGGGCGTGCCAGCGGGCGCGCTCGGCGGGGCCGGCGGCGTCCGCGAGCAGCGCGATGGCGGCCATGACGCCCTGCCCGTGGTAGTGGTCGCTGCGCATCGTGCCCCGGACGTCGTTGCGGAGCAGTCCGCGGCTGATGGCCCGTCCGTTGACGCTGTCCATCATCAGGCCGTTGTAGAGCAGGGGCGCGTACGCCTTCTCAACCGAGTCCAGGACGATCTGGCGGGCGGGGTCGGTGACGGCCCACGGGGATCCGGTGAGCAGGGCGAAGAGGCGGCCGAGGCCGTCCAGCATGACCTGTCCGTACGTACCGGAGTACGCCACCCACGTGTGCTGGACGAAGCCGCCGTCGGCGTAGAGGCCGTCGCCGGAGGTGACGTACGGGAAGACGGGCGAGAGTGCGTCGCGCGCGAGGGCGATCTTGTCGGGGCGGCGGCCGAGGACGCCGCGCAGGGCGACGGAGCGGCACAGGTCGACACGGTTGGCGCCGGTGGAGGTGCCGCTGTAGTCGGTGAGCACCGCGTCCGGGATGAAGTGGTCGACGGCGGCGCAGGCGGCCTCGATCCGGGCCGGGCCGAGCGCGTCGTAGAGGGTGGCGGTGATGTCCATGAGGAGGCGCGGGCTGCCGATCTGCCACTCCCACCAGTTGCCGTAGCGGGTGGTGGAGGGGTGGTAGACGCGCTCCGAGAGGTGGTCGAGGCCGCGCAGGACGTCGGCGAGGAGGCCGGGGTCGCCGGTGTGGCCGGTGCCCGGCTGGGCGTACGCCTGGGTCATGGCCCACAGGCGGTGGTAGCTCTGGGTGATGCCGGAGGGCGGGTCGAAGGGGTAGCCGGGCCAGAGGGTGGTGGCGGTGGGGGCCATGGAGGCGCGGAAGCGGGCGGCGAGGTCGCCGGTCTCGGCGAGGCGGGAGGCGTACGGTTCGGCGGCCGGGTCGTAGCCGGTGCCGAGCTGGAGGCCGAGCCAGCGCCGGCGCAGCCCCTCGAAGTCGGCGTCGGCGTCGTCGGCGTGGGCTTCGCGCGATGCTGTCATGGCCAACCCCAACGCGGTGGCGGCGAGAAAGGTGCGGCGAGTCCAGTCGGGCACGTTCGGCGGCACGGGAGCCTCCCGGGGGAAGTGGTGTGGACCGGTCGAGCGCGGTTCACGCCAGTCGCACCACCGCCTTGTGGACGGCGCCCAGTGTGCCGGGCGTGATCCGCAGCGTCAGCGCGGAGCCGGTCGACAGCACCTGAACGGAGGGGTCCTTGGACACGACGGACGCCACGGCCCGGCGCCAGGTCAGGTCGATCGCGGCGCCGTCCCGCAGGGGCCCGGAGACGCACACGGTGGCGGTGTCGCCGGTCTCGCGGATGAGGACGCTCGCGGGCGCGGAGACCGTCACCGGCCCGGCCGTCCCGGCGAGCCAGAAGGTGACGCCCGTGAAGCCGAGCGCGGGAACGCGGACTCCCTGCTGGTCGTTGGTGTTGGCGAGCACCGCCGACCAGGAGGTGTCGGCGGCGCGGGCCGAGGTCTGCGCGGCCGTGGCGCCCGGCATGAGGACGTAGGCGTACGTCGCCCACGTGGGATCGGTCCCGTGGTCGAACCAGAGCGTCAGATAGCGGCGGGTGACAGGGTCCGTGCTCGCCCCCTTGTTGATGGTGGACCAGGCGCCGGTGCGTGCCTCGCGCAGCGCCTTGAGGCCGCTGGGCGCGCCCCCGGGGAAGACATACCCGCCGTGCCCGGCGAGGTGCGCCCAGCGGGCGCCGGTGAGGCCGGCGCTCCAGCCGGGGGTGGTGGACTGGGCCGAGCCGTCGACGGTGAAGCCGTGGACTCCGGCGGCGCCCAGGTTGCGGTTGTCGACGGTCGACTCGACGCGGGCTCCGTCGCGGCCGTGGATGCCGGCGCCGAGGCAGACGACGGCGTCGTCCAGGAAGAACCAGGACTTCTTGGCGAGGAGCGTGGACGACAGGCCCTTCAGGTACTGGCCGACGGCGGCGTAGGTGCCGTCCGTGGCCCCGCCGACCCAGCGCACGTCGGGCCGTGCCACGCCCCACGCCCCGCCCTCGCCGTCGGCCAGGGCCTTGCGGGAGGCGGTGGTGCCGGGCAGCCGGTAGGGGTCGACGGTGGGCCAGAAGTCGTCGCTGTACTGGCCGTTGGCGTAGGTGTCGCCCCACCAGTAGAGCATTCCGGAGCCGCTGTGCCAGGCGCGCAGGTTCTCGCCGTTGCCGTTCTCGTAGTACGTGATGCGGCGCGACGCCATGGACAGGGCGGCGGCCCAGCCGGGGCGGCGGTGGACGGCGCGGTCCATGGCGGGGAAGAGCCGGTGGCCGACCGGTTCGGGGCTGGGGGCGGCCGGACCGTCGGCGACGGCCTTGAGGCGGGAGAGGGCGGCGACGCCGAGGGCCGGGCTGGCGAGGAGGGGGCTGACGTAGTCGCGGGCGATCCAGCCCTTGACCATGGATTCCCAGCGCGCCTTCTCGGTGGCGGAGGCGGTGCGCGCGAGCAGCGCGATGCTGGCGATGACGCCGTGCCCGCGCAGGTGGTCGTCCTGGCGGACCCGGCGGGTGTCGGCCTGCTGGACGCCCCGGCTGACGGCCCGCCCCGAGACGCCGTCCATCGCGAGGCCGTTGTAGAGGAAGGGCGCGTACGCCTTCTCGACGGAGTCGAGGACGACCTGCCGGCCGGGGTCGGTGACCTCCCACGCCGACCCCTTCAGCAGGGCGAAGAGGTGGGCGAGCCCACCGAGCATCACGGCGCCGTACGACCCGGCGTACGGCACGTACAGGTGCTGGATGAAGCTGCCGTCGGCGTGGAGCCCGTCGCCGGAGGTGACGTACGGGAAGACGGGCGAGAGGGCGTCGCGCGCAAGGGCGAGCTTGGCGGGGGTCCTGCCGAGGACGCCGCGCAGGGCGAGGACGCGGCACAGGTCGACGCGGTTGGCGCCGGTGGAGGTGCCGGAGTAGGCGGCGACCGCGCTGTCGGGGACGAAGTGGTCGACGGCGGCGCAGTGTGCGGCGATGCGGGCGGCGCCGAGGTGGTCGTACAGCAGGACATCGATGTCCAGCAGGGCCTGCGGGATGCCGATCTGCCAGTTGTACCAGTTGCCGTAGCGGGCCTGGGAGGCGTGGTACGCCTGGTCGTGGAGGTGGTCGAGCCCGGTGAGGATCTCGGCGCGCAGGGTGGTGTCACCGGTGAGTCCGGTGCCGGGCTGGGCGTACGCCTCGGCCATGGTGCGCAGGCGGTGGTAGCTGGTGCCCAGGTTGCCGGAGTACGTGTACGACTCGGCGTCGGTGTCCGGTTCGGGGTCGGCGTAGGGCAGGTCGGGCCACAGGGACCCGGCCGCCGGGGCCATGGCGGCGCGCAGGCCCCGGGCGGTGGTGCCGAGGTCGGCGAGCTTGGTGGCGTACGGCTCGGCGGTGGGGGTGAAGCCGGTGCCGAGGATGAGGTCGCGCCAGGTGAGGCGGAGGGTGTCGTACGCGTCGGCGGCGAGAGCCGAGGGGACCGACGCGGTGAGCGGGACGGTGGCGGCGGCGAGCAGGAGGGCGCGGCGGGAGGGCACGGGGGACCTCCGGGAGGGGCGGTACGTCGTTGAACCCGGGACCACTCGGGTGAACGGTTTTTCCCACACGTACGAACAAGGGTCAATGAATCGCGCACGATCGTTCAAAAGCGATCGAACGCTCAACCCCGGTCCCCCGCCCCTTCCGTGGGCGGTCCGCGCCCGCGACGTACCGCCGGGCCGCCGATCCGGCCCCCTCGGTCAGATGTGGTCGTCGATGCCGTTGAAGTTCAGCCGCGCGTTCATCGTCAGCAGGCCGGAAGCGGTCTTCGTCGGGCCGTAGCACCCGCGGGTGTAGCCGGGCTGGAGAGTGGACGGGGCGCAGTCGACGTCGCCGCCGTAGTTGGTCATGATCTCTCCCTCGATGGCGATGGCGACGCTCGCCTTGTTCTGCACGACGAGGATGGTCTGGTGGCCGCCGCTGCTGTTGTGGAGACCGCAGAGCTTGAAGAAGACGTTGCGGGAGCCCTTGTGCTGCTGGTACGTCGTGCATTCCCACGATGAGTTCGTGTCGACGGGCTTCCAGTTCACTTCCGCGGCCGAGGCCTGAGGCGTGGCGAGGGCGAGGGCGCCGACCATCGCGGTGGCCAGTGCGAGGCAGCGGTGTACGGACGACTTCTTCATGTGTTCCCCTGAGTGGTGGGTCGGCGTCGGGAAGGTGCGGCGGGGCGGTGAGGACTCAGCAGCTGTGGGTGTACGAGCGGGACGTCACCGAAGAGGCCGATCCGTCGACACGCCACGTGCTGTGAGCCGTGATGGTGAAGGGCTTGCACCCCACGTACACGCTCGGGCCCAGGCACCCCCGCTGGAAACCGGAGTTGAGCGTGCTGTATTTGCAGTGGTGGGCGTTCTCGTAATAGAGCTGGTTGGACTGGATGAACGAACCGAAGTCGATCGCCCGTCCCGAGTTGTTGGAGATGACCGAGACGGCCTGCGCGTAGCCGCTGGAGTTGGCGATGATGCAGGTCTGGCCGACCACGCCCGCGGGAGCCTTGTGCAGAGGGGTGGTGGTACCGCAGTGCCAGTTGGCGTTGGGCTTGATCTCCTGCCAGTAGTCCGAGGCGTAGGCAGGCTGGGAACCCATCAGCAGGATGGCCGCGAAGGCGGCGATGACCGTTCCCGCGCGGCGCACGGCACGCAGGGGAAAACGTCCGTTGACGGCACGTCGTGAGAGTTTCCGCATGAAGACCTCCAAGGTCTACGAAGGGGTGAAGTGACGAGGAAGGCGGTGGCTCAGCCGTGCCACGAGTCGACGCTGAGGTTGGCCTCTTCGTCACCGTTCATGTAGAGCTGGGAGGTCGCCGCGATGTCGCGGGTCCCCGAGAAGGTCGTGCCGAAGCAGCCGCGGGTGTAGCCCGGGTTGAGCGTCGAATGCGTGCACACGGCGCGCCAGGAGCCTTCGTAGACGCCCCCTGTGTTCTCCGTCTCGAGCACACCGCGGATGTCGGCGGCCTTGGTACCGCTGTTCTGGACGACGAGCACGGCCTGGGCGTCGTTGTTGGCGTTGCGCACGATGCAGGTCTTGAACTTGATGTTGTAGGACAGCCGGTGCGACTTGTACGTCGAACAGCTCCAGTTCGCGTTGGTGTCCACCGGCTGCCAGTACGGAGGCGCCGCCGAAGCGGGCCCGACAGTGACCAGGCCGGCGCCGAGCAGGGTCATGCTCGCGGCGAGTACGCCCAGCATCTTCTTCATGAGTTCTTCCTTCACGGGGATCACCCGAGGGCCGTAAGAGACGTGGCCCGCCGGCCCGTCGGTCCCGCGCGGCAGCCGGACCGGAGGGCGGTCCTGGCGGGTGGGCGCGAGGGCGGAGGTGGGGCCGGCGAGCGGAGCCGGGCATGCGGGCACCGCACGGCGCGGACCCGCGGCGCCGGCTCACACGAGTGAATCTAGGCCCGCGCGCGGTGCTGCGGTGTGCGTGACGTGCAGGCTTTCTGTGCACTGCGTGCAGCGCGTGCCCGCACGAGCTAGGGCGCCCCGTCCAGGGCGGTCGCGCGGTGCTCGGTGGGGGTGACTCCGTACGCTTCCCGGAACGCCCGGCTGAACGCGGTGGCACTGGCGAAGCCCCAGCGAGCCGCGATCACCTGTACGGGCCGGCCGCGAAAGCCCGGGTGCCCGAGGTCCGCGCGCGCTCGCTCCAGCCTGCCCCTGCGGATGTACGCCGCCACGCTCGACGGCTGGTCGCGGAAGAGGGCGTACAGACCGCGGAGCGAGATACCGTGCCGATCCGCGATGGCTTGGGGCGTGAGCTCCGGGTCGCCGAGATTGTCGTCGATGAAGCGAAGGACCCGCTGCACCGTCTCCCGCGCACGGGCCTCGGCCGGCGCCTCACCGGGATCGCCGAGCTGCCGTGCCAGGCACGTGGTGGCGAGGTCGAGGGCGACGGACCCCATGCCGCGCAGTTCCTCGGGACGACAGCGCGGGCCGTGGTCGAGGAGCGTCTTCATGAAGCCGGCGAGGACGGCGGCCGACCCCTCACCGATCCCGATTCCCCGCGCGAGGAGGCGGTCCACCCTGTCCGCGCGCAGCGGCAGTGCCGCACGGGGGATTTGCAGCACCACCGCCTCGGTCTGCCCGTCGGCGCCGACGGCTTCGTTCTCCATCGGGCGTGAGGTGTCCGTCACGACCAAGCTGTCCGTCACCAACGACTCGTGGCGCTGTTGCACGATCCGGAACGCACCTCGGGTCACCAGCGCCAGTTGGAACTGTTCGGGATCGCCCCGGCGGATGTGGGCCGGGGTGCGGCGGGACAGCACCGGTGAGAAACCGAAGGCCGACAACCGCACCTGACCGAGATCGAGGTCCGTGATCTGCGCCCGGAAGTCGGCCGTGTGCCGGGTGCTGAGGGCGACGGGCATCAGATCGCTGGACACCGTCTCGCAGAACCAGTCGAACCTGTCCCCGCACGGCATGGCAGCAGCCGACAGTCCCGATGATTCCACGCGCCCCCCAAAGTCCCTCCCATTATCGGACACGCGTACGCACTGGACGGACACGACCGCCGTCCGCAACCGGTCTGTCCGGACGTCAGCCGCCGCAGCGGAACCGGGCGTTCCCCCAGTCCGCGTGGTCGTTGCCGTTGCCGTCGCCGCCGTCACCGACGACCAGGTCGACGTAGGACGCGCCCGTGACGTCGGCCGTCAGGGACCAGGCGGCGTCACTCGCCCTCAGCACCGGCGACGCGGCCTTCTCCACGCCGTCCGCCGCGACGGTGAACCGCACGCTGCCCCGCGTCGCCTGTGCGTCGTCCACGCCCACCTCGGCGGTGAAGGCGGTGCACTTCCCGCCCAGGTGGTAGCGCACGGTGGCGGGAGCGTGGGTGCCCAGGCCCTTGGCGTACGCCACTCCCCCGATCCGCAGCGGGCCGCCGTCGCCCGCCGCCGTCCCGCCGTTGGACATGTCCCGCTCGACGGGCCCCCAGCCGCTGCGGGCCGACGCCCAGTCCAGGTCGCTCGCCCAGGCGTCGGCGGTCGGCGGGGGCGGCAGGGTGCGGACGGACGTGGCGGCGGTGAGGCTCCGTTCCGTGCCGCCGAGCGTGTACGTGGCCGAGGACGTGAGCGCGTACGCCCGGTACGGCGCGTCCACCGGGGGCGTGACCTTCCAGGTGGCGGTGGCCTGGGCGCCGGGCGCGACCGCGTCCAGCGTGATGGGGCCGGACGGCTCGGCGGTCCAGCCCTCCGGCAGGGCGAGCGTGACGGACGGGGTGACGGCGGTCGCCTCGTCGTTACCGAAGGTCGCCGTGACGTCGTGTCCCCGCCCCGGCTCCAGGGGTTCGCCCGCGGCGAGGGCGAGCGTGCCGCAGGCGGCGGGCCGGGCGGCCGGGCCGAGGTCGGTGACGGTGAACCGGTCGAGGACGAGGTCGGCGCCGTCCGGGGCGTCGGCGCGCTTGCGCAGCCCCGTCCAGGTGTCGCCGCACCCGGCGGTCAGGGTCTCGCTGAACCGTCCGGTGGTTCGCTGCTGCGGGATCGGTGTGCGGCGGGTCTCCGCCGAGGTGCCGTCGGCCCGGTCGTACCCGGTCACCCACTCGTACGCGCCCGCGTGACTGGACTGGTAGTCGTACTCCACCCGGTAGCTGTGCCCGTCCTTCATCGGCACGGTCCACGGGGCGGTGCGGTAGACGAGGCCGGTGTTCTCGTCGTGGGCCTTGAGGGACTCGCGGCCCTCCAGGACGTCGTCGATCGCTTTCCCGTTCCAGCCGGCCTGCGTGTAGGGCGCGTGCAGTTGGCTCACGTGCGTACGGGGGTCGTTGGCCCCGCCCGCGTCGCCCTTCAGGAACGGCCCCCACCCCTGGTCGACGGCCTCGAAGTCCTCGTACACCACCGCACCCGGCCTGGTCGCGGGGTCGTTGGCGACGATCCGTACGTCGTCGACGCGCACGGTCGCCGCGCTGCCGCCCTCGGCGCGGATCGCGAGCGTGGCGCGGCCGTCGGCGGGTGCCGTGAAGTGGACCTTGGCCCGCTGCATGCGTGTCCCGTGCCAGTCGGAGGCGGCGATCCGGTTCGGGACGGCCGAGCGGTCGACGGCGACGGACGCGCCGCCGATGGAGAGGGTCGTACGGCGCGTGGCACCCGGCTGGACCTCGATCCAGGCGGAGGCGCTGTACCGCTTGCCGGGTGTGAGGCCCTCGATCCGCTGGGCCAGCCCGGCGGCCGCAGCCCCGGTCAGCGCGGCGCTGGTGCGGCCCTGCTCGTCGGTGTGGCGCGCCACCGCCCCGGTACGGGTCCAGGCGTCCAGGCGCGCGTCGTTGAAGCCGGGGTCGGCGACCGGGGTGCCCTCGCCCCAGCGCGGCTCGGGGAGCGGCGGGGCGGGGGCGCGGTCCGGGGAGAGGACGTACGCCTGCCCGGCGGCGGCCGTGAGGGTGATCCGGCCGTCCTGGGCGGGGCGTACGGTGCCGGACTTCACACGCCCGTTGTCGGTCAGCTGGTAGATCGTGTACGCACCCGGCGGCACGGCCCAACTGCTGGTGCCTCCGGCCTTGTTGTAGTGGTACAGCTTGCCCTTCCACGGGAGCAGGTAGCGATCCCCGTCCAGGACCTTGCGGCCGTGCTCGTAGAAGGTGCGGCGGCCGTTCTCGACGGTGCCGCGTACGCCGCCGGTGAAGGTGATGTCGTCCCCGTTCCAGCGCAGGATCTTCTGGCGCTGGAGGTACTTGGCGGGCAGGTTCTTCTGCCAGACGTTCGCGGTGAAGGCGGTGAAGTCGGTCTCGCCGGTCCAGCCCTCGAAGTCCTCCAGGGCCGTCTGGCCGAGGACGGGGTGGTTGTTCCAGACGTCCTTCTCGCCGTTGCGGATGAAGCGGATGATCTGGGAGTTGAGGCCCTTGTTGGTCGCGCCCCCGTAGTCGAGGTCGTTGGCCCAGTGCGACCAGAGCGAGGCCCGCTCGAACTTGTCCGACCACTCCGTGCCCACGTGCCACCCCTGCGCCTGCACGGCCTGGAGGGTCTTGTCGGCGATCCAGCCGTGCGTGTAGTACACGTCGATGTAGAGGAAGCTGAGGTTGCGGTCGGTCTCGTCGCGCAGCTGCTGGAAGCGGCGGGCCAGGTCGCCGCTGGTGACGTCGCGGCGCTGGTTGATGTAGTAGCTCTGGTTGAGCCAGTTCCAGCCGGGCTTCGTCTTGTCGACGAGGGTCTCGCTGAAGTGGTGGGCCTCCGGGTACGACTCGGTGGCGTTGACGTGGACGCCGAAGGTGGCGCCCCACTTCTCGCCGGCGCGCAGCAGCTTGTTGAGGTCGTCGAGGCCGCCGGCGCGCTTGTTGTAGTTGCCGCCGTAGTCGGGGTGGGCCGAGTCGTGGCCTTCGGAGCCGTACCCCTTGAGGACCGCGAGCTGGCCGAGGCCGTCCGTGGCGAGCGCGACGCGTTTGACGTCGTCGAGGGTGCGGGCGAAGGGGTGGGTGGCCTGGCTGGCGAAGTTGAACGGGATGTGGGTGACCACCCGGTCGGGCGTCTGCTCGCTGCCGGGCGCCTTGATCCCGATCGTACGGAAGGCGATGGCGCCGTCCTGCCAGTCGGTCCGGCCGTCGCCGTTGGCGTCCGGCGTGACGACGACCTTGGCCCAGGGAAGGTCGCCGCCGCTCTCGGGCCGGGGTGCGCCGTCGCCCCGGTAGGTCCACTGCCCGGACCACACGCCGACGCGTACGCCGCCGTCACCCGCCTGCCGGGCCTGGTGCCAGAAGCGGGCGTCGTCGCCGTTGGTGGGGCCGGAGGGCTTGTCGTAGCTGGAGTTGGACTCGACGGCGGCGGCGAGGGAGCCGGTGTTGACGAGGGCGTACGACGCCCCTTGCGCTGCCGCTTCCGCCCGTTCCGGCGCGGGCGCGAACACATCGGCGGTACGCGTCGAGTCGGGGTCGAGGCGGGTGAACGCGGTGGCGGCGCCCGGCTCGGCCGAGCCGACCGACACCAGGTCGTGCCCGGGTATCTCGATGGTCCCGACCCGGAAGGCGTCGGTGTCGCGGACGGCGGTCACCTTGAAGGTGGTGACGCGCCCGGAGACGGTGAGCGCGGCGTCGACCTCGACCCCCGGCAGGCCGGGGAAGCCGAGGGTGTAGCGGACGCCGGTGCCGCTGACGGCTGGCTCGGCCGTGAGCCGCACCGCGTACGCCGTGCCGTTGAGGGTGACGTGCGTGACGGGGCTCGTACTGCCGAGGAGCCGCGCCCCGCTCGCGCGGTCGGTGTACGACAGGACACGCGGGAAGTCGCGGGCGACGGCGACCGCGAGCTGCGGGGAGCCGATGAGTAACGGCTCCCCTTGGGCGGCGGCGGGGGGCGGTCCGGCGGTGGCCGGACCCGCCAGGGCGAACACGGCGGCTGAAGCGGCGGCGAGGGCGCACACCGCACGGAATCGTGGCGACATGGCCACTGGCGTAACGGTCGCCTCGCGGCACCGTCAACGAAACGGACTCCGTGCGGCGACGCCAGTCCAACAACGCCCCCCGGTTAATCCAAGCGCCGCGTCTCAGTCCTGCGCGGGAAAGAGGAAGAAGCCCTTCGCCGTGCTGATGTAGCCGTACCCGGACTGCTTGGTGAACAGCGGGACGTTCTCCTCGGGCAGGCTCTTGGCGAGCACCTTCTTGGTGCGGCCGTCGACGGCGAGGAACTGCGCCTCGCTGAACTGGTCCTCCTGGGTGATGCCGTACAGCACGCCGTTCGGGGAGAAGCGCAGCGGCTTCATCGCGATCTCCTCCTCCTTCTGGGCCCAGACCTCCTTGCCGTCGGCGGGCTGCCACACGGCGGTGCCGTTCTCCGTCTCGACGGCGGCGAGGGTGCGGTCGGGCGAGAACACGGACGAACCCTCGGTGTTGACGGTGTCGTGGGGGCTGTCCGCGTAGGCGTACTTGCTGGATCCGCCGACCTGCTTGCCGGTCGCCATGTCGTACGTCGCCGTGATCCAGGTGTCCGGCGTCAGGGCGTCCGCGCCCCAGGCGGTGAGGATGCGGCCGTCGCGTACGTCGAGGACGCGGAGGTTGCCGGTCCTGCGCTCGCCGTCCTCGTTCAGGACCACGCCCGCGGGCGGGGTGACGTCCGCGGTGCTCCACGCCTTCTTGCCGGTGGCGAGGTCCGTCATGACGAGCTCCTCGCGCTTGTTGTCGTAGCCGGACACGTTCTCGATGTGGAAGGCGTACGTGCCGGTGATCAGCGGGGCGTGGGCCTGGCCGCCGTCGATCTCGTGGTTCCGCGGGTCGTAGGAGCACTGCGCCGCGATCTGGCCGGTGCAGGTGACCTTGCGGGCGGCCCCGCCGTCGATGGGCGTGAGCTTCAGGCTCAGGTCGCCGTCCTGCTCGATGAGGTGGCCCTCGTGGACGTGGAACGTGTCGCCCTCGCGCTGGGCCTTGCCCAGCTCCTTGCCGTCGGCGCCGTAGACGGTGACCGTGGTGGTGGTCTTCTCGGCGCTCAGGCCGTCGGACTCGGTAGTGGCGCCGGCGAACACCGCGACCGCCGGGACGCCGTTGTGCCAGGTCGTGGCGGCTACGCGACTGGTCGCCACCTTGAGGGTCTTGCGCACCTCGCCGGTCTTCACGTCCCGGAACTCGAGGGTGACGGGCTCAGGGTCGTTGGTGAAGTGCAGGGTGCCGACCGAGCCGTCGACGGGTTCCTCCTTGTAGCCCCGGCCCAGGGCGTACTCGCCCTGGGCGGTCTTGACGAACAGCAGGGTCTCGCCGAGGTCGATCGCGTGGCCGGCCGGCAGGCTCCACGCCGGCTTCGCGGCGAGACCGGGTATCGCGGGACCGCCGTAAACGGGCCCCTTGGGCGCCGCGCTGGCGCTCGGAGACGCCGAGCCGCCACCCTTCGGCTTGGCGGTGGCGGACTCCCCGCCGCCGTCGGAGGAGCTGCAGCCCGTGACGAGCCCGAGCGACAGGAGGAGGCCGGTGGCCATCACTGTGTACTTGTTCATGTCCCCGTGAGTTTCAGCAGACGATCTTGAGGTGCTCACGGCAGCATAGGCACGTGGCGGGAGATGTGTTCGCGGACCCGGAGATCTTTACGGGGCGTCTGCGTGGGGGCGGGGCGTGGACGGTGTGGCCGAGCCCATCGCCTCGGGGTATGACGGTGGTTCCGCCGCGCGGCTGAGCGCGGGGCGCGGTTCTCGTTCCCGTGGTCAGTCCAGTCAGCCGTGCAGGCTGATGGCATGCGCCGGGGGCCGCTCGATGATGAGACGCATGAGCATGCAGCCGCCTTTTACCCCGGTCGTCTCCGTACCCGCACCGCCCCGTTGGGCGGTCTGGGCCGCTCACCTGACCGCGCTCGTCGTCCTGCCGAGCGGCCTGTGGCGCATCGTCATGGTGCTGGGGCACCCCGCCGGCTACACCGAGGAAGGCTTCGTGCCGTTCGAGACCTTCGGTTCCAAGGTGGTGATGCTCACGCTGAGCGTGGTCTGCGAGCTGATCGCCCTCCTGACGATCGGGCTGGTACGACCTTGGGGCGAGGTCGTGCCGTGCTGGATACCGCTGATCGGAGGGCGACGGGTCCGGCCCCTGGCCGTCGTCGTCCCCGCCGCCCTCGGCTCGGTGGCTCTGACGCTGATCTGGGCCGTCGTGCCCTGGTGGTGGGCGTATCCGCACGATGACATGACGCCCCTCGGAAGCCTTGTCGTCGGCATCCTCTACCAGCCGTTGGCCCTGTGGGGGCCGCTGACCGCTGCCGTCACCTTCTCCTACTACCGGCGCCACCGCTCGGCCGCCCGGTCGGCTCGCCCCCGCCCACCAGCCTGAACACCACCCACCCACCCGCCACCCGGCAACGCGCCCGCCACACTCGGAGCAAGGGCGGCCCGGCACCGCAACCAGGCGTAGGGGCTCGCGCTCAGAGACCCAGGGCCTGGGCCGCCAGTTCCGTTCCGCGTACGCGGGCCTCGATCTTGGCGAAGGCGAGGTCGCGCGAGGTGGAGGTGTCGTCCGCGAAGGGCGCGAAGCCGCAGTCGTCGCAGGTGCCCAGCTGGTCGACCGGGATGTGGCGGGCCGCGAGCAGCACCCGGTCGCGTACCTCCTCCGGCGTCTCGACGGCCACGCCGATCGGATCCGTCACGCCGATGAACACCCGGACGTCCGGCCGCAGTTGTTCGGCGATGATGCGGAGTACGCGCTCGGGGTCGGGCTCGCTCGCCAGCTGGACGTAGAAGTTCCCGGCCTTGAGCTGGAAGAGCTTGGGCAGCAGCTCCGCGTAGTCGATGTCGAGGCTGTGCGTGGAGTCCTGGTCGCCGCCCGGGCAGGTGTGGACGCCGATGCGGGCCCGCTCGTCGTCGGAGAACCGGCCGAGCACCACGTTGTTGAGCTCGATGAACTGGTCCAGCACCCCGCCGCTCGGGTCCAGTTTGAGCGACAGCCGCCCTTCGGTGAAGTCGAGCTGTACACCGTGGGCGCCCGCTTCCAGACAGCCCCGGATGTCGGCCTCCGCCTCGTCGGCGAGGTCGCGCAGGAACGCCTCGCGGGAGTAGCCGCCGATGCCGTCGCCCGGGTAGAGCAGGCTGAGGGCGGACGGCGCGATGACCGCCTGCTTGATGGGGCGGTCGGTGTGGTTCTGGGCGTTGCGCAGGTAGGTGTCCGCGTGGACCTGGTAGCGGAACGGCCCGGCGGTCAGGCGGGGCAGCTGACGGGTGTGGCCATCGGCGAAGGGGATGACGGCGCCGTCCGGGGCGAGGCCGGCGAGCCCCGCGATCGGGTACGTGACGAAGCTCGGCTTGGACTGCTCACCGTCGACGAGTACGGGACAGCCGAGGCTCTCCAGCCGGGCGAGGGTCTCGGCGGTGGCCTGCTTCTGCAGTTTCGCCAGTTCCTCGTCGCCCAGCCGCCCCGCGGCGTGCTCGGCGAGGGCCTGCTGGAGGGCGCGCGGGCGGGGGATGCTGCCGATGGGCTCGGTGGGGATGCTCATGGCGCGGACCCTAGGAAGCACCCCCCACCTGATCAAGAAGGCAAAACCCCCCGATCCTCGCGGTACGGCGGTGATCATCGCAGGTCACCGCCACCACGCGCGGTAACGGCCGACCACCCTTACGGTGACGGAAGTTCACCGGATCGGTGCTCTGCGCGAGGCGGCGAGTTGACCGTGCGGCGGCTCAGGGGGCGATCGGCAGCTGACGCTTGTGCTCGGTGAGCTCGTAGCGGCGGACGATGGCCGCGAAGGCGGCCTCGGAGACCGGCTTGCCCTCCAGGAAGTCGTCGATGTCGTCGTACGTGACGCCGAGCGCCTCCTCGTCCGGCAGGCCCGGCTTCAGGGTCTCCAGGTCCGCGGTGGGGGTCTTCCACACCAGCGAGGCCGGGGCGCCCAGGGCCTCCGCGATGGCCCGGACGCGGCGCTTGGTGAGGCCGGTGAGCGGGACCACGTCGGCCGCGCCGTCGCCGAACTTGGTGAAGAACCCGGAGACCGCCTCGGCGGCGTGGTCGGTGCCGACCACCAGGCCGTCGTACGCGCCCGCGACCGCGTACTGGGCGATCATGCGCTGACGCGCCTTGATGTTGCCGTGGACGAAGTCCTGGTGGTGCGCGTCACGGAAGGCCGTGCCCCCGGCCAGCGCGGCCTCCAGGGCGGCGTCGCTGGCGGGCTTCACGTCGACGGTCAGGACCCGGTCGGCGCGGATGAAGTCGAGCGCCACCTGCGCGTCCTGCTCGTCGGCCTGGACGCCGTAGGGCAGGCGCATCGCATAGAAGGTGGCGTCCTGCCCGGCGGCCCGGACCCGCTCGACCGCGAGCTGGCACAGGCGGCCCGCGGTCGTGGAGTCCACACCGCCGCTGATGCCCAGCACCAGGGAGCGCAGGCCCGTGGAGGTCAGCCGGCCGGCGAGGAAGGACACCCGCCGCTCGATCTCCTGCCGGGCGTCGAAGGACGCGCTGACCTGGAGGTCCTGGGCGATCTGCTGCTGGAGGGATATGGACGCCGGGTCGGTCACGGCTGCTCCTCGCGCGTACGTGTCTGGGTATGAGGGGACGGAAGCACTTTAGACCGGAACCCGCACCACACGAGCTCGCCGGGGTTCCGCTCCCCCACGCACCGGGTGTCCGCGACCTGGTCCGGCTCCCTGGCTCCCTTCTAGGCCTTGCGGGCCAGGAGCTGCACCTCCTGGAACTGCCGCCGGTCGGTGGGCTGCGGCTCGCACACCATCCGGGCCACCTCCCCCAGCCCGGCCTCGCGCAGCAGCCCGGCGAGGTGGTCCGGCGACCACCGGTAGGCCGGTGCCACCGCGTGATCGAAGACCTGCGTCAGGCGGGACGGGTCTTCGGTCGCCGAGAAGCCGATCAGCAGGTGGCCGCCGGGCGCGAGCACGCGGTGGAACTCCCCCAGGATCGCGGGGACTTCCTCCGGCGGCGTGTGGATGAGGGACCAACGGGAGAGTACGCCGCCCAGTTCGCCGTCGGGGATGTCCAGCGCGGCCATCGAGCCCACGTCGAACCGCAGGCCCGGATGGGCCTGCCGGGCCAGCTCGATCATCGCCGGAGAGGCGTCGACGCCGAACGCCGCCAGCCCCAGATCGGCCAGGTACGCGGTGACGTGGCCGGGTCCACACCCGAGGTCCGCGACTTCACCGGCTCCGCCCGCGGTGACGACCTCGGCGAAGGCACCCAGGATCGCGCGGTCCAGCGGCCTGTCGCGTAGCGAGTCGCGGAACAGCTCCGCGTACGTGGCGGCAGCGGCGTCGTAGGCCGCGCGGGTGGTACTGAGGGCATCGTGTTCGACCATGGTCGCCGAGAGTACGGGGAGTGCCGCGAGCAGCGCTCACAGACCGCCGCAGCCGCCGCCTCCGCAGCCGGCGTCTCCGCCGCACCCGCCGCCGGGGCCGTGCCCCCCGTCGCCCCGGCCCCCCGTGGAGGAGTCCCTGTAGTCATTGGTGCCGAGGATGCCTACGTAGAGCCACGAGCAGAACGCGACAGCCGCCATGGCCATCGCGAACACGGAGAGCGGTGTCCATGGGGCCGCGAAGGCCGCGACGATGGAGGCCACCGCCGTGGCGGTGATGACCGAGGCACCGACTATCCGCCGCCGCATACCGCACTCCCCGAGCCGGTGGCACCCACGTGTTCCGGTCCTACCCTGCGCCTGACCAGGGAACACCAGCGTCCGGTTGCCCGGCCCGCCGCGGTGCGGGTCAGTCGCCTCCACAGCCGCTTCCGCAACTGTTCCCGCAGGAACTACCAGCGTCGCCGCCGTCCGCGCCGCCGCGCTCCCACCAGCTTTCGGACCGGCTGGAGCGGTACGCGTGCGACCGAAGCGCGGACAGCGAGGCGGGATCCTCCTCCCCGAGCGCCGCGCGGAGCAGGTCGCCGCAGTGCGCCCGCAGCCGTAGCAGCCCGGGGCGGGGGTCGCCGTCCGGCCAGGCGAAAGCCGTCAGGGTGGCCAGCCCCCACAGCGGGATCCAGACGAAGATCCACCACCCGCCGTCGCCGAGCCACGGCACCGGGGCACGTACCGCCAGCGCGTGCAACGCCATGCCGCACATCAGGACGAAGGCCGCCACACCCACCGGGATACGGCTGCTGTCCGTCATCCGGCCGATCCGCGCCTCATGGGGGATCCGCCGTACCGCCTCGTCCCGCAGCCGCCGGTAGCCGGCGAACTCCGGGTCCGCCTCGCGCACCTCGTACAGCTTCGTACCGGAGGGCCGCGCACCGATCGCGTCCCGCAGCGCTTCCAGGGCCGCCCGGCCCGTACCGCTGTCGACGGCGGGCGTCGGCTCACCCGTCGGCAGGATCAGCCCGTCGGCGTCGACCCGTACCGCGCGACCGGCGAGCAGGAGGCGTACCGCGAGGGCGTCGGCTTCTCTCGGGTCGGCGAGGTGGGCGGCCTGCACCAGGTTGGGGCGGGAGGCGATGACCTCGTCCACGGCCTGCCGGTCGGTGTGCAGGCGCACGAGCCGGCACACGAGCAGGGCGGCATGGACCAGGCCGAAGAGTCCCAGCCAGAGAAGTGCGACGCGCACGCCTTCGCCCATACCGGCCCCCCGGCCCCCGCCTTCCCCGGCGCCGCGCCGGGTCAGGCCGAGTATCGGGGGCGGGGTTCCCGGTCACAAGGTGCTCGGCGTCAGAACCCTCCCCCGCCGAAGTCGCCGCCTCCGAAGCCGCCGCCACCGAAGTCGCCACCGCCGCCCCAGTCGCCGCCACCGCCGCCGAAGTCGGAGGCGCTGAAGTCGGCGCCGGAGAAGTCGCCGCCCTCGAACTCGCCGCCGCCGTACTCCGCCGCGTACGCCGGGGTGGACAGCATCGAGCCGAGCATGGTGCCCATCAGCAGGCCGGGCAGCAGGCCGCCGCCGAAGTAGCCGCCCGCCCAGGGGCCGTAGGCCGGGCCGGCCTCCCAGTAGGGGCGGCGGCCGTAATCGGTGTCGACGGTGCGGGCCATCGGCTCCTCGCCCTCCGCGAGGCGTGCCGCGTCCGCCGCGCAGACCGGCACCTCGCGGACCGCGCCGCCGGCCGGGGCCCACGGGGCCTCGGTGGCCGCCGGGCCGTGGCGCGGGTCGAAGAAGCAGGGTGCCCGCCGCTCGGGAAGCGGGCGGCCCTCGCGGCGGGCGGCGAGGACGGCCAGCGCGAAGCGGCCGTCCTCGAGGGCCTCGGTCACGCCCCGTACGTCATGGGGGTGCCGGGCCTGGCCCATCTGGGACTTGGCCTTGTCGTACGCGTCGAGGGCGTGCTCGTAGTCGGCCCGCATCGCGTCGTCGGCGCCGGGCTCGGCCGGGTGGAAGTCGAGCCGGTCCAGCTCCTCGCCGAAGGCGGTGATGTCCTCGTCCACGACGACCCGCATCCGCTCCAGCGCCTCGCGCTCCTCGGCCTCGCGCCGCTGCCGCCTGCGCCGTACGACCGTGAAGGCGGTGGCGCCGCCGGCCGCGGCGACCGCGCCGAGGGTGATCAGCCCGCCGACGGGCGCGCCGTCACCGGGGACGCCTTCCCAGGCGCCGGGAGCGGAGCCCCGGGCCAGTGGGAGGGCCTGGTCGACGAAGTTGTCCAGCTGGGTCGCGGCGTCCGCGCCGGGCTGGCGCACCGCGCTCACGATGTTGCCCACGGCCTGGTTCGACATCACGGCCCGGTCGGCCCCGGCGGCGAACGCGTCACCGAGCCGTACGGCGTACACACCGGTGATGCCGGTCTCGGCGCGCAGGTTGCGCAGCAGGTTCTCGCGGGGGAACTCGGCGCTCGCGGGGAGCACGGCCACGAAGACCGGCTTATCCGCCTCACGGATCTTGTCGGCGAGCGCGTCCGCGTCGGCCTTCGGTAGCTCTCCGGCCGCCTGCGGGTGGACGTATACCGGCCCCTGTCGGAGGGCGTCACCGGCGTCGGACAGACCCGTGGCCTTGGCCCCAGCTCCGGGAGCCAAGGCGACCAGCAGCATCAGCACCAGCCCTGCCAGCGCCGACCACAAGGGAAACCGCCTGGTCCTCATGAGTCAAAAATACCCCATTCGGGCTAAGAAGCCGCAAATCCGGCCTCACGTCAAGGGCGGGAGACAAGGAGGCCGCAAGCAGGCGCTACCGCATAAACCGACGATCAGCCCCTGTGTGATCGGTAACCTTGTCGCATTGACACGACACCAAGGGGTGGGACGGCTGTGCGTGCCTTGCGCGTTCGACACATTGAGGACTCCCTGACGGAGGACTTCGAGGGGCGGATCGACCTCAGTGATTACGAGGGGAAGCCGGAGAAACAGCGGCGCCCGGCCTTCCTCAGCCGGGCCCTCGCTGCTCGGGCGATTCAGCGCTTCACCGGCATGGCACCCGAAGAAGCGGCCGAAGCAGTGGTGGACGGTTTCCACGACAATGGCATTGATGCGCTCGCCATTGACAACGAGAACCGCCGAATCGTTCTCGTGCAGTCGAAGTGGGACGGTTCGGGAGATGCGGGCCTCTCTCAAGCGGACGCACTGAAGATCCGCAATGGATGCAGCGACCTGTTCAACATGCGCTTCGACCGCTTCTCCCCTGCGCTGCAGGCCCGGCAGAAATCCATCGCCGATGCCCTGAGCGATGCCTCGATCACCTTCATCATCGTGGTGGCAACCACGGGAAGGACCACGCTCCCGGCGGAGGCTCGCCTGGTCTTCGACGACTTCCTCAACGAGGTCAACGAAAACGACCCTGTGGTCTCGCTTGAAACGCTGGGACTCAAAGAGTTCCACTCCATGGTAGTGGAGGGCACCGCCGGCCCTAGCATCGAGCTCAACGTGCCGATCGAGCAGTGGGGGACGGTGGACCTTCCCTATCAGGCCTACTACGGATTGGTGCAGGCGTCCGAGATCGCTTCTTGGTACGAGAACCACGGCGACCGGCTCTTCTCACAGAACCTTCGCAAGTCACTGGGAAACACCGACGTGAACGAAGGGCTGACGAACACACTGCTCACCCAGGGGCAGCACTTCTGGTACTTCAACAACGGCATCACAGCCCTCTGTGAATCGATCAAGAAGACACCTCGCGGCGGTGCCACGCACACCTACGGCGATTTCTCCATCACAGGCGTCAGTGTGGTGAATGGCGCCCAGACAGTGGCCAGCATTCACCGGGCCGCGAGGAAGGATGCCCAGGCCCTCGACGACGCCCGGGTGTGGGTACGCTTCATCTCGCTCGAAGGCTGCCCTCCTGACTTCGCCATTGATGTCACGCGGGCTACCAATACGCAGAACAGCGTCGAAAGCCGGGACTTCGTCGCACTGGACCAGCAGCAGGAGCGGATTCGGCGGGACATGCTCCTCTCACTCCGCAAGCAGTACTCCGTGAAGCGCGGCGAGAACCCTCCGGCCGAGGCCGACGGCTGCACCGTACAAGACGCCCTGGTGGCGCTGGCGTGCGCCTACAACGACCCCTATTACTCCGTGATGGCCAAAAGTGCGGTGGGGCGGCTCTCCGAGAACACGGCACGAGCTCCGTACGTGAACCTGTTCAACGGCGGGACGACCGCTCACAAGGTCTGGCGTTGCGTACAAGTCATGCGCGTCGTCGAGGCAGACCTCGCCGATCGGCGCACTGATCTGGCCGACCGGGACTACGCAATCGCCACGCACGGAAATCGCCTGATTCTGCAGCTGGTCTTCAATCAGCTGAACCTGAGCAAGGTGGACGACCCGAAGTATGACTGGCAGATGGAGCTCGACCGGGTCCATGACGTCACGGGAAGCGTGCTGGACGCCCTGATCCAGTCCGTTGAGGAGGCATATCCGAACAACTATCTTGCACCGTTGTTCAAGAACACCACGAAGTGCCGTGACCTCGTGGGCAGAGTGGAAGGCCGACTCGGCTCCCAGTGAACGGTGTGGCGGTCGGGAAACCCGTGTCCCGACCGCCACAGTCACAAGCCGACGGCGCTCTCACCCGTATGGGTCTAGTCCGTCGGCTCGACGCCCGCCCGCAGCAGGCCGTACGTGTATGCGTCCTCCAGCGCCTGCCAGGACGCGGCGATGACGTTCTCGCCGACGCCGACCGTCGACCACTCACCCGCGCCGTCGCTCGTGGTGATCAGGACGCGGGTCGTCGACTGCGTACCGTGCACGCCCTCCAGGATGCGGACCTTGTAGTCCACCAGCTCCAGCTTCGCGAGCTGCGGGTAGATCCGCTCCAGCCCGGCGCGCATGGCCAGGTCCAGGGCGTTGACCGGGCCGTTGCCCTCGGCGGTGGTGACGATGCGCTCGCCCTTGGCCCACAGCTTCACGGTGGCCTCGTTGGCGTGGGTGCCGTCGGGGCGGTCCTCGACGATCGCGCGCCACGACTCGGTACGGAAGTAGCGCCGGGACCTGCCCTCGACCTCCGCGCGCAGCAGCAGCTCGAAGGAGGCGTCGGCGGCCTCGTACGTGTAGCCCTTGAGCTCGCGCTCCTTGACGCGCTCGACGACCCGGCCGACCAGCTCGCGGTCGCCGCCGAGGTCGATGCCGAGCTCCTTGCCCTTGAGCTCGATGGAGGCGCGGCCGGCCATGTCGGAGACGAGCATCCGCATGGTGTTGCCGACCAGCTCGGGGTCGATGTGCTGGTAGAGGTCCGGGTCGACCTTGATGGCGGAGGCGTGGAGGCCGGCCTTGTGGGCGAAGGCGGAGAGACCGACGTACGGCTGGTGGGTGGAGGGGGTCAGGTTGACCACCTCGGCGATGGCGTGCGAGATGCGGGTCATCTCGCGCAGGGAGCCCTCGGGGAGGACCTTGCGGCCGTACTTCAGCTCCAGCGCGGCGACGACCGGGAAGAGGTTGGCGTTGCCGACGCGCTCGCCGTAGCCGTTGGCGGTGCACTGGACGTGGGTGGCGCCCGCGTCGACGGCGGCGAGGGTGTTGGCGACGGCGCAGCCGGTGTCGTCCTGGGCGTGGATGCCGAGGCGGGCGCCGGTGTCGGCGTGGACGGTGGAGACGACGGCCTGGATCTGGGCGGGGAGCATGCCGCCGTTGGTGTCGCAGAGGACGACGACGTCGGCCCCGGCCTCGTGCGCGGCGCGGACGACCGCCTTGGCGTAGGCGGGGTTCTCGCGGTAGCCGTCGAAGAAGTGCTCGCAGTCGACGAAGACGCGGCGGCCCTGCTCGCGCAGGTGGGAGACGGTGTCGGCGACCATCGCGAGGTTCTCGTCCAGCGTGGTGCGCAGGGCCAGCTCGACGTGGCGGTCGTGCGACTTGGCGACCAGCGTGATCACCGGGGCGCCGGACTCCAGGAGCGCCTTGACCTGCGGGTCCTCGGCGGCGGTGGTGCCGGCGCGGCGGGTGGCGCCGAAGGCGACGAGCTGCGCGTGCTTCAGGCGCAGCTCGCTCGCCGCGCGGGCGAAGAACTCGGTGTCGCGGGGGTTGGCGCCGGGCCAGCCGCCCTCGATGAAGCCCACGCCGAAGTCGTCCAGGTGCCGGGCGATGGTCAGCTTGTCGGCGACGGTGAGGTTGATCCCCTCACGCTGGGCGCCGTCGCGCAGCGTGGTGTCGAAGACATGGAAACTGTCGTCGACCGGGCTCGCGTCGGCGGAATGGCTGTCGGTCTCCGTGGTCATGACGGTGATGGCTCCTGTTGGATACGGCTCCGGACGTTTAGCTCCACTGCCCCCATCGTCGCGCGCCGCTCGCTTCCGCCGGGGGTAGGTGCCGGAAAACGAAAAAACCTCTCGCGGGTGCGAGAGGTCTGCGCGCGGGTCTGGGGCATGGTGTCCACTGCCGCGGGGATTCTTCCGCGATTCAGCGGTCACTGCGGACCGGCGCGCTGCTGCCCATAATCATGGTGGTAGCAAGCACCCGGGCAGTTTGCCACAGATGGGCAGAGGGGCGGGGACGGGTCTCACGATGCGGTCGACCCGTCCCTCTCTCTCACGGTCACGGTATGAGGCTGTCCTCGATGAACTCCCGGACGTGGTCGAGCACCTGCGCCCGCCCCGTGCCCGGGATGCCCACGGCGACGTGCACGCTGAACCCGTCCAGCAGCGCGCGCAGCCGCGCCGCGTACCGGTCCGGGTCGACGGGCCGCAGCTCGCCGCGCGAGACGCCCTCGGCGAGCAGCGCCACCAGGTCGCGGTGCCAGGCCCCCTCGATGGCGGCCTGGCGCGCACGGGCGTCGTCGTCGGCGTTCTGCGACCGGTTCCACACCTCCAGCCACAGCGTCCAGTGCGGGTCGCGCGGCCCGTCGGGCACGTACAGGTCGACGTACGCCGCGAGCCGCTCCCGCACCGGGGCCGACTGGCGCGAGAGCAGCGCGCTGCGCTCGGCGCCGAGCCGGCCCTCGCTCCACTCCAGGGTCTGGAGCAGCAGCTCGTCCTTGGTGCGGAAGTAGTAGAGCAGGTGCCCGCTGCTCATCCCGACTTCGCGCCCCAGCCCCGCCATGGTGAGCCCTTCGAGCCCGCGCTCGGCGATGGTCTCCATGGCGGCGGCGAGCACCTCCTCGCGCGGCGGCGCGGCGTTGCGGCCTCGCCGCCGTGTGACGGGTGTGACCTGGGGCGCCTGGGGTTCGTTCACTCGTACGTTGTACCCGATCCCGCTCAGACCTTGGGCTGCTGCTGGGTGATGCAGTGGATGCCGCCGCCGCCCGCGAAGATCGCGCGGGCGTCGACCAGCGTGACCGTGCGGTCCGGGAAGAGGCGGCGGAAGATGCCGGCCGCTATCTCGTCGCGCGGGTCGTCGAAGGCGCACAGCACCACGCCGCCGTTGCAGATGTAGTGGTTGATGTAGGAGTAGTCGACCCACTCGCCGTCCTCCTGGAGGACGGTCGGCGCGGGGATCTCGATGACCTCCAGGCGGCGGCCCTTGGCGTCGGTCTGGTTGCGCAGCAGTTCGACGTTGGCCTTGCACAGCTCGTGGTCCGGGTGGGCCGGGTCGGGCTGGGTGTGGACGACGACCGTGCCGGGGCGGGCGAAGGCGGCGACGATGTCGACGTGGCCGCGGGTGCCGTACATGCCGTAGTCGCCGGTCAGGCCGCGCGGCAGCCAGATGGCCTTGGTGGTGCCGAGCTTGGCGTGGATCTCCGCCTCGACCTGCTCGCGGGTCCACTCGGGGTTGCGCTCGGGGCCGAGCTGCACGGTGTCGGTGAGGAGGACGGTGCCCTCGCCGTCGACGTGGATGGCGCCGCCCTCGTTGACGAGCGGGCTGCTGTGTACGGGGACTCCGGCGATGTCCGCGACATGGCGGGCGATCTTGGAGTCGTGCTCCCAGCGCGCCCAGTCGGCGGCGCCCCAGCCGTTGAAGACCCAGTCCACGGCGGCGAGCTGCTCGCCGTCGGTGACGAAGGTGGGGCCGATGTCGCGCATCCAGGCGTCGTCCAGGTCGCGCTCGACGAGGTCGATGTCCGGGCCGAGGAGCTCGCGGGCGGACTCCTCCTGGCCGGGGCCGTGCACCACGGTGACCGGCTCGAAGCGGCGTACGGCGCGGGCGACCGACGCCCAGGCGCGGCGCGCCTCCGCCAGCTCCTCGTCGTTGGTGAAGGTCGGGTTGGGGCCGGGCCAGGCCATCCAGGTGCGCTCGTGCGGGGCCCATTCGGCGGGCATGCGGAACATCGTGTGGTCCTTCACGGGAGGTACTTCAGAGGAAGTAGAGGCGGTTGAGGGAGACGGAGTCGGCGGGGTCCGAGCGGACCGGGTCGCCGTCGAGCGTGACGAGCCCGGTGCGCTCGTCGACGGCCACCTCTCCGATGCGGGAGTTGAGGAGCAGGTTTCCGGGGCCGATGCCGCGCGTGCCGCGTACCGCGACCCGGCGCCGGCGCGTGGGCATCTTGTCGGCGCCGAGCTGGGCGGCCGCGCCCGACACGAAGGCGACGGAGATGTCGGCGGCGGTGGCGCCGTGCGCGCCGAACTGCGGGCCGAGCACGAGCGGTTCGCAGGTGTCGGTGGCGGCGTTCGGATCGCCCACGACCCCGTACGCGGGGAAGCCCGACTTCAGGACGAGCTGCGGCTTGGCGCCGAAGTACTCCGGCCGCCACAGCACGATGTCGGCGAGCTTGCCGACCTCGATCGAGCCCACCTCGTGCGCGAGGCCGTGGGCGATCGCCGGGTTGATGGTGAGCTTGGCCATGTAGCGCAGGACGCGGGCGTTGTCGTCGCCGTCCCCGTCGCCGTCCAGCGGGCCGAGCTCGCCCTTCATCTTCCCGGCCATGGCGAAGGTCCGGCGTACGGTCTCGCCGGCCCTTCCCATGCCCTGTGCGTCCGACGACGTGATGCCGATCGCGCCCAGGTCGTGCAGCACGTCCTCCGCGCCCATCGTCCCGGCCCGGATCCGGTCGCGGGCCATGGCCGCGTCGCCGGGCAGGTCTGTCTTCAGGTCGTGGACGGAGACGATCATGCCGTAGTGCTCGGCGACCGCATCCCGCCCGAAGGGCAGGGTGGGGTTGGTGGACGAGCCGATGACGTTCGGCACGCCCGCCATCTTCAGGACGTTGGGGACGTGGCCGCCGCCGCAGCCCTCGATGTGGAAGGCGTGGATGGTGCGGCCTTCGAGGACCTTGAGGGTGTCCTCCACCGAGAGGCACTCGTTGAGGCCGTCGCTGTGCAGCGCGACCTGGACGTCGTACTCCTCCGCCACGCGCAGCGCCGTGTCCAGCGCCCGCGTGTGCGCGCCCATGTCCTCGTGCACCTTGAAGCCGGAGGCGCCGCCCTCGGCGAGCGCCTCGACGAGCGGGGCCTCGTGGGAGGACGAGCCGCGGCCGAGGAAGCCGATGTTGACGGGCCAGGCGTCGAAGGCGTTGAAGGCGTGGCGCAGCGCCCACGGCGAGTTGACGCCGACGCCCCACACCGGGCCGAACTCCTGGCCGATGATCGTG
The DNA here is from genome assembly GCF_055571835.1 of Streptomyces sp. NPDC030862. Classification (NCBI taxonomy): domain Bacteria; kingdom Bacillati; phylum Actinomycetota; class Actinomycetes; order Kitasatosporales; family Streptomycetaceae; genus Streptomyces; species Streptomyces sp. NPDC030862. Next base: position 640,579 of record NZ_JBVIEN010000002.1, on the reverse strand, counting down.
GTCACGCCGGAGGCGAGCGACGCCTCCATGATCCGCGGCGACAGCAGGTGGACGTGGGTGTCGACGGCGCCCGCGGTGGCGATGAGGCCCTCGCCGGAGACGATCGACGTGCCGGTGCCGATGACGACGTCGACGCCGTCGAGGGTGTCGGGGTTGCCGGCGCGGCCGATGGCGTGGATGCGGCCCTCGCGGATGCCGATGGACACCTTGCGGATGCCCTGGACGGCATCGATGACGAGCACGTTGCTGATCACGACGTCGCAGGTCTCGCGGACGGCCGCGGCCTTCAGGTGCAGGCCGTCGCGGGCCGTCTTGCCGAACCCGGCGAGGAACTCCTCGCCATACGCCTGCGAGTCGGACTCGACGCGGACGGTCAGGCCCGAGTCTCCGAGGCGGACGCGGTCGCCGGCGCGGGGGCCGTGGGTGGCGGCGTACTCGTACGGGGTGAGGCGGCGCGCTTCGGCGGGGTGGCCTCCGGGGCGGCTCATCGCTCGACCTCCTGCTCAGTGGTTTCCGGTACGCCGAGGTAGCCGCAGGCGGCGGCGCGGCGCAGTGCTTCCTCGCGGGCGCCCGGGGCGTCCAGCGGCCCGTCGACCAGGCCGGCGAAGCCGATCGCGATCCGGTCGCCGCCGATCGGCACCAGGCCGACCTCCTCGCTCTCGCCCGGGCCGAAGCGCACGGACGATCCGGCGGGGACGGCGAGCCGCATGCCGTAGGCCGCGGCGCGGTCGAAGTCGAGCCGGGGGTTGGCCTCGAAGAAGTGGAAGTGCGAGGTGACGGAGACCGGCACCTTCGCGGTGTTGGTGACGAGGAGCCGCACCACGGGCTCGGGGTCGGCGTGCTCCGGCCCCGGCAGCAGCGCGCCCGGGGCCTGCTCGCCCAGGCTCCCGCCGATGGGGTCGCTGACCACGGCGAGCCGCGAGCCGTCGTCGAAGACGGCCTCGACATGGACCTCGGTCACGACGTCCGCGACGCCCGGCAGGACGTCGTCGGGTCCCAGCACCGAGCGGGCGGCCTCGATCGCCTCGGCGAGGCGCTTGCCGTCCCGGGCGGCCTCGCAGACGGTGTCCGCGATGAGGGCGGTCGCCTCGGGGACATTGAGCTTGAGGCCACGGGCCCGGCGGGCCCGGGCGAGCTCGGCGGCGCCGAAGAGCAGCAGCCGGTCGCGTTCCGTGGGGGTCAGTCGCACGTCACCACACCTTCCTGTTTGAGCACCACTCTAACCACAAGATTTCTTTCCGAGAAGCATTGACGCGGGTGCGCGGCGTAGGTCACATTGAGCGCCGCTCCAATTAGAGCGACACTCAAACCAGGACCCCCACCAGCTGATGGAGCTGAGAGCAGGGAGCAGCGCATGCAGATCGAACAGCGCGGAGTCGACACCATCCCCGAGGCGGAACGCACCAGCGGGCCGCGTGACCTCGTCTCGATCCTGCTGGGATCGAACCTGTGCCTGGGCGTGATCGTCTTCGGCTGGCTGCCGGTCTCGTTCGGCCTCGGCCTGTGGCCCGCCGTCACGTCGGTGCTGGCCGGAACGGTCGTCGGCGTGATCGTCACCGCGCCGCTGGCGCTCATATCGCTGCGCACCGCGACCAACCTCTCCACCTCCAGCGGCGCCTTCTTCGGCGTACGCGGCCGGCTCGTCGGCTCGATCGTCGGCCTCCTGCTGTCGCTGGGGTACACCGCGCTCACGCTGTGGATCGGCGGCGACGTGATGCTCGGCACGCTGTCGCGCCTCTTCGACGTGCCGACCGGCGCCTTCGCGCACACGCTCGTGTACGTGCTGCTCGCCGGCTGCACCGTGGTCGCCGCCGTCTTCGGCTACCGGCTGCTGCTGCGCCTCAGCAGGGCCCTCGCCATCGGCATGACGGTGCTGCTCGCCCTCGGCATCGTCGCGTACGCGGGCGACTTCACGGCCGCGCCGCCGCCGGACACGCCGTACCTGCTGGGCTCCTTCTGGCCGACCTGGCTGCTGTCCGCCGTGGCGGCGGGCCTGAGCGGGCCGATCGCCTTCATCACCCTGCTCGGCGACTACACGCGGTACGTCTCGCCCGAGCGGCACAGCCCGCGCACCGTGTGGCGGGCCACCTGCGTCGGCCTGTTCGCGGGCCTGCTGGTGCCGCAGCTCTTCGGTACGTTCACGGCCCTCGCCGCCCGCGCCGGGCTGGACTACGCGGGGCCGCTGGTCGAGACCGCCGCGCCCTGGTACCTGGTGCCGCTGCTGATCGCGGCGAGCGCGGGGTCGGTCGGCAACGCGGGGCTGATGCTCTACTCGATGGGCCTCGACCTGGACGCGATCATCCCGCGCGCCACGCGCACCACGTCCACGCTCGTGGTGGCGGCCGTGGCGACGGCGTTCGTCTTCGCGGGGCACTTCGCGTGGGACGCGCAGTCGGCGATGACGTCGTTCGTGCTGCTGCTGACCGCGATCGGCACGCCGTGGGCGGTCATCACGCTGATGGGTCACATCGGCTGCGGCGGGGCGTACGACCGCGAGGCGCTCCAGGTCTACAACCGCCGCGCCAAGGGCGGCATCTACTGGTACCGGGCCGGCTGGGAGCCGCGCGCCACCCTGGCGTGGGCGGTGGGCGCGGCGGTGGGCCTGGCGGCCGTGTCGACCCCGCTCTACGGGGGCCCGCTGCTGCTCGTGACGGGCGGCGTGGACTGCAGCTTCATCCTGTCGGGCCTGGTGGGCGGCGGCGTGTACACGGCGCTGACCCTCAACAGCCGGGCGGCGTTCCCGAGGCCCGACGAGGCGGCGGCCACGGCGCCCGTGTCCGAGACGCCGGCTCCCGAGGCGTCCGCCCCCGAGACCGCCGCGTCCTGACGCGCGGCGCAGCGGAACGCCCGCACCCTCGAGCGGGGGGTGCGGGCGTTTCCATGCTGTCCGGGGCCGTTGTCGGGACCGGCTCAGCCGATCCGGTGCGTCCAGCCGTGCGGGTCCTCCGCGGCGCCGGTCTGGATGTCCAGCAGCGCCTTGCGCAGCTTCAGCGTGACCTCGCCCGGCTCGCCGCCCGACTGGGTCCACTCGCCCTGCTCCGACTTGACCAGGCCGACCGGCGTGATGACGGCGGCGGTGCCGCAGGCGAAGACCTCGGTGAGGGTGCCGTTCTCGGTGTCCCGCTGCCACTGCTCGGTGGAGATGCGGCCCTCCTCGGACTCGTACCCGAGGTCGTGGGCGAGGCGGAGGAGCGAGTCACGGGTGATGCCGGCGAGGAGGGAACCGGTGAGCTCGGGGGTGACGATCTTGTTCCCGTACACGAAGTACAGGTTCATGCCGCCCATCTCCTCGACCCACTTGTGCTCCAGCGCGTCGAGCCAGACGACCTGGTCGCAGCCCTTGGCGGCCGCCTCGGCCTGCGCGAGCAGCGAGGCGGCGTAGTTGCCGCCGGTCTTGGCGAAGCCCATGCCGCCGGGGACGGCGCGGACGTAGTTCTCCGACAGCCAGACCGAGACGGGCTTGACGCCGCCGGGGAAGTACGCGCCGGCGGGCGAGGCGATGACGAGGAAGAGGTACTCGTTGGCCGGGCGGACGCCGAGCCCGACCTCGTTGGCGATCATGAACGGCCGCAGGTACAGCGACTCCTCGCCGCCGTGCGGCGGCACCCACGCCTCGTCCTGGCGGACCAGCGCGTCGCAGGCGGCGACGAACGTCTCGACGGGCAGCTCCGGCATGGCCAGGCGGCGGGCGGAGCGCTGGAACCGCTCGGCGTTGGCCTCCGGGCGGAAGAGCGAGACCGAGCCGTCGGGGCGACGGTACGCCTTCAGGCCCTCGAAGATCTCCTGCGCGTAGTGCAGGGTCATGTTGGCCGGGTCGATCGACAGCGGCGCGTACGGCGTCAGCTCGGCGTCGTGCCAGCCGCGCCCTTCCGTCCACTTGATCGTCACCATGTGGTCGGTGAAGTGGCGGCCGAAGCCGGGGTTGGCCAGGATCGCCTCGCGCTCCGCGTCGGACAGCGGGTTCGAGGAGGGCTTGAGCTCGATCGTGGGCGTCGTCGTCATGAGTGCTGTGTCCTTCACCGGTTGGTTGTGACGGACCGCGCTCACGCCGCTACGACTTGCTAGGACGTCCGAGCTTTCCCGCATGCCGCGGCCCCGCGTTCGATTATCGCCCGGGTGGCCCCGTGAACGAAACGCGTGGGTGGGGAGCGGTTGAGTGCGGTCCAGGGGTTGATGGTGGCACCCGGGGCCGCACAGGAGAAGCCGCCGGGTGCGGAATGCGACCCGGCGGCTGTGTCTGGGGTTTCTCCAGTCGGCGGGTCAGCTCGCTACGCGTACCGCGAGCGCGTCGCCGATCTCGTCCGTCGTACGCGGCGTCGAGCCGTCCCGGGCGGCCAGGTCCGCGGCCACGGCGTCCTCGATGCGGACGGCCTCGGCCTCGTACCCGAGGTGGCGCAGGAGCAGCGCGACGGAGAGGATCGTCGCGGTGGGGTCGGCCTTGCCCTGGCCCGCGATGTCGGGCGCGGAGCCGTGGACGGGCTCGAACATCGACGGGAACGCGCCCGTCGGGTTGATGTTGCCGGAGGCCGCCAGGCCGATGCCGCCGGTCACGGCGGCGGCGAGGTCGGTGAGGATGTCGCCGAAGAGGTTGTCGGTGACGATGACGTCGAAGCGCTCCGGCTGCGTGACGAAGAAGATCGTCGCGGCGTCGACGTGCAGGTAGTCCGTGGTGACGTCCGGGTACTCCGCGCCGACCTTGTCGAAGATCTTCTTCCACATGTGGCCGGCGTAGACGAGCACGTTGTTCTTGTGGACCAGCGTCAGCTTCTTGCGCGGGCGGGCGTTGGCCCGCTCGTACGCGTCGCGGACGACGCGCTCGACGCCGTACGCCGTGTTGAGGCTGACCTCGGTGGCGACCTCGTGCTCCGTACCCGTGCGGAGCGAGCCGCCGTTGCCCGTGTACGGGCCCTCGGTGCCCTCGCGGACGACGACGAAGTCGATGTCGGGGCGGCCGGCCAGCGGGGTCGCGGTGTTCGGGAAGAGCTTCGACGGACGCAGGTTCACGTAGTGGTCGAAGGCGAAGCGCAGCTTCAGCAGCAGCCCGCGCTCCAGGACGCCGGACGGCACGGACGGGTCGCCGATCGCGCCGAGCAGGATCGCGTCGTGGTTCTTGAGCGCGTCCAGCTCCGCGTCGGGGAGGGTCTCCCCGGTGCGGTGCCAGCGCTGGGCGCCGAGGTCGTACTCCTTGGTCTCCAGCTTCACATCCTGCGGGAGGACGGAGCGAAGGACCTTGAGGCCCTGGGCCACGACCTCCTGGCCGATGCCGTCACCGGGGATCACTGCGAGATTGATGCTGCGAGACATGACGGCACCCTACTCCCGGGTCCAGTGCCCGGACATGCGGAGTCCATGATGTGGACGTCGCGCGTCCGGGTGACCGCACCCGTGTTCGTCGGATTTCGTTCATCCGGAGTCTGGCGGCGCGTCGGAAGTTACTGGCAAGTTGCCTGCCATGACTGAAGACACCCCACGCTTCGGCATCCCCGAGTCCCTCGCCCGCCGCATGTCCATGCCCGAGCAGCACGCGTACCTGCGGGCGAAGCTCTCCCGTCGGCGGGTGCTCGCGGGCACGGCGGCCGGCGCGGCGGGGGCGGGTCTCCTCACGGCCCCCTCCGCCGCCGCTTCGTCCCCGTCCTCCCCCACCCTCGTCACGGCGCCCGCGACCGCGGGTGTCGACGGCTCGCTCGTGGCCCCCTTCGGGCGCCACCTCGCGTTCGGCGCCGACCCCCGCACGCAGATGCGGATCTCCTGGCAGGTGCCGCTCGCGGTGACCCGGCCGTACGTACGAATCGGGCTCACGCCCTGGGAGCTGAGCCGGAAGATCGAGGCCGAGGTGCGGCCGCTGCACACGCCGTCGCTGTCGCGCAGGCTCCCGGCGGTCGACCAGTACTACCTGCACGCCGGCCTGGACGGGCTGCAGCCGGGGACGACGTACTACTACGGCGTCGGGCACGACGGTTTCGACCCGGCCGCCCCCGCCCGGCTGGGCACGATCGGCTCGTTCCGTACGGCCCCGGCGACACCGCCCGAGCGGTTCGTCTTCACGGCCTTCGGCGACCAGGGGGTGAGCTACCACGCCCTGGCGAACGACCAGCTGATCCTGGGGCAGGGCCCGGCGTTCCACCTCCACGCGGGCGACATCTGCTACGCGGACGACAGCGGGCACGGCAAGGACTCCGACACGTACGACGCGCGCGTGTGGGACCAGTTCCTGGCGCAGACGGAGAGCGTGGCGGCGAGCGTGCCGTGGATGGTGACGACCGGCAACCACGACATGGAGGCGTGGTACTCGCCCCACGGCTACGGCGGCCAGTCGGCCCGCTTCTCCCTGCCGGACAACGGCCCGGACCCGGCGCGGGCGCCCGGTGTCTACTCGTTCGTCTACGGCAACGTCGGCGTCGTCGCGCTGGACGCCAACGACGTGTCGTACGAGATCCCGGCCAACCTGGGCTACACGGACGGCGCCCAGACGGCCTGGCTCGACCGGCGGCTCGGCGCGCTGCGGCGCGACCCCGCGGTGGACTTCGTCGTGGTCTTCTTCCACCACTGCGCGTACTCGACGTCGACGCACGCCTCGGACGGCGGGGTGCGCGACGCGTGGGTGCCGCTGTTCGCCAAGCACCAGGTGGACCTGGTGATCAACGGCCACAACCACGTCTACGAGCGCACCGACGCGATCAGGGGCGGCGAGGTGGGGCGCCCGGTGCCGATCGGCGCCACCACCGATCCGGTGCGGGACGGGATCGTGTACGTGACGGCGGGCGGCGCCGGCAGGGAGCTGTACGGCTTCGGGCCGGGCGTGCGGGACGGCTACGAGGGGCGCGTGCACGACCACGACCACATCGTGACGTTCCACTGGACCAAGGCGCGGCTGCCGGACCCGGACGTCGTGGAGTGGTCACGCGTGCGGTACACCGGCTTCTCGTTCCTCGCGGTGGAGGCCGTGAGCGGTGCTTCGCCGGTGCTGAAGGTGTCGGCGCTCGCGGAGAGCGGGCGGCGGATCGACCACTTCGAGGTGCGGCGTTCCGGCTGATACGCCGAGCGGGGCCGGGGCGGTCAGTGCCCGGTGGCGCCGCCGTTGTCCCTGCGGTCGAGGGCCCGCTGGAGGGCGGCGGCGGCGTTCTTGCGCTCGGCGTCGGTGGGGCGGGCGGTGGTGTGGCGGACGCGGCGGCGGAGGGCTTGAGTGGCCATGGTGGTCGACTCCTTGAGATCAGCTGGTCAACTGGGGGATCAGCGAGATGATCGAAGGCGCCGGAAGGGGCGGGGAGCGCTGCCGCAGGGGTGGCCTGCCGGGGCACGGGCGCTCGCGGACCGCCATTCGCTGGATGGAGCGAGACGTTCGGCTCCTACAACGCTACGCGCGGGCCACGCTTCTGTCTCCACAATTACTCGGACTTCCTACTATCTGAGACGCGGCCGCCCCGCGGGGTGGCTCGCGAGGCCCCCGCGGGGTCGCTCGGAGGCGTTGCGCGCGGTGTTACAGCACGTCGCCGTCGCGCCAGTCGAACATCAGCGCGCCCTTCTCCGCCGCGGGAAGCGGCCGCCCCGCCGACGGGACCAGGTAGGTCGAGTCCTCCTCGTGCGGCAGGTGCACCACGCCGCGCGGCCCGTACGCCTCGATCCGGCCGTTCCACAGCTGCCAGCCCCGCGCCCGGTACAGCTCGGCACCCTCGTCGGACGCCGACAGCGCCCCGAACGCGTAGGCGCCGTCGATGACCTCCTCCAGGGCGGCCATCACCCGGCTGCCGAGGCCCTGCCGGCGCCGGTCGGCCCGTACGGCGACGCCCTCGACGTACCCGACGCGGTGCGCGCGCCCCGCGTGCACCACCCGCCGCATGATCACGCTGCCGTGCGCGACGACGCCGTGCTCGTCCTCGACGTACGCGTGGACGCCGCCGAGCCCGTGGTCCCAGTCCTCGTCGCCGAAGTCCCCGTCGAAGGCGGTCTCCAGCATCGCGCGGATGGCGTCCAGCACGGCAGGGGCGAGCGCGTAGGTGTGCGCGGTGCGCAGGAGGTCGGTGGTCCGAGGTTCGGTGCGCGGTGCGTCGGTCATACGGCCCACTGTGGCAGGCCCGGCACGCCCCGGGGTGAGGATCCGGTCAGGTGTGCGGAGCGGTGGCGGCGTACTCCTGCCACGGCCTTCCCGTGGGCCGCACCGCGCCGCACACTCGGCCTCATGTCACCCACATCCGAACGACGGTGGACGCCCACCCACGGCGCCGCCTACCGCCCCGTCCCGTACCGCCCCGAGCGGATGTCCGCCGCCGAGTCCCTGGCCCGCGCGGCGGAGCTGCGCGCGCGCATGGACCAGCGGCGCACGGTACGGCAGTTCGCGCCCGATCCGGTCCCGGAGCAGGTGGTGCGCGACGCCATCGCGTGCGCGTCGACCGCTCCGTCCGGCGCGCACCAGCAGCCGTGGACGTTCGTCCTCGTCAAGGACCCGGACATCCGCCGGCGCATCCGTGAGGCCGCCGAGCGGGAGGAGCGGGTCTCCTACGACGGCCGGCTCGGCGAGGAGTGGCTGGCGGCGCTGCGCCCGTTGGGCACGGACGCCGTGAAACCGCACCTCACGGACGCCCCGGTGCTGATCGTGGTCTTCCAGCAGCGCTACTGGCTGGGCGCGGACGGCACCAAGCACAAGCACTACTACGTGGACGAGTCGGTGGGCATCGCCGTCGGCATGCTGCTGTCGGCCCTGCACCTGTCGGGCCTGGCGGCCCTGGTGCACACGCCGAGCCCGATGCGCTTCCTGTCCGAGGTGCTGGGCCGCCCCGAGAACGAGAAGGCGTTCGCGGTCATCCCGGTGGGTTACCCGGCGGACGACTGCGAGGTGCCCGATCTCGTACGGAAGTCCCTGGACCAGGTGCTGGTCGACGTGTGACCCCGGGCTTACAGGCGGCCGCCCGTGAGACGCGACAGCGGTCCGCGTTGCCGCAGGCCCGCGCGGCGGCCGAGCACGTAGGACCCGGCCACGGCGGTGGCGACGCCCGCGCCCGCCCCGGCCACTGCGGCCTTGCGGGCCTTCACCACCGTCCACACGACGCCCGCCGTGCCGGCGGCCCGCTCGGCGGCCGTCGACGCGGCGGACACGGCGGTCCGCTGGACGGTCCGTGCCGTGGCGAGCGCCTTGTCGGCGGTCACCCCGCCGATGCCCCGCGCCGATTCGGTGGCGTTCTGGGCGGCGTTCTGGGCGGCCTTCTTCGGGGCCGCGGTGGATTCCTGCTTCTGGTTCGTCTTCGTCTGCGCCATGGGGCGCGTGTAACCGGTTGACGGGCTCCAAAACTGACCGCCCTTCATCTGGCCGATTTCCTAACCGCTCAATGCGCGTTGACGGGTTGAGCGCTGGCGTGATTCCCTCGCCTCTAACCACCCACGCGCTCATGGGTGGGTTAGACATGCCCGTGCACCACCGCACCCTCACCATCCGCGGCCACGAGATCTTCGTGCCGGCCGGGGCGGAGGCGTTCCGGCGGGGCTCGCCGGACGCGGAGGTGCACCTCCTGCCGACCGGCCACTTCGCGCTGGAGACCCACGCGGCGGACATCGCCGCCCTGATGGACGACTTCCTCGCCCGCCGCGTGGTCGCCCGAGGCGCGGCAGCCGCCTGACGCGCCTGCGTCACGCGGGAGGCATCAGTAGACGGTGACGCCGTACGCGCTCAGCGCCTCGCGCACCGGCTGGTGGATGGCCGAGCCGTTCGTGCCCGTGCAGCCCGAACTGCCGGAGTGGATGCCGAGCGCGACCGAGCCGGCGAAGTGGGCGCCGCCGCTGTCGCCGCCGGCCGAGCAGGCGGTGGTGCGGACCATGCCGTAGACCGGGCCGTCGCTGTAGTTGACGGTGACGTTCACGGCGGTGACCGTCCCGCTCGTCACCTTGGTCGTGGAGCCGCTCTTCTTGATGGCCTGGCCCACGACCGCGTCCGCCGCGGAGGCGATGTCCTGGAAGGAGCCGTTGTAGAGGTTGACGCTGCCGGGCGTGTTGGCCGTGTTGGTGTAGCGCACGAGGCCGTAGTCGTTGGTGGGGAAGCTGGTGCCTTCCCTTACGCCGATCTGCGCGCCGCCGGAGGTCGCCGACCAGCTGGAGGCGGCGTTGGTGCAGTGCCCGGCCGTCAGGAAGTACTTGGTGGTCCCCTTCTGGACGTTGAAGGCGGCCGAGCACCGGTAGCCGCCGCCGTGGATGGCGTCGCCGCCCGCGACCTCGCGCGTGAAGACGCCCGGGACGCGGCTGATCCGTACCGCGCCGTCGAGCGAGGCGGCGACCGCCCGCAGCCGGGCCATGGCCCGGGGCGAGACGGAGGAATCGGCCTCGACGGTGATCTGGTTGGTGCGCGGGTCCAGGCCCCATGAGGTGCCGGGGATCTTGGCCCGGGCCTCCAGGGCGGCCATGGCGGCGTCGAGTTCGGCGGCGCCGCGCTCCACCAGCCGCGGCACGGCCCCGGCGGCGCGGGCCCGCTCGGCGGCGGCTTCGGAGGTGACGGTGGCGATCAGCCGGCCGTCCTCGACGTACGTACCGGCGCTGTCGGCGCCGAGCCGGCGCTCGACGGCGGAGTCGACGGCGTGGACGTCGACGGCCTGGACGTCGACGGGGGCCGCGGCTCCGGCGGGGGTGGTGCCGAAGCCGAGCGAGCCTAAGACGAGTGCGGCGGACAGGGCGATGCGCGCACGGGTGGTGCGTCGTCTCATCCCGGGTCTCCTTCGTCGTGAATGACGGGTGGGGTACTCGGGAATTTGACATGTGCATCACATGAGCACAAGAGTGCGCGCGCACCCGCGCAGCGAGCCGCCCCCGTCCGGCGTGGGGGCCGGGACGGGGGCGGCGTTTCAGGGCCCTGGCGAGGGGCGGGGCGGACCTCAGCCCATGTGCGGGTACGTGTAGTCCGTCGGCGGGACCAGCGTCTCCTTGATGGCGCGGGTCAGCGTCCAGCGCATCAGGTTCTGCGGGGCGCCCGCCTTGTCGTTCGTACCGGAGGCGCGGCCGCCGCCGAAGGGCTGCTGGCCGACGACGGCGCCGGTCGACTTGTCGTTGATGTAGAAGTTGCCCGCGGCGTACCGCAGCTTCTCCATCGTGTACGCGGCCGCCGCACGGTCGTTGGCGATGACCGAGCCGGTCAGCGCGTACGCCGACACCGACTCCATCTGCTCCAGCATCGCGTCGTACTGGTCGTCCTCGTACACGTACACCGCGAGGATCGGGCCGAAGTACTCGGTCGTGAAGACCTCGTTCTCGGGGTCGGTGCACGCGATGACGGTCGGGCGGACGAAGTAGCCGACCGAGTCGTCGTACGTGCCGCCCGCGACGATCGTGCAGGACGGGTCGGCCTTGGCGCGGTCGATGGCCGCCTTGTTCTTGGCGAAGGCCCGCTCGTCGATGACGGCGCCGATGAAGTTCGTCAGGTCGGTGACGTCACCCATCTTGATGCCGTCGACCTCGGTGGCGAACTCCTCCTTGAAGCCGGAGTTCCAGATCGAGGCCGGGATGTACGCGCGCGAGGTCGCCGAGCACTTCTGGCCCTGGAACTCGAAGGCGCCGCGGGTCAGCGCGGTCTTCAGGATCGCGCGGTCGGCGCTCGGGTGCGCGACGACGAAGTCCTTGCCGCCCGTCTCGCCGACGATGCGCGGGTAGGAGCGGTACTTCTCGATGTTGTTGCCGACCGTCTTCCACAGGTGCTGGAAGGTCTTGGTCGAACCGGTGAAGTGGATGCCGGCGAGCATCGGGTGGTGCAGGGCCACCTCGGAGACGGCGATGCCGTCGCCCGTCACCAGGTTGATGACGCCCTTGGGCAGCCCGGCCTCCTCCAGCAGCTCCATGAGCAGCACGGCGGCGTGGGTCTGCGTCGGGGAGGGCTTCCAGACGACCACGTTGCCCATGAGCGCCGGGGCGGTGGGGAGGTTGCCCGCGATGGCCGTGAAGTTGAACGGCGTGATCGCGTAGACGAAGCCCTCCAGCGGGCGGTGGTCGAGGCGGTTCCACACACCCGGGGAGTTGGCCGGCGGCTGCTCGGCGAGCAGGTCGCGGGCGTACTTGACGTTGAAGCGCCAGAAGTCGACGAGCTCGCACGGCGTGTCGATCTCGGCCTGCTGGGCGGTCTTGGACTGACCCAGCATGGTCGAGGCGGCCAGGGTCTCGCGCCACGGGCCGGCCAGCAGCTCGGCGGCGCGCAGGATGATCGCCGCGCGGTCGTCGAAGGACATCGCGCGCCACGCCGGGGCGGCGGCGAGGGCCGCGTCGATCGCGTCCTGGGCGTCCGCCTGCGTGGCGCCCGCGAAGGTGCCGAGGACCTTGGCGTGGGCGTGCGGCTGCACGACGTTCACGCGCTCACCGCCGCCCATCCGCTTGACGCCGCCGATGGTCATCGGCAGGTCGATGGGGTTCTCGGCGAGCTCCTTGAGCTTGGCCTCCAGGCGGGTGCGCTCGGCCGAGCCGGGGGCGTAGGTGTGGACCGGCTCGTTGACCGGAGCGGGGACCTGGGTCACAGCGTCCATGAGTTCCGAATCTCCTTCTGATTCTTCAGTTCTTGGTGATCATCGAGCGGACGAAGAACAGCAGGTTGGCCGGCTTCTCCGCGAGGCGGCGCATGAAGTACCCGTACCAGTCGGTTCCGTACGCGGTGTAGACGCGCATCCGGTGCCCTTCGGCGGCGAGCCGCACGTGCTCGTCGCTGCGGATCCCGTACAGCATCTGGAACTCGTACTCGTCCAGTTTGCGCCCGGCGCGGCGCGCGAGCTCCTGGCCGACGGCGATGAGCCGCGGGTCGTGGGACCCGATCATCGGGTAGCCGTCGCCCTCCATCAGGATCTTCAGGATCCGGACGTACGCCTTGTCGATCTCGTGCTTGTCCTGGTACGCGACCGAGGCGGGCTCCTTGTAGGCGCCCTTCACGATCCGTACGCGGCTGCCGTTCGCGGCGAGGCGGCGGGCGTCCTCCTCGGTGCGGAAGAGGTACGCCTGGATGACGCAGCCCGTCTGCGGGAAGTCCTTCCGCAGCTCCTCGTGGATGGCGAACATCGAGTCGAGGGTGGTGTGGTCCTCCGCGTCGAGGGTGACCGTGGTGCCGATGGAGGCGGCGGCCTCGACGACGCGGCGGACGTTGGCGAGCGCCAGCTCGTGCCCGCCCTCCAGGGACTGGCCGAACATCGACAGCTTCACCGACATCTCGGCCTTCTCGCCCAGCCCGAGCTCCTCCAGGTGCTCGATCAGCTCCATGTAGGCGTCGCGGGCGGCGTGCGCCTGGTCGTGCGTGGTGATGTCCTCGCCGACCACGTCCAGGGTGACCTCCAGGCCCTTGTCCGCCATCTCACGGACGATCGGGACGACCTGGTCGACCCTCTCCCCCGCGATGAAGCGGGCGACGACCTGCTTGGTGCCCGGGGCGGCAGAGACGAAGCGGCGCATCTTGTCACTGCGCGACGCGGCAAGGATCACGGGACCCAGCACGGGGCACCTCCACGGAACACGGAGAGAAGGAGGCCATTCCGGTACAGATCCGGAACAGCACGGAGAACCACCGTGAAACCTAAGGATCGCGCGCACGCGCTGCCATCGACAGCTGTCACGCATCCGTGCCCCACCTCTCATACATCTGTCTGAAGCCGGGAGGGGAGAGTGACAGAATGCCCGGGTGAAGGCGGATTACCAGGACCTGGTCGACGAGATCTCCGCGCTGCTGGGCGCCCCCGCGACGCTGGAGAACCGGGATTTCGGGCTCATCGCCTTCGGCGCGCACGACAGCGACGACGACGCCGCGATGGACCCGGTGCGGACGCGGTCGATCCTGACCCGGAAGTCGACGCCCGCGGTGCGCGCCTGGTTCGAGGGCTTCGGCATCACCCGGGCGACCGGCCCCGTCCGTATCCCCGCCGCCCCCGACGCGGGCGTCTACCGGGGCCGGATCTGCCTGCCGGTACGCCATCGGGGTGTCGTCCTCGGGTACGTCTGGCTCCTCGACGCCGACCCGGGGCCTTCGCCCGAACGGCTGACGGCGGCCATGGAGGTGGCCTCCCGGATCGGCGCGCTGCTCGCGGACGAGGAGCGCGCGGGCGCCGACCTCTCGCGCGAGCTGCGCGCGGTGCTCACGGCCGAGCGGGGCTGGCAGTACGACATGGCGCTGGCGGCGCTGCGCACGGCCCTGGGCCCGGACGCGGAGGGCCTGCACGCCCTGGTGTGCGTGGCCCCGTGGCCTGTCGCGGACACCCCGTCGGTACGCGTCGCACCGGGCGCGGCGGCCCTGTGCACGCTGCCGTGGCCGGGCCGGGAGGCCCCGCAGCCGCCGGCCACCGGCCCCCGCTGCCTCGCCGCCCTGATCCGGCTCCGCTCCGCCGACTCCCCGGCCCCCGCGCTCACCGCGGCCACCCGCCTCCGGGACGCGGCCGGCGGCACGCCGGCTCCGGCGGCCGCCACGCCCACGGCCGCGTGGGCGACCCGCGGCGCGACCGCCGCCGTCGCGGGGGTGGCCGACCCGCGGCGCGGGCTGGGCGACCTCGCGGAGGCGTGGCGGGAGGCGGCGTCCGCCGCCCGCGCCGCCATGGCCCAGCCCCGGCTCGGGCCGCTGGCCCCATGGGCGTCGATCGGGCCGTACCGGCTCCTCACGGCCCTCCCGGCGGACGCGCCCCACGACCCGGCGGTCCGCGCCCTGCTCACCCCCGCGCACACGGAACTGGCCCGCACGGCCGAGGTGTTCCTCGACTGCGCGGGCCAGGCGGGCCGCACGGCGGCGGCCTTGGGCATCCACCGGCAGACGCTCTACTACCGCCTCTCCCGCGTGGAGCAGCTGACCGGCCTCGACCTCGACGACGGCGAGGACCGGCTCCTGCTCCACATGGCGCTCAAGGCGCACCGGCTCTGAGCACGTGCCCCTAGCGGACGAACTTCGCGTACTCCTCGAAGTCGATACGGCGGTCGCCGTCCTCGTCCGCCATGCGGATGATCGTGGCGAGGTGCTCCTCGCTGACGCGGCCGTCGCCGTCGAGGGCCTCCCGCAGCTCCTCAGCGGTGATGAAGCCGTCCCCGTCCGTGTCGATCTGGTCGAACTGCTGCCGCTTGTCGGTGTTGCTCATGCCAAGGCCTTTCGCTGAGGTGCGTCTGGGTCGGACGTGCACCTGAAGCACGTCCACCCGCTCAACGATCACCGGCGCGAACAGCAACGCACCCGGCCCGTGGAGCTTTCCGCGGGCCGGGTGCGTGTACGTGACGGGGCCGGTCAGGCCAGGTTCACCGAGCGGGCCGACGTGGCGCCGATCTCCTCCGCGACCTCGTTCAGGACCTGCTGCGGCACCGTGTCGTCGACGGTGAGGACCGCGAGGGCCTCGCCGCCCTCGGCCGCGCGGGCGACCTGCATGCCGGCGATGTTGAGCCCGGCCTCACCGAGGATGCGGCCCACGGTGCCGACGACACCGGGACGGTCCTCGTACCGCAGGACGACCATGTGGTCGGCGAGCGCGAGGTCCACGTCGTAGTCCCCGACGGCGACGATCTTCTGCAGGTGCTTCGGGCCGGCCAGGGTGCCGGAGACCGCGACCTCCTCGCCGTCCGAGAGCGTGCCGCGCACGGTGACCACGTTGCGGTGGTCGGGCGACTCGGAGCTGGTGGTGAGGCGGACCTCGACACCGCGCTCCTGCGCGAACAGCGGGGCGTTGACGTAACTGACGGTCTCGTCGACGACGTCCTCGAAGACGCCCTTGAGCGCGGAGAGCTCCAGCACCTTGACGTCGTGCTGGGTGATCTCGCCGTAGACCTCGACGTCCAGCCGTACGGCGACCTCGCCCGCGAGGGCGGTGAAGATCCGGCCGAGGTGCTCGGCGAGCGGCAGGCCCGGCTTGACGTCCTCGGCGATGACACCGCCCTGGACGTTGACCGCGTCCGGCACCAGCTCACCGGCGAGCGCGAGCCGCACCGAGCGGGCGACCGCGATACCGGCCTTCTCCTGCGCCTCGTCCGTCGACGCGCCGAGGTGCGGGGTGCACACGACCTGGTCGAGCTCGAACAGCGGGGAGTCGGTGCACGGCTCCTTCGCGTACACGTCGAGGCCCGCGCCCGCGACGCGGCCCTCCTTGAGCGCCGCGTACAGCGCCGCCTCGTCGACGATCCCGCCGCGCGCGGCGTTGACGATGCGGACGGTCGGCTTGACCTTGTGCAGCGCCTCGTCGCCGATGAGGCCGAGCGTCTCGGGGGTCTTCGGCAGGTGGACGGTGATGAAGTCGGAGACCTCCAGCAGCTCGTCCAGGGAGAGCAGCTTGACGCCCATCTGCGCGGCGCGCGCGGGCTGGACGTAGGGGTCGTACGCGACGATCTTCATGCCGAAGGCCGACATGCGCTGGGCGACCAGGACGCCGATGCGGCCGAGGCCGACGACGCCGAGGGTCTTCTCGCTGAGCTCGACGCCGGTGTACTTGCTGCGCTTCCACTCGCCGTTCTTGAGGGCGGTGTTGGCCTGCGGGATGTTCCGCGCGGTGGCGATGAGCAGGCCGCACGCGAGCTCGGCGGCGGTGACGATGTTGGAGGTCGGCGCGTTGACGACCATGACGCCGGCCTTGGTGGCGGCGGAGACGTCGACGTTGTCGAGGCCGACGCCGGCGCGGGCGATGACCTTCAGCCGCTTGGCGGCGGCGATGGCCTCGGAGTCGACCTTGGTCGCGGAGCGCACCAGGATCGCGTCCACGTCCGCGAGGGCGGGGAGCAGTTCGGCCCGGTCGGCGCCGTTGCAGTGCCGGATGTCGAAGTCCGGTCCCAGCGCGTCGACAGTGGCGGGCGACAGCTCTTCAGCGATGAGTACAACCGGCTTTTTCGTGGGGTGCGAGCTCACGTGAGTCCTCACAAGTCCAGTGCGGAGGCCGTCCCGACGGCCGCAGGCGGTGGAGGGGGCATGCCGCGTGGAAGACGCACGACGCTGTGGGCCTGACGCGTTGTTGTTCAGAAGTGTAGTGCGGATGAGGGGTTTCTTTTCCGCCACTGCGGAAGGATCACCCATCCGTGGTTGGCCTCGGTGTCCAACCCTGACGGACACCGGCTGACACCGGCCGACACGAAGGCGGCGGGTCCGGAGCTCCCCTCCGGACCCGCCGCCAAAGGGATTCCCCCCCCTCCTTTTCGCCCCACCTCCCTGGGCTTTTCCACTCCCTTCCTGTTGTCTCCCACAAATGGTGTCAAGCCCCGGGTT
>NZ_JBVIEN010000002.1:178814-623417 GCF_055571835.1 Streptomyces sp. NPDC030862 | reverse complement strand
CCCGCACGCCCGCCACCCTCCCCCCCCCCGCCCCCCCACCCCCCCCCCCCCCACCCCCCCCCCCCCCCCCGCCCCCCCCCCCCCCCCCCCCCCCCCCCCCCCCCGCCAAGGGGCTTACGCCTCCTCGTTGTCGACCCAGCTCATGAGCTTGCGCAGCTCCTTGCCGGTGGTCTCCAGCAGGTGCTGCGAGTCCTGGGTCTTGTACTCGTTGTACTTCTTCAGACCGCCGTGGTACTCGTCCATCCAGTTCTTGGCGAACGTGCCGTCCTGGATCTCGGCGAGGACCTTCTTCATCTCGGCCTTGGTGGCGTCGGTGACGATGCGCGGGCCGGTGACGTAGTCGCCCCACTCGGCGGTCTCGGAGACCGACCAGCGCATCTTCTCCAGGCCGCCCTCGTACATCAGGTCCACGATCAGCTTCAGCTCGTGGAGGCACTCGAAGTAGGCGATCTCCGGCTGGTAGCCGGCCTCGACCAGGGTCTCGAAGCCCGCCTTCACCAGGGCGCTGGCGCCGCCGCACAGCACGGCCTGCTCGCCGAAGAGGTCGGTCTCGGTCTCCTCGGTGAAGGTCGTCTTGATGACGCCCGCGCGGGTGCCGCCGATGGCCTTGGCGTACGACAGGGCGAGCGCGAAGGCGTTGCCGGTGGCGTCCTGCTCGACGGCGGCGATCGCCGGGACGCCGCGGCCCTCCTCGTACTGGCGGCGGACCAGGTGGCCCGGGCCCTTCGGGGCGACGAGCGCGACGTCGACGCCGGCCGGGGGCTTGATGAAGCCGAAGCGGACGTTGAAGCCGTGGGCGAAGAACAGGGCGTCGCCGTCCTTGAGGTTGTCCTTGACGGACTCCTCGTAGACCTGGGCCTGGATCGGGTCCGGGATCAGGATCATGATGACGTCGGCCTCGGCGGCGGCCTCGGCCGGCGTGACCACGCGCAGGCCCTGCTCCTCGGCCTTGGCCTTGGACTTCGAGCCCTCGTGCAGACCGACGCGGACGTCGACACCCGAGTCACGGAGCGACAGCGCGTGGGCGTGGCCCTGGCTGCCGTATCCGATCACCGCGACCTTGCGGCCCTGGATGATGGACAGGTCGGCGTCGTCGTCGTAGAACAGCTCGGCCACTGGGTTTCTCCTTGGTGTGCTGATGGTGCGTCCCACCGTACGGCGGGGAGGGATGTGAAAGTTGAGGGGTCTCGCTACGCGAGAAACCAGGGTTACGCGGAACGGTCCAGGGCCCGCAGGCTGCGGTCCGTGATGGACCGGGCACCACGCCCTATGGCGATCGTGCCGGACTGGACCAGCTCCTTGATGCCGAACTGCTCCAGCATCTTCAGCATGGCGTCGAGCTTGTCACTCGAACCGGTGGCCTCGATGGTGACCGCCTCGGGGGAGACGTCCACGGTCTTGGCGCGGAACAGCTGGACGATCTCGACGATCTGGGAGCGGGTCTCGTTGTCGGCGCGGACCTTCACCAGGACGAGCTCGCGCTGGATCGCGGCGCTCGGCTCGAGTTCGACGATCTTCAGGACGTTGACCAGCTTGTTGAGCTGCTTGGTCACCTGCTCCAGCGGCAGGTCCTCGACATTGACCACGATGGTGATGCGGGAGATGTCGGGGTGCTCGGTGACACCGACGGCGAGCGAGTCGATGTTGAAGCCGCGGCGGGAGAACAGGGCGGCGATCCGGGCGAGGATGCCGGGGGTGTTCTCCACCAGGACGGAGAGCGTGTGCTTGGACATGTTTCTTGACTCAGCTCTCTCTCAGTCGTCTTCGCTGTCGCCGAAGTCGGGGCGGACACCACGGGCGGCCATGACCTCGTCGTTGGAGGTGCCGGCGGCGACCATGGGCCAGACCTGGGCGTCCTCGTGGACGATGAAGTCGATGACGACCGGGCGGTCGTTGATGGCGTTGGCCTCGGCGATGACCTTGTCCAGGTCCTCCGGGCGCTCGCAGCGCAGCGCCACGCAGCCCATGGCCTCGGACAGCTTCACGAAGTCCGGGATGCGGGTGCCGGCGCTGGGCTCCTTGCCGGTGGCCTCCGGGCCGGAGTGCAGCACGGTGTTGGAGTAGCGCTGGTTGTAGAAGAGGGTCTGCCACTGGCGGACCATCCCGAGGGCGCCGTTGTTGATGATGGCGACCTTGATCGGGATGTTGTTCAGCGCGCAGGTGACCAGCTCCTGGTTGGTCATCTGGAAGCAGCCGTCGCCGTCGATGGCCCAGACCGTGCGGTCCGGCATGCCGGCCTTGGCGCCCATGGCCGCCGGGACGGCGTAGCCCATGGTCCCCAGGCCGCCGGAGTTCAACCAGGTGGCGGGCTTCTCGTAGTCGATGAAGTGGGCGGCCCACATCTGGTGCTGGCCGACGCCGGCCGCGTAGATGGTGCCCTCGGGGGCGAGCTGGCCGATGCGCTGGATGACCTGCTGCGGGGCGAGGGTGCCGTCCTCGGGCTGGTCGTAGCCGAGGGGGTACGTCTCGCGCCAGCGGTTGAGGTCCTTCCACCAGGCGCTGTAGTCGCCGGTGTTGCCCTCGGTGTGCTCGGCCTGGACGGCCTGGACCAGGTCGGCGATGACCTCGCGGGCGTCGCCGACGATCGGGACGTCGGCGGCGCGGTTCTTGCCGATCTCGGCCGGGTCGATGTCCGCGTGGACGATCTTGGCGAACGGGGCGAAGCTGTCCAGCTTGCCGGTGACGCGGTCGTCGAACCGGGCGCCGAGGGCGACGATCAGGTCGGCCTTCTGCAGGGCGGTGACGGCCGTGACGGCGCCGTGCATGCCGGGCATGCCGACGTGCAGCGGGTGGCTGTCGGGGAAGGCGCCCAGCGCCATCAGCGTGGTGGTGACCGGGGCCTGGGTCAGCTCGGCCAGAACCTTCAGCTCGGCGGTGGCGCCGGCCTTCAGGACGCCGCCGCCGACGTACAGGACGGGGCGCTTGGCCTGGGTGATCAGCTTGGCCGCCTCGCGGATCTGCTTGGCGTGCGGCTTGGTGACCGGGCGGTAGCCGGGCAGGTCGAGCTGCGGCGGCCAGCTGAAGACGGTCTTGGCCTGGAGGGCGTCCTTGGAGATGTCGACCAGCACCGGGCCGGGGCGGCCGGTGGAGGCGATGTGGAACGCCTCGGCGATCGTCTTCGGGATGTCCTCGGCCTTGGTGACCAGGAAGTTGTGCTTGGTGATCGGCATGGTGATGCCGCAGATGTCCGCCTCCTGGAAGGCGTCCGTGCCGATCGCCTTGGAGGCGACCTGGCCGGTGATCGCGACCAGCGGGACGGAGTCCATGTGGGCGTCGGCGATCGGGGTGACCAGGTTGGTGGCGCCGGGTCCCGAGGTCGCCATGCAGACGCCGACCTTGCCGGTGGCCTGGGCGTAGCCGGTCGCGGCGTGGCCCGCGCCCTGCTCGTGGCGGACCAGGATGTGACGGACCTTGGTGGAGTCCATCATCGGGTCGTAGGCGGGGAGGATGGCGCCGCCGGGGATGCCGAATACCGTGTCGGCGCCCACTTCCTCGAGAGAGCGGATGAGGGACTGCGCACCCGTGACGTGCTCAACGGTGGCGGAGGAGGTTCCCTGTCCGCCGGTACGGGGCCGCGGCTGCGGATGGTGGGCCCCGGTGGCCTGCTCGGTCATCGGCATTCTCTTCTCGAAGCTGAGGGTTTTTGCGTGGGTTTAGCTGGTTCGGCGGGGTGCCAGTGCAACAAAAAACCCCTCGTGCCGTGAGGCAAGCGAGGGGAGCGCGCCGGTGTGGGTCCGCACGGCCATCGAGGGGCCGTGCTCAGCCGACGCGCTTTCCAAGTACGAGAATTCGGGTGCGCATGGCATTGACCCTCCACCCGGCGCACCATGAGTGTCAAGTGGGTGGGACACGCGTCTCATTATGTGAGCGCATCGGGGGAAGGGACGCGGGCAGGACGGGCAGGGTCGCGGGCACGGTGGAGCCGACGGTGGACCCGGTCGCGCAGCCCGTGGTGGAGCCGGTGAGGACGGGGAGGGCGACGCCGCCGGGCACCGGGAACTCGTCCCGGACCAGCGCACGGCGCAGCCGGTACTCGTCGAGCGGCCCGGAGAAGGCCATTCCCTGTCCATGCGTGCACCCCATCGCGCGCAGCGCCAGCACCTGCTCCGGTACGTCCACGCCCTCGGCGACCGACTGCATGCCGAGGTCGCAGGCGATGCGGAGCAGCCCGCTGGTGATCTTGTGCAGCCGAGGGGACTCGACCACACCTTCGACCAGACCTCTGTCCAGTTTCAGTATGTCCACGGGGAGGCGGCGAAGCGCGGTGATGGCTGCGTATCCGCTGCCGAAACCGTCGAGGGCGACGCGTACGCCCAGGCGGCGCAGGGCCACCAGGCGGTGCTCCAGCTCGTCGAAGGAGAGCCGCGGATCGCTGTCGGCCAGCTCGATGATCAGGGCGCCGGAGGGCAGGGCGTGCCGGGTGAGCAGCGCTTCGACGGTCGACAGCGGCAGGGACCGGTCGAGCAGCCCGCGGGCCGGCAGGCGGACGGTGACGGGCACGTGGTGGCCGCTGCGGCCGCGCTCGGCGGCCGCGTCGACGGCCGCTTCGAGCAGCCAGCGGCTGAGCTCGCCGGTGCGCTCGCCGTCCTCGGCGACCCGGAGGTACTCCGCCGGGGTGAACAGGATGCCCTGGGGGGAGCGCCAGCGGGCCTGGGCGGCGACGGCGGCGACCCGGCCGGTGGCGAGGTCGATCACGGGCTGGTGGAGCAGCGCGAACTCGCCGTCCTTCAGCGCGCTGCGCAGCCGGGTGGCCAGGGTCGTACGGCGGACGACCTCGGCCTGCATCTGGGGGGCGTACAGCTCGACGCGGTTCTTGCCGCCCGCCTTGGCGCGGTACATGGCGAGGTCGGCGTTGCGCAGGAGGTCCCCGGCGCTGATGCCGGGCTCCGCGAAGGCGACGCCGATGGAGGCGGCGACGCGCACCTCCTGGCCCTCGACCCGGTACGGCTCGGAGAGCGTGAGCCGCAGGCGGTCGGCGATCTCGTGGACCTGGATCTCGCGTTCGCCCTGTTCGTGGCCGCCGTCGCCGAGGATGAGCGCGGCGAACTCGTCGCCGCCGAGCCGGGCGGCGGTGTCCCCCGCCCGTACGGAGTCCTGGAGGCGGCGGGCGGCCTGGACGAGCAGTTCGTCACCGGCCTGGTGGCCGAGGCGGTCGTTGACGCCCTTGAAGCCGTCGAGGTCGATGAAGAGCACGGCGGTGCCGGAGTCGCCGGCCCGGCGGCCGCTGAGGGCCTGGCGGACGCGCTTGGTGAACAGGGCGCGGTTGGGCAGGTCGGTGAGCGGGTCGTGCTCGGCGTTGTGCTGGAGCTGGGCCTGGAGGCGGACCCGTTCGGTGACGTCCCGGCTGTTGAAGATCAGGCCGCCCTGGTGGCGGTTGACGGTGGACTCGACGTTGAGCCACTCGCCGGTGCCGGACTTGAAGCGGCACTCGATGCGGGTCGTGGGCTCCTCCGCGGGGGAGGCGGCCAGGAAGCGCCGCACCTCGTGGACCACGGCTCCGAGGTCGTCGGGGTGGATGAGGGAGGCGAGCTCGGAGCCGATGAGCTCGTCGGCCTCGCGCCCGTACACCCCGGACGCGGCCGGGCTGACGTAGCGCAGGACACCGGTGGGCGCGGCGATCATGATGACGTCGCTGGAGCCCTGCACGAGCGACCGGAAGTGGTTCTCCTTCTGGGCCAGTTCGTGGGTGAGGGCGATGTTGTCGACGAGCATGATGCCCTGCCGTACGACGAGGGCGAGGACGACGGTGCAGCCGGTGAAGACCACGACGCGGTCCACGCGGCGGCCCTCGATGACGTTGTAGAGGATCCCCAGGGTGCAGACGGCCGCTGCCAGGTACGGCGTGAGGGCGGCGAGGGAGCCCGCGACGGGCCGGCCCGGGTGGCGCGGGTGCCCCAGGTGGCGCGGACCGCGCGGCGGCGCGGCGCTCTCGACGGTGCGGCGTGCGCCCCAGGGGGCGTACGCGAGGAGCAGCGACCCGGCGAACCAGCCGGCGTCCAGCAGCTGGCCGGAGCGGTAGTTCTCGCGCAGCAGCGGTGAGGTGAACAGGGCGTCGCACAGGACGGTCAGCGCGAGGGCCGCGATGGCCGTGTGGACGGCGGACCGGTTGGCCTGGGAGCGCCGGAAGTGCAGCGCCAGGACCATGCTCACCAGCACGATGTCGAGCAGCGGGTACGCGAGCGAGAGCGCGGCCCGGGCGACGCTCTCGCCCTCGAAGCGGGCCGTGTGCGTGAGGGCCAGGCTCCAGGACAGGGTGAGCAGGGAGCCGCCGATGAGCCAGGAGTCCAGCCCGAGGCAGACCCAGCCCGCCCGGGTGACCGGGCGCTTGGCGAGGACCAGCAGCCCGACGATGGCGGGCGGCGCGAAGAGCAGGAAGAACAGGTCGGCGAGGGACGGACTCGGTACCGGCCGGCCCAGGACGACTTCGTACCAGCCCCAGACGCAGTTCCCGGCGGCGGCCATGGCGGAGGAGAACGCGAACAGGAGCCAGGCCGGGCGGAAGCGGCTGCCCCGCGCACGGGCGTACAGGAAGCAGGAGACGGAGGCGGTGATCGCGGCGGCGCTGAGGCCGAAGTCGCCCATCACCTGGGCCATCTTGTCGGAGCCCCAGCCGAGGGCGGCGCCGGTGGCGTAGGCCGCGCAGACGAGGGCGAGGGCGAACTGGCAGACCAGGCTGCCCGCGCCGCCCGCCTCACCGCCCCTTCCCGGCCCGTGACCGCTGCCGTGGGCGACGGAGGGGCGCTCGATCAGCATGCCCGGGGCGCTCATCGGAACGCTCCGGCACGGGTGTGCCGCCGGGGCGGCCGGATCGGCGCCGACGCGGGCGCCGGCGCGCTCGCCGGGGCACCGGCTGGTGCGCCGACCGGTGTGCGGCGGGATCGCAGCCGAGTGCCCCGTCGCGTCGGTTCGTTGGTCCATCGACCGTGCATCGCCCGTCGCCCCCCTCGGATTCTGATCGGCAATCACGTCGCTCCCCTGCGTCATTCCATGTCGACGCGTGCCCCCAGATCGGGACGATACACCAGATCCGTCACGCAGGGACAGGGCCTATCTACGCTGCGTAACGATCATCTGAGTTACGGGTGCGTACCGCGCGCGTTTGGCTGCGCAGCGTGTTCACGTGGTAATGAGCACCTCGTTCCGCAGCGGCTCGCCCTTGGCGAAGAGGGTGAGCTGCTCGGCCAGCAGCCGCTTGGCGCGGGGCATGAAGGCGGAGGTGGAGCCGCCGACGTGGGGGCTGATCAGGACGCCGGGAGCGTGCCACAGCGGGTGTGCGGCGGGCAGCGGCTCGGGGTCGGTGACGTCCAGGGCGGCCGTGATCCGGCCGCGCTCGGCCTCGGCGAGGAGCGCGTCGGTGTCGAGGACCGGGCCGCGCGAGACGTTCACGAGGAGGGCCCCGTCCTTCATGCGGGCCAGGAAGCCCGCGTCGGCGAGGTGGCGGGTCTCGGGGGTGAGGGGCGTGGCGAGGACGACGACGTCGGCCTGCGGGAGGAGCGAGGGCAGGTCGGTGAGCGCGTGGACGGGCCCGCGCTCGGTGGTGCGGGCGGAGCGCGCGACGCGCATGACCCGCGCGCACTCGAAGGGCGCGAGCCGGTCGTCGATGGCGGCGCCGATGGACCCGTACCCCACGATCAGCACGGACTTGTCCGCGAGTGCCGGGTAGAAGCCGGCCCGCCACTCCTCGCGGTCCTGGCCGCGTACGAAGCCGGGGATGCCGCGCAGCGAGGCGAGGATCAGCGCCAGGGTGAGCTCGGCGGTGCTGGCCTCGTGGACGCCCTTGGCGTTGCACAGCGCCACGCCGGGCGGCAGCGAGCCGAGGCCCGGGGTCACGTGGTCTATCCCGGCGGAGAGCGTCTGGACGACGCGCACGGAGGTCATGGCGGCGAGCGGGCGCACCGCGATCTCGCTCGGCTTCATGTACGGGACGACGTAGAAGGCACAGTCGGCGGGGTCGGCCGGGAAGGCGGGGGCGCCGTCCCAGAACCGGTAGGTCAGGCCGGATTCGGCGGGAGCGGGCAGGCCGTCGATCTCGTCGGCGGGAACGGGGAGCCACACGTCAGCAGTCATGGTCAGGAGGTTAGTTTGGGAAACGGCACGAGGAGGGGTACGGGGAGTTGGAGCGCAGGACAATCGGGGCGACAGCGCTCGAGGTCGGGGCGGTCGGCCTGGGCTGCATGCCGATGAGCTGGGCGTACAGCGCCTCTCAGCAGCACGGCGAGCGCTCCCTGCGCACCGTGCACGCCGCGCTCGACGCCGGTGTGACCCTGCTCGACACGGCCGACATGTACGGGCCGTTCACCAATGAGCTGCTGCTGGGGCGGGTACTGAAGGAGCGGCGCGCGGACGCCTTCGTGTCGACGAAGTGCGGACTGCTGGTCGGCGAACAGCACATCGTGGCCAACGGCCGCCCGGGGTACGTGCGGCGGGCGTGCGACGCCTCGCTGCGACGGCTCCAGACGGACGTCATCGACCTGTACCAGCTGCACCGCGCCGACCCGGAGGTGCCCGTCGAGGAGACGTGGGGGGCGATGGCGGAGCTGGTGACGGCCGGCAAGGTGCGGGCGCTGGGGCTGTGTGCGATGGCGGTGCGGTCGGGGCGGCGGGGGGCCGCCGGGCCGGGTGCGGATCTCTACGACGGAACGATTCGCCAGCTGGAGCGGGTGCAGCAGGTCTTCCCCGTGAGCGCCGTACAGGCGGAGCTGTCGGTGTGGTCGCCGGAGGCGCTGCGGCGGCTGCTGCCGTGGTGCGAGGCGCGGGGTGTGGGCTTCCTGGCCGCGATGCCGCTGGGCAACGGCTTCCTGACCGGGACGCTGACGCCGGGCAGCGGCTTCGAGCCGGAGGACCTGCGGGCCCGGCACCCGCGGTTCACGGCCGAGATGATGGCGGCGAACCAGCCGGTGGTGGCGGGCCTGCGCCGGGTCGCCGCGCGGCACGGCGGACCGGCGGCCGGGGTGACTCCGGCGCAGGTGGCGCTGGCGTGGGCGCTGTCGCGCGGACCGCACGTGGTGCCCGTACCGGGTACGAAGCGCGAGCGGTGGGCGGTGGAGAACGCGGGCGCGGCCGCGCTGAGGCTGGCGCCGGAGGACCTCGCGGAGATCGCGGCGCTGCCGCCGGCGCAGGGTTCGTGGGACTGACCGCACGCACGTGGCGGCCTGAGCGGCGCGCGCGGTGTATCAAGAGTGTCGTGCAGCTCGCACCGCCGCCGGCGAAGGGATTCGTACTGTGCAACGTCCTGATGTGAGGGCCGGGTTGGCCGTATCGGCCGCAGCCTCGCTCGTGTTGGCCGCCGGCTGTTCGGGGGGTGGCGGCGCCGGTCCGACGGACGGCCGGAGCGCCGCGTCCCCGGCGCCCGCCACGTCCGCACCGGCCTCCCCCGCCTCCCCGTCCCCCGCGGCGCCGCCCGCGAAGGGCACGGTGAAGGTGGTGCGGACGCTCACCGAGGGGCTGAAGTCGCCGTGGGGGCTGGCCGCGCTGCCCGACGGCGATCTACTGGTCTCCTCCCGGGACGAGGGGACGATCACGCGCGTCGACGGGGAGAGCGGCGAGCAGACCGTGCTCGGCTCCGTACCCGGGGTGGCCCCGGCGGGCGAGGGCGGGCTGATGGGCCTCGCGCTCTCACCCTCGTACGCCTCGGACCACCTCGTCTACGCGTACTTCACCACCGAGTCGGACAACCGCATCGCCCGCATGCTGTACGACGAGAAGAAGCCGGCCGGGCAGCAGCTCGGCGCGCCGGACACGGTCCTGCGGGGCATCCCCAAGGGGACGGTCCACAACGGCGGGCGGATCGCCTTCGGCCCGGACAAGATGCTGTACGCGGGCACCGGCGAGACCGGTGAGACGGGCCTGGCGCAGGACAGGGCGTCCCTGGGCGGCAAGATCCTGCGCATGACCCCGGACGGGCAGCCGGTCCACGGCAACCCCTCGGCGGACTCCGTCGTCTACTCGTGGGGGCACCGCAATGTGCAGGGGCTCGCGTGGGACGCCGACAAGCGGCTGTGGGCGGCCGAGTTCGGGCAGAACACCTGGGACGAGCTGAACGCGATCCAGCCGGGCGGGAACTACGGCTGGCCCGAGGCCGAGGGCAAGGCCGGGCGGTCGGGGTACCTCGACCCGGTCGCCCAGTGGAAGCCGGCCGAGGCCTCGCCGAGCGGTATCGCCGTGGCGCAGGGCTCGGTCTGGCTGGCGGGGCTGCGGGGCGAGCGGCTGTGGCGCGTCCCGCTGGCCGGAGCGGAACCTTCCGCGCAGCCGCAGGAGTTCCTGGGAGAGGAGTACGGCCGGCTGCGCACGGTGGTGCCGGCGGGCGGGAACAAGCTCTGGCTGGTCACGAGCGAGACGGACACGAGGGGCACGCCGGGGCCTGGCGACGACAAGATCCTCCTGCTGGAGGTGACCTGAGAGGCGGCAGCCAGTGTTCAACCTGATGGAGGAGCTCTTCGCACCGGGACGCAAGCACACCCGCGACGAGGAGCGCCGGCTCGCGCTCACCCGCGAGGACCTCGGGGACAACGATCCCTCGCGCGGCCCGATAGACCTCGGCTCGGGCAAGGTCACGATCCGCGTCGAGGCCCCGGCACGGGAGGCGCGGGAGACCCGGGAGGAGCGGGAGGAGCGGTAGCGGGGCCACCGGTCGTCTTGCCGGGCACGGGTCGTCGTGCCGGACAGCGGTCGTCGTGCCGGGTCAGGTGTCCAGGGGGTGCCAGGCGGGGCCGTCCCCGCCGCGCCGGACCCGTCCGAACTGCACGTCGGCGAAGTGGATGCCGAAGCCGATCGTGTCGGGGCGCTCCAACTCGGCGACGAGACGGCGGCGGTGGGCCGCTGAGCGGACGGGGTCGCCGTCGAAGGCCGACGACCATGCGGGGTGGCCGGCCTGGATCGGGGAGTGCAGGGCGTCGCCGAAGGCGATCAGCCGCTGTCCGCCCGAGCTGAGGGTGTACGCGGCGTGCCCGGGCGTGTGGCCCGGGGTGAGCCGTACCCGTACGCCGGGGAACACCTCCTCCCCGTCCGCCACCGTACGGACGCGGGGCGCCAGGGCGGCGGTCTCCTCGTCCGCGTCGCCCCGTGCCGCCGATGCCGCGTGAGGGGCCCATTCCGGTGCGGTCACCAGATGCGCGGCGTGGGCGAAGGCGGGCCGGTCCGCGCCCGGGGCTGCGTACGAGGCCCAGCCGGTGTGGTCGGCGTGGAGGTGGGTGAAGGCGACGGCCTCGACGTCCTCGGGGCGGCGGCCCAGTCGGGCCAGGTTGTCCAGCAGCGCACCGCCGTGGATCCGACCGCGCGGGCCCCGCGGATCGGCCGGCCACTCCCGCGGGCCGAACCCGGCGTCGATCAGGAGGGCGCGGTCACCGTGCTCCACCAGCAGGCCGCCGATGCTCGCCACCAGGAAGCCGGACGCGTCCAGGAACTCCGGGCGGGCGGCCCACACGGCGTCGGTGGTGTCCGGGAGCAGGTCGCGCGGCCGGAGGCGCACATCGCCGTCCGGTACGTACGTCACCTTCAGGTCGCCCAGCCGCACCGAGCGGATGCCCGCCGGTCGTCGCGACCGCTCGCCCGGCGCATGCCGCTCCCTCGTGGTGTTCGTCATCAGCCTTCTCCCCATGGGCCGTTGGTGGCGTCGCCGCCCCCTGCCGGAGCGACGACGCCACCATAAGCATCAAGCTAGAACCATGCAAGTTTTAATTATTCTGGCTTGATGGACTTGCTAGCATGAGCCCATGACGAAGCAGCCGGAGACCCAGCTGGACGCCCGGCCGGAAGCGCGGGCCGCCGCCGCCGAGCGCGAGCTGTGCGGCCTGGTGAACGGACTGGCCCAGCGCATCACCGAGCACGTGCGCGAACGCGCCGTCACCCTGGGCCTCACCGCGGCTCAGGCGACGGCCCTGCGGGAGATGACCGGGCCGATGACGATGCGGGAGCTCGCCGAGCGCATGAGCTGCGAGCCGTCCAACGCCACCTTCGTCATCGACAAGCTGGAGAAGCGGGGCCTGGTCGAGCGCCGCGCCCACCCCACCGACCGCCGCGCCAAGCACCTCGTGCTCACCCCTGCGGGCGAGGCCCTGCGGGAGCGGCTCCTCGCGCTGCTGGTCCAGGACTCCCCGCTGGCCGGACTCACCGCCGAGCAGCAGGGAGTCCTGCAGAGCCTGCTCGAACAGGCCGTCACCCGCTCCTGAGCCGCTCCTGAGCCGCTCCTGAGCCGTCGCCGGGCGCGGTGCTACCCGGCGTAGGTCTCGAACTCGTTGCCGTAGCTGGTCCCGTCGGCCTTGCCGGAGCCGTCGGAGCCGGCCCCGATGCTGAGGTTGGTCCCGCCTGGCTGGGTCGGCCCCGGGGTGGGTGTGGGGGTCGGGGTGGGGGTCTGCGGCGAGCAGGCGCCGTCCGAGACGCGCAGCCCCTTGCCGGCGCCCGCCGTCCGGCTCACGACGCCCGGCACGCAGGCGGCCTGGTCGAGGGCGTACGTGTACGGGATGGCGACCGTGGTGGTGGACCGAGGGTTCGGGCCGGCCGGGTTGTAGTCGGTACCGGGGCTGGACCAGGTCACGTTGTCGAAGACGTTGCCGCTCACCTGCCAGTACCCGGCCGCGTCCGTGTAGAACGTGCCCAGGACGTCCTTGGAGTCCTCGAAGTAGTTGCTGTCCACCTTGGCGCGAGCGCCGGCGCGGGAGTTGATGCCGGAGTCGTTGAGGCGCACGTAGTGGTTGTTGTAGAGGTGGGCCGTGCCGCCGCGCAGCAGCGGTGCGCGGGAGTCGATGTTCTCGTACAGGTTGTGGTGGAAGGTGACGAAGCCGTTCGAGAGGTCGCTCTCGCTGGACCCGATGAGGCCACCGCGGCCGGAGTTGCGCAGGATGCTGTAGGACAGCGTCACGTACTGGGTGTTGTCCTTCATGTCGAAGAGGCCGTCGTACCCCTCCGACTCCCCGCCCGAGGCCTCCAGGGTGACGTGGTCGACCCAGACGTTGCGGACGTTGCTCTCCATGCCGATGGCGTCGCCGCCGTTGGAGGTGGGTGAGCCGGACTTCTTGACGTTCCGGACGGTCACGTTCTGGATGACGATGTTGCGGGCGTCGCGGATGTGGATGCCCAGCTGGTCGAAGACGGCACCGCCGCCTACGCCGACGAGCGTGACGTTGCTGATCTGCTTGAGCTCGATCACGCCGTCGGCGGTGCTGCAGCTGGGGCCCGACACCTTGCCGGTGTTGGCGTGGTTGATGGTGCCCTCGACCTGGATGGTGATCGGGGTGCTGCTGCTCGCCCGGCCGCACAGGGCCGCGTGGATCGCGGTTCCCGTGGTCGCCCGTACCGTCTGGCCGCCCGCGCCACCGGTGGTGCCGCCGTTCTGGGTGGCGTAGCCGGTGGCGCCGGCGGTCGCCGCCGACGCCTCGGGTACCGACAGCGCCACACCGGCCGCGGCCACGAGGGCCCCGGTGGCCAGTGCCGCGGAGAGTCGGAGTGCGGCCGTTCGTCTCTTCCCCGGCGTGCTCGTCGTCGTTCTCCCCGTCCTCGTTCTCGTCGTCCTCGTCATCGCGTGGCCCTTCGCCGTCGAAGACCGGATACCGGTTGCACACCCTGGTCGTCGCTGAGGCCGTCGAGGTTGCCGCGGGGCGAGGGGTCAGGCCGGGGTCTCCTGGAGGAGGCGGAGGCGGTGGGCCAGGGCGGCCGCCTCGCCGCGGCCGGAGACGCCGAGCTTCGCGAGGATGTTGGAGACGTGGACGCTCGCCGTCTTCGGCGAGATGAAGAGCTCCTCGGCTATCTGGCGGTTCGTCCGGCCCATCGCCACCAGGCGCAGGACGTCCTGCTCGCGGGGCGTGAGCCCGAAACCGGCGTCCGGCTCCTCCTCCCGCGGCTCGGCGGCGGGGCCGGGAGCGGGCGCCGTCAGGGGGAGGCGGGCGCGGGCGGCGAGCAGTTCGAGGTCCTCGCGCAGCGGGCGGGCGCCGAGGCGGACGGCGACCGGGTGGGCCTCCCGCAGCAGCTCGGCGGCCCGGTCCCGGCCGCCGCCCTCGGCCAGCAGCGCGTCGGCCCAGCGGTGGCGTGCGCGGGCGAGCTCGTACGGGCGCTCCAGCGGGCCGAAGGCGGCGGCCACCTCGGCCCAGCGGTCGGCGCGGCCGTTGCCCCCGGCACGGTCCAGTTCGGCGGCGACGAAGAGGCTGTAGGCCCGCCATACGGCGACGGGCGTGGCGAGCCGCCTGGCCTGGGTGCGGATGAGGTCCAGCACCTCGGGGCGCCCTTCGGCCGCGGCGGGCAGGCCGAGGGCGTCCGCCTCGGCGGTGGCGGCGGTGAGGAGCAGCGGCCAGGCGTACCGGTAGCTGCCGGTGGTCGGGAAGCCACCTCCGGCGGTGTCGGCCAGTCGGGCCCGTACGTCGGCGAGACGGCCGCGGGCGGCGGCGAGGGCGACTTCGAGGGTGATCACCGGTAGCTGGTACTGCATCATCGGGTCGTGCGTGCCGTACGCCTCCCGGGCGAGAGCCAGGTGTTCCTCGCACAGGGTCAGTTCACCACGGCGCAGGGCGAGTTGGGCGCGCTTCAGGTGGGCGGTGCCGCGGGGCCTGGGACTGTAGGCGATGCGCTGGAGCCGCTCGGCGCCCTCGCTCGCCTCGTCCCAGCGGCCCAGGGAGATCTGGGCCTCGATGAGGTTGCCCAGGACCCAGCCCTCGCTGTCGAGGAGGCCGCGGGTGCGCGCGTACTCGATGCCCTCGGTGGCGATGCGGGCCGACTCGCGGGAGCGGCCGGAGGCCTCCAGGGAGGAGGAGAGGTTGATGTAGGCGCGGCCGGCCTCGGTGCGCAGGGACAGCTCCCTGGCCCGGTCGCGTACCGCGTACATCGCGGCGAGGCCCGACTCGATGTCACCGGCGTCGACCATGAGGCCGCCGAGGGTGAGGCGGGCGTTGAGCTCGATCGGCTCCGCCTGGACGAGCCGGGCGTACTCGACGGCCTGTTCGGCGGCGGCGAGGCTTTCGGGGCCGGGGGCGTGCAGCATGCCCCAGCCGGCGGCGACGGCCAGCACCTGGGCGTGCACGGCGGACGGCGGCAGGCCGCGTACCAGCTCCTGGGCGGTGGCGATCTCGGCCCAGCCGTCGCCCCGCCCGAGGTTCGAGATGAGGCGGGAGCGCTCGGTCCAGAACCAGGCGGCGCGCAGGTGGTCGGTGTCGCCGTCGAGGAGGCGCAGCGCGCGCTTCACTATCTTCAGGGCCCGTTCGCGCTCGCCGCACAGCCGGGCGGCGACGGCGGCCTCGGCCAGGAGGTCGAGGTAGCTGAGGGGGGTGTTGTCGGGGTCGCAGCCGCAGGCGGGGTAGGCGTCGGCGTAGTCGATGGGCCGCAGGGAGGCGCGGACCTGGGCGGGGACGTCGTCCCACAGCTCCATGGCCCGCTCCAGCAGCCGCAGTTGCTCGGCGTGGGCGTGCCGCTTGCGGGCCTCGGCGGCGGCCCGCAGGACCACGGGGAGGGCCTTGCTGGCGTCGTGGGCGTGGTACCAGTAGCTGGCCAGCCGGGTGGAGCGCTCGTCGGCCCGTACGAGGCAGAGGTCGGCCTCCAGGGCTTCGGCGTACCGGCGGTTGAGGCGGGAGCGCTCGCCGGGCAGCAGGTCGTCGCTGACGGCCTCGCGCACCAGGGAGTGGCGGAAGCGGTAACCCTCGCCGTCGGGGACGGCGAGCAGGATGTTGGCGTTGACGGCGGCGCGCAGGGCCTCGATGAGGTCGTCCTCGGGGAGCCGGGCGACGGCGGCGAGGAGCCCGTACTCCACGGTGGAACCGCCCTCGGCGACGATCCTGACGACCTTCTGGGCGTCCTCGGAGAGCCGCTCGACGCGGACCAGCAGCAGGTCGCGCAGGGAGTCGCTGAGCTCGCCGGGGGCGCCGCTCTCACGGCAGACGACGAGCTCCTCGACGAAGAAGGCGTTGCCGTCGGAGCGGCCGAAGATGTCGTCGACGAGGGCGGGGGCGGGCTCGGCGGCGAGGATGCCGGTCAGCTGGCGGTGCACCTCGGTGCGGGTGAAGCGGGACAGCTCGATGCGGCGCACCGTGCGCATCCGGTCGAGCTCGGCGAGGAGGGGCCGCAGCGGGTGGCGGCGGTGGATGTCGTCGGACCGGTAGGTGCCGACCACGACGAGCCGGCCGCGGCGCAGGGTGCGGAAGAGGTAGGCGAGGAGGTGGCGGGTGGAGGCGTCGGCCCAGTGGAGGTCCTCCAGGGCGAGGACGACCGTGTGGTCGGTGGCGATGCGCTCCAGCAGGCGGACGGTCAGCTCGAAGAGGCGGGCGGTGCTGTCCTCGTTGTACGGCTCGTGGCCGTAGGCGTCGCCGCCGAGCTCGGGCAGCAGCCGGGCGAGCTCGCCCTCCTGGCCTTCGGCGGCGGCGGCCAGCTCCTCGGGGAGCCGGCGGCGCAGCAAGCGCAGCGCGGTGGAGAACGGGGCGAAGGGCAGGCCGTCGGCGCCGATCTCGACACAGCCGCCGACGGCGACCACGACACCCTGCCGGCACGCCTCGCCGAGGAACTCCTCCAGCAGGCGGGTCTTGCCGACGCCGGCCTCGCCGCCGACGACCAACGCCTGCGGCTCCCCCGCGGCGGCGCGGGAGAGCGCTTCGGTGAGCGCGGTCAGTTCACCGGCTCTGCCGACGAACACCGGGCTGACGGACCTGGTTTCCACGATGCCGAGCATCGCACAGGCGTCTGACATCGCGGGACCTGTTTCTCCGGAGGGGTCCGCATACCGGGACGGGGCCCGGTCCCGCCGGGGAACCGGTACCCGTACCGGTCCGGAGGCCGGGCCGGGCGGACGCCGGGCCGGGCGGACGCCGGGCCGGGCCCCGATCCCCCGACGGGGCCCGGCTTCCCGACTGCCTCCGTCGGGCGTGGAGTTCAGGCGGCGGGGGCGAATCGCTCCCGCTCTCCGCCGCCGCCGGTACTCACCCGCCCCTCGGGCCCGTGGCCGCCGGACCGGCGGCGGGCGGTACGCCGCGCCTTGCGCGCGGCCCGGGCCAGCCGCTCGGCGTCGGCCTCGCGGAGAAGTTCGGCGTGGCGGTCCCGGTGCGGTTCGTACGTGAGCATCTCGGTCTCCCTGAGTCCTGAGCGAGGTGTAGTTCGCGGCGCGCTTGCCGCATGCCTCAACTCTCGCGTCCCAGGGGGTGCTCCCACATCGGGAGAGTGCCGCATGTTGGGGCCCCGGGGGGCCTTAGGCCCGTACCGGACGGCAGGAGAGTGCCTTAGACGTTTCTCGGTCGGGCAGCAAACTCAACCGTCGACCGCGGCCAGGACCACAGGTGCCCCGGTACTACTGACATCGAACGCGCCGCGTGCAAACCAGGACCGGATACCTGGCCCGAAGTCGTTCCGCGTTCTGGCGACACAGCCAATCCCCCGCCGCACGCTTGTACTGTGACGTCAGGAGCGCACGCTGTGACGGCAGTTGTGCTGGGCGTGGAAGCAATGTCAAGCATCCTTGCTCCCGCCCAAGACGCAGACCCCAGTCCTGGCACGTCACAGCCGCAACTGGCAACGGGAGGCCGCGAAGATGTCTTGGGATGAGTGGAATCGGGCCGTGACCACGGCAGGGCACCGGTCCAGCACTGCTAGCACGCAACTGAACCAGACCCCCGGCAAGGGGAGCTCAAGCACTGATCTGGTGGTGTACGACGAAGCCCTCGGCAAGTTGGGCGATATAGCGCGTGCCCTTCGAGACCAGCTGTCCAGCAACGGTGACCACGCCCGCGCAGCCACCTCCGAGGCCGCCACGGCTCTTTCCAACGATGGTCTCGAAATGGGTGCCGGCCTTCTTGAAGTGAATGAGGCATGGCTCACCAAGTTGGCCACACTCAAGGAGGCTTGCGGACACATTTCCAATCATCTTGATTATTCACGAGCCTCTCAGGTGAAGACCGAGCAGAAGATCGCTTTGGACATGAAAACGGCGGGGGGAGACACCATGACCGTTTCCCGGATTTACGATCTTTTTAAATAGCGGAAAGCAGCAGGCATTCCGGAATACCCATTAGGTCAGCAACCGGGAAGGTTCAGTCATGGTGACATATCAGGAATTATCCGATCTAAATCTCAGCAAACTGCACATCGCAGTCACGCAGTGGGAACAGATGCTGAAGAAACTGATCCTACTCGCCGAGGGGGGCGATGGCGGTGTCAATGCCGCCGACCTCGAGCGCAAGGCAAACGCTGCAGACTGGAAGGGCGACAACGCTACCGTCACGAAGAGCTTCACGACCACAACGGCACGTCAATTCAACGACATGGTCACTGAGGCTCGCAGCATCCACAGCATCCTTCGTGACGCCGAGGCAAACTTACGAAAGCATAAGGAGGACCTACGCGTCACCGTCGAAGCCTGGCTGAAACGCAATATTTACATCGACAGCAAGGGTACCGCCTTGTACTCGGGACCCACGCGAGAGCTGGAAGGCGCCCCAAAACCGCCGACCCAGGAAGAGCTGGACACGGCACAGACCGCGATTAACAGAATTGTGGCAGCGGCCAACGAGACCGATCGCATCACAACCCGCGCCCTGCGTGAGCACGCCAATAGTAAGTACGACTTCGACGAGAAGGGTTACAAAGGGCTTCAGGACGCCGACCGACAGCAGGGCATCGCCGATGCCGACCTCCTGGTCAAGCTCGCCGGTAAACGCGACGGCATGTCGGATGCCGATCTCGAACGATTCAACGAAATCAGCAAGTATCACCGAGACAACCCGGCCTTCGCAGAGCGATTCGCCACCAAACTCGGTGCTCAAGAAACCTTGGCTTTCTGGCGTACACTGGCCGATCCCGGGCAAGGTCGCACGCCTACGGGTGAACGTGCCGACATTCTAGCTTCCGTACAGAAAAATCTCGGCATCACCCTAGCCAACGCCACACGTGTCGATTCGCCCGCCATGCACGAATGGAAGGACAGCATTATTGCCCTTGGCGACGACCGGATTCAGGGGCCGGATGGTGTGAGGAGCGCTCCGTTCGGGTTCCAGGTTCTAGGCCCGCTCATGCGCGAGGGTAAGTGGGACCCCGGATTCCTGAACAAGTACGGCGAGAGGCTGATCGACTTTGAACGCGGAAAAGCGAAGGACGCAGTTCTAGGTTCCCCGGACCTGCTCTGGAAGAACCAGTACAACCCGGCTCAACTGAGCTACCCTCCGGGCACCGACTCGGAGCGGGATCCGGTAGCCCATTTACTGGAAGCTCTGGGACACAACCCTGAAGCTTCGCTCCAGTTCTTCAACGGCGCGTCGGGCCGCGCCGAAAAGGACGGGTTGAGCGAGATCAGTAACTGGGACTACCTCGTGGACCAAGGCGGTGAAGGTTCGCGGGCATGGCCGCAGGATGACGACGGGAAAGTAACGGGATACCAGTTCCTCGGCCATGCATTGGAGTCTGCCACGCTTGGCTATACCTACGATGACAAGAACCCGTCCATTCCGCAGATGCAGACGGTAGAGCAGATCGAGGCGCGAGAGCAACGCACCCTTCTAATGGACCGCGTCGTGGGACATTATCAGTCCTCGAGCATGATTGATGAGCAGGATGGAATCCGTGAAAGCCTGGCCAGAATGGCGGCGGGCCACATCGACAGTCTGAACTACTCCACGGCCAACTTCGGCGGCGGCGGTGAGCTTTCCGGGCGCGACGACCTCTTCGGGGCGAAAACAAACTTCCTGCGCGATTTCGACCAGATGTCAAGCACGAGCTTCCTCAGAGCAGTCGCCACTGAGAAGGAAGCATACGAGACCGTTTCCGCTGCACAGCAGATTTACAGTTCCAGCGCCATGGCTGGCCAAGGTGATGACGCGGGAGATGCCAAGCGGATAGGCATGCACAGTGTGAAGATGCACGGAATGCTGGACGAAGTACGCAGCGAAGCAATCGGGGCGGAATTCGCCGAGGACAAGGAGAAGCGCAATCTCGAGCTCGAACAGCAGGGCGCCTGGCGCGATTTCGCAGCCTCGGCTGTTATTGGTACAGCTGTTGGGGTCGGAGCGGCTGTCGTAGTTCCCACCGGCGCGGCGGCTGCTATCGCCGTTCCGCTGGCCTTCGAGGTCGTGGGTGGCGCGGCCGAGACGTATTTCGAAACCCAAACAATGGAATGGCTGAAGGAGAACGAGTACGACAACAGCGACGACTCTGTTAAGGGCGTCGACGAGGCGCGACAGGAAGGCGAACACAACGCCATGGTCCCGCTTCTGAATTGGGCTGCGACACAGAAGATGTCATCGGACGAGATATGGGATCTCATGGTCGCGGCTGAGCGGGAATACCAGGTCGGCACCGGTCGGACCGACACGGACAATACGCGAGGACACTGATGCCGAGGCGTTCCATCATGTTCCCCGCCATTGCACTGGCCTTCACCGCGGTGACCGCCTGCAGCTCTGGTGGCGAAAACGTTGACGCAGCCGAGGTGGACTCCTCGACGTGTGAGGAGCTTCTTGGATCCGCTGGGGTGGAGTGGTTGCTGAGTGGCGGGGGCGGCCGGGAAAGTGTACGGATGGAGAGCCGCCACACTGTGACTGCGGCGAGCTCACTGTTTCGCGGACAGGTCGAGGATTGGACTCCCGGCCGGAAGGGCGTTCCTTCCTACGCGGAGGCCGACGTGTGCACGGCTAGCGGAGCCCGGGGAAGGATTTCCATCGAATACGGCCCGTCGATTCTACCGTTGGATGCACCCATTACCGGCACCGCGGACTCGAAGCTGCTCGAGACACCGGTGAATTCTGATGTCCGGCTCCTGCGACGAATCGCCGACGACAACGTCGAATACGTCGTATTCGTCGCCTGCAAGGTGTCCGGAACGCCATCCGCACAGGAGGACCAGGTGCCGCTCGAAGGAATGATGTCGGACACCCTCACGAGGGACACCAGCGCCCGCGTCCACTTCCGCCATCTGCTGCACTCTGCGCGAGTCATGGCTGCGTCGCTCGACTGCGAGAACAAACCCACGATCCCGGATGAACCTCCCGCATCGGTGAAGTGAGCAAGCCCCCGGGTAAGGCTCACGGCACCAGTTCGCCGTCCTCGCTCGCGCGCTGGCCGGCGATCTTCGTCGGGGTGGTGGCGCGGCGGTCGGGGGTCTCGATGCTGATGCGGGGCAGGAGGCGGTCGAGCCAGCGGGGGAGCCACCAGTTGGCGCCGCCGAGCATGTGCATGAGGGCCGGGACCAGCAGGGTGCGGAGCACGAAGGCGTCGAGGGCGACGGCGGCGGCGAGGCCGATGCCGAACATCGCGATGACGCGGTCGCCGGAGAGGACGAAGGCCAGGAAGACGGCGATCATGATGACGGCCGCGGAGTTGATGACCCGGCTGGTCTCGGCGAGGCCGACGCGGACCGCGCGGCGGTTGTCGCCGGTCTCCAGCCACTCCTCGTACATCCGGCTGACGAGGAAGACCTGGTAGTCCATGGAGAGGCCGAAGAGGACCGAGACGGCGATCACCGGGAGGAAGGGTTCGATGGGGCCGGCCCGGCCGAGGCCGAGGAGTTCGCTGCCCCAGCCCCACTGGAAGATCGCGACGACGATGCCGAAGGCGGCGGCGACGGCGGCGATGTTCATCGCGGCGGCCTTGAGCGGGATGCCGAGGGAGCGGAAGGCGACCAGGAGCAGCAGACAGCCGAGCGCGATGACGACGCCGACGAAGAGCGGCAGTTTGCCGACGATGACCTGCGCGAAGTCGTCGTAGCCGGCGGTGATGCCGCCGACGTACACCTCCAGGGAGGTGCCGTGTTCGGCGCTCGGCAGGACGTCGCCGCGGAGGCGTTCGACGAGCTCGCTGGTGTGCTGGGACTGCGGCGCGGAGTCCGGTACGACGGTGAGGACGGCGGTGTTGCCGCTGCCGCTGTACGCGACCGGGCTGACCGCCTCGACGCCCTTGGTGGCGCGCAGCACCTCGGGCAGCCGGGCCAGCGCGATCCGGTCGTCGGCGCCGTCGAGCTCGGCGACCAGGGTGAGGGGCCCGTTGACGCCGGGGCCGAAGCCCTCGGCGAGGAGGTCGTACGCCTTGCGGGTGGTGGTGCCGGCCGGGTTGTTGCCCTGGTCGGAGGTGCCCAGGTGCAGGCCGAACGTGGGCAGGGCCAGGACCAGCATGACGACGGCGGCGAGGGAGCCGAGCAGCTTGGGGTGGCGTTCGACGAAGGCGGACCAGCGGGCGGCGAAGCCGGTGGGCAGCTCCGGCTGCGGGCCGTGCTCGGCGAGGCGGCGGCGTTCGCGGCGCGAGAGGGCCCGCATGCCGATGAGGGACAGCAGTGCGGGCAGGAGCGTGATGGACGCGGCGACGGTGAGGATGACGGTGAGCGACGCGGCGAGGGCGACGCCGTTGAGGAAGCCGAGCTGCAGGATGAGCATGCCGAGCAGCGCGATGCACACGGTGGCGCCGGCGAAGACGACGGCCCGGCCGGTGGTGGCGACGGCGTTCTCGGCGGCTTCGGCGACCGACAGGCCGCGTTTGAGGCCCTTGCGGTGCCGGGTGACGATGAAGAGCGCGTAGTCGATGCCGACGCCGAGACCGACGAGCATG
This sequence comes from Streptomyces sp. NPDC030862, assembly GCF_055571835.1. Taxonomy (NCBI): domain Bacteria; kingdom Bacillati; phylum Actinomycetota; class Actinomycetes; order Kitasatosporales; family Streptomycetaceae; genus Streptomyces; species Streptomyces sp. NPDC030862. Next base: position 600,929 of record NZ_JBVIEN010000002.1, on the reverse strand, counting down.
CCGAGCATGGGGGCGAAGTCGGCGACCGTCATGGCGTGGCCGAGCAGTCCGATGCCCGCGTACGCCGTGCCGACGCCGACGATCGCGGTGGCGATGGGCAGGAGGCTGGCGGCGAGCGAGCCGAAGGCGAGGAAGAGGACGACGGCGGCGACGGCCACGCCGACGATCTCGGCGGTGTGCGAGGTGGGGGCCTCGGTGAGCGCGATGGCGCTGCCCCCGAGCTCCACCCGGACGCCGTCGGAGGCGGCCTCGCGGGCGGTGTCGACGACGGCCTGGGCCTGCTCCTCGGGGATGTCGTCGACGGGGTGCTCGAAAGTGACGGTGGCGTAGGCGGTGCGGCCGTCCTCGCTGATCTGGCCGGAGGCGGCGCCGTACGGGCTGGTGACGGCGGCGACCCCGGGGAGCTCGGCGACCTCGTCCAGCATGTCGGTCATGCGCTGTTCGAGAGCGGTGGCGCGGACGCTGCCGCGGTCCGTGTGCCAGACGATGGTGTCGCCGTCACCGCCGGGGGCGCCGAAGCCCTCCTCCAGGAGGGCCGCCGCACGTCCGGACTCGGTGCCGGGGACGCCGTAGTCGTTGGAGTACGCGGGGCCCGCGGCGCTCGCGGCCGCCGTGACGCCGCCGAAGGCAAGGAGCCAGAGCAGGACGGCGACGAGGCGGTGGTTGATGCACCACCGTGCGAGGGCTGCCAACGGGTTTGCTCCCTGAGTGGTTCTTGCTCTTTATCGGGAACTGCCCGCAAAGAACGCATGACCTTCGGATAGTCACTCTGGCAGCCTAAAATGATCGTTTGTCCGTTTCGTGGGCTTACTCACAGCGCCGACCCGCGACGGCTGTGAGCAGGCCCACGCGGACTCAGCCCGAGACGCTCGTGCGCCCGTTCTCGATGTGGCCCATGAGGCGGCGCCGGAAGCCGTCGGGGCCCGTCACCTCGATGTCGTACCAGCCGTGCGCGTCGGCGGCGGAGTGCACGACGGTACGGCTGCGGCCGGGCTTCACGGTGAGGGTGCGGGTCCAGTCGCCGAGGTCGGCCTCGTCGACGTACCCGAGCGGGCGGACGGTGAAGGCGGCGGGGGCGGTGCCGTCGTTGCGCAGCGTGAGGTGGACGTCGCGCTCGGCCGGGTCGAGGTACGAGGTGACCTGGGCACCGCCGGAGACCGGGCCGGCGAACTCGCGGCGGAAGCCGTTGGGGCCGGTGATCGTGAAGCGGTAGGCGCCCCCGGGGAGCCCGGTAAGGGGCACCCTCCATTGCGCCGTGGCCCTTACATCGCGGTGCTGCGGGGTGGCGAACTCGCCCGCGTACGGATAGAGCGCGAGCGGGGCACTGGCCGCGCCGCTGTTGCTGAGCGTGACGGTCAGGGTGTCGCCGTCGACGCGCCCGTACGCGTCCGGCTGGTACGGCAGCGGGCGCGCGGGGCGGGTACCGGGCTCCTGTACGGGCATGTGCTGGACGAGCGGGGGCTGCGGCCGCCAGCGGCCGGTGAACGGCGGGACCGCGCCCGGCCGGTCGACCTCCGGCTGCGGGCGGCCGCGCCGGAAGTCGAAGGCGGAGGTGAGGTCGCCGGTGACCCGGCGGCGCCAGGGCGTGATCTGGGGCTCCTTCACCCCGGTCCACTTCTCCAGGAAGCGGATCACCGAGGTGTGGTCGAAGACCTCGGAGCAGACGTAGCCGCCGACCGTCCAGGGCGAGACGACGAGCAGCGGCACCCGGATGCCGAGCCCGGTGGGCAGGCCCTTCCACCGCTCGTCGGTGTCGTCGGCGGGCGGCACGGGCGGCGGGACGTGGTCGAAGAAGCCGTCGTTCTCGTCGTAGTTGATCAGCAGGACGGTGTGGCGCCAGACCTCGGGGTGGGAGGCGAGGGCGTCCAGGACCTTGTAGACGAGGGTGGCCGACGCGATCGGGGACGAGGAGCCGGGGTGCTCGGAGTCGATCGCGGACGGTACGAGGTAGGAGACCTCGGGGAGCGCGCCCGCGGCCACGTCGGCCCGGAAGGCGTCCGCGAGCGTGCCGGACTCGACGCGCCGCAGCCCGCGCTCGAAGAGGGAGCGCTCCGGCGGGGTGAGCGTGGCGACGCCCTCCTCCAGGGCGGCGAGCAGCCGGGCCCGCTCGGCGGCGTCGCCGGTGTCGCGCACGGCCGCGTAGAACGACTCCATGTAGGTGTGGCCGCCGGTGCGGGCCAGGGCCTTGCGGGCGATCTTCTTGAAGGTGGTGAAGAACTCGATGTTGTTGTCGGTGAAGTTCTCCCACTCCGTGTACGTCTTCCAGCTGCGGCCCGCCTTCTCCAGGCGCTCGGCGTAGGTCGGCCACGGGTAGCCGGGGTGGGTGCCCTCGGCGTACGCGGCGTTCGTCACGGCGCGCGACCCGTCGGCCTCGAAGCCGGTCCAGCCGGACCACAGGTGGTTGCGGTTGGGGCTGGTGGAGGTGTGGATGGAGGAGTGGTACGCGTCGCAGATGGTGAAGGTGTCCGCGAGCTCGTAGTGCAGCGGGATGTCGCGCCGGTCGTAGTACGCCATGGTGGCGGCGGTCTTCGCCGAGACCCAGCCGTCCATCCAGCCGTCGCGCCACGCCTTGGCGCCGCCGCCCCAGGAGTGGTCGAGGTCGCCGATGTACTGGAGGTCCTTCTTCTGCGCCTCGGCGGCGTCCCGGACGGGGAAGGGCAGCACGGTGCGGCCGAGCGGCGCGGGCTGCTCGAACACCGGCCTGCCGGAGGGCAGTTCGACGGCGTTGCGGTCTCCGAAGCCGCGGACGCCGCGCAGGGTGCCGAAGTAGTGGTCGAAGGAACGGTTCTCCTGCATCAGGACCACCACGTGCTTCACGGCGCGCAGCCCGCCGCCGGCCGGCTCGGCGGCGAGCGCGGACCGCAACGACGGCGGCAGGAGCGAGCCGGCGGCAGCGGCACCGAGGACGCCTCCCCCGAGCGCGAGCACGTTCCTGCGCGATGTCCCCCGCGGGTTCTCCGGTGACAAGCCCGACCTCCCAGTCGACGTCCCATGGTCACCCAATGGTCCGGGTGCGATCCATTGAGCGGTACGGGCCGGACGGTAGTGAGCCCACGTGGACCTGGGAAGGCCCCGGGAGGGACGGAAGGTGAACGTCCAACAGGTCGTGCGGGAAGTCCAAGCGAGGGACGAGGGCCGGACGGACGGGGCGGCGGGTGGTTCCGGGCCGGACCATTGGCGCCACCGGGCCGCCGGTTCCTGGCCAGAACACGCCATGTACGCATGCCGCGCGCGACAGTGGGCAGCAGATCCTCACCCCCCACGGGACATCGCCCGGTCCCTGGCCGCGGCGCCGCTCCACCCCACACGGGTGGCGAGCGCCGCCGCCGGGACCGGGCGACCCGCGCGCGCCGGTAGTGCCGGGCGGCGCGCGGGCCGTAGGACGTGCTCAGGTTCTGGATCTCGATCACGAGCGGCTCCGGTGAGACCGCTCAGCGCGGTGGGTGCTCCCCCGGTCCGGTGATGTTGTCCGCCAGTGGCGTGGGCGAGAGGGCGCTGTCCTCCTCACCGGGCTCCAGCAGCGTCTGCGCGGCCCCGATGATCAACGGGTCGGGCTCTCCGACCACCTCCGGGTCCTTGCGGTCGTAGTCGATGCGCCAGAGCAGGTGCCGCATCGCCTCCAGCCGCGCGCGGCGCTTGTCGTTGGACTTGACGACCGTCCACGGCGCCTCCGCCGTGTCGGTCGCCCGGAACATGGCGACCTTCGCCTCGGTGTAGTCGTCCCACCGGTCGAGGGACGCGAGATCCGTCGGCGAGAGTTTCCACTGCCGTACGGGATCCACCTGGCGGATCGCGAATCGGGTCCGCTGCTCGGCGCGGGAGACCGAGAACCAGAATTTGACCAGGATGACCCCGTCCTCGACCAGCAGCCGCTCGAATTGGGGGCATTGCCGCAGGAACAGTTCGTACTGCTCCTGCGTGCAAAAGCCCATCACCTTTTCCACGCCGGCCCGGTTGTACCAGGACCGGTCGAAGAAAACGATCTCACCGGGTCCCGGGAGATGGGAGACGTAACGCTGGAAATACCACTGTCCGGCCTCCCGTTCGGTCGGTTTGTCCAGGGCGACGACCCGGGCGCCGCGGGGATTGAGGCGTTCCATGAACCGTTGTATGGTCCCGCCCTTGCCCGCGGCGTCCCGGCCTTCGCAGATCACGGCCAGCCGCCCACCGGTTTCCTTGATCCACCGCTGGAGCTTCAGCAGCTCGATCTGCAGCACGCGTTTGGCGTGCTCGTATTCCGCGCGCCGCACTTTGCGGTCGTACGGGTAATTCTCCTGCCACGTACGGATGGGTTTCCCGTCCCCGTCGAGCAGGATGGGCTGCTCGGGCCGACTGTCATCGACGGTCAGCCCGTTCAGCAGCTCCTTGTCCCGGGGCACCGGAACCGCCTACCAGCGATACCAGCGACCGCGCGTTCCGGTCGGCCCGGTGGACCGCATCACGAAACCGAGCAGCCACACCACGAGAACGATGACGGCTATCCACCACAGAGCCTTCAGTGCGAATCCCGCACCGAAGAGGATCAGGGCGAGAAGAAGAACGAGAAGCAAGGGAACCATTGTTTTCCACCTCCGCTCCGCCGTATGCCCCGCTCCGGCGGGCGCACACGTCTTCGAGTCGGCGGCGGTGGAACGAAGAAAACCCGGCGCGGCGCAGGCATGGGCCGGGCGATCCGGGGCACAAGCACGGCAGCCCCCTCTGGGACGGTGATCCGTCCCTCACCGACGGCCCCCTGTCGCTCTTCCCCCCGGCGGCAGGGGGCCGCACCCTTGCCGGGGGCGGAACGCGCCCGGCCCCCGCACTCCGCGCGGGAGTACGGGGGCCGGGGGTCGGGGCCGGGGTCGCCAGGGGCGGGTCAGCCCTCGGTCACGCCGAGCTTCTCCAGGATCAGCTCGCGCACGCGAGCCGCGTCCGCCTGGCCGCGGGTGGCCTTCATGACCGCGCCGACCAGGGCGCCGGCCGCGGCCACCTTGCCGCCGCGGATCTTGTCCGCGATGGCGCCGTTGGCGGCGATCGCCTCGTCGACGGCCGCGCCCAGCGCGCCCTCGTCGGAGACGACCTTCAGGCCGCGCTTCTCGACGACGGTGTCCGGGTCGCCCTCGCCCGCGAGCACGCCCTCGATGACCTGGCGGGCCAGCTTGTCGTTGAGGTCTCCGGACGCGACGAGCTCGGTGATGCGGGCGACCTGCGCCGGGGTGATGGGCAGGGCGTCCAGGGAGGTGCCGGACTCGTTGGCGTTGCGCGCCAGCTCGCCCATCCACCACTTGCGGGCCTGGTCGGACGGGGCGCCCGCCTCGGTCGTGGCGACGATCAGGTCGACCGCGCCCGCGTTGAGGATGGCCTGCATGTCCAGCTCGGAGACGCCCCACTCCTCGCGCAGCCGGTTGCGGCGCACGCGCGGCAGCTCCGGCAGCCCCTGGCGGAGCTCCTCGACCCACTCGCGGGACGGGGCGACCGGGACGAGGTCCGGCTCCGGGAAGTACCGGTAGTCCTCGGCCTCCTCCTTCACCCGGCCGGAGGTCGTGGAGCCGTCCTCCTCGTGGAAGTGGCGGGTCTCCTGGATGACCGTGCCGCCGGCGTTCAGCACGCCCGCGTGGCGGCTGATCTCGAAGCGGACGGCCCGCTCCACGGAGCGCAGCGAGTTGACGTTCTTGGTCTCGCTGCGGGTGCCGAACTTCTCGACGCCGTGCGGGCGCAGCGACAGGTTCACGTCGCAGCGCATCTGGCCCATCTCCATGCGGGCCTCGGAGACGCCGAGCGCCTTGATGAGCTCGCGCAGCTCGGCGACGTACGCCTTAGCGACCTCGGGGGCGCGCTCGCCGGCGCCGGTGATCGGCTTGGTGACGATCTCGATCAGCGGGATGCCGGCGCGGTTGTAGTCGAGCAGGGAGTGGGACGCGCCGTGGATACGGCCGGTGGCGCCGCCGACGTGCGTCGACTTGCCGGTGTCCTCCTCCATGTGGGCGCGCTCGATCTCCACGCGGAAGACCTCGCCGTCCTCCAGCTGGACGTCCAGGTAGCCGTTGAAGGCGATCGGCTCGTCGTACTGGGAGGTCTGGAAGTTCTTCGGCATGTCCGGATAGAAGTAGTTCTTCCGGGCGAAGCGGCACCATTCGGCGATCTCGCAGTTGAGGGCGAGGCCGATCTTGATGGCGGACTCGACGGCGGTCGCGTTGACCACCGGCAGCGAGCCCGGCATGCCGAGGCAGGTCGGGCAGGTCTGCGCGTTGGGCTCGGCGCCCAGCTCGGTCGAGCAGCCGCAGAACATCTTGGTCCTGGTGCCGAGTTCGACGTGCACCTCGAGGCCCATGACGGGGTCGTAGGCGGCGAGGGCGTCCTCGTACGGCACCAGTTCGGTGATGACGGTCACGGTGAAACTTTCCCTCTCAGCCCAGCAGGACGTCGTCGTCACCGGCGCGCTTGAGCTCGCGCAGCAGGATGGCGAGGCCGGTGGCGATGGCGGCGGCGGACACGACGGCGTCGAGCAGCAGGAGCGAGTCGCTCTCACCGCGGGCCTTGCGCAGCTGCTTGACCACGCTGACGGCGCCGAAAGCGGTGGTGCCGATGGACAGATACGTACCGGTCTTGGACTTCTTGAAGCCCTTGGCCTTGGTCAGTGCGCTCACAGCGACGGAGCCTCCTCCAGCAGCGGGTGCCCCCACTTTTCCACGAAGGCGGCCTCGACGGCCGCACCGACCTTGTAGAGGCGGTCGTCCTTCATGGCGGGGGCGATGATCTGCAGGCCGACCGGGAGGTTGTCCTCCGGGGCGAGGCCGCAGGGCAGCGACATGGCGGCGTTGCCGGCCAGGTTGGTCGGGATGGTGCACAGGTCGGCGAGGTACATCGCCATCGGGTCGTCGGCGCGCTCGCCGATCGGGAAGGCGGTGGTCGGGGTCGTCGGGGAGACGATCACGTCGACCTGCTCGAAGGCCTTCTCGAAGTCCCGGGTGATGAGCGTGCGGACCTTCTGCGCCGAGCCGTAGTACGCGTCGTAGTAGCCGGAGCTGAGCGCGTACGTGCCCAGCATGATGCGGCGCTTGACCTCGGGGCCGAAGCCGGCCTCGCGGGTGAGGGCGGTGACGTCCTCGGCGGAGCGCGTGCCGTCGTCGCCGGTCCGCAGGCCGTAGCGCAGGCCGTCGAACCGCGCGAGGTTCGAGGAGCACTCGGACGGGGCGATCAGGTAGTACGCGGAGAGGGCGAGGTCGAAGGACGGGCAGTCCAGCTCGACGATCTCGGCACCCAGCTCGCGCAGCAGCTCGACGGACTCGTCGAAGCGCTGGAGCACGCCGGCCTGGTAGCCCTCGCCGCGGAACTGCTTGACCACGCCGACGCGCATGCCCTGCACGGAGCCGTTGCGGGCCGCCTCGACGACCGGCGGGACCGGGGCGTCGATGGAGGTGGAGTCGAGCGGGTCGTGGCCGGCGACGACCTCGTGGAGCAGCGCCGCGTCCAGGACCGTACGGGCGCAGGGGCCGCCCTGGTCGAGGGAGGACGAGAACGCCACCATGCCGTAGCGGGAGACGCCGCCGTACGTCGGCTTGACGCCGACCGTGCCGGTGACGGCGGCGGGCTGGCGGATGGAGCCGCCGGTGTCCGTGCCGATGGCGAGCGGGGCCTCGTACGAGGCGAGGGCGGCGGAGGAGCCGCCGCCGGAGCCGCCGGGGATGCGGGTGAGGTCCCACGGGTTGCCCGTGGGTCCGTACGCGCTGTTCTCGGTGGAGGAGCCCATGGCGAACTCGTCCATGTTGGTCTTGCCGAGGATGACGACGTCGGCCGCGCGCAGCTTCTGCACGAGCGTCGCGTCGTACGGCGGGATCCAGCCCTCCAGGATCTTGGAGCCGACGGTGGTCGGCATGTCCCGGGTGGTGAAGATGTCCTTCAGGGCGAGGGGCACGCCCGCGAGGGGGCCGAGCTTCTCGCCCTTGGCGCGCTTCTCGTCGACGGCGCGGGCCTGGGCCAGGGCGCCCTCGCGGTCGACGTGCAGGAAGGCGTGGACCTTCTCGTCGACGGCCTCGATCCGGGCGAGGTGGGCTTCGGTGACCTCGACGGCGGTGAGCTCGCCGGAGGCGATCTTCTCCGCGATCTCGGCGGCGGTGAGCTTGACGATGTCCGTCATGGTCTTAGTCCTCCCCCAGGATCTGCGGCACCTTGAAACGCTGCTGCTCCTGGGCGGGCGCGCCGGAGAGCGCCTGCTCGGGGGTGAGCGAAGGACGGACCTCGTCCGGGCGCATGACGTTGGTCAGCGGCAGCGGGTGGGAGGTCGGCGGTACGTCTTGGTCGGCGACCTCGGAGACGCGGGCGACCGCGCCGATGATGTCGTCGAGCTGTCCGGCGAAGTGGTCGAGCTCTTCGCCCTTCAGTTCCAGACGCGCCAGCCGGGCGAGGTGGGCGACCTCCTCGCGCGTGATGCCAGGCATGCAGCGATCCTCAGGGGTGAGTGTGATGGTTTTGGCCCAATCCTATGGGGCCGGGCCCCGTGCCCGTGAAACGGTTTGCCGGGCGGCCCCCCGACGGGGGCCCCACGGGGCGGGGCTACTGGACCACCTGGTCCGCGTTCTGCGGGGACGGGGGCGCGGCGGCCGGGAGTTCGGCCGGGGCGAGGGGCGCCGGGGCGGGGGTCTGGGGGTCGCGGGCGCGGAGCCAGGCGGTGGTTTCGGCGGGGGGCATCGCGGCGGCGACGAGCCAGCCCTGGACGGCGTCGCAGCCCAGGTCCCGCAGGCGCTCCCAGGTCTCGTCGTCCTCGACGCCCTCGGCGACGACGAGGAGGCCGAGGGAGTGGGCGAGGTCGACGGTGCAGCGGACGATCTCGGCGTCCTCGTTGTCCACGGCGAGGCGCGCCACGAAGGAGCGGTCGATCTTGAGCTCGCTCACCGGGAGGCGGCGCAGGTGGACCAGGGAGGAGTAGCCGGTGCCGAAGTCGTCCAGCGACATCTTGACGCCGTGGCCGGTGAGGCCCGCCAGGGTGTCGGCGGCGCGCTGGGGGTCCTCCAGGAGGACGTGCTCGGTTATCTCCAGTTGCAGGGATCCGGCGGGCACCCCGTGGCGGGCCAGCCGGGCGGCGACGGCGCCGGCGAAGCCGGGGCTGTGGACGTCGCGCGGGGAGACGTTCACCGCGACGGGGACCTCCAGGCCCTGGGCGCGCCACTTGGCGACCTGGCCGAGGGCCGTCTCCAGGACGTACTCGGTGAGGTGGGGCATCAGGCCGGAGGACTCGGCGATGGCGATGAACTCGTCCGGGGGGACCCGTCCGCGCTCCGGGTGCACCCAGCGGACCAGGGCCTCCAGGCCGGCCACGTGCCCGTCGAAGCCGACCTTGGGCTGGTAGTGGAGCTCGACCTCGCCGGCGTCCAGGGCGCGGCGCAGGTCGCCGAGGAGGCCGAGGCGGTCCGGGGTGTTGGAGTCGCGCTTGGACTCGTACACCTCCACGCCCGTGCGGTCCCGCTTGGCCTGGTACATGGCGACGTCGGCGCGCTGGAGGAGCCCTTCGGCGTCGCGCGCGTGGTCGGGGAAGACCGCGACGCCCGCGCTGGCCTCCAGGACGAGCGTGAGCCCGTCGAGGTCGAGTGGCGAGGAGAGCTCGGCGGCGAGCTGGCGGGCCACGCGCTGGGCGCTGGTCGTGGAGTCGGCGGTCGGCAGGAGGACGGCGAACTCGTCGCCGCCGAGCCGGGCCGCCTCCGCGCCGCGCGGCAACGCCAGCCGGAGCCGGTCGGCGATCTGGAGCAGCAGCCGGTCACCCGCCAGGTGGCCGAGCGTGTCGTTGACCGACCGGAAACGGTCGAGGTCGATCAGGACCAGCGCGGCCCGGACCCCCTCGCCCTCCGCGTCCTCCAGGGCGGTCCAGGTCCGCTCCAGCAGCCACTGGCGGTTGGGCAGCCCGGTCAGCGGGTCGCGCAGCTGCTCCTCGGCCCGCGCGCGGGCGATCCACAGCGTGGAGTCCAGCGCGATCAGCGGGACGGCGAACAACGGCAGCAGCACCGGCAGGGAGACCGCGACCACGCAGATCAGCGGCGCGATGCCGAGCAGGGCGACCGCCACGAGCCCCTGGCGCAGCAGCGCCGTGCGGGCGGCCGTGGGCAGTCCGCCGCTCGGCGGGGCGAGCGTGTACCACAGCAGGAGCCGGGTCACCACCAGATACGCGGTGGCCGCCAGCGCCACCTCCGGTACGGCCTCGATCCCCCATTCGAGGGGCCGCCACGGGCGCTCGACGCTCGGTACGTCACCGAAGGCGGCGAGCACCAGGGCCGCAGCCCCGATGCCGAGGATGTCCGCGGCGCCGTGCAGCAGCCCCTGCCGCCAGCGGTGACGCCGGGCCACGCCCACCAGGACGACGACGGCGAGGCTGACCAGTCCGGCGGGCACCCATCCGTACAGCAGCAGCACCGCGAGGGTGAGCGCGGCGCCGGAGCCGGTGCCGCCCCACCAGCGGTCGCGGCCCAGGGCCACCAGGTGGCCGACGATGATGCCGGTGAGCACGGCGAGCGACCAGCCCTCCGCGCCGCCGGGGAAGAGCGCGTGACCGTCGCGGACCGCGCTGACGAGCCCGGTCGCGAGCAGCAGCCCGGCCAGGACCACCACCATGGCGGGGAGCCTTGCTGCGATGCCCTCGCAGGCCGCGTACACACACGGCCGTGAGACCGGGGCGGCGCTCTCGGTCGGTTTCATTCCGTCCCTCTCACAGCCGGCTGTGCCGTTGCCACGTGATGGCCCTGTTGTCATGCCACCACGGCCGAAACCGGTCTCCGCGGCCGTGCACGACAGGCGCACGTCTCAACAGTAGGCCGCGGAAGGCTTCGACGGGCACCGCTCTACAGCTCTTGCCCGAATGCGACCCGGCCACCCTTATCCATCTGGTATGCGCTGAACGGGTGATGATTTCCCATCGTTCCGTGTCCGGAACCCGCCCTTTCGTGGCTACTGCTCGAGCGGGAGCGCCGCGTCCTTCGCTGCGTCAGGACCCTGCTCCAGCAGGACGGTGAAGCCGTCCTCGTCCAGAACCGGAAGCTTCAGCTGCATGGCCTTGTCGTACTTGGAACCGGGATTGTCGCCGACCACCACGAAGGACGTCTTCTTCGAAACGGAACCCGTCACCTTCGCTCCGCGGCTCTGGAGCGCCTCTTTCGCGCCATCCCTGGTGTAGTTCTGCAGGGTGCCGGTCACGACGACCGTCAGTCCCTCCAGCGGGCGCGGCCCCTCGTCCTCCCCGGTGCTCTCCTCCTCCATCCGGACCCCGGCGGCCCGCCACTTGCGCAGGATCTCGCGGTGCCAGTCCACCTCGAACCACTGCTTGACCGAGGCGGCGATGGTGTCGGCGACACCCTCGACGGCCGCCAACTCCTCCTCGGTCGCCTGCGCGATGCGGTCGAGGGAGCGGAACTCGCGTGCCAGCGCCTCCGCCGCGACCGGGCCGACGTGACGGATCGACAGGCCCGTGATGATCCGGGCCAGCGGACGCTGCTTGGCCGCCGCGATGTTCTCCAGCATCGCCAGGGCGTTCTTGCGAGGCTCGCCCTGCTGGTTGGCGAAGACGGTGACGATCTTCTCCTCGCCCGTCTTGGGGTCCCGCTTGGGCAGACCGCTGTCCTGGTCCAGGACGTACGCCTTGATGGGCAGCAGCTGTTCGATCGTCAGGTCGAACAGGTCGCCCTCGTCGACCAGCGGCGGCTCGGCCGGCTCCAGGGGCCTGGTCAGCGCGGCCGCCGCCACATAGCCGAAGTTCTCGATGTCGAGGGCCTTGCGGCTGCCGAGGTAGAAGAGCCGCTCGCGCAACTGGGCGGGGCAGGTCTGCCCGTTGGGGCAGCGGAGGTCGACGTCACCCTCCTTCATCGGGCGCAGCGGCGTGCCGCACTCGGGGCACTCGGACGGCATCACGAACTCCCGCTCGGTGCCGTCCCGCAGGTCCACCACGGGGCCGAGGATCTCCGGGATGACGTCACCGGCCTTGCGCAGCACCACCGTGTCGCCGATGAGCACGCCCTTGGCCTTGACCACGTCCTGGTTGTGGAGGGTGGCGAACTCGACCTCGGAGCCCGCGACCGTGATCGGCTCGACCTGGGCGTAGGGCGTGACCCGGCCCGTGCGGCCCACGCCCACCCTGATGTTGATCAGCTTGGTGTTGACCTCCTCCGGCGCGTACTTCCAGGCGATCGCCCAGCGCGGCGCGCGCGAGGTGGAGCCGAGGCGCCCCTGGAGGGGGATCTCGTCGAGCTTGACGACCACGCCGTCGATCTCGTGCTCCACGGAGTGGCGGTGCTCGCCGAAGTACGCGATGAACTCCCGTACGCCCTCGATGCCGTCGACGACGTTGTTGTGCCGGGCGGTCGGCAGGCCCCACTCGCGCAGCAGGCCGTACGCCTCCGAGAGCCGGCCGATCTCCAGGCCGTCGCGGGCGCCGATGCCGTGCACCACCATGTGCAGCGGGCGCGTCGCGGTGATCTTCGGGTCCTTCTGGCGCAGCGAACCGGCCGCGGCGTTGCGCGGGTTGGCGAAGGGCTTGTCGCCGGCCTCCACCAGGCGGGCGTTGAGCTCCTCGAACTTCTCCATCGGGAAGTAGACCTCGCCGCGGATCTCGACGAGGTCCGGGATCCGGTCGCCCCTCAGCCGGTCCGGGACGTCCGCGATGGTGCGGATGTTCGGCGTGATGTCCTCGCCCGTGCGCCCGTCGCCGCGCGTCGCGGCGCGCGTCAGGCGCCCCTTCTCGTACGTCAGGTTCACGGCGAGACCGTCGACCTTGAGCTCGCACAGGAAGTGGTACGCGGAGGTGCCGACCTCCTTGGCGACGCGGTCCGCCCAGGCGGCCAGCTCCTCGTCGTCGAAGGCGTTGTCCAGCGAGAGCATGCGCTCGCGGTGCTCGACGGCGGTGAACTCCGTCTCGTACGCCCCGGCGACCTTCTGGGTCGGCGAGTCGGGCGTCCGCAGCTCCGGGTACTCCTCCTCCAGCGCCTCCAGCGAGCGCAGCAGCTTGTCGAACTCCGCGTCACTGATGACCGGCTGGTCCTTCACGTAGTACCGGAAGCGGTGCTCCTCCACCTGCTCGGCCAGCTGCGCGTGCTTCTCCCGTGCCTCGGCCGGCACCGCGTCCTGCTGTTCGACAGCCACCGTAATCCTCCCGTTGCCTACGTTACTCAGGGTTGTCCGCGAGCGATCTCGCCGCCCTGACGCAGTGGGCGAGCGCCGCCCGGGCGTACGCGGGCGAGGCGCCCGCCAGCCCGCACGACGGGGTGATCACCAGCGACTCCGCGAGAGCCCCCGGATGCAGCCCCAGCCTGCGCCACAGCGTCCTGACACCCATGACGCTACCGGCAGGGTCCGACAATGGGCCGTCGGTGGACCCCACGACGCCCGCGAAGAGCTTCGTGCCGCCCTCGACCGCCTCACCGATCTGGTCGTCGTCACGCTCGGTGAGCGCGGAGAAATCGAACGAGATGCCCGCGACGCCCGCCCGGCGCAGCAGGGCGAACGGCACGTCGGCGGCGCAGGAGTGCACGATCACCGGACCGTCGTTCACCCCGACGACGTCCCGCAGCGCGCCCTCCACCACCTGCCGGTCCACCGCCCGGTAGGTCCGGTAGCCGCTCGCGGTCCGCACCTGCCCGCGCAGGACGGCGGCGAGGGACGGCTCGTCCAGCTGCAGCACCACCCGCGCGCCCGGCACCCGGCGCCGTACCTCCGCGAGATGGGCCCGCAGCCCCTCGGCCAGCGACTCCGCCAGGTCCCGGCACGCGCCGGGGTCGCCGAGCGCCGCCTCGCCGCCGCGCAGCTCCAGCGCGGCGGCCAGCGTCCACGGGCCGGCGACCTGCACCTTGAGCACGCCCTCGTACCCCTGGGTGAACTCCTCCAGGGCGTCGAGGTCCTCCCCGAGCCAGGACCTGGCCCGCCGGGTGTCACGGCCGGGGCGGTCGCTGATCCGCCAGCCGCTCGGCTCGACGTGCGCGTACATCTCGACCAGCATCCCGAGGGTGCGCCCGACCATGTCTGCGCCGGGGCCGCGCGCGGGGAGTTCGGGGAGGTGCGGGAAGGTCTCGAAGGACCCGGTGACGGTCTTGACGGCCTCACGCGCGTCGCCGCCCGGCATGGACCCGACCCCGGTCGCCGGGCCCCAGCTGAAGTCGTTGTTCTCGCTCACCCGGGAAGCGTACGCGCCGGCATGAGGGCCGGCGTCTCCCGCGGTCGGCGCTACCGTCCCGGTCGCACCGACAGGTCGTTGATCTCCGCGTCGCGCGGCAGATCGATGGCGGTGAGGATCGCGGTGGCGACGGACTCCGGGTCGATCCAGCGGGAGGCGTCGTACTCCTTGCCCTCCTGCTGGTGCACCTTGGCCTGCATGGGGCTGGCCGTACGGCCCGGGTAGACCGAGGTCACGCGTACGCCGCTCGCGTGCTCCTCGTGGCGCAGCGCGTCGGCCAGGGCCTTCAGGCCGTGCTTGGAGGCGGCGTACGCGGCCCACTCGGCGTGGGCGTTGAGCCCGGCGCCGGAGTTGACGAAGACGACGTGCCCCTGGGAGAGCCGCAGTTGGGGCAGGAGCAGCCGGGTGAGCTCGGCGGGGGCGAGCAGGTTCACGTCGAGCTGATGGCGCCAGGTCTTGGGGGTCAGGTCGCCGACCGGGCCGAGGTCGACGACGCCCGCGACGTGCAGCAGCGAGTCGAGCCGGTCCGGGAGGGACTGGTGTGAGAAGGCCCAGGAGAGGCGGTCGGGGGTCGCGAGGTCGCCGACGAGCGTACGGGCGCCGGGGTAGGTCTCGGCCAGTTCCTTGGCGCGCCCGGCGTCGCGGGCCAGCAGGACGAGGTCGTCACCCCGCGCGTGCAGCCGTCGCGCGACCGCCGCGCCGATGCCGGACCCTGCCCCGGTGATCAGATGTGTAGCCATACGGGCCATGCTCGCATCACCCGGCGCCTCAGCGGATCCCGGCGGCCTCTTCCAGGTACGCGAGGGCCGCGACGCCGTCCTCCGCGAAGAACACCAGGTCGGTGAGGGGCACGGGCAGGAAGCCCTCCGCGTCCATCCGCCGGAACTGCTCCTTCAGGCCGTCGTAGAAGCCCGCCGTGTTGAGCAGCACCACGGGCTTGGTGTGCAGGCCGTGCTTCTTCAGCTCCAGGATCTCGGTGGCCTCGTCCAGGGTGCCGGTGCCGCCGACCATGATGACGACCGCGTCGGACTTGGCGAGCATCAGCGCCTTGCGCTCGGCGAGGTCCTTGGCGACGACCATCTCGTCCACTCCGCTCCTGGCCTTGTGGACCAGGAACTCCACGGAGACCCCCACCAGCCGCCCGCCCGCCTCCTGGACCCCGTCCGCCACGACCTTCATCAGACCGGCGTCGGAGCCGCCCCAGACGAGCGTGTGGCCGCCCTTGGCGAGCAGCTCGGCGAATTCGCGGGCGGGCACGGTGTAGCGGTCGTCGAGGTCCGCGGCGGAGAGGAAGACGCAGATGTTCATGGCGCCACGGTACGGGGAATCGGGGCCGGGGTGCCGCCGTTGGACCGGTCATGACGACGACAGGACCGACAGGTCACGGACAGGGACAAGGACAGAGACAGGGACAGGGACAGGGACAGGGACAGGAGCAGGGACAGGAGCAGGGACACCGCATCACCGTCGAGCCGGGCACGGAGCACGTACGGGTCCTGCACGGGGGCCGGGTGATCGCCGAGAGCCGGCGGCCGCTGGTGCTGCGCGAGACGGGCTGCCCCGTGCGCTACTACCTGCCGCCGGCGGACGTACGGATGGATCTGCTGTCCCCCTCCGACACGCACACGTACTGCCCGTTCAAGGGGACGGCGTCCTACTGGTCACTGGCCGGGGCGAAGGACGCGGTCTGGGCGTATCCCGACCCCAAGGCGGAGGTCGCCCCGATCAAGGACCACCTCTGTTTCTACGAAACAGAGGTGGTGTGACGCCGCGCCGATGAGTTTCGCGTCCGGCTCCGGTCTGCCCCCGTATGGAGAAACTGAACAGGACGGTGCCGGCGTACGAACGGCGCGGCGACGGGCCGCCGTTGATCCTGGTGGGCGGTGCGCCGGGCACGGACGCGGGCGCGGGTGAGGCGGCGCTCGCGCGGCTGCTGGCGCCGCGCTTCACCACGTACACCTATGACCGGCGCGGCGGCGCGGCCGAGCTCGGCGACCTGGCGGCGCTCATCGCGGAGGCGGGCGGCAGCGCGTACGTACACGGCACCGCCTCGGGCGGTGTGCTCGCCCTGGAGGCGGCCGCTGCCGGGCTGCCCATCCGCCGGCTGTCGGTGTACGAGCCGCCGTACGGCGCCGCGCTCTCCCCGCTGCCCCCGCTCGTGGGCGCGGGCGCCGCGGCGCCGGGGAACCCGGCCCCGCCCTCCGCCCTGCTGGCCGCCGTCACCGCGCGCGTGCTGGTCCTCGACGGCGGCGCGAGCCCGGCCCGTACGCGCGACACGGCCCGCGCGGTGGCCGCCGCCGTACCGCGCGCCCGTCACACCACGCTGACGGGCCAGACGCACGAGGTGGCACCGCAGGTGCTGGCGCCGGTGCTGGGGCGCTTCTTCGCGGAAGCCACCGGCTGAGGCGGGGCGGGGCTCAGGCCGTCGTGGCCGGCTCCGGCGCCTCGCGGCGCGTCGTCGTCGCGATCGTCGCGGAGCCGACCACGCGGGTGCCGTCGTAGAGGACGATCGCCTGGCCCGGGGCCACGCCCCGGACCGGCTCGGCGAAGGTGACGTGGAGCTCGTCGCCGACGAGGGCCGCCGTCACCGGGGTCTCGCCGCCGTGGGCGCGGAGCTGGGCCGTGTAGGTGCCGGGGGCTGAGGGGGCCGTGCCGCACCAGCGGGGCTTGATCGCGGTGAGGGCGGTGACGTCGAGGGCCTCGGCGGGGCCGACGGTGACGGTGTTGTTCACCGGGGAGATGTCCAGGACGTAGCGGGGCTTGCCGTCGGGCGCCGGGTGGCCGATGCGCAGGCCCTTGCGCTGGCCGATGGTGAAGCCGTACGCGCCCTCGTGGGTGCCGAGCTTGGTCCCGGACTCGTCCACGATGTCGCCCTCCGCCTTGCCGAGGCGCGAGGCCAGGAAGCCCTGGGTGTCGCCGTCGGCGATGAAGCAGATGTCGTGGCTGTCGGGCTTCTTCGCGACGGCGAGGCCGCGCCGCTCCGCCTCCGCGCGGATCTCGTCCTTGGTGGTGAGCGTGTCGCCCAGCGGGAACATGGCGTGGGCGAGCTGCTTCTCGTCGAGGACGCCGAGGACGTAGGACTGGTCCTTGGCCATGTCGGAGGCGCGGTGGAGCTCCCGGGTGCCGTCCTCCTTGGTGACCACGGTCGCGTAGTGGCCGGTGCAGACCGCGTCGAAGCCCAGCGCGAGCGCCTTGTCCAGCAGCGCCGCGAACTTGATCTTCTCGTTGCAGCGCAGGCAGGGGTTGGGCGTGCGCCCCGCCTCGTACTCGGCGATGAAGTCCTCGACGACGTCCTCGCGGAACCGCTCGGCCAGGTCCCACACGTAGAACGGGATGCCGATGACGTCGGCCGCGCGGCGCGCGTCCCGCGAGTCCTCGATGGTGCAGCAGCCGCGCGCGCCGGTGCGGAAGGACTGGGGGTTCGCGGAGAGGGCCAGGTGCACCCCGGTCACGTCGTGGCCGGCCTCGGCGGCACGGGCGGCGGCGACGGCGGAGTCCACACCGCCCGACATGGCGGCGAGGACACGGAGGGGGCGCTGGGGGGTGGTCCGCTGCGGAGTCTGAGTCATAGCCCTCTCAGGGTACGGGTCCGGGTGGAGCGTCCGGGAACCGAATACGTACGCGCGTGCGTTCACGATCACATGGGGCGTACGGACGGGGCGGGGAAGCGGCGGGTCGGCCGGCGCGCGGTGCTGATCGGCGGCGGCGCGGCCGTGGCGGGCGCGGCGGTGCTGGCCCGTGACGAGCTGGAGCGTGCCTGGTGGCGGCTGCCCGGCATGGAGAAGAAGCGCGTCGAGGGCGAGCTGGACCACCAGGGCGCGGAGTGGACGGCGGCCGCGCGGGCCAATTGGCGGCGCGCGGACCGCCCGGACGACTACACCATCGACCGGGTCGTGATCCATGTCGTCCAGGGCAGCTATCCGACCGCCCTGAGGGTCTTCAAGAACCCGGGGCACGGCGCCGCGACCCACTACGTCGTCCGCAAGGACGGGCACATCGCCCAGATGATCCGCGAGCTCGACGTGGCCTTCCACGCGGGCGACCGGGAGATGAACGAGCGCAGCATCGGCATCGAGCACGAGGGTTTCGTCGACCGCCCGAAGGACTTCACGGCGGCGATGTACGAAGCGTCGGCGCGGCTGACGGCCGGGATATGCGCGCGGTACGGCATACCCGCCGACCGGGAGCACATCATCGGCCATGTCGAGGTGGAGGGCACGGACCACACCGACCCGGGCCCGCACTGGGACTGGGACCGGTACATGAAGCTGGTGCGCGCCGCCGCGGCCGCCGGGGCGGGTTCCGGGGCCTCGGCCGCTCGCTGAGGCGGTCTGCTGGCCGAGGCCCGGCTCGCTCAGGCCGTCTGCCGACCGAGGCCCCGCTCGCTGAGGCCCTCCGCTTAGCTGAGGCCCGCCGTCCGCGCCCGTTCCACCGCCGGGCCGATGGCCTTCGCGACCGCCTCGACGTCCGCGTACGTGGACGTGTGGCCGAGCGTGAAGCGCAGGGTGCCGCGCGCCAGGTCGGGGTCGGTGCCGGTGGCGAGCAGGACGTGGCTGGGCTGGGCGATGCCGGCCGTACAGGCGGAGCCGGTGGAGCACTCGATGCCCTGGGCGTCCAGGAGCAGCAGCAGCGAGTCGCCCTCGCAGCCGGGGAAGGCGAAGTGCGCGTTGGCGGGCAGGCGGCCCGCCGGGTCGGGGTCGCCGCCGAGGACGGCGTCCGGGACGGCCGTGCGGACGGCGTCGATCAGCGCGTCGCGCAGGGCGCCGACCTCGCGGGCGTACGCCTCGCGGCGCTCGGCGGCGAGCCGCCCGGCGACGGCGAAGGCGGCGACGGCCGGCACGTCGAGGGTGCCGGAGCGGACGTGGCGCTCCTGGCCGCCACCGTGCAGCACCGGGACGGGGGTGTACTCGCGGCCCAGCAGCAGGGCGCCGATGCCGTACGGGCCGCCGATCTTGTGGCCGGAGACCGTCATGGCGGCGAGGCCCGAGTCGGCGAAGGAGACCGGGACCTGGCCGAGGGCCTGCACGGCGTCGGAGTGCAGGGGGACACCGAACTCCCGCGCGACGGCGGCGAGTTCGGCGACCGGCATGACGGTGCCGATCTCGTTGTTGGCCCACATCACGGTGGCGAGCGCGACGCTGTCCGGGTCCCGCTCGATGGCCTCGCGCAGGGCGTCCGGGTGGACGCGCCCGTACGCGTCGACGCGCAGGTACTCGACCGTGGCGCCCTCCTGCTCGCCGAGCCAGTGCACGGCGTCCAGGACGGCGTGGTGCTCGACGGGGCTGGCGAGCACCCGCACACGACGCGGGTCGGCGGCCCTGCGGGCCCAGAAGAGGCCCTTGATAGCGAGGTTGTCGGCCTCGGTGCCGCCGGAGGTGAGGACGACCTCGCTGGGGCGGGCCCCCAGCGCCTCGGCGAGGGTCTCGCGGGCCTCCTCGACGGTACGGCGGGCCCGGCGCCCGGCGGAGTGCAGCGAGGACGCGTTGCCGGTGACGGGGAGCTGGGCGGTCATCGCCTCGATCGCCTCCGGGAGCATCGGAGTCGTCGCGGCGTGGTCGAGGTAGGCCATGGTGCCTCGATTCTACGAGGCGGCGCGGCACGCGGTCGGGGCTGCACCAGGCGATGCTCCGGGAGATGGTGCCTTCGAGCGAGCCGGGACGGCATGGACGACCAGTTCGGCAGGCCGATCCCCATACCGGGCAGGGCACGCCCGCTGTGCGCGGTCCCGCAAACGCGGCGCGAGGGCAGCGAGACCGATGGCCGTGGGGCGCGAGGAGGACGCTCCTCCCCAAGGGCTTAGAAGACCGGCGAAGAACGCGGCCTCGGCCGTACTGCCAGCGTCCGGGGCGCTGACTCGACCTGCTGCTCCGAGAGATGGGCACGAACCGGCTGTCCAACCCGTTTCCCGGGGCACCCTGGGGCGGCGGCGCTGGCTGGTCCGCCACCCCTCACCTCTCACCCGGCACCCACGTTCACCCTCAAGCAGCGCGGGTGCCGCGGCGGCCTGCCGCGGCAGGTCCGCGCACGCCTCCATCCCGGTCGATGCCACCAAGCCACGCCATGTCGCCCCTCCCCGTCACTCTTCACACAGCATTCGATCGCATGCATTCGCAGCTCCGGAATATGAATGTCAACACGAAATCAAGGCAATTAATGAACCACCCCGTTCAAGATCACCGAGGACTCAGACCATCCTTCTGTAGACACTTTCGGGCGTACCCCGGCGCCCTCGATGGAACCTCAAGATAAGCTCAAGCAATCACGATGCGATAACGAGGCCACGGACGACAACATTCCGGGGGCCCGTGATGATTGAGTGACGGCCAAGCGAGCAATTCAACTCGCTTCCCACCAGGAGGGGCTCGAAATGGCACCTACGCGTATAGCGGTTATCGCTATGGCGATGACGGCATTCGGCATGCCGGTAACCGCACATGCGGCAGAGACGGGAGAGCCGTCCACCTTCGGAGTGTGCAGCGGGGGCTGGCGGAGTAACGTCTACGGCTACTCGGCGACCCATCTCGCCAAGGGGCCCACCTACAAGGACGGGCCGGGGGGGACCCTGACGGTCAGCCGACACGCCTCGGGAACCTTGAGCACCACGGTGACCGGCACCGGAGGTGTATCCGTCGACTTTGCCGTCGCCGAGGCGAAGGCAGAGGTCAGCATTGCCGCCACAGCCTCCATAACGTGGGGTTCGAACCACTCGTACTCACGGAAAATCTCAAACGGCAAGTACGGAAACGTGCGGTACGGATCCTGGGGGCACACCGCCACCTGGGAGAAGTACTACGAGCTTCCCAATTGCAGCAAGACGCAGCGCACCTCGGGTTCGGTGAAGGTGGCCAACACCGCCGTCGGCTACAAGTACTGGGAGACGAGAAGCTGAAGCGGTCCATAGCAGCAGTGCTGGCGGTCGCGGCCCTGGCAGCCGCGACCACCGCATGCACCGGCGCCGAGAAGGCGGACGGAATGCCCGATTCAGACGGGACGGGTTCATCGCCTACGGCGAAGTCGCCCGATGCCGCAGCCGTCCTGACCCGCCCGGAAGTGCGTCCAGGTTTCAACGAAATAGCTTCGGCAGGGCCGACGGAGGGAAACTGGGATTTCGGGACCGTGAAGCTCCGAAAAGGAGTGAACTGGATAGACGTAAATTGCGTATCCGAGTCAGGCTCTCCGCTTATCGTGCTCACGATAGGAACACTGGGGACGTTTCCCATCGATTGCACAAGCGACGAGATCCGTATCAGCGCCAACCAATTCGACCTCGCGACCGCGCGTGAGGGTCATTTTCGGATTGAGGCGCCGAGGTCCATCCGCTGGGTCGCGAGCGTCCAGGTTTCCGCCGGATAAGCGTTCACGCGGGCAGACCCGATCACGGCACACCAGCGGTGCGGAGCTCATCGCATCAACCCCTGGGCGCGCGGGCGAGTTGGCGGGACTGGGCGACCAGGCGGTCGGCGCTGTCCCAGACCTCGGCGTCCTCCTCCAGGAAGCCGCCGGCGAGGTTGCGCGTGGTGATGGCGACCCGCAGCGGCCCGGGGGCGGGGCGGCAGCGTATGTGGGTGGTGAGTTCGACGGTCGGGGTCCAGCCCTTGAGGCCCAGCTCGAAGGAGGTCGGTGGCAGCGCGTCGACGGTGAGGAGCAGGGACAGCGGGTCGGGCTCGCGGCCGTCGGCGAGGCCGAACCAGCCGCGCATCTCGCCCTTGCCGGACGGGGCGCCGAGGGCCCAGCCGAGGGTCGCCGGGTCGAGCTTGATGTCGAGGCGCTCGGTGATCGCGGACGAGCCCGGGATCTGCGGGGCCGGGCCGTCGGAGGGGCCGAAGCAGTGCTCGCGCGGCGGGATGGCGGGCGGCTTGGCGGTGGTGCGGACGTCGTCGGGGAGGGCGTCGAGGTCGCCGTAGGAGGCGAGGACCCGGATGCGCTCGACCTCGGAGCCGTCGTCCGCGTACTGGAAGAGGGACGCCTGGCCGGTGGAGAGGGTCCGGCCGGTGCGGACGGTCTCGGTCCGGATGACGGCGGGTCCGGGTACCGAGGGCGTGAGGTAGTGCGCCGAGATCGTGAACGGGTCGGGGTGCGGCAGGGCTTCCCCGAGGGCGCGGCCCAGCAGGGCGAGGAGGTAGCCGCCGTTGACGGCGTGGATGATCGTCCAGCCGGCGGAGAGCTCGGCGTCGTAGACGCCCGGCTCGCGCAGGGTCACCGCGGTGTCGCGGTCGAACTCGTACTCGAACTCGGACTCGAACTCGCTCTTCATGGCACGGAACCGTACAGCAGGAAACTACTAAGCGGTAGCTTTCTGCGGGAGTTCGTCCTCGGACCGGGCCGAGCGCCGGTTCCAGGCGCGCGGCGCACGCCAGTGGAACCGCAGGGCGAGCAGGCGCAGGACGAATGTGGTGAGGGCGGCGAGCCCGCTGGTGAAGGGGTTCAGCATCTCGAAGCGGATGCAGAGCGCGACCATGGTGGCGCCCACGATCGCGGGCACCGCGTACAGGTCCCGGTCCCAGCGCAGCAGCGAGGGCACCTCGTTCGCGAGCACATCGCGCAGCACGCCGCCCCCGACGCCGGTGGCGAGGCCGAGCACGGCCGAGAAGGTCAGACCCAGGCCGTGCTCGTACGCCTTCGTCGTGCCGGACACGCAGAAGAGGCCGAGGCCGGCGGCGTCGAAGACATTCACGGCCGTCTGGGTGCGCTCCACCTGCGGGTGCAGGAAGAAGACCAGGACCGTGGCGACCAGCGGCATCACGAAGTAGCCGAGGTCGGTGAAGGCGGCGGGCGGTACGGCGCCGATGACGAGGTCCCGGAACAGCCCCCCGCCCAGCGCGGTGACCTCCGCGAGGACCGCGATGCCGAACACGTCGAAGTTCTTGCGTACGGCGAGCAGCGCGCCGGAAATCGCGAAGACGAAGATCCCGACGAGCTCGAGCGCGTGTTGGACAGAGGGCGTGAAGAGTTCCTGGAGCACCGGACAGTTCTACATGGTCCGGTGCTCCGGACCGTCATACGACCTCGTCGGCCTTGTCCTCCACCTTGGCGGCCGGCTCCCCGGACGCCGGCGCCTCGGGCTCCGACGCCACCGCCGCCGTCTCCGTGACCGCCTCGATGCCCGTCGCGCGGGTCCGCTCGACCGTGCCCGCCTCGATCTCCGTCGCGAAGTGGCAGGCCACCTTGTGCCCGCCGCCCACGTCCCGCAGCTCCGGCCGGTCCGTCGCGCACCGCGTGTCCTGCTTCCACGGGCAGCGCGTGTGGAAGCGGCACCCGGTGGGCGGGTTCGCGGGCGACGGCAGGTCGCCGTGGAGCAGGATCCGCTCGCGGCGGTCCTCGACCTCCGGGTCCGGCACCGGCACCGCCGACATCAGGGCCTTGGTGTACGGGTGCTTCGGCGCGGCGTACAGCGCGTCGCTCGGCGCCTCCTCCACGAGCGACCCCAGGTACATCACGCCGATGACGTCCGAGATGTGGCGCACCACGGCCAGGTCGTGCGCGATGACCAGGTACGTCAGGCCGAGCTGCTCCTGGAGCTCCTCCAGGAGGTTGATCACCTGGGCCTGGATCGACACGTCGAGTGCGGAGACGGGCTCGTCGCAGATGATCAGGTCCGGTTCGAGGACCAGCGCGCGGGCGATGCCGATGCGCTGGCGCTGGCCGCCGGAGAACTCGTGCGGATAGCGCGACAGGGCGTTGTCCGGGAGGCCCACCCGCGCGAGGATCGCCTTGATCTTCTCGCGGCGCTCCTCCTGGTTGGCACCGATCCCGTGCGCGGCCATGCCCTCGGAGAGGATCGACTCGATGTTCTGGCGCGGGTTCAGGCTGCCCAGCGGGTCCTGGAACACCATCTGGAGGCGGCGCCGGAAGCGGCGCATCTCCTCGTCCGGCAGCTTCGCCAGGTCCGTACCGTCGAAGACGGCCTCGCCGTCCGTGACGTCGACCAGGCGCAGCACCGCGCGCCCCAGCGTCGTCTTGCCGCAGCCGGACTCGCCGACGAGCCCGTATGTCTGGCCCGCCTCGACGGACAGCGAGACGCCGTCGACCGCGTACACATGGCCGACCGTCCGGTCGAAGAGCATGCCCTTGCGGATGGGGAAGTGGACCTTGAGGTCGTTGAGTTCGAGCAGGCTCATGCCGAGACCTCCGCCGTGGGCAGGACCGGGGGCAGGACCGGGTTGACGCAGCGCACCTGGTGTCCGGCCGCTCGTGGTTCGGTCAGTTCGGGGGTGCCGGTGAGGCACTCCATCGTGTAGTGGTCGCAGCGGGGCGCAAAGGCGCAGCCGTCGGCCCAGGCGATCTTGTCGTTGATGGAGCCGCGGATGGGGTTGAGCGGCTCGCCGCGGGGCGCGTCCAGGCGCGGGATGGAGCCGAGCAGGCCGTGCGCGTACGGGTGGGTGGGGTGCGCGAACAGCTCGCGGCGGCCCGCGGACTCCACCACCTTGCCCGCGTACAGGACGTTGACCTGGTCGCACAGGCCCGCGACGACGCCCAGGTCGTGGGTGATCATCAGCAGGGCGGTGCCCTCCTGGTCCACCAGCTCCTTGAGCAGCTCCAGGATCTGAGCCTGGATGGTGACGTCCAGGGCGGTGGTCGGCTCGTCGGCGATGAGCAGGCGGGGGGCGCACGCCACCGCCATGGCGATGAGCGCGCGCTGGCGCATGCCGCCGGACAGCTGGTGCGGATACTCCTTGAGGCGCCGGGCCGGGTCCGGGATGCCGACCCGGTCGAGCAGGGACGCGGCCTCCTTGCGGGCGGGCTCGCCCTTCAGGCCCCGGTGGCGCTCCAGGATCTCGGTGACCTGGACCCCGACCGGTACGACCGGGTTCAGCGACGACAGCGGGTCCTGGAAGATCATCGCCAGCTGGCTGCCGCGCATGTCGCGCAGCTGCTTGGGGCTCATGGTCAGCAGGTCGGCGCCGTCGAACGCGGCGCGGCCGGTGACCGTGACGCCCTTGCGCGGCAGCAGGCCCATCAGCGCGAGCGAGGTCACGGACTTGCCGCAGCCCGACTCGCCGACCAGGCCGACGACCTGGCCCTGGTCGACGTCGAAGGAGACGCCGTCCACGGCCGTCGAGGGCGTACGGCCGCGCCCGCCGAAGGTGACGGTGAGTTCGTCAACAGAGAGCAGTGGCATGGCAGTTCAGCCTCGCAGCTTCGGGTCGAGTGCTTCGCGCATGGCCTCGCCGAGCAGCGTGAAGCCGAGGGCGGTGATGATGATCCCGACCGCCGGGAAGAGCGACATCATGGGCGCGTTGTCGAAGAACCGCTGCGCCTGGGAGAGCATCACGCCCCACTCGGGGACGGCCGGGTCCGGGTTGCCGAGACCGAGGTAGGAGAGGGCCGCCGCCTCGATGATCGCGGTGGCGAGGCTGAGGGTCGCCTGGACGATCACGGGGCTGAGGGAGTTCGGCAGGATCTGGGTCATGACGATGCGCCGCTTGCGCACGCCCAGCGCCCGGGCCGCGAGCACGTAGTCGGAACCGCCCTGGGTGAGCATCGAACCGCGCAGCAGCCGCGCGAAGATCGGCACCTGCACCACACCGACTGCGATCATCACGGTGGTGAGGGACTGGCCCATCACCGCGGCGATGGAGACGGCGAGCAGCAGCGACGGCAGCGACAGCATGATGTCGGTGATGCGCATGACGACGGTGTCGATCCGGCGGCCCGCCGGGCCGCCGAGCGTCGCCGCGGCGCCGGAGAGCAGGCCGATGAGCGCGCCCACGACCAGGCCGATGAGCATCGACACGACACCCACCAGCAGGGTCTGCCGGGCACCGACGAGGAACCGGGACAGCTGGTCGCGGCCGAGGTGGTCCAGGCCGAACCAGTTCTCTCCGCGCGGCCCGATGAACTTGCCCTGGTTGGGGAAGACCTCACCGCGCCAGGTCTGCGCGATGGGGCCGTACGGAGCGATCCACGGCCCGATGACGGCGACGACCACGAAGAGCGCGATGACGACGGCGCCGACGATGGCCATCTTGCTGGACTTCAGGCGGCGGAAGGCCTCGCGCCACAGGCTTCCGCCGGCGGTGGCCTCGCTGCGTATGGTGAGCTGGGCGAGGCGGTCGATCTTGTCGGTCTTTGTGCTCACGTCAGTGCACCCGCACTCTCGGGTCGATGAGGCTGTACGCCAGGTCGACCAGCAGGTTGATGAGGACGTACACGATGGCGATGAACATGATGAAACCGACGAGCACGGGGTAATCGCGCGCATCGATTGCGGTGCGGATGAAGGAGCCGATACCGCCGAAGGAGAAGACGGACTCGGTGAGCACCGCGCCCGACAGCAGCGATCCGGTCAGCAGGCCGATCGTGGTGACCACCGGCAGCAGCGCGTTGCGCAGCACGTGCCGGCCGCGTACGACGCGCTTCTCCAGGCCCTTGGACTCGGCGGTGCGGACGTAGTCCTCGCCGAGCACCTCCAGGACGCTGGCGCGGGTCATGCGGACGATGACCGCCAGGGGGATGGAGGAGAGGGCGACGGCCGGCAGCACCAGGTGCATGAGCGCGTCCCACGAGGCGTCGAACTCGCCGGTCAGAAGCCCGTCGAGGACGGCGAAGCCGGTGACCTCGGTGGCGTCCATGCCGGTCGACAGCCGGCCGTAGCTGGGGAAGAGGCCCAGGTTCACGGCGAAGACACCCTTGAGCAGCAGGGCGAGGAAGAACACCGGGATGCAGATGCCGACCAGCGAGCCGGAAACCGCCGTGACGTCCAGCCAGCTTCCTCGTCGGCGGGCCGCGAAATAGCCGAGCGGGATGCCTATGACGACAGCGATGAGCATCGCCGCCAAGCCGAGTTCGACCGTGGCCGGGAAGCGCAGGATGAACTCGTTCCACACCGGCTGCCCGGTCTGGGTGGAGGTTCCGAGGTCGAGCTCGAAGAGTCGCTTGAGGAAGCGCCCGTACTGCACCCAGACCGGCTGGTCGAGGCCCAGGATGCGGTTGATGCGCGCCACTTCGGCTTCGGTCGCCCGCTCGCCCAGGATCGCTGAGGCGGGTCCGCCGGGCAGCCGGTTCAGCCAGAGGAAGAGCAGAACCGACAGGCCGAGCAGGGTGGGTATGAGCTGGAGCAGTCTTCGTACGACGAGTCGCAGCACCCCGCATGCCCCTTTCTTAACGTGCGTGAGATGCGGGTCCGCCCGGCCACCAACGATGCTGTGGCCGGGCGGAGCCCGCGTGGGATGCGATTACTTGAAGGAGACCTCGGCGAAGTTCTCCTGCGTCAGCGGGGAGACCTTCGGCGGGTTGACGTTCTTGCCGAACGCGATGGCGGGCGGCGAGGAGGAGACGGGGAGACCCGGCAGGTACTCCATGATCACCTCGTTGGCCTTCTTGTACGCCTCGACGCGCTTGGCCATGTCCGGCTCCTTGGAAGCGGCCGTCACCGCGTCGAAGAGCTTGGCCTCCTTGAAGCCCCACTGCTTGTCGTACTCGGCGAACCAGGTGCCGATGAAGTTGTAGCCCTCGTTGAAGTCGACGGTCCAGCCGAGCATGTGCAGGGCGCAGGCACCGGCCTCGGTGGCGTCCAGGTAGTCCGGGGCCCACTTCATGGGCTTGGGGGTGACCTTGATGCCGGCCTTCTCCAGGTCGGACTTCATCAGCTCGAAGATGTCCTGCGGAGCGGGCATGTAGGGACGAGTGACCTCGGTCGGGTAGCAGAACTCGATGCTCAGACCGGACTCGCCTGCGGCGGCGAGGAGCTGCTTGGCCTTGTTGGTGTCGAACGGGTACTTCTTCACCTTGTCCGAGTAGCCGGCGATCGTGTCCGGCATGAACTGCGTGGCCGTCTTGCCGCCCTCGGGGAGCTGCGTCTTGACGATGTTGTCGCGGTCGATGGCGTGCGCGATGGCCTGGCGGACCTCGGGCTTCTGCAGCGCCGGGTTCTTCTCCTGGGAGAAGCCGACGTAGAAGATGTTGAAGACGTCACGGGTGGGGACCTTGAAGCCCGCGTTCTCCAGGGTCTTCACATCGGCCGGGGCGACGAGGTCGTAGCCGTCGATGTCACCGGCCTGGAGGGCCTGACGGCGGCCGTCCTCAGTGTCGATGGTGCGGAAGACCAGGTTCTTGACCTTGGCCTTGTCACCCCAGTAGTCGTCGAAGCGCTGGAGGGTGACTTCCTTGTTGCCCTTGTTCCACTTCACGATCTTGTACGGGCCGGTGCCGGCGACCGTGCCGGCCTCCTGGCTGTACTTCGGGTACGTGATGGCGTCGCCCTTTGCGGTGGCCTCCTGCTTCTCGTACTCCTTGAGGGCCTTCGGCGAGTGGATGGCCAGGGCCTGGAGGGAGAAGCCGCCCGGGAGGTTGGCGGAGGACTCGTGGACCTCGATGACCGCGGTGTTCTCGTCCTTCGCGGTGCAGGACTTGTAGTTGGGCTTCGGGAGTTCCTTGTCCTCGTTTTTCGCGAAGCCGCCCATGATGGTCTGCCAGTAGTACGAGACCGCGCTGGACTGGTAGGTGCCCTTCCAGTTGAACCAGTGGTCGTAGTTGGCGCAGACCGCAGCAGCGTTGAACGCCTCGCCGTCGTGGAACTTCACGCCCTTGCGGAGGTTGAAAGTCCAGACCTTGCCGGTCGGGTCGCTCGACCATTTCTCAGCCAAGCCACCGACGAGCTCGCTGCCTCCCGACTCGTGCTCCAGCAGCGCCTCGAAGGCCTGCCGGGTCACTCGGAACGTCTCTCCATCGGTCGCCAGGGCGGGATCGAGGGAAGAGGGGTCACCTGCGCCGGCGAACACGAAGGTGTCCTTGTCACCGGCCTTGTCGTCGCCCTTGCCGCGCTCACTGGCACAGCCCGTGGCGATCATCCCGACGGCCAGCGCCGCCGTGATCGCCCGGACGGACCGGGACTTGAATATTCGCATGGGTCCCCCCAGGGGTTCCGCCGTGACGGGAGAGTGGTGGTCTTGACCGGCCGAACACTACCCACGCGTACCTCGGCGGAGAACAGTCCGCATAGCGGTGATACCTACCTGAGACCCGGACACTCGCCAAACCGGTCAGTTCCGGGACAAGCACGCGGGGAGGCGTAACACCCGTGACATGTGGGGCGGTTCGGCGGGCCGCCCCACCGGCCGTGAACGCCGGCGGAATGTGGCGCGATCAGACAGGCGCCTATTTGACGAGAGCATGCCACGCTTGCGTCCTGCCCGGTGGCCGTTCACGCCCCCGCCGCACCGGGCGGTGGGGCCGGTCGTCGGCAGCAGGGGGAACGTGACGTGTTACGAAGATCGAGAGCTGCCCTCGCACTGGCCGTGACCACGCTCGTCATGGCGCTCTCCGCACCCGTCGGGCAGGCCCGGCCGAGCGCCCCCGCGGAGCGGGCCGCCGCCCAGGCGTCCCACGACGACGCCGTCTACGTCGTCCAGCCGCGAGCGGACGGGACCACCTACACGGCGGTGTACGACCCCGCGCCCGGCGTCAGCGCGGACCAGCTGCGGTCCACCCTGCGGCGGCAGGGCGTCCGCGGCGTACAGGACGCCGACAGCAAGGCCGGCAAGGCGGGCATCGGCACGTTCGGCTGCGCGCCCTACGTCGGCACCGCGTCCGCGTGGTGCGGGGCCAAATGGGCCTACGGGCCGTTCAACGACCCGCAGGTGTACTTCCTCGACCACACCGGCGACTCCTGGCCGGTGACGGACGCCCGGGTCGACTGGTACCAGGCGCCCGGCATCGACGCGTACTACCGCTGGCACACGGCAGGGTGCCCCGGGGGCGGCCGTCACTGCGTCCACGTGTACAGCGGCAGTTACGGCAGCGACTGGTACGGCCTGACCGAGGCGACGACGTCCGGCGGCTACTTCGTCGACGGGTCGGTCACCGTCAAGCTCAACGACCAGGTCACCCCCAACACCTACGCGGCCCGGCGCAGCGTCGCCTGCCACGAGATGGGGCACGCGCTCGGCCTTGACCACAACGGGTCGACCAACAGCTGCCTGTCCGTACCCGAGTTCCCGCAGCACCCGTCCTCGGACGACTTCGGCGTGCTGAACCTGCTCTACCCCAAGCCCGGCACCTGACAGCCGGACGTGTCGCACCGCGCCGGGCCTCCCCCCGCCCGGCGCGGTGCCCCTCGCGTGCGGTGGCCGTCAGGCGCCGCGCGGGGGGTAGCCGTAGCCGCCGCCCGGGAGCATCGGCGCCGTCGCGTGGGCCTCGCGGTCGTAGAAGGGGCGCGCGTTGGCGCGCAGCCACAGGGTGACGGGGTCGTACTCGTCGGACATGGCGACCGTCGAGACGGGCAGCCCGTCCGGCACCGCCACGATCGACTCGCGCATCATCGCGCGGACCGCGTCGACCGAGGCCTGGCTCGTGTCGTACAGGTCGAGGCCGATGGCGAGGTACGGGGAGCCGAGCGCGGGCTGGACCCAGGCGCGGCGCAGGGAGCGGACGGCCGGGGTGCGGTGGGCGTTCTGCGTGAGCAGGGCGTAGAACTGCGGGATCTGGATGCCGGGTTCGGACAGCTTGAGCGGCCCCGCGGGCATCCGGTCGAGGCCCGTGGCGATGCGGCGGAGGTCGGGCCAGGGGATGCCGACGCCGCCACCGGGGGCGTGCGGGTTGAGCCAGACGCCCCAGCGGTCGGGGTAGAGCGCGCGGGCGATGTCGCGGCCGGTGATGACCTCGTGGGCGCGGTTCCAGCCGGAGACGGCGAGCTCCTGGGCGGAGGTGACGCAGGGCGCGTAGCCCAGCCCGTCGACCTCCATGTTGCCGTACTGGGCGTCGGGCGAGCCGGCCTGGCCGTGCCAGAGCAGCATCATGAGCGGGGCCTCGGCGAGGGCCGCGAGCAACGCCTCGTACGCGTCGTAGCGTCCGGGCGTGACGTTGCTCAGCAGCTGCTCGATCGGCCCCGCCGCCGTGGTGCTCTGCACGCTCACCCTGGGTCCCCCTCTTCGGTCCACCGCACCAGCTTAGGGGGTGTCTCGCGGATCGGGCCGAGCCCGGCGGGGACCAACGACGCCCTTAGGGGGTGTCCGCAAAGTAGCGTCGTCCGCCCGGAGGGCGGGCCTGGCGGCGTCTGGGGGCACGCTCCCCGGTGCTTGTCCGGCTGAACGTGCGTCGGTAGGTCTGCGGGCTGACGCCGGTGGTGCGTTTGAAGCGGTCACGGAAAGTGGTCGGAGAGCCGAAGCCGACCTGGCGGCCGATGTGCTCCACGGAGTGCTCCGTGGTTTCCAGCAGGTGCTGTGCCTGGCGGATGCGGGCTCGGTGGAGCCACTGGAGCGGGGTGGTGCCGGTCTGGTCGCGGAAGCGCCGGATCAGGGTTCGGGTGCTGGTCCCGGCCCGCTCGGCGATGTCGGCAAGGGGCAGGTCGCGGGCCAGGTTCTCCTGTAGCCAGGTGAGCAGCACCTCGAGTTCGGAGCCCTGCGGTGTGGGTGCGTGATCGTGGACGATGAACTGCGCCTGTCCGCCCTCCCGTTCGAGAGGCATCACTGACAGGCGTGCGGCGTCGGCGGCGACGGCCGAGCCGTAGTCGCGGCGGATCATGTGCAGACACAGGTCCATACCCGCCGCGGCACCGGCCGAGGTGAGCAACTGGCCGTTGTCGACGTAGAGGACGTCCGGGTCGACGTCGATGTCCGGGTGAGTGGCGGCCAGAAGACCGGCCGCGCGCCAGTGGGTCGTGACGCGCAGCCCGTCGAGGAGCCCGGTGGCGGCCAAGGGGAAGGCGCCCACGCAGATGGACGCGATCCGGGTGCCGACGGCAGCGGCCGACCGCAGCGCGTCGTGCAAGGCGGGAGAGAGCGGGGCGGCGGGATCGGTGACGCCCGGCACGATGATCGTGTCCGCGCCCTGGAGGCCCTCCAGACCCCAGGGCGCACGCAGGACGAAGGCTCCGGCGTCGACCTCGTCGCGCTCGGCGCACACCCGGACCTGGTAGCCGGGCCGCCCGTCGGGCAGGCGGGTCCGGGAGAAGACCTCGATCGGGGTGGACAGGTCGAACGGGATCACCTGATCCAACGCGAGAACGGCGACCGTGTGCATGGCCGGTACCCACCTCCCCATCAGCCTGACGGACCTGGGCCGCCCTTCCGGAAGCTCCATGTCATCGCAGTTCACGCCCTTCGAGAAGGTGTTGGCACTATTCCGTCGAAACGTGTCACCAGTGCCACTGGGCGAGGATCCGGGAAGCCGGTTGACTTCGGAGCATCGCGATGGAAATCGACGCCGAAGGAACACCCCATGCACATCCAGGTCGTCCTGTTCGATGGCTTCGAACCGCTCGACGTCATCGCCCCCTACGAGGTGCCGTACGCCGGCGGCTCGGCGACGGACGGCGCGGTGACGACGTGACAGTGCACGGCGGAAACCCTCCAGGGCACCTCCAAGGCCGGCCGCCTTCCGTCTTCGAAGGTCACCGGCGAACGCCAGACCACCCCGGAGCAGCCGACGTGAAGGAAGAAGTCATCCCCTCATGAACCTCGTGACACCGGTGATCGTCGGCATCATCTACTGCCTGCTGATGTCCCTGATCAGAGAACCGCACCGACGCCGCTTCAGCGCGATCATGGTGGGCGGAGCCGGCGCTGCCTATCTGAGCGGGGGCGGATTCGGCCCGTGGGAGATCCCCTTCGTCGCACTCATGGCCTATGTCGCCTACCGCGGCCTGGACTCCTGGGCCTTCATCGGCGTCGGCTGGCTGCTCCACACGGCCTGGGACGTGGCCCACCACCTCAAGGGCAATCCGATCCTGCCGTTCTACCACGACGCATCCCTGGCATGTGCCGTCTGTGATCCGGTCATCGCCCTGTGGTGCCTCCGCGGAGGACCTTCCCTGATCGAGGTCCGGAGGCTGCTCGAAGGCGGCATGAAGAGGGTGTGGAACAAGTCCGAGCCGACCGGGAACTGAATCTGCTGCCCGTGGCGGACCACCGGCTCACACCGCGCGCAGCGAGCTCTCGCCTCACGCCCCCAGTCCCGATGAAGAACAAGCTAAGGCCGCTGGTAGAACGGCCGTACTTTGTCCAGCATCCAGTCGCCCACCGGGTCCTGCGCGATGTCGAGCAGGACCAGGTTGACCGGCCAGGGCACCGCCACGCGGCCGAGCGCCCGGCCGAGGGCGTCCATCGGTACGGTGCGGTCCGCGCCCTCCCAGGAGGAGAGCTGGACGCCGACGAAGAGCGTGGGGGCGCCGCCTTCGATGGAGGCGAGGGCCCGGCGGGCGGTGAGCACGGTGCCGGTGGCCTCGAACTCGGCGGCCGCCGCGGCGAGGAAGTCGACCGGGTCCTCCTGCCAGTCGGGCTCGAACAGCCGCACCCGGGCGCCGCTCGCGGGCCCGTCCAGCGGCGTACGGCCCACCCGGCACAGCTCGGCGACGGCCGGCGGCGGCAGGGGTGCGCCCACGGCTCCGCCGGGGTTGACGGCGATGCCGAGCTGCGGGGGCAGACCGCGCGCGAACTCGACGGCGGGGGCGACGGTGTACGACATGTGGGGCCCGACGCACCGCAGGAACTGCTGCTCGGAGCTGAAGACGGGGACGTACGCCTGGCCGTCCAGCTCCAGCGTGGGCAGGTCGAGGTCCGGGCTGTCGGGGCCGCCGCCCTTGGGGAGCGGGATCCACAGGGGGCTGCGGCCCAGGACCTCGACGAGCCGGGGTCCGGCGGCGGGGTTGCCGAGCGAGGCGGCGAGCACCTCTTCGAGCTCATTGGCCGGCCATGCGGTGTCCACTGGTGCCCCCTCGTCCTTCCCACCCGTGCGGCGCTTGTTCAGGGCACCCTAACCGCCCGGCTCAGCCGAACGTGATACGGGTCAGCGCCGTCGCCGCCGGCCGGTCGAGCAGGACGGCGGACGCGCAGCCGCCGGGCAGCACGCCCTTCTCGGCGTCCCGCACCAGCCGCCCCACCGCCCTGCGGTGCCGCGCGAAGGCGTATCCGGAGACGCCCCGGCCCCGCTCCCGCTGGCCCTCGCGGGCCGCCCGGGGTGTGACGTCCAGCAGGATCAGGTGCAGGGCGCGCCCGCGCCGCCGGGCCTCGCGGGCCAGCCAGCGCCGGACCCACGCCTGGGTGCCGCAGTCGTGGACGACGACGCTCTCGCCGGAGCGCAGGGCGCGCCACAGGCCGGCGTAGTGGGCGATCCGGACGAGGGGGCGGTAGACCGCGTACGGCAGGAGGCGCGGCATGCGGAGCTCCCACCGCTCGCGGGCGTCCTGGGAATCTATGCCGCGCCCCTCGGCCGCGCGGGCGATCAGGGTGGACTTGCCGCTGCCGGGCAGGCCGGAGACGACCACCAGGTCCCCGGCGGCGAAGCCCAGCTCGCGCGGGCAGCGCCCGGCGCGGTCCCGCAGGTCGCGCAGCACGGGCGCGGGCGGGCGGGCGGGCGCGGGCACGGCGACCGCGCCCACACCGGTCACGGCGCCCGTCACGGCGCCGCTCACCGCGCCGGGCACGGCGCCGGTCATCGCGCCGCTCACCGCACCGGTGGCCGCGCAGGCACCTGTCCGCTGGAACGTCATCGCGTACTCCCCCTGCTCGGGCTCGGCCTTCCCCGACCCTTGCCCAAGAAGTGTAAAGAAAGGGTAATAAGGCACAAGCGATTTGCCGATGAGACCCCGCGTGCAATGATGTGCGCGCCACCGCACGCAGGTGCGTACAACCGCATACCGGCCGCTTGAATCCGCGCGGGAGAGTCCCGGGTCCCGCCCGGGCGCCGAAGGAGCAAGTTCCTCCCTTGAATCTCTCAGGCCCCGTACCGCGTGGATGAGGCAGATCTGAAAAGCGGGCCGCCGCGGCGGCTCCACCCAAGGTGCAAGCCGAAGACCGTCCCCGTACGGTCACGGTGAACCTCTCAGGTTCCGATGACAGATGGGGAGGACCGTCTTCGAGCCATGCCCTGGGAGCCCTATCCATGAGCACTGCCCCCCGCCTCACTGCCCTCGATGCCACGCATCGGGCGCTCGGCGCGACCATGACCGACTTCGCGGGCTGGGACATGCCGCTGCGGTACGGCAGCGAGCGCGACGAGCACAACGCCGTCCGTACGAAGGCCGGCCTCTTCGACCTGTCCCACATGGGCGAGATCACGGTCACGGGCCCGCAGGCCGCCGCCCTCCTCGACTTCGCGCTGGTCGGCAACATCGGCGGCGTCGGCGTCGGCCGCGCCCGCTACACCATGATCTGCCAGGAGGACGGCGGGATCCTCGACGACCTGATCGTGTACCGGCTCCAGGAGCAGGAGTACATGGTCGTCGCCAACGCCTCCAACGCCCAGGTGGTCCTGGACGCCCTCACCGAGCGCGCGGCGGGCTTCGACGCCGTCGTACGTGACGACCGGGACGCGTACGCCCTGATCGCGGTCCAGGGCCCGGAGTCCCCCGGCATCCTGAAGTCGCTCACCGACGCGGACCTGGACGGGCTGAAGTACTACGCGGGGCTGCCCGGCACCGTCGCGGGCGTGCCCGCGCTGATCGCCCGCACCGGCTACACGGGCGAGGACGGCTTCGAGCTGTTCGTGGAGCCTCAGCACGCGGAGAAGCTGTGGCAGGCGCTGACGGAGGCCGGCGCCCCGGCCGGCCTGATCCCCTGCGGCCTGTCCTGCCGCGACACGCTGCGCCTGGAGGCGGGCATGCCGCTGTACGGGCACGAGCTGACGACCGCCCTCACCCCCTTCGACGCGGGCCTCGGCCGGGTGGTCAAGTTCGAGAAGGAGGGTGACTTCGTGGGCCGGGAGGCGCTGGAGGCGGCCGCCGAGCGGGCGCAGATCGCCCCGCCGCGCAAGCTCGTCGGCCTGGTCGCCGAGGGCCGCCGCATCCCGCGCGCCGGGATGCAGGTGGTCGCCGAGGGCGAGGTCATCGGCGAGGTCACCTCCGGCGCCCCGTCTCCGACGCTGGGCAAGCCGATCGCCATGGCGTACGTGGACGCCGCGTACGCCGCGCCGGGGACGGCGGGCGTCGGTGTCGACATCCGCGGTACCCATGAGCCGTACGAGGTCGTGGCGCTCCCCTTCTACAAGCGCCAGAAGTGACCTCCGGCGCCTTCCGGACCAGTCCCCCGTTCACCAGCACTCCCCCGCGTACAGGAGAATCCCAGTCATGAGCAACCCCCAGCAGCTGCGCTACAGCAAGGAGCACGAGTGGCTGTCGGCCGCCGAGGACGGCGTGTCGACGGTCGGCATCACGGAGCACGCGGCGAACGCGCTCGGTGACGTGGTGTTCGTCCAGCTCCCGCCGGTCGGCGAGACCGTGACCGCGAACGAGACCTGCGGTGAGCTGGAGTCGACCAAGTCCGTCAGCGACCTGTACTCGCCGGTGACCGGTGAGGTGACGGAGATCAACGAGGACGTCGTGGCCGACCCTTCGCTGGTGAACACCGCACCGTTCGAGGGCGGCTGGCTCTTCAAGGTACGCGTCGCGGAGGAGCCGGAGGGCCTGCTCTCCGCCGACGAGTACACCGCGTTCTCCGGCGAGTAAGGAACCCCTCCCGATGTCGCTTCTCAACACCCCTCTCCACGAGCTGGACCCGGACGTCGCCGCCGCCGTCGACGCCGAGCTCCACCGTCAGCAGTCCACCCTGGAAATGATCGCCTCGGAGAACTTCGCTCCGGTCGCGGTCATGGAGGCCCAGGGCTCGGTCCTCACCAACAAGTACGCCGAGGGCTACCCCGGCCGCCGCTACTACGGCGGCTGCGAGCACGTCGACGTGGTCGAGCAGATCGCCATCGACCGCATCAAGGCGCTCTTCGGCGCCGAGCACGCCAACGTGCAGCCGCACTCCGGCGCCCAGGCGAACGCCGCCGCGATGTTCGCGCTGCTCAAGCCGGGCGACACGATCATGGGTCTGAACCTCGCGCACGGCGGGCACCTGACCCACGGCATGAAGATCAACTTCTCCGGCAAGCTCTACAACGTGGTCGCGTACCACGTCGACGACGCGACAGGCCAGGTCGACATGGCCGAGGTCGAGCGCCTCGCCAAGGAGCACAAGCCGCAGCTGATCGTGGCCGGCTGGTCGGCCTACCCGCGCCAGCTGGACTTCGCCGCCTTCCGCCGCGTCGCCGACCAGGTCGGCGCGTACCTCATGGTCGACATGGCGCACTTCGCGGGCCTGGTCGCGGCCGGTCTGCACCCCTCGCCGGTGCCGCACGCCCACGTGGTCACGACGACGACGCACAAGACGCTGGGCGGCCCGCGCGGTGGCGTGATCCTCTCGACGGCCGAGCTCGCCAAGAAGATCAACTCCGCGGTCTTCCCCGGCCAGCAGGGCGGTCCGCTGGAGCACGTGATCGCCGCCAAGGCCGTGGCGTTCAAGGTCGCCGCGAGCGAGGAGTTCAAGGAGCGCCAGCAGCGCACCCTGGACGGCGCCCGCATCCTGGCCGAGCGCCTGGTCCAGCCGGACGTCACCGAGCACGGCGTCTCCGTCCTGACCGGCGGTACGGACGTGCACCTGGTCCTGGTCGACCTGCGCAACAGCGAGCTGGACGGCCAGCAGGCCGAGGACCGGCTCCATGAGGTCGGGATCACGGTCAACCGCAACGCCATCCCGAACGACCCGCGGCCCCCGATGGTCACCTCGGGCCTGCGGATCGGCACCCCGGCCCTGGCCACCCGCGGCTTCCAGGCCGAGGACTTCCGCGAGGTCGCCGACATCATCGCCGAGACGCTGAAGCCGGACTACGACGCGGCCGCGCTCAAGGCCCGGGTCACCGCGCTCGCCGAGAAGCACCCGCTTTACCCCGGTCTGTAAACTCTTCAAGCGTTACGTAACGTACGCAACAGACTGAACTGCGGGGCACCGCGCACACTGAACAGTGAGTGCGGTGCCCCGTCTCTTGCCCCCCGCTCACCGCACCACCCGCCCCACCCCGCGTTGTCCCTGCATCACCCCGGCAGACAGCGACGTCTTCCCCACAAGGAGTCCCCCGTGGCCATCTCGGTCTTCGACCTGTTCTCGATCGGCATCGGCCCGTCCAGCTCCCACACGGTCGGCCCCATGCGCGCCGCCCGGATGTTCGCGCGCCGGCTGAAGAACGAGGGCCTGCTCGCCCACACGGTCTCGATACGCGCCGAGCTGTACGGCTCCCTGGGCGCCACCGGCCACGGCCACGGCACCCCCAAGGCGGTCCTGCTGGGCCTGGAGGGCAACTCGCCGCGCACGGTGAACGTCGAGACCGCCGACGAGCAGGTGGAGCGGATCAAGAACGGCGGGCGCATCAGCCTGCTGGGCGTCCACGAGATCGCCTTCGACTTCGACGCCGACCTGATCCTGCACCGCCGCAAGGCGCTGCCGTACCACGCCAACGGCATGACCCTGTGGGCGTACGACGCCGAGGGCGCGACGCTGCTGGAGAAGACGTACTACTCGGTGGGCGGCGGCTTCGTCGTCGACGAGGACGCGGTGGAGGGCGAGAACCCGATCGTCCCCGACGACACCGTGCTGAAGTACCCCTTCCGCACCGGTGACGAGCTGCTGCGCCTCACCAAGGAGACCGGCCTGTCGATCTCCGCGCTGATGCTGGAGAACGAGAAGGCCTGGCGCACCGAGGACGAGATCCGCGCGGGCCTGCTGGAGATCTGGCGCGTCATGCAGGCGTGCGTGGACCGCGGCATGTCCCGCGAGGGCATCCTGCCGGGCGGCCTGAAGGTGCGCCGCCGCGCCGCGAACACCGCGCGCAAGCTGCGCTCCGAGGGCGACGCGCAGGCCCTCTCCATGGAGTGGATCACGCTGTACGCGATGGCCGTGAACGAGGAGAACGCCGCGGGCGGCCGCGTCGTCACCGCGCCGACGAACGGCGCCGCCGGCATCATCCCGGCGGTCCTGCACTACTACATGAACTTCGTGCCGGGCGCCGACGAGGAGGGCGTGGTCCGCTTCCTGCTGGCGGCGGGCGCGATCGGCATGCTCTTCAAGGAGAACGCCTCCATCTCCGGCGCCGAGGTCGGCTGCCAGGGCGAGGTCGGCTCGGCCTGCTCGATGGCGGCCGGGGCGCTCGCCGAGGTGCTGGGCGGCAGCCCGGAGCAGGTGGAGAACGCCGCCGAGATCGGCATGGAGCACAACCTGGGCCTGACCTGCGACCCGGTGGGCGGCCTGGTCCAGATCCCGTGCATCGAGCGCAACGGCATGGCGGCGGTCAAGGCGGTCACGGCGGCGCGGATGGCGATGCGCGGCGACGGCAGCCACAAGGTCTCCCTGGACAAGGTCATCAAGACCATGAAGGAGACGGGCGCCGACATGTCGGTCAAGTACAAGGAGACCGCGCGCGGCGGTCTCGCGGTGAACATCATCGAGTGCTGAGCCGCACGCGGAGCACGTGGCTCACTGCAGGGTGAGCCGGGTGCTGATCCAGTGCGGGTCGGGCACCACCGTCAGCAGCGCGGACACCACCACGACCGCCGCGAGCACCGCCAGCTCGGCGCGGGCGGGGCCCGTCGCGTCCCCGCCGTGCCGGGCCCGGCGGCGGAGCATGCGGCGGCGGGCGGTCAGCGCCAGGGCGCTCGCCACCGCGACCAGGGCGAGCTTGGCGATCAGCACCCTGCCGTACGCGCTGGAGAGCACGACGTCGGCGGGCAGGCGCCGCAGCGTGGAGCAGGTGCCGGTGGCGGCGAGCGCCGCGTAGAGCCAGCCGGCGAGCCGCGCGTACCGCGTCAGGGCCTCGCGGGCGCCCCGTACGCCACCGCCGCGCAGGTGCGCCACGCGCAGCACGTACAGCAGACCGCCGACCCACAGGGACCCGGCGGTGAGGTGGACGACGGTGAGCGCCGTGCCGAGCTCGGGTGTGTACGGCTCCGGGTGCGCGCGCAGCGCTTCGGCGCCGACGACCAAGGCGAGCGGCGCGAGCGCCCAGAGGGGCCGGGCGCGGGCACGGCCGGGGGCGGCACAGGCGGCCGCCAGGGCGAAGCCGTTCGCCATGAGGAGCAGCAGCCCGCCCTCGCGGGTGCCGTACGCGGCGGTGAGGTCGAGGTCGCTCACCGCGGCCAGCAGCACGATCTGCCCGGCCGAGGCGGCGGCCCCGCCGAGCGCCGCCCACACCGCCCACGGCCGGGGCCGGGGCCCCTCTCCGACGAGCCGGGCACCGGCGAGCTCTCCGAGGTGCACGGCGAGGGCGGCGAAGACGACGGCGCGCAGCAGGGTGGTGGCCCCGGGGGCCGGGATGCGCAGCTCCCCGGTGCCGTGCGCGGCGACGCGGGCGCCGTACAGGGCGACCGCGAGCGCGACGAGCGTGCCCGCGCCGGCGAGGAGCGCCGTACGCGTGCGGCGCCGCCCGGATCGCCGGACGGCGCCGTCGGGAGAGCGGACGGTCACGCCTTGTTGAGGTGCGCCCAGAACTCGTCGAAGGTGAGCAGGCCGTCGCCGTCGCCGTCCTGGTTGTTGATGACGGCCTGGGCGACGGTCTCGGTGACGTTGAAGTCGCCGAGCTGCGCCATGACGCTCTTGTACTCGGCGGCCGAGATCAGCCCGTCCCCGTTCACGTCGAACCGCTCGAATGCCTTGCGCGCCGACTCGATGTCCGCCACAGGTCCACCCCTTCTTGGTGCATAACTGACGCCGGTCAGATTATCGGGGCGGCTCGTGGGCCCGGTCCGGGGGCCGTACGGCACCATGGAACGCATGAACGACGCAGTGGCGGAGATCCTGGCGGCGGCGGCACGCGGGCACTTCCCGCCGGCCGACGGCTCGGTGACGGTGGTCCCGCAGCCGAACGTCCGGGACGCCGGGGTGCTGGCCTTCACCGCGCACTCGGTGATCTTCACGGACGAGGATCCGGACTGGATACGCGCCACCCTCGCGGCCACCGCGAGCGACCCGCTGGCCGCGACCATGAACCCGGTGTTCCTGGCGGCGGTCCTGGCCCGTACCGGCCGCCACATGAACACCGTCGACCTGCTGACGGTCGCCCCCGCCCTGCCCGGCGCCCCGGAGCTCGCCCTGCGGGAGATCGTCGACCCCGACCACCCTCGCGTCGCACGCGCGTGGAAGTTCCGCGACGACGTCCGTGTCTGGGCGGCCGACGGCGGCGTGGTGATCCTCGGGCGGGGCGTCGCCGGGCGCTGGGAGGCGGCGGTCGAGGTCGACGAGGAGGCGCGCGGCGGCGGCCTGGGCACGGCCCTCGCCGTCGCGGCCCGCCATCTGGTGCCGGACGCGGCGGTGTGGGCCCAGCAGTCGCCGGGCAACGCCCGCAGCGTGCGCGCCTTCCAGGCGGCGGGCTACCGCCCGGTCGGCTCGGAGGCGCTGTTCATCGCCGCCTGAGAGGCGGTCAGCGGAAGACGCCGGTGTGGCCGAGCGAGTAGCGGCCGGGCTGCGGGTAGACCGCGAGGCCGTGCGGGCCGCCGCCGACCGGGATGCGGGCGAGCTGCTTGCCGGTCGTCGTGTCGATCGCGTACACCTCGGAGTCGTACCGCCCGGACAGCCACAGCACCTTGCCGTCGGCGGAGACACCGCCCATGTCGGGTGAGCCGCCGTCCGGCAGGTGCCACTTCTTGGTGAGCGTGCCGCGCGCGAAGTCGTAGACGGAGACGGAGCCCTCGCCCCGGTTGGAGACGTACATCTCCTTGGAGTCGCGCGAGACGTAGAGGCCGTGGCAGCCCTTGCCGGTGGGCAGCAGCCTGGGCGGGGCGAAGGTGTCGCCGTTCAGCACCCACATGCCGTGGGCCATCATGTCGGCGATGTAGAAGGTCTTGCCGTCCGGGGAGAGCTTCACGTCCTGCGGCATGGCGCCCCGGAAGGGCAGCCGCTGCTGGCCGATCACCTTCATCTTCTCGGTGTCGACCTTGAGGAGCTCGCCGGAGAACTCGCACGAGACGATGAAGTACCGGCCGTCGGCGGAGAAGTCGGCGTGGTTGACGCCGTAGCAGGAGACGGGCTCGGTGTGGACGCGCTCCATGGTGTGCGGGTCGCGGAAGACGAGTTCGCGGTCGAGGGAGGCCATGACGACGGCGTACTTGCCGTTCGGCGTGAAGTAGAGGTTGTACGGGTCGTGGACCTCGACCGGCTTGCCCGCGACGCCGGTGCGCGGGTCGATGGGGGTGAGGGTGTGGCCGCGGTTGTTGTTCACCCAGAGCGTCTTGAGGTCCCAGGACGGCACGACGTGCTGCGGCTGGACGCCGACCTTGATCGTCTCGATGACCTTGTACGTCTTCGGGTCGATGACCGAGACCGTGTTGGAGTTCGTGTTGGGCACGTACACGCGGGACGGGAAGCCCTTGACCACCGGCGAGAGCCGGTTCGGGCGGTCGGCCGCGTAGACGTCCTTCGGGTCGAGGAGCGGCGGCATGCCGGGGAGTCCGCCCGCGGCCTTCGCCTTGGCCTTCGGTACGGCGGCGGGCGGGGCGGCCTTCGTGGACCGCGCCTCGGTGCGGTCGGTGCCGGCGCCGGCACAGCCGGCGAGGGCCGCGAGCACGGCGAGCGCGGCGGCCGCGAGGAGGCTCTTCGATCGCTGCGAGAGGGTCGTCACGCGACATGTATGGCGCGGGCGGGGCGGGTCGTAACGACGGGGGAAAGCCGAAACGCGGGCGAGTCACCGAGGAATCAAACGACGTGACCCATATTTATTCATGGTTTGGAAGGCGCGTGGCCTACCTCACCTGCATTTCCGTCGCCCCATGGCCCGATTTGCACACTATTGGGCCGGTAGGGTCGTTTGGCGACAAGGCCCCCCGTCTGCCATAGTCGGTG
The DNA here is from genome assembly GCF_055571835.1 of Streptomyces sp. NPDC030862. Classification (NCBI taxonomy): domain Bacteria; kingdom Bacillati; phylum Actinomycetota; class Actinomycetes; order Kitasatosporales; family Streptomycetaceae; genus Streptomyces; species Streptomyces sp. NPDC030862. Next base: position 558,230 of record NZ_JBVIEN010000002.1, on the reverse strand, counting down.
CACACGACCCCCATTGACCCGGGCGAGGTCGCATCAGCGCCGTGGGCACACCCCACTCCCCGTTCACGGCGCCCTACGAGAAAGCCCCCGCGGCGCCACATCACGGCGCGAGGGGGCTTTCCTCGTGTGCGCTCGCGGTGTTCACCGGTCCGAGACGCGCATCTCGAACCAGGTGGTCTTGCCGCGCGGGAGCAGGTCGACGCCCCACCGGTCGGAGAGCTTGTCGACGAGGAAGAGCCCGCGCCCGCTGGTGTCCATCTCGCGCACCGGCATCAGGCAGGGCAGGCCGCGCGAGGGGTCGCGGACCTCGATCCGGATCCAGCCGCGCCGCCGCAGCATCCGCAGGCCGAAGACGCGGGCCCCGGTGTGGCGGACGGCGTTGCCGACGAGTTCGGAGACGAGCAGGATCGCGTGCTCGGCGATCTGCGGGCCGAGCGCCCACTGCCGCAGGACGACGCACTGCGTGAGACGGCGGGCCGTGGCCGCCGACTCCGGCAGGGACGGCAGCCGTACCTCGTCCTCCGTCGGATTGCCGAACAGCTCCAGCGCCTTGAGCGCCTCTTCGTCGTCCGCGACCGGCACCCACCGCGCGGCGGTGGCGCTGCCGCGCTGCCGTGGTTGCTCCACACCTTCCAACCCCGCCATGCCCCCATCATGGCCGCCCGGCCGCCGCCGCGGGGGCGTTCCGGGGGAATCGGTCCGCTCCCGGCGGCGGCCCCGGAGGCCACTTCTGGCATATGCCTGCGGCATGAAGAGTCCCCATGTGGCGCGTGACCTGCGGTGACGCAGGTCACACCCGCCCGGCGAAGAGGGCCCGGGGCATACACCCGGGCCCGTCCGCCGCTCCGTCAAACCACCCACACGGCTGACACGCGAGGCCCGGGGGCGACGGCAGGCCGCAACAGGCCTGTGCTCAGAGGAACTTGGCCTTACCGGGACCTTCCTCCACGAAGCTGCGCATACCGCGCTCCCGGTCCTCGGTGGCGAACAGCCCGGCGAACCAGTTGCGTTCGACGGTCAGGCCGGTGTCGATGTCCGTCTCCAGACCCGCGTCGACGGACTCCTTGGCGGCGCGCAGCGCCAGCGCCGGGCCCTGCGCGAGCTTCGCGGCCCACGCGTGCGCCTGCTCGTACACCTCGGCCGCCGGGACGACACGGTCCACGAGCCCGATCGCCAGCGCCTCGTCCGCCTTCACATGACGACCCGTGAAGATCAGGTCCTTGGCCTTCGACGGGCCGACGAGCCGGGCCAGGCGCTGCGTACCGCCCGCGCCCGGGATGAGGCCGAGCAGGATCTCGGGCTGGCCCAGCTTGGCGTTCTCGCCGGCGATCCGGAAGTCGGCGCACAGCGCCAGCTCGCAGCCGCCGCCGAGCGCGTACCCGGTGACGGCGGCGACGACGGGCTTGGGGATGCGGGCGACGGCGGTGAAGGAGTCCTGGAGGGCCTTGGAGCGCAGCACCATGGCCGCGTGGTCCATCGCCTGCATCTCCTTGATGTCCGCGCCGGCAGCGAACACCTTCTCGCCGCCGTACAGCACCACCGCCCGCACGTCGTCGCGGCGGGCGGCCTCCTCCGCGAGCTCGCGCAGGCGGTCCTGCGTGGCGATGTCCAGCGCGTTCATCGGCGGGCGGCCCAGGCGGAGGGTGCCGACGCCTTCGGAGACTTCGAGAGTGACTGTCATGCAGGGAAGGTTAGTGCCCGTTAACGGCAAGGGGCCCGGTGCCGTCGGTCACTTCCGCGGCACCGGGCCCCAGGGGGCGGGGGTTACCCGATCGGGCTTACTTGATCCACTCCGACCAGGACATGTTCCAGCCGTTGAGGCCGTTGTCCGGCTTGATCTGCTTGTCCTTGGAGTTCTTCACGACGACCACGTCACCGATGATCGAGTTGTCGTAGAACCAGGCCGCCGGGGTGTTCGGGTCGCCCGCGCCGCGTGCGTCGCGCAGACCCACGCAGCCGTGGCTGACGTTGGCCGAGCCGAAGGTGGAGCTGGACGCCCAGTAGTTGCCGTGGACGAAGGTGCCGGACGTCGACAGACGCATGGCGTGCGGCACGTCCTTGATGTCGTACTCGCCGCCGAAGCCCACGGTGGCGCCGTTCATCCGGGTCACCTTGTACTTCTCGCTGATGACCATCTGGCCGTTGTACGTCGTCGTCGACGGCGCGCCCGCGGTGATCGGGATGGTCTTGATGAGCTTGCCGTCGCGGACGACCTTCATGGTCTTCTCGCTCGCGTCGACCGTGGAGACCTGGCTGCGGCCGATGGTGAAGGTCACCGTCTTGGACTGCTTGCCGTACACGCCCGGGCGGCCCTCGACGCCGTCCAGGTCCAGCTTCACGGTCACCTTGGTGCCCGCGGCCCAGTAGTTCTCGGGACGGAAGTCGAGGCGGTCGTTGCCGAACCAGTGGCCCTCGATGGGCACGGACGGCACGGCGGTCACCTTGATGGCCTTCTCGACGGCCTCCGGGTTGGTGATGCCGCGGGTGAAGTTGATGGAGACCGGCATGCCGACGCCGACGGTCGAGCCGTCCTCCGGCGTGTAGTGGCCGAGGAAGGTGTTCTTCGGGACGAGGGTGGTGAACGTGGTGTCCTTGGCGGACTCCCGGCCGTCGGCGTCCTTGGCGATCGCGTGCACCTTGTACTTGGTGCCGGAGGCGAGGTGCCGGACCGGCTCCCAGCTGGTGCCGTCGGCGGCCAGCTTGCCCTCGACCTGGTTGCCCTTGGAGTCGGCGACCGTGACCGTGGTCAGCTTGCCCTTCTCGGCGGTGACCTTCAGGGCCCCGCTGGTGGCGACCGACGCGGCGCCGTCCTTGGGCGTGATGGTGACGACCGCCTGCGAGGCCGCGTTCCCCACCGCGGCCGCGTCCTGCTTCCTGTCCCCGCCCTTGCCGCCGCCGCTGTCGGAGCCGCCGCCCCCGCACGCCGTCGCCAGCAGCAGCAGCGCCCCCATGAGCAGGGCCGTGCCCCTGCGCTTGCCCGTGCCCGCGCCGCGTGTTCCGCCCGCTCCGGCCGATGCCCCCGATATCGGCTGCCCGTTCACTGTGGTGTTCTCCCCTCGCACGGCCTGGCGTCGCCACGGCCCGCACCCCCGCGCGCTTCCACCGCGCGCACCGCGTTAGATAATCACATCGCAGGCGCCACGAAGCGCCCTCGAATGTCACCGTTCAGTCCCAACTTGTCCAGGACGAACACGTGCCATGCGGGGCGCGCTCGGGCGGTCGGGGGTGAAGTCGGGGGTGCAGGGAGCACTCAGGACAGCGCGGAGCCCGCCTTCCAGCGCTTCCAGTCCATGTTCCAGCCTCCCAGACCGTTGTGGGCGGCGACCGTGCGGTCGCGGGAGTTGACGACTTCCACCACGTCGCCGATCAGGGTGCGGTCGAAGAACCAGCCCGCCGGGGTGTCCGGACTGCCGCCCTTCACATCGCGCAGGCCCACGCAGCCGTGGCTGACGTTCGCCGCGCCGAACGTCGCCGCCGGGGCCCAGTAGTTGCCGTGCAGGAAGGTCCCCGAGTCGGTCAGCCGCATCGCGTGCGGCACGTCCTTGATGTCGTACTCGCCCTTGCCGGTCTTCTTGTCCGTGAAACCGACCGTGGCGCCGTTCATCCGCGTCACGTCGAAGAGCTCGCTGACCACCATCTTGCCGTTGTACGTGGTCGTCTTGGGCGCCCCGGCCGTGATGGGCAGCGTGGTGACGAGCCGGCCGTCGCGCCGCACCTCCATGGTGTGCTCCTCGGCGTCCACCCGGGACACCTGGGAGCGGCCGATGGTGAAGGCCACCGTCTTGTGCTGGATGCCGTACACGCCGGGCGCCGCCTCGACGTCGCGCAGCCGCAGCTCGACGGTGACCCGCGTGCCCGGCTTCCAGTACGCGCGCGGCCGGAAGTCCAGCCGGTCCTTGCCGAACCAGTGGCCCGCCACCTCGACCGGCGGCCGGGCGGTGACCCGGATGGCCCGCTCGACGGCGGCGCGGTTCTCGATGGGGCGGTTGAAGCCGAAGGAGACGATCATCCCGGTGCCGACGACGGAGCGGTTCTCGGGCTTGAAGTAGCCGATGAAGCGGTGCTCGGGGACCAGGGTGGTGAAGGTGGAGTGCCGCGCCGAGCGGCGGCCGTGCCCGTCCAGCGCGACGGCGTCCACGCTGTACTTGGCCGCCAGCGCCAGGCGCGTGCCGGGCGCGGGGCGCCAGCGCAGCCCGTCCTCGGAGAGCGAGCCGGGGACCTCGGCCGGCCGGTCGTCCTCGACCTTCCTCACCCGGACGCGCTCCAGCCGGCCGCTGGGCACGCGCACCTCCAGCCGGCCGTCCGGCGCGACGCCCTTGGCGCCGTCCTCCGGGGTCACCCGGATGGTGTCACCGGGCGCCCGGGCCTTGTCCCCGACGCCGAGGTCCAGCGAGGCGCCTGCGGTGCAGGCCGCCAGGCCCACCACCAGCCCCGCCACCAGTCCTGCCCATGCCACGGCCGCGGCCGTGCCGAGCCCTGCCCGTCTCAGTACGTGTTTCACGATGCGCCCAACGAGTGCGGCCCTCCAGGGGAAACGTCGGTGCGGGCCATGTTGGGAGCCGGGCCCTGCGGGCAGAACAGGTGGAGGACCATGTGCGGACGAGCCGCGGCCGGGACGCCGCGGCTCTTCACAGGGGAGCCGCGGGAGGCCGCAGGTGTCGAGCGCAGCGGAGCAGGAGGCGGTGCGGCGTGCGCGGAGCGCGCACGGTGCGCCGCGAGTGGTACGCGAGCTGAACGGGCGCCATAGGACGGCCCCGGGGCCACCGGTGTGGCCGGGGGCGCCGACGCCGCTGGGCGCGCGGTTCCGGGTGGGGCCGGACGGCGTCGCCGGAACGAACTTCGCCCTGTGGGCGGGCGGCGCGGAGGCGGTGGAACTCTGCCTGTTCGACGAGGACGGCACGGAGCGGCGCTCCGCGCTGACCGAGCTGACCCATCAGATCTGGCACGGCTTCGTGCCGGGCGTACGGCCCGGGCAGCGGTACGGCTTCCGGGTGCACGGGCGCTGGGACCCGTGGACGGGGGCGCGCTGGAACCCGGCGAAGCTGCTGCTGGACCCGTACGCGCGTGCGGTGGACGGTGACTTCGCCCTGCCGGCGGAGGTGTACGGGCACGTCCGGGACTGGCCGGACCAGCACGTCGCCGACACCGTGCGCGACGACCGCGACTCCGCGCCGCACGTGCCCAAGGGCGTGGTCGTCCACGATGACGACGACTGGGCGGACGACCGGCGGCCCAAGACGCCGTGGGCGGACTCGGTCATCTACGAGCTGCACGTGAAGGGCTTCACCCGGCGCCACCCGGGCATCCCGGAGGAGCTGCGCGGCACGTACGCGGGCCTGGCCCATCCGGCCGCGATCGAGCACCTCGTACGGCTCGGGGTGACGGCGGTGGAGCTGCTGCCGGTGCACCAGTTCGCGCACGAGGACCACCTGCTGCGGCGGGGGCTGCGGAACTACTGGGGCTACAACTCCATCGGCTACTTCGCGCCGCACGCCGCGTACAGCGCGTCCGGTACGGCCGGGCAGCAGGTCGGCGAGTTCAAGCGGATGGTGAAGGCGCTCCACGCCGCGGGCATCGAGGTCATCCTCGACGTGGTGTACAACCACACCGCCGAGGCGAGCGAGCTGGGCCCGATGCTGTCGCTGCGCGGCATCGACAACCGCGGCTACTACCGGCTGGCCGCCGACCCCCGCCGGTACGCCGACTACACGGGCTGCGGCAACACCCTCCACGTGGTGCAGCCGCACGTGCTGCGCCTGATCACCGACTCGCTGCGCTACTGGGTCACCGAGATGGGCGTGGACGGCTTCCGCTTCGACCTGGCGGCGGCGCTGGCCCGCTCCATGCACGACGTCGACATGCTGTCGCCGTTCCTCGCGACGATCGCCCAGGACCCGGTGCTGCGGCGGGTGAAGCTGATCGCCGAGCCGTGGGACGTGGGCAGCGGCGGCTACCAGGTGGGCGCCTTCCCGCCGCTGTGGGCGGAGTGGAACGACCGCTACCGGGACGCGGTGCGGGACTTCTGGCGCGGCGCCCTGCCGGACGTGCGGGAGATGGGCTACCGGCTGTCCGGGTCCAGCGACCTGTACGCGTGGGGCGGGCGGCGCCCGTACGCCTCCATCAACTTCGTCACCGCGCACGACGGCTTCACGCTGCGCGACCTCGTCTCGTACGAGCACAAGCACAACGAGGCGAACGGGGAGGGCAACCGGGACGGCACGAACGACAACCGGTCCTGGAACTGCGGCGCGGAGGGCGAGACCGACGACGAGGGGGTCAACGCGCTGCGGCGCCGGCAGCTGCGGAACCTGCTCACCACGCTGCTGCTGTCGACGGGCGTGCCCATGCTGGTCGCGGGCGACGAGATGGGCCGCACGCAGGGGGGCAACAACAACGCCTACTGCCAGGACAACGAGCTCGGCTGGGTCGACTGGTCGCTGCCGGAGCAGCCGGGGCCGCGCGGCCTGCTGGAGCTGACGACCCGGCTGCTGGAGCTGCGCCACGCCCATCCGGTGCTGCGGCGCCGGGCGTTCTTCTCGGGCCGCCCGCAGGCGGCGGACGGGCTGCGGGACCTGGCGTGGTTCACCGCGCGGGGCGAGGAGATGACGGAGGGGGACTGGTACGCGCGGACGGCGACGCTCGGGCTGTACCTGTCGGGCCGGGACATCCCGGGCCGCGACGCGCGCGGGGAGCCGGTCACCGACGACAGCTTCCTGGCGGTCCTGCACGCCGCCGCCGATCCGCTGGACTTCCGGCTGCCCGGCCCGCCGTGGGCCGCGTCGTACGAGCTGGTGGTGGACACCTCGCGGGAGGACCAGGCGCGGGCGCCGGGGACGGTGCACGAGGGCGGCGGCGTCCTGACGGTGCCGCCGAGGTCGGTGCTGCTGCTGCGCGTCCGGGAATAGGGCGGATCGCGGGGCCGGTCGGCCGAAAACCGCGCGAGCGACGTCAGTGGTGAACCGTAGGCTCGGTGCTGATGACTGACCGTTCAAGCATTCGCTCGCTGCTGCGCCTGTGGCCGTACGTCCGGCCGGTCCGGGCGCGGCTGTCCGTCGCCGCCCTCGTCGCCGTGGTGGCGTCCTGTCTGAGCCTGGTCATCCCGCTCGTCCTGAAGTGGATCGTGGACGGTCCGGTGACGGAGCGCGATCCGGACGGGGTGTGGCTGGGGGCCCTGGTGGTGCTGGGGCTCGGCATCGCGGAGGCCGCGCTGTTCGGGCTGCGGCGGTGGCTGGTGGCGCGGCCGCTGGCGGGGGTGGAGGCGGCGATGCGCGCCGACCTGTACCGGCATGTGCAGCGGCTGCCGGTGGCGTTCCACGACCGGTGGGCGTCGGGGCAGCTGCTGTCGCGGGCGACGACGGACCTGTCGCTGCTGCGGATGTTCCTGGCGTTCCCGCTGACGTTCCTCTTCGTCAACGGCGTGACGGTACTGGTGGGCTGCGCGGTGCTGCTGGCGCAGGACCTGGTGCTGGGGCTGGTGCTGCTGGTGCCGGTGGTGCCGCTGATCGTGGTGTGCGCGCTGTTCGAGACGCGGTACTCGGTCGCCGCGCGGCGCGCTCAGGACCAGGTGGGCGATCTGACGACGGTCGTCGAGGAGAGCGTGCTCGGCATCCGGGTGATCAAGGGTTTCGGTCGGCACCGCAGCCAGGCCCGGGCGTTCCGCACGCTGGCGCGGCGGCTGCGCGGTACGGAGCTGGTCAAGGCGCGGCTGCTGGCCGCCATCTGGGCCGTCATCACCGTCGTACCGGAGCTGGCGATCGGCGCGGCGCTGGTGCTGGGCAGCGTACGGGTGGCGGACGGGGAGCTGTCGGCGGGGACGCTGGTGGCGTTCCTGTCGACGGCGCTGGCGCTGCGCTGGCCGGTGGAGTCGATCGGCTTCCTGCTGGCGATGAGCCAGGAGGCGGCGACGGCGTCGGACCGGTACTTCGAGGTGATGGACGAGCCCGAGGAGGACGGCGGCGGTACCGCGCCGGCTTCCCCGTCGTCCGGGGGACTGCGCTTCGAGAACGTCTCCTTCCGCTATCCGGACGCGCCGCCCGACGCACCGCCGGTGCTGGCCGGTGTCGACCTGTGGGTGCGGCCCGGCGAGACGATGGCGCTGGTCGGCGCGACCGGCTCCGGGAAGACCACGCTGACCGCGCTGGTGCCGAGGCTGCACGAGGTGACGGGCGGCCGCATCCTGCTCGACGGGGTCGAGGTGGCGGCCCTGCCCCGGGAGCGGCTGCGCGAGCTGGTGTCGGTCGCCTTCGAGGAGCCGACGCTCTTCTCGGCGACCGTCGGCGAGAACGTCCTGATGGGCGCCGGCCCGGCGGGCGCGGGCGAGACCGAACTGCGGCGGGCGCTGGAGGTGGCCCAGGCGGACTTCGTGGGCGCGCTGCCGCACGGCACCGCGACGCAGGTCGGCGAGCAGGGCCTGAGCCTGTCGGGCGGCCAGCGCCAGCGCCTCGCCCTGGCCCGGGCGGTGGTGGGCCGCCCGCGCTTCCTGGTGCTGGACGACCCGCTGTCCGCGCTGGACGTGCACACCGAGGGCCTGGTCGAGGCGGCCCTGCGCGAGGTCCTGCGCGACACGACGGCCCTGGTGGTGGCGCACCGGCCCTCCACGGTGCTGCTCGCCGACCGCGTGGCCCTGCTGTCGGAGGGCCGCGTCGCGGCGGTCGGCACGCACCAGGAGCTGCTGCGGACGAACGCGGAGTACGCGTGGCTGATGTCGGGTGCGGAGACGACGAGGGGCGGTACGCGGTGACGGAGACGGAGGCGGGCCTCGACGGCGCGGGGCCGGCGGACGGCAGCCGTGAGGACGCGAAGGGCCCGGGGGCGGCCCCGGGCGCGGCTCCGGCGCCGTCGGCGGCCGGTGGCGGCGACGCGTTCGACCGGGACGCGCTGCCCGCCGCGCGCGGGGCGACGGGCGCACTGCTGCGGTCGCTGCTGCGGCCGCTGCGCGGGCGGGTCGCGGTCGCCGCGCTGCTCCTGCTGGTGCAGCAGGCGGCCGTGCAGGCGGGACCGCTGCTCGTCGCGTACGCCATCGACACCGCCGTACCGGCGCTGCGGCGCGAGGCGTACGGGCCGCTGGTCGCGGTCGGCGCCGGGTACGCGGCGTGCGCGGTGGGGGCCGGGCTGCTCCAGTACGCGTTCATCCGGGCGTCCGCCCGGGTCAACCAGGACGTGCTGCTGGACCTGCGCGGCCGGATCTTCCGGCACGCGCAGGCCCTGAGCGTCGACTTCCACGAGCGGTACACCTCGGGCCGCCTGATCTCGCGCGCCACGACCGACGTCGAGGCGCTGCGCGAGCTGCTCAGCGAGGGGCTGCAGGAGCTGGTCGGCGTCCTCGTGTCCTTCGTCTCCATCGCGCTGCTGCTGCTCTGGCTGGACCTGGGCATGGGCGCCGTGGCCGTCGCCTCCTTCGTCCCGCTGTACCTGCTCGTACGGCTCTACCAGCGGCGCGCGGCGGTCGCGTTCAGCGCGCGGTCCACCGCGATCTCGTCGGTGATCGTGCAGTTCGCCGAGACGATGAACGGCATCCGGCCGGTGCGGGCGTTCCGCCGAGAGCGGGCCAACGACGCGCGCTTCGGTGAGCTGAACCACCGCCACGAGCGGCGCAACGGCGACGCGATCCTGGAGATGGCCCGCTATGTCGTCGGCTCGCGCCTGGTCGCCAACACGGCGGTCGCGGGCATGGTCCTGTGGGGCGCGTACCGGGTGGCGGACGGCACGCTGGCGCTGGGGGTGCTGGCGGCGGCCGTGCTGTACGTGCGCCGGCTGTACGACCCGATCGACCGGCTGGCGATGTTCCTGAACTCGTACCAGTCGGCGGCCGCGTCGCTGGAGAAGATCGCCGGGCTGCTCGCCCAGACCCCGGCGGTCCCGGAGCCCGCCGCGCCGCGCGCCCTGCCGCCGTCGCGGTCGGAAAGCCCGGGCCGGGAGGTGGTCTTCGACGGCGTCCGGTTCGCGTACCGCACGGGCGGCGAGGTGCTGCCGCGCTTCGACCTGACGATCCCGGCGGGGCAGACGGTCGCGGTGGTCGGCGCGACGGGCGCGGGCAAGTCGACGCTCGCGAAGCTGCTGGCCCGCTTCTACGACCCGACGGACGGCCGGGTCCTCCTCGACGGCGTCGATCTGCGCCGGCTGGCCAACGCCGAACTGCGGCGCGGCGTGGTGATGGTGACGCAGGAGGCGTTCCTGTTCTCCGGAACGGTCGCGGAGAACATCGCCCTGGGCCGCCCGGACGCGAGCCGCGAGGAGATCGAGCGGGCCGCGAAGGCGATCGGCGCCCACGACTTCATCGCGGCCCTGCCGGACGGCTACGACACCGACGTACGCAAGCGGGGCGGGCGCATCTCGGCGGGCCAGCGGCAGCTGGTCTCCTTCGCCCGCGCCCTGCTCGCCGACCCGGCGGTGCTGATCCTGGACGAGGCGACCAGCTCCCTCGACATCCCGGGCGAGCGGGCCGTGCAGCGCGCGATGGACACGGTGCTGAACGGCCGCACGGCGGTGGTGATCGCCCACCGCCTCTCCACGGTGGAGATCGCCGACCGCGTGCTGGTGATGGAGGCGGGCCGCATCGTGGAGGACGGCCCGCCGGCCGAACTCATCGCGGGCGAGGGCCGCTTCGCGGACCTGCACCGCGCGTGGCGGGACAGCGTGGTGGGGTGAGGACCCCGCCCGTCTCCGTCGTCGCTCAGAGGCGCGACACGTCGAAGGCCGAGGTGTGGGCGCTCGGCGTCGTGCCGGCCATGCCGCCGGGGGCGTAGAGGCAGGTGCGCGCGACGTCGTCGGAGCAGGGTGCGGCGGTGGCGCCGAAGCCGAAGCGCGCCTCCGGGAGGGACGGGACGGCCGACCAGCTATTGGTGCGGGGGGCGAAGATCTCCGTGGTGGCGACCGCGGTCATCTGGGTGGAGGGCGAGCCGCCGATGCCGTACACGCACGTGGTGCCGACCATCGAGGTGGAGCCCGGGCACGGGCCGGACGTCACGCCCATGGCGCGGCGGGCGGTCGGGGTCGAGGGCAGCTTCACCCAGGCGCGGGACTCGGGGTCGAAGACCTCGACGGTGTTCAGGGGCTCGGCGGTGTCGGCGCCGGTGCCGCCGACGGCGTACACGCAGGACGGCGCGGTGGAGATCACGGCGCGGGGGCAGGTCGCGGCGGTGACGCCCAGGCTGCGGCGGGGGCTGGGCAGCTGAGGCAGCGTCGTCCAGGTGTTGGTCGCGGGGCTGTACGCCTCGACGGTGGCGAGGGTGGTGACGGTGCTGCCGGAGCCGGTGCCGGGAACGTGGGCCCCCTGACCGGAACCGGTGCCTGTGCCCGGGGCGGGGTCCTTGTCCGGGGCCGGGTCCTTGGCGGACGAGGATGCCGGGGCCTTCGCGGGGGCTTGGTCCTTGGCCGGGGCCTGGTCCTTGGCCGGGGCCTTCGCGGGGGCCTGGTCCTTGGCCGGGGTCTTCGCGGGGGCCGTGCCCGTGCCGGTGCCCTTGGCGGCGGCCTGGGCGGCGGCGTGGCCGGCCGCGCTCGTGCCGCCGGCCGCCGACCCGCTGCGGGCCGCGCCGCCGACGGCGTACACGCACAGGCCGCGCAGGGACGTCTCGCCGGGCGGGCAGGCTGCGGTCGCCGCGCCGAGGAAGGCGCGGGCGCTCTTCATCCCGGGTACGGTCGCCCACGTGTTGGTGGCCGGGCTGTACGCCTCGACCGTGGTGAGGGAGCCGCCGCCGTTGGTGCCGCCGACCGCGTACACGCAGGTGCCGCGCAGCGCCTTGACGCCTTCGGGGCAGGGCGCGGTGGCGGCGGCGAGGCCGGAGCGGCCCACGGTCATCGAGGGCAGCTTCGCCCAGGTGCGCTTTTCGGGGCTGTACGCGTGGAGCGAGAGGGCCGCTTCGAGGGGGTGGCCGCCGACGACGTACACGCACTGTCCGTCCCCGAGGCCGGCGACGGTGTCGGGGCAGGGCGCCGTGGTGGTGCCGTGACCCGTGCGGGCGAGCTTCATGTCGGGGACGGGCACCCAGTCGCCGCCGTCGGCGTGCGCCGGGGAAGCGGAGGCGGTGAGCGCGGACGTCACGGCGGCGGCGAGGAGCCACCGCCGCCGGCGCCGTCCGCTGGGCGTACGCCCGGGGCCTCTGGAGAAGATCCGCACCTTGATCCCTGCCTTCTGTTCCGACGTTCTGATGGGGCATTCGGGACCATTAAGACATCGCACCCACCGACACGCGGGGCGGGCGGCGACCGAACGACTGACGCGGTGCGGCCGGAAGACGGGCGGGGCGGAACGAGCCAGAGTTTCCGCCCGGCCGCCCCCACGGGGGCGCGTACACCGGCGCGGGAGGTGCTCCAGGGCACGCGCCCCGGCGCTCCCGGCGCATCTGACGAAACGTCCGCTTAACGAACATGACGATGCGAGCACCGGACGATTTCCGGCCAAGTTGTTGACGCGGTCCTGACAGCAACCCCCCACTGCTGCCACTCTTCCACCGTTCTTGCGCACAGCTGTTCGCCCCACGGTCACCACCGTGTTCCCACCCGTTCCACCAGCTCTGTTTGCTCCGCCGAGCGGCCCACCCAGCCGCCCGTACCCCCCTCGCAAAAGGAGTCTGCGTGAGATCCACGCCAAGCCGTCGCGCCACCGCGACCGGTGCTCTCATCGCCGCCGCCGCCATGCTCGCCGTGGGCGTGCAGACCGGTACCGCCGCCGCCGACGACGAGTGGGGCCCGGTCGCCCCGAAGGGCCAGGCCGCCGGCAAGGCCGACCCCGGCGCCCTGCCCGCCGACCTCTCCCCCGCCCAGCGCACCGCGCTGATACGCGCCGCCGACGCCGACAAGGCGGCCACCGCCAAGCAACTCGGCCTCGGCGCCCAGGAGAAGCTCGTCGTCCGCGACGTCGTCCAGGACCGCGACGGCACCACCCACACCCGTTACGAGCGCACCTACGGCGGGCTCCCGGTCCTCGGCGGCGACCTCGTCGTCACCGAGACGAAGGCGGGGAAGACGGAAGGCGTCAGCAAGGCGTCCCCGGCGCAGCTCAAGGGCGTCGACACCACCGCGGACGTCACCCCGGCCGCCGCCGAGAAGCAGGCGCTGGGCGCCGCCCGGGCGGAGGGCTCCAAGGCGACGGACGCCGAGCGCGCCCCGCGCAAGGTGGTCTGGATGGGCCAGGGCACGCCGGTCCTCGCGTACGAGACGGTCGTCGGCGGGCTCCAGCACGACGGCACCCCGAACGAGCTGCACGTCATCACCGACGCCACCACCGGCAAGAAGCTGTACGAGTGGCAGGCCGTGCACACCGGCACCGGCAACACCCAGTACAGCGGCCAGGTCACGCTGGGCACCGCGCCCTCGTACACCCTGACCGACACCGCGCGCGGTAACCACAAGACGTACAACCTCAACCGCGGCACCTCCGGCACCGGCACGCTCTTCTCCGGCGCCGACGACATCTGGGGCGACGGCACCCCGTCCAACCTGGAGACCGCGGGCGCCGACGCCCACTACGGCGCCGCGCTCACCTGGGACTACTACAAGAACGTGCACGGCCGCAGCGGCATCAAGGGCGACGGCGTCGGCGCGTACTCCCGCGTCCACTACGGCAACGCCTACGTCAACGCCTTCTGGCAGGACAGCTGCTTCTGCATGACGTACGGCGACGGCGCCGCCAACGCCAAGCCGCTGACGTCGATCGACGTCGCCGCGCACGAGATGACGCACGGCGTCACCTCCAACACCGCGGGCCTGGTCTACAGCGGCGAGTCCGGCGGCCTCAACGAGGCGACGTCCGACATCTTCGGCGCCGCCGTCGAGTTCTACGCCAACAACCCCAAGGACCCGGGCGACTACTTCGTCGGCGAGAAGATCGACATCCGGGGCAACGGCACCCCGCTGCGCTACATGGACAAGCCCAGCAAGGACGGTTCGTCCAAGGACTACTGGTACTCCGGCATCGGCGGCGTGGACGTCCACTACTCCTCCGGCCCGGCGAACCACTGGTTCTACCTGCTCTCCGAGGGCAGCGGCGCCAAGACCGTCAACGGCGTGGCGTACGACTCGCCGACCTCCGACGGGCTCCCCGTCACCGGCATCGGCCGCGACAAGGCCGCGCTGATCTGGTACAAGGCGCTGACCACGAAGTTCAACTCGCGGACCGACTACGCGGGTGCCCGCGCCGGCACCGTCGCCGTCGCGACCGAGCTGTACGGCGCCGGCAGCGCCGAGGTGAAGGCCGTCGAGCACGCGTGGGCGGGCGTCAACGTCGGCTCGCGTCCCGGCGGCGGCGACCCGGGCACCGGCAAGGTCTTCGAGAACGCCGCCGACGTCGCCATCCCCGACAACGGCGCGGCCGTCACCTCGGCCGTGAGCGTCACCGGCATCGCGGGCAACGCCCCCGCCACCCTCAAGGTGGACGTGGACATCGTCCACACTTGGCGCGGTGACCTGGTCGTCGACCTGGTGGCGCCCGACGGCACGGCGTACCGGCTGAAGAACTCCAGCTCCTCCGACTCGGCCGACAACGTCAAGGCGACCTACACGGTCAACGCCTCCAGCGAGGTCGCCAACGGCAGCTGGAAGCTGCGCGTGCAAGACGTCGCCGCGCAGGACACCGGTTACATCAACAGCTGGAAGCTGACCTTCCCGTAAGTCCTGCCGAGCTTCGGCTCAGGAGTTGTCCGCGACCGCCCGGTGGTAGTCCGACCGCCACCGGGCGGTCGTGCACGTGTGGCGGTGGTAGACCAGCGGGGTGCGGTCGGGGTGGTGGGCGCTGTGCAGGACGCGTCCCACCAGCAGGGTGTGGTCCCACACGTCGTAGCAGCTGTCGACGGCGCACACGACGCTGGCGGCGGCCCCGATCAGGACCGGCTGCCCCTGCTCGTACGCCCACGGCACCCCGTCGAAGCGGCGGCAGGGGGGCTCCTCGGCGAACCGGCGCGTCAGGTCGCGCTGCTCCCAGCTCAGCAGGTTGACCGCGAACCCGCCGGCGCGCCGGATCGCGCGGACGGTACGGCCGGTGGTCGCCAGCGAGACCAGCAGACTCGGCGGGCGCAGGGAGAGCGACAGGACGGCGCTGGCCGTGCAGCCGACGGGCCCGTGGCGGGAGCCGTCGGCGGCGTACGCGGCGTACGCGGTGACCACCGTGACCGAGGTGGGCATGTGGGCCATCGCGGCCCGGAAGGCCGCGGCGTCGGTCATGTGCCGCTCCCCGGCGGACCGTACGGCGCGAGCGCAGCCCGCAGCTCCTCCGGTACGGGAACGGGCCGTGCGCCGCCGTCGCCGGTGCGGCGCATGCAGGCCACGGTCTGGCCGCCGCGCGCGACGAGCTGGGGCACCGCGCCGTTGACGCGGTAGTAGTCGAAGCCCATGCTCACGCGGTGCTCGTCGGCCGCGGTCAGCGACATCCGCAGGGTGACCCGGTCGAGGGCGAACAGCTCGCTGAAGTACTCGCAGTGGCAGGACGCGGTCACCAGGGCGAGGTCGCCGTGCAGCGCCCGGAGCACCCCGGGAGCGTGCTCGGCGAGGAACCGCTCCCGGCAGTGGCCCTGCCAGCGCAGGTAGTTGGTGAAGTACACGTTGCCGACGAGGTTGGTCTCCTCGAAGGTGACGAGGTGTTCGTACGCGTACGTCCGCGTGCGGGTCTCGGTTGTCATCGGTTCTCCTCCGGTCCGCTCAGCACCGCCACCGCCACCGGCCGCCCGACGCCCGCCACCCGCACCACCGCCGAGGCGATCAGCGCGTCGCCCGAGCGCAGCAGCGCCCAGCCGCCGTCGAAGACCCCGCCGAGGGTGAGCGGCGCGCGCGCCGGGCGGCCCGCCTTGGCCAGGCACTCCGCGGCCGTCCACACCCGGCTGGCCGCCGCGTCGAAGGGCTCCCCGCACTGGTGGCGCAGTACGTCGGCCAGGGCCCGCTGCTCCGGGTCGAGGATCCGCCGCCACTCGCTCTCCGGGCGCGCCGCAACGGTCTCCCAGTCGCAGGCGAGGGGCTCCTTGGACGCCGTGTCCTCGACCTGGAGCACCCACCGGTCGTCGAGGTGGCTGCGGGAGACGCCGGGCTCCGGTGGGCGGGCCGACGCGGGGCCCGTCGCGGGGCGGATCGTCACGCCGAGGCGGCTGTCCAGGCCCAGTGCCGTGGTCGCCCGCTCCAGGAGGACCGCGAGGAGCGGGACCGGCCACGGGCGCTCGCCGCGCGGCAGCGGGCCGACGTCCCGCAGCCGCAGCCCGCGCCACCGCAGCACGGTGCGGCCCGAGGCGTCGAGGCCCTCCGCGTCCCACACGTACGTGCCGTCCGCGGCGGAGCGTTCGGTGCCGCGGACCCGCTCCACCGGCCCCCCGCCGGGCCGGATCGTCAGCGACCCGGCGGCCACCGGCAGCAGCCTGCGGTGCGGTACGCACGCCTGGAGCGCGTGCAGGGAGGCGTCGTTGGCGGCCGGGTCGCCGAGCAGCGGGGCGGCGAAGGGCGCCGCGAACCACGGGTCGTCCGCGCCCCGTTCCGGCGGTGCCAGTGTGGCGCGGCAGTCGCGCGCGGAGGGCGCCGCCAGGCCGCGGACCCTGCGGAAGCGCCCGGTGTGGAAGAAGAGCGGTCCGTACAGCTCGTCGGGGTGGAGGTCGTCCTCGGCGTCCGCGGGCGGGGCGGGCCGGTGTCCGTTCAGGGACGGTACGGCGAGCGGGAACACGGCACGGAAGTGGTCCACGCAGAAGTCGTCCTCGTCGCTGCGCAGCACCGTCTCCACGGCGTCCCCCCGGCGCAGGGCACACACCCGTACGGTGCGGGCGCCCTCCTCCGGCACGGTCACGGGGTGCGCCCACACGATGTCGCGCGCCTCGTACAGCGGTTGGCCGCCCGCCACCGCCGAGGCCGCCTGGGCCATGGCCTCCAGGCCGACGACGCCGGGGAGCCAGACCACCCCGTCCAGCCGGTGTCCGGCGAGGTGGCGGTCGGTGTCGCGCAGGTCGAGCCGCGCCTCGGCGACCAGTTCCACGGCCGGGTAGTGGACGCGTACCTCCTCCAGGAACCGCTGCGGGGGGCCCGCCGGTGCGGGGGCGGGTACGTCGCGGCCCAGCCGGCCGTGCACGGCGACCGCGGTCGGGGTCCGGGCGGCGAGGAGGCGCAGGAACAGGTCCGTGCCGGTCTCCGGGGCGATGGGCGTGACGTCCTCGCGCAGGAGGGAGTCCAGGACACCGAGCCGTACGCCCATGCCGGTGCCGGTCCACACGGACCAGTCGATGGTCAGCACCCGGCAGGAGGCGGGCAGTCCGGCGGCCAGCCGCTCGGTCTCGGCGCGCAGCAGGCCGTTGGCGAGGGCGTAGTGGCTCTCGCCGGGCAGCCCGTACCGGCCGATCACCGAGCCGAAGCCGACCAGCAGGCGCAGCCGGTCCGTCGGCAGCGCCGCGAGGAGGTGGCGCAGCCCCGTCACCTTGGGGGCGAGGTGCGCCTCGACGCGCGCCTCGTCGAGGTCGGCGAAGCGGGCCGGTTCGTTGACGCCCGCGGCGTGCAGGACGCCGGTGACCGGGCGGCCGAGCCGCTCGGTGAGCCGGCGTACCGCCGACGCCACGGCGGCGGCGTCGGCGAGGTCGGCCGCCTCGTACGCGACGGTCACGCCCGCTTCGGCCAGCTCCGCGAGGCGCGTACGCAGGGACTCGTCGTCCTCCGGGCGGGCCCGGCCGATCAGGGCGAGGCGCACCCCGCAGGCCAGCGCCAGCGCCTTGGCGCAGGTGTGGCCGATGCCCTTGCCGCCGCCGCTGACGAGCAGCACGTCCTCGGGGCCCAGGGGCAGCGGGCGCGAGGGCCCGGGCTCGGGGAACCGCGCCGGCTGCGCGACCGGGGTGTGGGGCCTGCCGCGTTCGTCCACGACCAGCTCCCGGTACCGGCCCGGCTCGGCGGCGGCCCAGCGGGCGGCGTGGCGCAGGCCGGCCGCGGTCGGCGGGACCCGCAGCAGGGTGACGCCCAGGGCCGGGTGCTCCTTGTGGAGGCTGTGCGCGAAGCCCGTGAGCGCGGTGTCGTGCGCGACGACCACCAGCCGCCCGGCGGCCAGCGCGGCCCGGGCGGCGGCCAGCAGGCGGCCGACGGGCGGCGGGGCCGCGCCGGGGGGCGCGTACAGCAGCTCGGTGGCGGAGGCGGTCGCGGTGCCGGTGAAGACGCGTGGCGCCAGGGTGGCGAGGTCGCCTTCGCCGTCGCCTGCACCGAGGACGGTGAGACGCCATCCGGCGCCGGTGGGCTCCGGCGGGCCGTCGTGGACGCGCCGCAGCCGCTCGGTGAAGCACTCCACCCAGGCGTCCACGCCGGGGACGGTGGTGTCGGGCGCGCCCCCGGCGTCGGCGGCGGTGGCGGGCGGCAGGGCGTCGAGGGCCTCCACGAGGTCGCACACGCGGGCGTCGGCCAGCGACAGCGGCGCGGCCGGGGGGCGGCGGCCCAGGCGGTGCGCGGCGGTCGCGGCGAGCTGGGTGACCGTCAGGGAGGTGAGGTGCAGGTCGGTCAGGAGCCGCGTCTCCATGCCGATGAGCTCGGGCTCCAGCTCGGTGGCCCGGGCGAGCAGGTCCCGTACGGCGGCGGCGGGCTCCTGGACCGCGGACTCCCCCGCGCGCGGGGCCCCCAAGGGCGGAGCCGTCACCACCGGCTGCGTGACCACCGACTGCGTCGCCACCGGGACGGTGACGACCGGGGCTGTAGCGACCGGGGCTGTGACGTCCGGGGCCGCCGGGGTGTCGGGGAGCGCCGGGGTGTCAGGGTGCGCCGGTGCCGCCGCGCAGGGGCTGCGCAGGAACGTCCGCTCCCTGCCGAGGTCGATCGGCCGCGCCCCGCACCCGGCCGTCAGCGCGTCGGTCCGGGGAAGCGCGCCCGCCGCGAAGAGCGCGGCCACCGCGTCCGCCGTGTCGGCCGCGTCCGGGTCACCGGTCCCCATGGTGACGACCGGGACACCGCAGCCCTGGTCGGTGAGGAGCGAGGCGAGCCCGTGCCCGGGCCCGCAGGCGCAGAACAGGTCGGTGTCCGGGAGTACGCCGCCGACCGCGTCCCAGAACCGTACGGGTGCGGTGACCTGGTCGCACAGCAGCTCCACCAGGTCGTCGTCCGGGGTCAGCGCCCGCCCGTGCACGGTGGACAGCAGGCGGCGCGCCGGACGGCCGAAGTCCACGTCGGCCAGGGCCCGGCGCAGCGGCGGGACGCAGGGCAGGACCGCCGGGGAGTGGAAGCCGTGGGACACGGGGAGCGGGGTGCGGGCGATGCCGGCCCGTCCGGCGCGGGCCGCCACCTCGCGCAGCTCCTCCTCCGGCCCGGCGAGCACGACCGAACGGGGGCCGTTGTACGCGGCGATGACCAGCCCGGTCCCGTCGCACAGGCCGAGCGCTGCGGAGGGTTCCGCGCGGAGGGCGAGCATGCCCGTTCCGGGTGCGCCGAGGGTGGCCATGAGCCGGCCCCGGGCGCGTACCAGACGGATGCTGTCCCGTACAGGGAGCGCGCCCGACCACACCAGCGCGGTGATCTCGCCCAGGCTATGCCCGACGGCGGCCGTCGCCGTCACGCCGAGGGCGTCCAGCGCGCGCAGCCCGCGCAGGGCGGCGCGGTGGATCGCCGGCTGGGCGGTCCCGGTGCCGCCGGTGGAGGCGGAAGACGCGGGTGAGGCGAACGGCGCGCCCTGGCCGGGGAAGAGGAGCGTGACCCGGCCGCGTACGCCGTGCCCCAGCCATACGCCCGGCAGGTGCGTGAGGGAGCCGGGCGCGTCGGTGCCGGAGGCGAGGCGGGCGGCCACCGACGCGGCCCGCCGGGCCAGTTCGTCGGGGGTGGCGGCGACCACGGCGGCCCGGACCGGACCGCCGGTCGTCACCGGGCGACGCGCGAGCTGGGCCGCCAGGTCGTGCAGCTCCGCGAAGGAGAGCCGGGGGGCCGCCGCGGCGATGTCCTCGAACAGCGCGCGCAGCTCGCCCGGTTCGGCCGCCGCGGCGGCGAGGACGGCGTGCTCGGGCGCCGGGCGGCGTACGCGTACGGGGCTGCGGGGGGCGGGCGATGCCGGAGTGTCGGGCGCGGCGAGCACCACATGGGCGTTGATGCCGCCGAAGCCCATCGAGCTGACCCCGGCCAGCCGGGGGCCCTCCGGCCAGGGTTCGGCCCGGCGCAGCACGCGCAGCCGGGTTTCGCCCGACCGCAGCAGCGGGTGCGGGTCGCGGCATCCGGTCGTCGGCGGCAGCACCGCGGTGTGCAGGCTCATGGCCGCCTTGATGACGCCCGCCGCCCCGGCCGCCGCCTTGGTGTGGCCGATGTTCGCCTTGACCGTGGAGAGCGCGGCGCGGTGGCGGGCGCCCGCGCGCAGCGCCGCCAGGGCGGTGAGCTCCACCTCGTCGCCGACGCGCGTACCGGTGCCGTGGCCTTCGTGGAGGAGGACGTCGGCGGGGTCGGCGCCGGCCCGTTCGTAGGCGCGGCGCAGCGCGAGGAGCTGCCCGTCCCGGTCGGGCCGGGTGATGCCTCCGGCGCCGTCGGAGGAGACGCCCCAGCCGCGGATCTCCGCGTACACGCGCAGCCCGGCGGCGCGCGCGTCGGCCGCCCGCATCAGCGCGAGGATGCCGCAGCCCTCGCCGGGCCAGAAGCCCGCGGACCGTTCGTCGTACACGCGCATCCGGTCGGCGGCGAGCGCGCCGGTCTTGGCGAAGCCCACCAGCTCGAAGGGGTCGAGGCTCAGGTCGACCCCGCCGGCCAGGCCGAAGTCGACGCTGTGGTCGCGCAGCGCGCGGCACAGCTCGACGACGGCGAGGAGGGAGGAGGCGCAGGCGCCGTCGACGGTGTAGCCGCCGCCGTGGAAGTCGAAGTGGTTGCAGATCCGGCCCGCGATGGTGGTGGACAGCGCCCCGGCGAGCGACTCCTCGGTCGTCGGCGGGAACGGCGCCAGGTAGTCGGCCGCGGCGCGGCGCAGCACCTCCTCCCGTAC
The DNA here is from genome assembly GCF_055571835.1 of Streptomyces sp. NPDC030862. Taxonomy (NCBI): domain Bacteria; kingdom Bacillati; phylum Actinomycetota; class Actinomycetes; order Kitasatosporales; family Streptomycetaceae; genus Streptomyces; species Streptomyces sp. NPDC030862. The sequence continues at coordinate 537,355 of NZ_JBVIEN010000002.1, read as the reverse complement.
GTCGCCGGGCAGTCGCGCGTCCGTCAGGGCGGCGGCGAGGACGCGGCGCACGTACGGCCAGCGCAGCCGCAGCGTCCCGGCACGGGTGGCGTCGCCGGTGAGGCTGTTGCCGAGGATCACGCCGACGCGGTCGCGGGCCAGTCCGGCGCCGCCGGGGAAGCCGGCGTCCTCCAGGGCGCGGGCGGCCGTCTCCAGGGCGAGCCAGTGGGCGGGGTCCCCGGCCCGGAAGACCGGGCCGGGGATGCGGAACGCCGAGCGGTCGAAGGTCCAGCCCTCCAGGACGGCGGCGTACAGGCTGTACGTCTTGTCGGGGGCCGCCGGATCGGCGTCGTAGTAGTCGTCCGGGTCCATCCGCTCCGCGGGGAGGCGGCGGAACGCCCGGCGCTGCTCCAGGGCCATCTCCCAGAGCCGGTCGGGCCGTTCGGCGTCGGGGTAGCGGCAGGCCATGCCGACGATGGCGAGCGGGGGCGCGGTCTCGTCGGCGCCCTCCGTTTCGTACGGGCTCATCGTGTCTCCGGCTGGAGTGAGGGGCGGCCCTGCGCGGGGACGGAAGCGGACACGACAGGGGGGCTGGAGGTGGCGGAGGTCCGCGGCAGCCGCTCGGCGGCCACCAGCACGACCGCCCGCAGCACGCACGTGATCACCAGCGCGAAGAACAGGCCGAAGACGACGTGGAGGTGGACGAGCACGCCGTACACGGCGGCCGTCGCCGCGCCGAAGACGGCCTGGTGGCGCGGGCGCCACGGGGTCGTACCCGGGTCGGTGATCATGTAGTTGGTGAAGAGCACGAACGCCACGCCCGTCATCGGCAGCAGCGCGCTCACCAGCGAGAGGTCGCCCAGGGACAGGGCCCAGCGGAGCACCGCCTGGGCGATGAATCCGCCGCACCACGCGGCGATGAGCGGCATCTTGCCGGTCAGCTTGGCGTTGAGCATCGTCCCGGCGGCCAGCACCACCAGCGGGATCAGCCAGTCCACCGGTCCGGCCGTCCACTCGGTGAACTGGTACGGGGGCGCGATCCCGACCCACGGGAAGAGCAGCAGGACGAGCACGATCCCGGTGTTGCTGGGGTTGAGCACGTGCCGGGCCCGCCCGGCGACGCGCACCCGGACGACGTACTTGCTCGCCACGCCCGCGACGGTGGCGAGCACCGTCGGCATCAGCCGGTCGTTGGCGTACAGCAGCATGGCGCACGCCAGGGCGGTGATGTAGGCGGGGAGCAGCAGGTCCACGACGGCCCCGGCGGAGCCGGCGGCGTACCAGGGGCGTACGCCGCGGGCGTGGGCGTCGATGGCGCCGAGGACGCCTTCGGCGAGCAGGGCCGCGGCCACCGCGACGACGGGGGTGAGGTACGCCTGCTCGAAGCCGAGGACGGTGTGCCCGACCACGGTCAGGACGGTGATGGAGAGGCCGAACCGGCGCAGAGCGGCGCTGCGCGGGTCGTCCGGGCCGCCGAGCACGGAACGCGCCGTGCGACCGAGCCGGCTGCCGAGTCGGGTTCCGAGTCGGTTCATCGTGTCTCCTCGGTGAGAACCAGCTCGTGGTGGCCGGGCCGGAGGGTGGTGGTGCGGGTGTGGACGCATCCCTGGCCGTCGCGCCAGGTGAGGCGTACCGGCAGGGCGGTGGAGGGCGGGGTCTTGGCGGCGTCGCCGAGGCCGAAGGTGAGGTCCGGGGCGTTGACGCCGTTGTGGCCGTTGGCCGGGTACAGCTGCTCGGTGCGGACGGTGCCGTCGGGCAGCGTGACGGTGGCGGTGGCGCCGATGGCGGGCCGGGTCGGACCGCCGCCGTCGGCGGCCGGGAGCCGCAGCCGGAGCGCCAGGAAGGCGCCCGCGCGGCCGGTGTTGCGGTACATCACCGACGGCGCCCACTGGTTGGCGACGACGAAGTCGAGGCGGCCGTCGGAGTCCACGTCGCCGATCGCGAAGGCCCGGCTGACGGCGTCCGTGCCGACCCCGGCCTCCCGCGCCACGTCGGTGAAGCGGCCGTCGGCACCGCGGACGAAGAAGGTGTTGCGGTCGTGGCCGGACAGGTCGATGCCCGGCTTGAAGTGGGGCCAGAGCCGGGGGTTGTCCAGGATGAGGTCGTTGGACATGGCCGTCTCCTGCAACTGCGCCCAGCGGTCGGTGTGTCCGGCGACGAAGCCCGTGGCGTGCATGATCTCGGGGCCGCCGTCGTTGTCGAAGTCGGCGGCCTTGACGTCCCAGGTCCAGCCGGTGCGGGACAGGCCCAGCGGCTCGCTGTCGTCGTCGTACGGGGCGGTGCCCCGGTGGAGCGCCCGCCCGGCGTCGCGGAGGGTGCCGGTGGCGGTGAAGGCGAAGTTGCTCTCGTGGAGGGCGTACGCCTCGCCGATGTTGCTGACCAGGATGTCGGGGACGCGGTCCGGGCCCAGGTGGGTGAAGGCGACGCCCATGCCCTTGAAGGAGTCGCGGCCCAGCACCTTGGACTTGGGGGTGGTGGCGTGCCGTCGCCCGACGGCCTCGCGGAACCGGACGCGGCCCGGGGACGACTCGTTGACGAGCAGCTGGTCGGGCCCGAAGTCGTTGGCCACGTACAGCTCGGGGCGGTGGTCGCCGTCGAGGTCGTACGTGCCCAGGGCGAGGGTCCAGCCGCGCGCGGCGTCCGGTGCGAAGGCGTCGGGCACCTCGGTGAAGCGGGCGTCGGGGGCGGGGCCCCGGTCGGCGCCGGTGAAGCGCAGGAGGCGGTTGGTGCCGCCGTTGCGGGCGTTGGAGAGGGAGGCGTTCATCACCAGGTGGCGGGGCTGGTGGGCCTTGGGGTCCAGGACGCGGGCGCCGTCGGGGAAGTAGTTGCCGAAGACGAGGTCGAGGTGGCCGTCGCCGTCGTAGTCGCCGACGGTGGCGGCGTTGGTGTTCCACACGGCGCGCGGGCGGACGAGCTCGCGGGGGAGGAAGGCCGCGGCGCTCGGGGGCCGGTCGGCGAGGCGCAGGAAGAGGACGGGCGAGCGGCCCCAGTAGTAGACGACCACGTCCTGCCGGCCGTCCTCGTTGAGGTCCGCCGGGAGGCAGCCCATGGGCGCGGCGTACGAGGGCAGGTCGCGCGCGGGCGGGCTGAGGGTGAAGGGGGCGTACCGCCGGCCGGTGCCGGGGGCCGGGCTGACGGTGACCGTGTCGGTGCGCGGGTCGACGAGGCACAGGTCGCGCGCGGCACTGCCGCCGTCCGCCGACCACAGGGCCACGCCGGCGCCCACGGAGGAGATCCACGACGGGATGTCGCGGTAGGCGGGGGCGACCGGTCGCAGGGCCCGGTCGGCGGGGTGGCGCGCGGGTGAGACGAGGTGCGGCGTGAAGGAGAACCGCTGGGCGAGTCGCTCGCGCATCGCCGGTGAGGCGTCCGGCGGCTGGGAGAGCTGCCACAGCAGCAGGCAGGTGAGGAGCGCGGCGACCCGCGCCAGGTTGCGGCGTACGAGGCTCACGAGGGGTGCGGGCATGGTCAGTGGTCTCCTCGGAGGCTGCGGAGGTACAGGTGGCGGATCCCGGCGCGCCAGCGCTGGTAGTCGCCGGTGCCGGTGGCGGCGGGGCCGAGGGCGGCACGGGAGCGGTCGGTCCACGCGGCCGCCTCCTCGGCGGTGGTGCCGGTCAGGACGCGTGCCGCCGCGCGGGTGTGCTCCGGGACGGTGCCGGAGACGTGGTGGGCCGCGCAGGCGAAGGCGGAGCCCTGGGCGAGGTCGGCGCGGTGGTCGCCGGCCGCTTCGGCGAGGCGGTGCAGCTCCGCGGGGGTGGCGCCGCCCGCGTAGGTGGCGGCGAGGCCGGCGCCGCTCCACAGGTCGCCGCGGCGGTCGGGCGCGAACTCGGCGATGCGCAGGGCGATGCCCTCGGGGTCGGCGCACTCGTGGAACCAGAGCGCGCGGCCCAGCCCCTGGTCCCGGATGGCGCGCTCGTCGGCGGTCAGGCCGCGCTCGACGTGCCGGCGCCCGATGACCCGGTCGGGGTGGAAGAACCCCTGGTGGAAGCCGTACCCGTCCCAGGCGAGCCACTGCTCGGGCGGCTGTGCGGCCGGGAGGCCGTTGCGGGGCCGCAGGCCCAGGCGCGCGTACGCCCATCCGGCGCCGACGTGCACGAGGTGCGGGTACGGGGCCGCGGGCCCGGACACGAGGGCGGCGAACCGGCGGCCGCGTGCGCCGGTGAGCAGGTCGAGTACGGAGCAGGCCATGCCGGCGCCTTCGTAGGCGAAGCCGCGCCGCTCGGGCGGGAGGCGCTCCACCTCGGCGGCCAGCTCGGCCGGGGTGCGGGTGTCGAGCGCGGCGTGGAAACCGGTGAGGAACGCCTGTCCGGCCGCCTGGAGGATGTCGCGGGCGGGTCCGGGCCGCAGGCGGAAGCGGCGTACGCCGAAGTCGACCTGCGCGGTGTCCTGGCGCAGCAGCGGGATGACGATGCGGCGCAGGGGGCGCGGCACCACGGGGGCGGCCCGGGGTGGCCGGGGCGGCGTCGCCTCCTCGGAGGCGGCGGTGTCCGGTCCGGGCGGCGAGGGGTGGGAGAGCATGTCAGCCGGACTCCTGTTTCTCCTGTGTTCTCGGGACGTCGTTTCCCGGGCCGTTGCTCCGGGCCTTCTTCTGGGCGGTGAGGACCGCGCGCTCCATGAGGGCGGTGATCAGGTACGGCTTGGCGACGGCCTGGAAGTCCAGGTCCGGGCCGAGGTGCCGCACGGTGCCCTCCAGGACGAGCAGCGACAGGATCGGGAAGACGAACTGCGGGTCGGCGTACAGGCCGTGGCGGCGCTGGAGCGCGAACAGCCGGGCGGCGAAGGACATCAGGTCGAACGTGGCGGCGGTCGCGTCCCCCCGGGAGGCGATGAGCGCGGCGAGCTCGCGCCGGAAGCCCTCGGTGTCGGTGCGCGGCCCGGGGTGCGTGGTGGAGAGCACGATGTCTGCGCAGGTCCGCCCGTCGCCTCGCGCCATGGCCTCGAAGAAGTCGGTGAACTTCTCCCGGGCCTGTTCGGTCAGGCGCACGGTGAAGCCGGCGTCGACGACGGTCACCGCGCGGCCGGGCCCGCAGACGAGGTTGCCGGGGTGCAGGTCGCAGTGGACGAAGCCGTCGAGGAAGAGCATGTGGAAGGCGGCGCGCAGGGCTGTCACGGCGGCCTGCGCGCCGCCCGCTTCCCGCGCCCGGTCGTGCAGGTCGTCGAGGTACTCCATGACCAGGACGTCCGGGCCGCAGAGTTCGTCGTACACCTCCGGCACGCGGACGTCCGGCTCCTCCGCGAGGTTCTCGCGCAGGAAGCGGAGGCTGCGCCGCTCGCGCTCGAAGTCGAGCTGTCCGCGCAGGGAGTCCGCCAGCTGCCGCACGATGTCGACCACCGGCACCCCGCGCAGGGGCGGCAGCGGCGCGACGAGCCGGGTGAGCGCCAGCATGATCGCCAGGTCGGTGGTGAGCAGCCGGACGACGCCGGGGCGGCGGACCTTGAGCGCGACGGTGCGGCCGTCGGCGAGCTCGGCGCGGTAGACGCAGGCGATGGTGCCCGCGGCGACCGGAGCACGGGTGGGCAGACCGGGATCGTCCTTCAGGGCGCGTCTCAGCGCGGGTGGGAAGAGGCGTGTCCCGTCCCCGAGCGGGAGGGGGGACACCTGGTCGTGGAGGGTGCTCAGCACCCGAGCGACATGACGGGGGACCACGTCGGCGCGGGTGCTGAGGATTTGGGCGGCCTTGACGAAGGCCGGCCCGAGTGCGGTCACCGTGGCGAGGAGCCAGGCGTCGCGCCGGGGCGCGAAGCGGTCCTTGCCCGGTGACAGGGAGCAGCGCAGGACGATGAGGCCCAGAAGGGCCAGCCGGACCGTGAGGACGAGACAGGCGCGCACACTTCGTACGACGCCGGCGGTGAGCGTCACCTTGGGAATCCGGGCATGGCTCATCGGGGCACCCCCGCGCTCGCTGTCAGTGGTGGCCGGTCGGTGCGTCGCTACCGGGCGGGGTGGCTCAGCCGCCGACCCGGACCGGGAACTTGTCGATCGTCGCGACGACCTGGTCGGTGTCCGGGTGGACGAGCTTGATCGGGTTCTCGAGCCGGTAGAAGTCCCCGTCCGGCGGGAACTTGCTGAGCTCCGGGCTCAGCAGCTTCGCGGGCTCCTTGGTCCGCAGGACCAGCGGCTCGCGGGCGGCCGTCGCGCCCTCGCTCTCGGAGCCGGGGGGCCGCTCGATGGTCAGCTTGAACGACAGGAACATCACGGCGCTCAGCTTCGGCGGGAAGTGCTGGACGATGTTCAGGAGGCTGTCCGGCGTCGCCTCCATGTTCTCCTGCTCGATGGTGATCTTGCCGAGCTGCGGGTGGTCGGCCTCGACCTTGTGGCCGACGACCTTGAGCACGACGGCCTTGTGGGCCGGCTCACTCGGGTGCGCCTCGACCCGGACCTTGATGCCGCCCTTGAACTCGACGTTCACCAGGGCGGTACGGACCTTGAGCGGGACGTTCGCCGCATAGCAACTGCAGGGGATTTCGGCGCCGACCGACGGCAGGATGGTGGTTGTGGGCACGGGAAGAACCTCCGAACGTTACTCGGGGAGTGGGTGATGTGCACTTACGACATTCCCGAGTGCCGCCATTCGGACCATTTTCACGACCCAATTCACCCATCCGCGTGACGAATACGGGGTGGGGCGGTAGTGCGCCGGTAGATTCCAGAGGGCGCGCGCAGAATTGGTGGTGCTATTTACATAAGAGCCCCCTTTTGAATTGGCGAGAATACGCCACGCGCAGGGGAATTCGGAACTCCGGGAGTTCAGCCCTCGTCCAGCCCCCGCCCCCGCGTCTCCGGGGCGAAGAGCAGGAACGCCAGCGCCGCCGCGGCCAGCGGCGCCGCCGCCACCAGGGCCGTGACCTCCATCGGCGGGACGGCCGCCGCGGCCACCGACAGGGCGAGGATCAGCACCCCGCCCACCTTGCTCACCGCCGCCGCCCAGCCCGTGCCCCGCGCCCGCAGGGCCGTCGGGTACACCTCGGAGCTGTAGGCGGCGACCACGGCCGCGGTCGCGCTGATGCCCCACAGCGGGACCAGGAGCAGCAGCCGCATCAGCGACGCGTTCCCGGCGACCTCCTCGCCCGCCGCCGCGAGCACCACCAGGGCGGCGGCCGCGGTGCCCGCGACGACGACCGCCGTGCGCCTGCTGCTCCACAGCCCGTACAGCAGCGCCGTCACCACGTTGAGCGGCAGGCTGATCAGGGCGCTGTCCCGCAGGACGCGGGCCGACGACGCCTCCAGGTAGCCGATCCGGGCCAGGTTGACGGGCAGCCACATCTGGAACCCGTACGTCAGCAGCCCGGCGCCCGCCGCGAGGACCGTCAGCACCGCGGTGCGCCCGCCGAAGCCCCGCTCCCACAGGCGCGCGTACCCGGGCCGGGGCCCGCCCTCCGCGCCCTCCGGCTCCGGCGGGGACTCCACCGGCACCAGCGCCGCGCCGTACCTCGCCAGCACCGCGCGGGCCTTCTCCGCGCGGCCGGTGGCCAGCAGGAAGCGCGGCGACTCCGGGATCCAGCGGTTCAGCACCAGCAGCGCCAGCCCCGTCGGCAGCCCCACCAGCCACAGCGCCCGCCACCCGAACTCCGGTGTGAGCACCGCCGCCAGCCAGCTCGTCAGGGCGTACGCGACCGTGACGTTCCCGCCGATCAGCACCATCAGCCAGCCGCGGTGCCGGCGCGGGACCGTCTCCGCGATCAGGGTGAAGGCGATCGGGATCATCCCGCCGGCCGCCGCGCCCATCACCAGGCACATCAGCACGTTCCACCAGAACCCCGGCATGGCCCCGCAGACCGACGTCGTGGCGAACAGCACCCCGGCCAGCAGGATCGCGTTGCGCCGGCCGATCCGGTCGCCCAGCCAGCCCCACACGAAGGAGCCCACCATGGTGCCGGTGATCCCGGCCAGCGGCAGCCAGGCCACCGGCACGCCGCCCCCGGGGCGCAGGGGCGACGCGAGGCCGTACTCGGCGGCGACCCCGGGCACGACGAGCGACAGGGTGAGCGGCTTCATGACGTCGATCGTCACGGCGAGCGAGAGCACCACCAGCAGCGCGACGTGGGCGGGCCTCAGCGGGGCGTCGTCCTGCGGGCGCACCCGGACCTCGGAGAGGGCGGCCGCCCGGCGCAGGGCCTCGTCCCGGGGCGGCCACAGCCCGGCGAGCACCGCCCCCACACCGCCCACGATCAGCGCCATGCCCGCCACCATGGCCGGGTCCGGCGCCATGCCGGCCATCCGGTACCCCATATGACGGGAGGCCAGGAACATCGGCAGATGCAGCACCGTGCCGACCGTCCCGGCGGTCACCCCGAGCCAGAACAGGCCCGGGCGGGGAAACCCCGCTCCGCCGGCTCCCTTTCCCTTTCGCGGCACCCTTTCCATATCCGCCCCCCTCCCCCGGCCCCGCCCCTGGTTCCTTCATGAATGCCCGGCGCGCCCGCCGCCCATACCGCGCCGGAAAGCGATCCGCATATGAAAGGGAAAAAGGCCCGGCCGCACGGCGGGCGGCCGGCCCTTCCTCCCCGGCCGGCTCAGCGCATCAGCACGCCGGCCCCCTCCCCCGTCGTCTCCGTCGGCAGCGCCACCAGGCCCAGGTCCGCGCCCGCCGGCAGCAGCCGGTGCGCGGGCAGTATCCGCACGGTGTAGCCGAACGGGCCCGTACGGTCGAGGGTCAGCGGTCCCTCGTACGTCCAGCGGCCCTGCTCGTCCGGCCCTCCCGACGGTTTGAGCGGCACCTTCTGGGCGTCGCGGAGCCGGTCGTCGGTGTCGACCCGGCCGGCGACCGCCTGCACCTCGACGTCCTCGGGCCGCAGGTCCCCGAGGGTCACCCGTACGCGCAGGGCGAGCGTGGCACCGAGCTCGGCGGTGCCGTTGGCCTCGTCGACCTCCAGGTGGTCGACGGCGACGCGCGGCCACGCGGCGCGCACCCGCGCCTTCCAGGCGGCCAGTTCGCGTGCCGCGTCCTCGTCCAGCGCGCGGTGGGCCAGGGCGGCCGGGGTGTACAGCCGCTCCACGTACTCGCGCACCATGCGCCCCGCCAGCACCTTGGGGCCGAGGTTGGCGAGCGTACGGCGGACCATCTCGATCCACCGCTCCGGCAGGCCGTTGCCGCCGCGGTCGTAGAAGCGGGGGGCGACCCGCTGCTCGATCAGCTCGTAGAGCGCGGCGGCCTCCAGGTCGTCGCGCCGGTCCTCGTCCGTCGTCGGGCCGTCGGCGGTGGGGATGGCCCAGCCGAAGTCCGGCTCGTACCACTCGTCCCACCAGCCGTCGAGGACGCTCAGGTTGAGGCAGCCGTTGAGCGCCGCCTTCATCCCCGACGTACCGCAGGCCTCCAGCGGCCGCAGCGGGTTGTTCAGCCAGACGTCGCAGCCGGGGTAGAGCTTCTGCGCCATGCCCATCCCGTAGTCCGGCAGGAAGACGATGCGGTGGCGTACGCGGGGGTCGTCGGCGAACCGCACCAGCTCCCGCACCAGCCGCTTGCCGCCGTCGTCCGCCGGGTGGGCCTTGCCCGCCACCACGATCTGCACCGGCCGCTCCGGGTGCAGCAGCATCCGGGTCAGCCGCTCGCGGTCCCGCAGCATCAGCGTCAGCCGCTTGTACGACGGGACGCGGCGGGCGAAGCCGATGGTGAGGACGTCGGGGTCGAGGACGCCGTCGATCCAGCCGAGCTCCGCCGAGCCCGCGCCGCGCTGCCGCCAGGAGGCGCGCAGCCGGGTCCGTACCTCGGTCACCAGCTGGTCGCGCAGCTCGCGCCGCAGCTCCCAGATCTCGGCGTCGGCGATGTCGGCGACGGAATCCCAGCGCTGCGAGCCGCCGACGCTCAGCGCGTCCTCGGCGCGCTGGGTGCCGATCTTGCGGGCGCCGAGCCGGAACACCTCGGGGGCGACCCAGGTCGGGGCGTGGACGCCGTTGGTGATGGAGGTGATGGGCACCTCCTCGGGGTCGAAGCCCGGCCACAGGCCCGCGAACATCCCGCGGCTGACGGCGCCGTGGAGCGTGGACACGCCGTTGGCGCGCTGGGCGAGGCGCAGGCCCATGACCGCCATGTTGAACAGGCCGGGCTCACCGCCCGGGTAGGTCTCCCTGCCCAGCTGGAGGATCCGTTCGACGTCGATGCCCGGCAGCTCCGCGCCGTCGCCGAAGTGGCGGGCGACGAGCTCGCGGTCGAAGCGGTCGATGCCGGCCGGCACGGGCGTGTGGGTGGTGAACACGGTCCCCGCGCGCACCGCCTCCAGCGCCGCGTCGAACTCCAGTCCCTTCCCGGTCAGTTCGCTGATGCGCTCCAGGCCGAGGAAGCCGGCGTGGCCCTCGTTGGTGTGGAAGACCTCGGGCTCCGGATGGCCGGTCAGCGCGCAGTACGCCCGGACGGCCCGTACTCCCCCTATCCCCAGCAGCATCTCCTGCAGCAGCCGGTGCTCGCTGCCACCGCCGTACAGCCGGTCGGTGACGTCCCGCTCGGAGGTGCCGTTCTCCTCGACGTCCGAGTCGAGCATCAGCAGCGGTACGCGCCCGACGCGGGCGATCCAGATGTGCGCGTGCAGCCGGCGGCCGGCGGGCAGCGCGAGGGAGACGCGGACGGGACAGCCGTTCTCCTGCCGCAGCAGGCTCAGCGGCAGCTCGTTGGGGTCGAGGAGCGGGTAGTGCTCCTGCTGCCAGCCGTCGCGGGAGAGGGACTGGCGGAAGTAGCCGTGGCGGTAGAGCAGCCCGACGCCGATCAGCGGGACGCCGAGGTCGGAGGCCGCCTTGAGGTGGTCCCCGGCGAGGATGCCGAGGCCGCCGGAGTACTGCGGCAGGGCCGCGGTGACGCCGAACTCCGGCGAGAAGTAGGCGACGGCGGCGGGAAGTTCGCCGTCCGAGGCGCCCTGGTGCTGCTGGTACCAGCGGCGGCCGTGCAGATAGTCGTCGAGGTCGTCGGCGGCTGCGGCCAGACGGCGCAGGAACCGCCGGTCCTTGGCGAGCTCGGCGAGGCGCGCGGCGGGCACCGAGCCGAGCAGCCGTACGGGGTCGCCGCCGGCCGCCCGCCATCCGTCGGGGTCGACGGACTGGAACAGCTCGCGGGTCTCGGTGTGCCAGGACCAGCGCAGGTTGCGCGCGAGGTCGCTGAGGGGGCGCAGGGGTTCGGGGAGGACGGGGCGCACGGTGAATCGACGGATTGCCTTCACGTGTTCCACCTTCGCAGGGCAGGTACGTATCGGGGCGGACGCACCACGGTGTGCGTCCGCCTTCACCCTTCGACGGTAGTGGCACGTCGCCCCCGTCAACCACGGCGCACTCAGGGGAGCACGCTCACCGCCACCTCGTAGGGTGAGCCCGCGTTGACGGCCGCCGGGTCGAAAGCGCCGGTCAGGGCGTAGCGCGCGGCGATCTCGGCGCGCTCCTCCGGCGGGATGACGGTGTCGATGTCGGTGAAGCCGCCGGGCGCGCGCTGGTGGGCCAGGTTGATGACGACCTCGGGGCCCAGGCTGCGGTTGGCGCGCTGGAGCTCCGTCATGGCGGGACGCCGGTCCGCCTCGTAGGCGGCGAGGGCGTCGGCCGGGTCGCGGTACAGCGCCATGGCGTGCGCGAGGGCGCGGCCGTCGATGATGGACTGCGTCGCGCCGTTGGAGCCGATGGGGTACATGGCGTGGGCGGCGTCGCCGATCAGGGTGGTGCGGCCGTGGCTCCAGCGGGGGAGGGGCTCGCGGTCGACCATGGGGTACTCGTAGGCTCCGTCGGAGGCGCGCAGGACGTCGGGGACGCTGACGCCGTCGAACTCCCAGCCCTCGTAGTGGTGGAGGAAGTCGCCGACCGGGACGGGCCGGTTCCAGTCGCCGCGTACGGCGTCCGTGCCCCCGGCACCGGCGATGCGGTCGGCGGGCATCGCCAGCGCCCAGTTGACGAGGACGTCCGGGCTGCGCAGGGTCGGCTCGGTCATCGGGTAGACGACGGCCTTCTGGCGGTCGTCGCCCGCGATGAGCATGAAGGAAGCGGTGTCCTTCGCCGGCATCGACGACACGCCGCGCCATACGAGCATGCCGTTCCACGGCGGCGCGCCCTCGCCCGGGTAGAGCGCGGCGCGGACCGCCGAGCGGATGCCGTCGGCGCCGATCAGGACGTCCGGTTCGAGCGAGGCGAGGCCGCGGGTGGCGCCGGTGCGGTGTTCGAGGCGGACGCGCGGGCGGCCGTCCGGGAGGAGCTCCAGGCCGGCGACGCGGACGCCGCCGACGATCGCGGCGGGGCCGAGCCGCTCCCGTACGGCCTCGGCGAGGACGAGCTGGAGGTGGCCGCGGTGGATGGACAGCTGGGGCCAGCGGTAGCCGGCGCGCAGGCCGCGGGGCTCGCGGGAGACGAGGCCGCCGGAGCGGTGGTAGTAGCGCAGCTCCCGGGTGCGTACGGCGTCGGTCTCCAGGCGGTCGAGGACGCCGAGCGCGTCGAGTTCGCGGACGGCGTTGGGCATGATGTTCAGCCCGGCGCCGACGGAGCGGATCTCGCGGGCGGCCTCGACGACGGTGACGCGCTGGAAGCCCGCGGCGTGCAGGGAGAGCGCGGCGGTGAGGCCGGCGATGCCGCCGCCGGCGATGAGTATGTGCGGGGTCATGGGGGGGCGCTCCTCTTACGCGGCCGGTGCGGGACGGTGCGGCGCGACGGCGGGCGCCGCGGCCGCGGGTGCGTTCGCCGCGGGCGCGGTGGCCGCGTGCGCGCCCGCCGCCCGCGGGGGCTGGACCGAGCGCCGCACCAGCGTCTCGTTGTCCCGCGTCAGGTCGAGGACCTCGCGCAGCAGCGCCACCGGGGCACCGCCGCTGCCCTCGTCGTACAGCCGCAGCTCGTCGCTGTACGCCTTGCGCGCGATGCCGATGTGCCGGGCGCGGAACGTCTTGAGGATGCGCAGCACGCGGGCCAGCGAGCGGGCGGAGGCCATGAGCTGGGGCGGCAGCCGGTGTACGGTCTCCCAGCTCAGGGCGGCGGACAGCTTGCTGACGGCGGAGACGCCGCCCTTGTGGGCCGCGTAGAAGGCGCGCCAGGACGGCAGGCTGTACTGGACGGACTCGTCCAGGAAGGTGTCGTACGCCGGCTGGGAGCGGTCGCACTGCCAGAGCGTCAGGTCCACCAGCCACAGGGGGACCTGCGCGGCGGCGGGGCCGAGGTAGTCGCGGCCCGCGACGTCGATCTCCTCGAAGTAGGAGCGCAGCGTCTGGGCGAAGAAGGCGGGCGAGACGTTGGCGACGGTGAAGTCGATGGAGTCGACCATCGACTGGACGTGCTGTGCGGTGCGGTCCAGTGCGAGGGCGAAGCCCGGGTCGTACGGTTCCAGGCGGGCGAGCTGCGCGCAGGTGTCGAGCGCGGCGACGAGGCTCGGGAAGACCATCCGGACGGCCTCCTGGAGGTGGGCCTCCATCTCGTGGCCGGTGTACATCCGCTGGCGCCGGCCGAGCGGGTTCCAGGTGGTGTAGTGGTGCACGGTGTCGCGCGGGATCATGTCGGTGCGGCGGGCCAGCTCCTCCAGGACGGGCAGCGCCTCCGGCACGGCGGCGAGGGGTTCGGTGCCGTGGCGTTTCAGCGAGCCGAGGAACATGCCGATGTCGCGCATCCCGGCGAGCGCCTCGACGACGCTCCATTCGGCGACCCGGTCGAGGTCGGGGATGAGGGCGCGCAGGGCGACGGTGAGCGCCGGGACGTCGGCGTCGCGGTTCATCGCGGGGAGCGCGGCGAGCAGCGGATCGGCGCCGAGTGGATCGGCCGCGCGTATCTCGGCTATGCGGTAGCGCGGTTCGGCGACGGTGTCCAGACCGGGCGCGACAAGGTCGTACAAGGTCAACGGGAAGCCCCCCTCGGGCAGTCTCGGGTCGGGGTGGTGGCGGGGCCGCGTGGTCAGGCGGCCGCGCGGTTACCGCAGGTCACCCACCCGGTCCTGGCGTGGCGGCGCCGGTACGGGCGCGGGCGGGGTCAGCCGTACGGAGAGCAGTGCGGCCACCGCCGCGAAGGCGGCGCCGACGAGCAGGGCGGCCTGGAAGCCGGCCGTCTCGGCGGCGGGGGTCACCGCGCCGGACGCCGCCGTGCCCGTACGGGCCGTGGCGACGGCCACCAGGACGGCGAGGCCCAGGACGGAGCCGAACTGCTGGCTGGTGTTGATGAGCCCGGAGGCCAGGCCCGTCTCGGCGGGCGAGGCCTCGGCGGTGGCGGCCACGTTGGTGGTGACCATGACCAGCGGCAGGGCGACACCCAGCAGGAGGCTGGGTGCGAGGACGGTGGTGTAGAAGGTGCCGCCGGCGCTGAGGGCGAGGGCGAGCCACACCATGCCGGCGAAGAGCAGGACGAAGCCGAGGGTCGTGGCGGCGCGCAGGCCGAGGCGGCCGATGATCCGGCCCGTCTGCGGGGCGGTGACGACGACGACCACGGAGAGCGGCAGCAGCCCGAGTCCGCCGCCCAGCGGGGAGTGTTCCAGCACGCGCTGGAGGTACAGGCTCACCAGGAAGAACATCGGGAACAGCGCCATCTGGGCGAGCGCGCTGAGGCCGTTGGCGAGCCGCAGCGTGGGCCTCTTGAGCACGGCGGGCGGCACGAGCGGCCGCGCGATGCGGGTCTCCAGCACCGCGAAGGCGGCCAGCAGGACGAGCCCGGCCGCGCCCGCGACGAGGCTGCGGCCGACGAGGGCGTACGCGACGAGGCCGAGGCCGCCGGTGGCGGTGAGCGCGCCGAGCAGGTCGAAGCCGCGTTCGGCGCCGCGGGTTCCGCCGTCGAGGAGGCGGAGCGCGAGGACGGCGAGGAGCCCGGCGACGGCGACGTTCAGCCAGAAGGTGGAGCGCCAGCCCAGCAGGTCGGTGAGGACACCGCCCAGTACGGTGCCGAGCACCCCGCCGAGCCCACCCATCGCGGCGAACGCGCCGAGCGCCTTGTGCCGCGCGGGCCCGTCCGGGAAGAGAATCAGCAGCAGCGCGAACGCGGCGGCGGCGGCGAGCGCGGCGCCGACGCCCTGCACGGCCCGCGCGGCGACGAGCGCCCCGGCCGACCCGGCGAGCGCGCCCACCGCGGAGGCGGCGGCGAGCAGCCCGAGCCCGGCGATGAACAGCCGCCGGTGGCCGAGGAGGTCGGCGGTGCGCCCGCCGAGGAGGAGCAGGCCGCCGAAGGTGATGAGGTAGGCGTTGGCGACCCACGACAGCCCGGCGGAGCCGGAGCCGAGGTCCTCGCCGATCGACGGCAGCGCGACGTTGACGATCGCCGTGTCCATGATCAGCAGCAACTGCGTGGCCGCGAGCAGCGCCAGCGCGCCGCGCAGCGGCCGCGTCCGGGTCCCGCTCACCGCTGCACCTCCGGGGCGGCAGCGGGCCGCGCCGCGGGCGCCGAGCGCCGACAGAGGCGCGACGGGCGCGGCACCGCCGCCCCGGCCGGGGGCAGGGCCGGGTCCGGGTACGGCCGCCGGGCGGCGGCCACCGCCACGGCCGCCGACGACGGGCACGACGGGCGGGAAGGGCTCGAAGGGAGCGACGGCCTCCGCGTCACTGGGACGCCTCCAGCCCGTAGCCGTCCAGGCAGGCCTGCGCCAGGGACTCGCACGCGGCGGTGTCGCCCTCCCAGGCCTGCTGCATCAGGTAGATGTGCGGCGCGCCGTGGTAGAAGCGCTCGTACTGCTCGTGGCGGCCGGCGAACTCCGAGCCCAGCGCGTCCCACGCCAGCTTCAGCAGCTTGATCCGCTCCTCGGCCGGGGTGCCGGGCGAGCGGATGTACTTGCGGACCAGCGGGCCGAGCTCCGGGTGGAGCAGGTCCTCGCCGGAGGCGGGGAGCTGGATGAGGCCGCCGCCCGCGAGGAGCTTGATGTCCTGGACGGTCTGCGGGTAGAGCTCGCCGGCCATGATGCGCTGCGCGAAGGAGATGTCCTTGCCCGGCATCACCCCGCCGCGCCCGCCGTCGACCTGTTCGTACGACGCCTCGGCGGCCAGCACGAACGCCTTCGCCTGCGCGACCCGCCCCATCAGCCGTCCGATCGCCTGGGTGACGGGCGGCAGCTGGTACGTGTTGTTGGCCTTGGTCAGCAGGATGGCGACGCCCGTCAGGAACTCGAGCTTGGTCCAGAAGCGGGTGGCCGCCTGGTGCACGAAGTTCAGGTACGCGGGCGTCTGCCACCACATCCGGAACGACACGTCGACGTTCCGGTAGGCGAGCACCCGCTCCCACGGCACGAAGACGTCGTCGCAGACCAGCAGCGCGTCGTTCTCGTCGAAGCGCGAGGAGAGCGGGTTGTCGAAGACGCTGCGCGCCTGCGCCTCGTAGGAGGTCCGGGACAGGAACTTCAGCCCGGGGGTGTCGATCGGGACGGAGAAGCAGACGGCGTGCTCGACGTCCTGCGGGGCGAGCGGCTCGATGGTGCCGACGATGACCTCGTTGCCGAAGACGGCCGCGGTGCCGATCATCTTGGCGCCGCGCACCACGATCCCGCCGTCCTTCTCGGCGACGACCCGCACCACCAGGTCGTCCTCCTCCTGCTCGGAGGCCGACTTGGTGCGGTCGATCTGCGGGTTGGTGATGGTGAAGGTCGGGTACAGGTCGCCCTCGGCGAGCCGCCGGTGGTAGGCGAGGGCGGCGCCGGAGCCGTCGTACTCGTCCGTCGTGAAGAGCCCCGGCACCGCGGCGAAGCCGGCCGCGCCGCCGGCCATGTAGTCGGGCGTACGGCCCAGGAAGCCGAAGCTCGCCTCCGCCCACACCTTGTACGCCCGCCGGCGGGCCACGAGGTCCTCGTACGAACGCGGGATGGCGTACGCGCGGTGGACGCCGCCCTGGGTGAGGACGGGCGTGTGCTCGGAGTCGTTCGCCAGGTCGTACAACCGCGCGATCGACGCCGCGGTGTTACGGAAGGCGGGGTGCGAGGTGACGTCCTCCACCCGCTCGCCGTCGAGCCATATCTCGCGCCCGTCGCGCAGCGACGCCAGATAATCCTGACCGGACCTGGTCACCTGTTCTCCTCTTGCGTAACGGCATTGCCGCAGCAGAGCCTGTCTGGCCGTAACGGCCTGCGGCAATGAACGTCCGTCCAGCCGCACTTAAGAACCTGCCAGTGCCGTTGACCTCCATACCGACTGGTATCCGGCTTATATCCCCCCACCGAACCGTCGATTTCGCGCCTCCGTACCGTCGGGATCAGGCCGGTCACCGGCCGTACGCGGGCCGTATGCGGGCCGTCTCACGCCGCCGTCGCACCCGAGCGGTACTCCCCCGGTGTCACGCCGAACCACTTGCGGAACGCGAGGTGGAAGCCGACCGCGCTCTGGTAGCCGACGCGCTGGGGGACCGCCGACTGCGGCAGTGACGTCTCACCGAGGAGCCGCGCCGCCTCCTGCATCCGCCGGCCCGTCAGATGGCGGGCGGGGGCCTCGCCGACCAGCTCGCGGAAGGCGGCCGTGAAGGCCGAGCGGGACATGCCGACCTCCTTGGCCAGGGACTCGATGGTCCACGGCTCGGCGAACCGCGTCGCGATCATCACCAGCGCCCGACTGATCCCGGGGTGCCGCAGCACCGGCAGGGAGGCCGGGTTCTCCGCGAACTCGCGCAGCAGCGGCCGCAGCGCCAGTACGAGGGCCATCTCGAAGGCGCGCAGGGTGATCAGCCGGTCCCCGGGGCCGACGGGCCGGTCCGGCGAGGCGAGCAGCCGCAGCGTGTCGCGCAGCAGCGGCTCCCGGTCCACCTGGGAGCGGTCGAGCACGAGCACCCAGGGCAGCGCCTTGTACAGGCCGGTCGCGGCGCTGGCGTCGTAGTGCAGTCCGGCGCACAGCAGCCGGCTCTGCGGGCCGCCCCCGGAGATGCGGATCTCGCCGGACGTGCCGGGGACCCGCTCGGGCAGCATCGCCTTCAGCGGCACGCCCTGCCGTTCGGGCCGGTCGGCGAGGCGGTGCGCCGTGCCCGTGGGGAAGACGGCCAGGTCGCCCGCGTGCAGCTCCTGCGGCGCCTGGCCCTCGGCGGTGATCCAGCAGCCGCCCTGGACGATGTAGTGCAGGACCGCGCAGCTCTGCTCGGCGTCGCCCTCGATGGCCCACGGGGCGCTGACGTGCCATCGGCTGTCGAAGACCCCGGTCAGGCGCAGCGGCTGCAACAGCTCGCTGAGGAGGTCGTCACTGTCGGTACCTGCTTTTGCGGTGCGTACGGTGTCCATGGACGATCCTTCAACCCCCGCCCCGGTTTGTTAATTGATCGGCCAAAGCCGTCGCCGCCAGCCTGTGGAGTGCCGTCATGGCAGCAGAGACACCCTATCGAAGGGCCCTTCAGGCACATGTCCGATCACCTTTCCCAGCCCATGCAGACACCCGCGCCGATGCGGGTCGCGGTCGTGGGGGCGACCGGTTTCCAGGGCGGCGCGATCGCCCGTCTCCTGGCGGAGCGGCACCACCGCGTCCGCACGCTGACCCGCCGCCCGGAGGGCGACCGGCCGCCGCTGCCGGGCGTCTCCTTCGCCTCCGGTGACCTGGCCGACGCCGAGGACGTACGGCAGCTCTTCGACGGGGCGACGCACGCGGCGGTGACGATGCCGCTGGTGTACGAGCCCCAGCGGGTCCGCCGGTACGCGCGCAACATCGCGGCGGCCGCCCTGGACTCCGGGGTGCGGCGCCTGGTCTACAACGCCAACACGCGCGTTCCGTCGGTCTCCACCGACGTGGCGGCGTTCGAGACGCGGCGGATCACCGAGGAGGTGCTGCGCGACAGCGGCGTCCCGCTGGTGGTGCTGCGCCCGCCGGTCTACCTGGACAACCTCTTCAGCCCGTGGAACGGCCCCGCCCTGGTCAACGACGGCGTGCTGGCCTACCCGCTGCCCGCGCACACGCCGACGGCGTGGCTCTCGCACCGGGACCTGGCGGAGGCGGTGCTGGCGGCGCTCACCGCGGACGGCGTGGAGGGCCGGACGTTCGACGTCGGCGGCGAGCGGACGCTGACGGGCGAGGAGCTGGCCCAGTCCTTCGCGCGGGGCCTGGGCCGGCCGGTGCGCTACCAGGCGCTGGATCCGGTCGCCTTCGAACAGGGTCTGGCGGCGGTCCTCGGCCCGGCCGCGGCGGCCGGCGTGGCGGGCATCTACCACTACATGGCGTCGGGCACGGACGAGACGCTGATGGCGGGTGACGACGGCGTTTCGGCGCGGGCGTTGTCGCTGCGGTCGGCGCCGGTGGACGAGTGGGTCAGCCGGCAGCCGTGGCAGGTGTGGGCCAACGACCCGGAGGAGCACAACGCCCAGTCCCGGGCGTGAGGACGGCTCCTCACCGGCCTCCACCAGCTCCTCGACGGCTTCTCGACGGCTTCGCGTCACCCATTCGACGGAATCCGGCCAACCGGTCCCGAAATCAACCATACGGGGCCGGTTTCCCGTTTCCCTGTTACACCGGAGTAGTTAACAACGCGCCGGATTGCCCACCCGAAGGGTGTGGGAAGGCTCCTGCGGTACCCGCCCACCCGAGTGAACCCGGACAGGAGCGGTGATGCCTGCGCCCCGCCACTCGTCAACGGAGCAGCTACAAAGAGCGATACCCCGTACGCAACCCTCAGGTGATGCCGTGAACTCGCTGATTGGTCGCATTCCCGTCCTCGATGTCCGCCCTCTGGTCGACTGTGGCAGAAGGCCAGCCAAGGCGGTGGTCGGTGAAACCTTTCAGGTTACGGCCACCGTGTTCCGCGAAGGCCACGACGCCGTGGCCGCCAACGTCGTCCTGACGGACCCGGCCGGCCACGAGGGCCCCTTCACGCCGATGCGCGAACTCGCGCCCGGCACCGACCGCTGGGGCGCCGAGGTCACTCCGACGGCCGAGGGCCGCTGGTCCTATCGGGTCGAGGCGTGGAGCGACCCGGTCGCCACCTGGCGCCACCACGCCTCGATCAAGATCCCGGCGAACCTCGACACCGAGCTCGTCCTCGCCGAGGGCGCGGCCCTGCACGAGCGCGCCGCCGAGGGGGTACCGAAGAGCGAGGGCCGCGAGGCGGTGCTCGCGGTGGTGGACGCGCTGCGGGACGCGCGGCGCTCACCCCAGGAGCGGTGGCGGGCCGCCCTCGCGCCGGAGGCCGTGGACGCCTTGTCCCGGCACCCACTGCGCGAACTGGTCACCTCCTCGCGCCCGTTGCCCCTCCTCGTGGAGCGGGAGCGGGCGCTCTTCGGTTCCTGGTACGAGATGTTCCCGCGCTCCGAGGGGGCCCGCTTCGAGAACGGCCGGCTGGTCTCCGGCACCTTCCGCACCGCGGCCGAGCGGCTGCCGGCGATCGCCGCGATGGGCTTCGACGTGGTGTACCTGCCGCCGATCCACCCCATCGGCACCACCCACCGCAAGGGCCGCAACAACTCCCTGACCGCCGGCCCCGACGACGTCGGCGTGCCGTGGGCGATCGGCTCGCCCGAGGGCGGCCACGACGCCGTCCACCCGGACCTCGGCACCATGGAGGACTTCGACGCCTTCGTGGCGCGCGCCCGCGAGCTGCGCCTGGAGGTCGCGCTGGACTTCGCGCTCCAGTGCTCGCCGGACCACCCGTGGGTGCGCAAGCGCCCGCAGTGGTTCCACCACCGGGCCGACGGCACCATCGCGTACGCCGAGAACCCGCCGAAGAAGTACCAGGACATCTATCCGATCGCCTTCGACCAGGACATGCGGGGCATCGTCCGCGAGACGCTGCGCGTGCTGCGGCACTGGATGGCCCACGGCGTGCGCATCTTCCGCGTCGACAATCCGCACACCAAGCCGGTGGTCTTCTGGGAGAAGGTCATCGCCTCCATCCGCCGCACCGACCCGGACGTGCTCTTCCTGGCGGAGGCGTTCACCCGCCCGGCGATGATGCACACGCTCGCGGCGGTCGGCTTCCACCAGTCGTACACGTACTTCACCTGGCGCAACAGCAAGCAGGAGCTCACCGAGTACCTGACGGAGCTGTCCGGTGACGCGGCCGCCTACATGCGGCCGAACTTCTTCGTGAACACCCCCGACATCCTGCCCGCCTACCTCCAGCACGGCGGCCGGCCCGCCTTCGAGGCGCGGGCGGTGCTCGCGGCGACGATGTCGCCGACGTGGGGCGTGTACGCCGGGTACGAGCTGTGCGAGAACGCCCCGGTGCGCGAGGGCAGCGAGGAGTACCTCGACTCGGAGAAGTACGAACTGCGGCCGCGGGACTGGGAGTCGGCGGAGCGCGAGGGGCGGACGATCACCCCGCTGATCACCGCGCTCAACCGGATCCGGCGGCGCAACGCGGCGCTGCGCCAGCTGCGCTCGATCCACTTCCACCACGTGGACGACGACGCGGTGATCGCCTACAGCAAGCGGTCGGGCTCGAACATTGTTCTGACGGTCGTCAACCTCGACCCGCACCATACCCACGAGGCGACGGTCTCGTTGGACATGCCGGAGCTCGGCCTCGACTGGCACGAGACCGTACCGGTGCGCGACGAGCTCACCGGCGAGACCTATCACTGGGGCAGGGCCAACTATGTGCGCCTGGAACCGGGCGTCACGCCCGCGCACATCCTCGTCCTGCGACCGTCCCCGCCGATCGGAGGGTCACCCACATCATGATCGTCAACGAGCCCGTCCACGACACCTTCGAGGACACCCCCGCCAAGGACCGTGACCCCGACTGGTTCAAACGAGCCGTCTTCTACGAGGTGCTCGTCCGCTCCTTCCAGGACAGCAACGGCGACGGCGTCGGCGACCTCAAGGGCATCACGGCCAAGCTGGACTACCTCCAGTGGCTCGGGGTCGACTGCCTGTGGCTGCCGCCGTTCTTCAAGTCGCCGCTGCGCGACGGGGGTTACGACGTCTCGGACTACACGTCCGTCCTGCCGGAGTTCGGTGACCTGGCCGACTTCGTCGAGTTCGTCGACGCCGCCCACCAGCGCGGCATGCGGGTGATCATCGACTTCGTGATGAACCACACCAGCGACCAGCACCCGTGGTTCCAGGAGTCCCGCACGAACCCCGACGGGCCGTACGGCGACTACTACGTCTGGGCCGACGACGACAAGCAGTTCCAGGACGCCCGCATCATCTTCGTCGACACCGAGACGTCCAACTGGACCTTCGACCCGGTGCGCAAGCAGTACTACTGGCACCGGTTCTTCTCGCACCAGCCGGACCTGAACTACGAGAACCCCGCGGTGCAGCAGGAGATCCTGTCGGCGCTGCGCTTCTGGCTGGACCTGGGCATCGACGGCTTCCGCCTCGACGCCGTGCCGTACCTGTACCAGCAGGAGGGCACGAACTGCGAGAACCTCCCGGCGACGCACGCCTTCCTCAAGCGGGTGCGCAAGGAGATCGACGCGGCCTACCCCGACACCGTGCTGCTCGCCGAGGCCAACCAGTGGCCCGAGGACGTCGTCGACTACTTCGGCGACTACGCCGCCGGCGGCGACGAGTGCCACATGGCGTTCCACTTCCCGGTGATGCCGCGCATCTTCATGGCGGTGCGGCGGGAGTCCCGCTACCCCGTCTCCGAAGTCCTGGCCAAGACCCCGGCGATCCCGGCGAACTGCCAGTGGGGCATCTTCCTGCGCAACCACGACGAGCTGACCCTGGAGATGGTCACCGACGAGGAGCGCGACTACATGTACGCGGAGTACGCCAAGGACCCGCGGATGCGCGCCAACATCGGCATCCGGCGGCGGCTCGCCCCGCTGCTCGACAACGACCGCAACCAGATCGAGCTGTTCACGGCCCTGCTGCTGTCCCTCCCCGGCTCGCCGATCCTCTACTACGGCGACGAGATCGGCATGGGCGACAACATCTGGCTCGGCGACCGGGACGGTGTGCGCACCCCCATGCAGTGGACGCCCGACCGCAACGCGGGCTTCTCCTCCTGCGACCCGGGGCGGCTGTACCTGCCGACCATCATGGACCCGGTCTACGGCTACCAGGTCACGAACGTCGAGGCGTCCATGGCCTCGCCGTCGTCGCTGCTGCACTGGACCAAGCGGATGATCGAGATCCGCAAGCAGAACCCGGCCTTCGGCCTCGGCTCCTACACCGAGCTGCCGTCGTCCAACCCGGCGGTCCTCGCCTTCCTGCGGGAGTACGGCGACGACCTGGTGATGTGCGTGCACAACTTCTCGCGCTTCCCGCAGCCGACGGAGCTGGACCTGCGTCTGTTCAACGGCATGCACCCGGTGGAGCTGATCGGCGGGGTGCGCTTCCCGGCGATCGGCGAGTGGCCGTACCTGCTCACCCTGGCGGGCCACGGCTTCTACTGGTTCCGGCTGCGGAAGGACATGGTCCAGAAGTCGGCGAAGTCCATCAAGCCGGGCGCCGCGCAGGCGACGGCCCCGAAGCCGGCGGCGCAGGGGCCGACGGACCCGCGGGCCGCGACGAGCTGACTCCCCGTTGGCGGACCCCCACCGGGCCCGCCAACGACGTCATGAAGGGCCGCCGACGGCGTCACGGAGGCCCGCCCCAACGCGTCACTGCAACGGCGTAACGGGCTTGGACGGCGGCCGCCCGGCCCTCGCGCGGGCGGCATACCGAGGGGGCATATCCGCTCCGCAAGGCCCCGGCCAAAGGCGGGACGGTTCCTTCCGGTCGGGCGTTTCCGACGGGCCGCCCTGGGAACTCTCCCCCTCATACGTCGACGGGTCTATCCGGACCATCCCCGCCCGACACGTCCCGCACAGCCGGACAGCAATCGCCGCATTCCGGGACACTCTGCACGTTCTGTGCATTCTGTAGTGCCCGGGGAAAGGACGCGCTGCCATGTCGGAGACCGCATCCACCGCCCGGGCCCCGGTCGCCCTGCTCCCTTCCCTGGTGCCCCTGCTCCACGAATGGCTGCCGAGGCAGCGCTGGTTCGCCGGAAAGGGACGCCCCGTCACCGGCTTCACCCTGGTGTCCGCCACCGAGCTGCTCCGTGTCGACACCACGGGCCCCGGCCTGCTGCACCTGCTCGTGCGCGTCCAGCAGCCCGGCCTCGCCCCCTCGGCGCAGGCCGACTGCTACCAGCTGCTCCTCGGCGTACGGACCCATCTGCCGCCGCAGCTGGCCCCCGCCCTCATCGGCCGCGTGACCGACGGACCGCTCGCCGGACGCACGGTGTACGAGGGGCTGAGCGACCCGCGCCTCGCCTCGCTGCTGCTGGAACGATTGCGCACGCCCGGCCCCATGGGCCCGCTGCGCTTCTCGCGCACGGTGGCGATCCCGGACGGGCTCGCGCCGCGCGTGCTCGACGCCGAGCAGTCCAACTCCTCCCTCGTCTACGGCGACGCCTACATCCTGAAGGTGTTCCGCCGGATCTGGTCGGGCGCCAACCCGGACCTGGAGCTGCCACTGGCGCTCGCCCGCGCCGGCTGCGGCCGGGTCCCCGCGCCCGTCGCCTGGTACGAGACCGTCAACAACCACCCGGAGGCCAGCACCCTCGGCGTACTCCAGCCGTATCTGCGCGGCTCCCAGGACGGCTGGCAGCTGGCGCTGGACGCGCTCGCCGCCGGGCGGGACTTCACCGCCGAGGCGCGTGCGCTGGGCCGGACCACCGCCGAGGTGCACACCGCGCTCGCCGACGCCCTGCCGACCGTCGCACTCGGCCGCCCGCAGACCGAGAACCTCGCCATCCAGATGACCCGCCGCCTCGACGCCGCCGCCCAGGCGGTGCCGGCGCTCCTGCCGTTCGTACCCGGTCTGCGGGCCGCCTTCGACGCGGTCGGCAAGCTCGCCGCCGAGGACGTCACGTGGCGCGCGCAGCGGGTGCACGGCGACCTCCACCTGGGCCAGACGCTCCGCACGGAGGACGGCGACTGGTCGGTGATCGACTTCGAGGGCGAGCCCGCGAAGCCGCTCGCCGAGCGCCGCCGCCCGCAGCCGCCCGTCCGCGACGTGGCCGGGATACTGCGCTCCTTCGACTACGCGGCCCGCTCCTACCGCCCCTGGAACCCGGACTGGGCGGAGCGCTGCCGCGACGCCTACTGCACCGGTTACGCCGAGGCCTCCGGCACCGACCCGCGCGACGAGCCCGCGCTGCTGCGCGCATACGAGACGGACAAGGCCGTGTACGAGGTCCTCTACGAGGCCCGGCACCGGCCCGACTGGCTCCCGGTCCCGATGGCGGCGATCCGCCGTCTGGCCGCACAGCCCACCCCCTGACGCCCTGACGCCTTCGAGGAGGCCCTTTCCCGTGACCCCCCGTCGCCCGACCCGCAATCCGGCAGCCCAGAAGCCCCGGCCCGTGAAGCAGACCCCCGTCGGGGAGGCCACCGCCCTGCCCACACCGCCGCCCGGCGCGACGCCCAGGCCCCGCGCGGGCGCCGACGGCGTCGTCCCCGCGCCCCTCGACCCCGGCGACCGGGGGCGGCTGCTCGCCGGGGAGCACCACGACCCGCACGCGCTGCTGGGCGCGCACCCGGTCGCGGACGGCACCGGCATCGCGATCCGGGCGCTGCGCCCGTACGCGGCCGGCGTGACCGTGCTCGTGGCCTCCGACGGGTCCCGCACCGAGCTCCACGACGACGGTGACGGGCTGTTCTCCGGCGTGCTGCCGCTCACGGAGGTCCCGGAGTACCGGCTCCTGGTGACGTACGAGTCGGGCGTCGTCGAGGTCGACGACCCGTACCACTACCTCCCCGCGCTGGGCGAGCTGGACCTGCACCTGATCGGCGAGGGCCGGCACGAGCAGCTGTGGACGGCGCTGGGCGCGCATCCGATGACCCATCAGGGCACGGAGGGCACGCGCTTCACGGTGTGGGCGCCGAACGCGCGCGGGGTGCGGCTGGTCGGGGAGTTCAACTACTGGGACGAGGCCACCGGCCTGCCCATGCGGTCGCTGGGCGCCACCGGCGTGTGGGAGCTGTTCGTGCCGGGCCTCGGCGAAGGGGCCCTGTACAAGTTCGCCGTCACGGGCCCCGACGGCAGCTGCTCGCTGCGCGCGGACCCGATGGCGCGGCGCACCCAGTGCCCGCCGGAGACCGCGTCCATCGTCACCGCCTCGCACCACGAGTGGCAGGACGACGCGTGGATGGCGCACCGCGGCGACCGCCCGGTCCACGAGGCGCCCTTCTCGGTCTACGAGGTGCACCTGGCGTCCTGGCGCCCGGGCCTGACCTACCGGGAGCTGGCCGAGCAGCTGCCCGCGTACGTCAAGGAGCTGGGCTTCACGCACGTGGAGCTGATGCCGGTCGCCGAGCACCCGTACAGCCCGTCGTGGGGCTACCAGGTCACCGGTTTCTACGCCCCGACGGCCCGCCTCGGCACGCCCGACGACTTCAAGTACTTCGTGGACGCCTGCCACCGGGCCGGGATCGGCGTGCTGGTGGACTGGGTGCCGGCCCACTTCCCGAAGGACGACTGGGCGCTGGCCCGCTTCGACGGCACCCCGCTGTACGAGCACCCGGACCCGCGGCGGGCCGAGCACCCCGACTGGGGGACGCTCGAGTTCGACTACGGCCGCACCGAGGTCCGCAACTTCCTCGTCGCGAACGCCGTGTACTGGTGCGAGGAGTTCCACATCGACGGCCTGCGCGTCGACGCCGTCGCCTCGATGCTGTACCTGGACTACTCGCGCGAGGGCGGCGAGTGGGCGCCCAACGAGTACGGCGGCCGGGAGAACTTCGACGCGGTCTCCTTCCTCCAGGAGATGAACGCCACCGTCTACCGCCGCTGCCCGGGCGTCGTCACGATCGCCGAGGAGTCCACCGCCTGGGAGGGCGTCACCCGCCCCACCGACAGCGGCGGGCTGGGCTTCGGCCTGAAGTGGAACATGGGCTGGATGCACGACTCGCTGGTGTACGTCTCCAAGGAGCCGGTGCACCGCAAGTACCACCACAACGAGATGACGTTCTCGATGGTGTACGCGTACAGCGAGAACTACGTCCTGCCGATCTCGCACGACGAGGTCGTGCACGGCAAGCAGGCCCTGGTGACGAAGATGCCCGGCGACTGGTGGCAGCGGCGCGCCACCCACCGGGCCTACCTGGGCTTCATGTGGGCGCACCCCGGCAAGCAGCTGCTCTTCATGGGGCAGGAGTTCGCCCAGGGCGCCGAGTGGTCCGAGGCGCACGGCCCCGAGTGGTGGCTGCTGGCGGACGACTACCACTCGGCCGGCGACCACCGGGGCGTACGCGACCTGGTGCGCGACCTGAACCGCGTGTACACCGCGACGCCCGCGCTGTGGGAGCGGGACACCGTCCCGGAGGGCTTCCAGTGGGTGCTGGGCGACGCGGCGGACGACAACGTCTTCGCGTTCCTGCGGTACGACGCCAAGGGCGAGCCGCTGCTGGCGGTCAGCAACTTCTCGCCGGTGGTGCGCGACGCCTACCGGCTGTGGACGCCGGACGGCGTCTCCGCGTGGACGGAGGTCCTCAACACGGACGCGGCCCAGTACGGCGGCGGCGACGTGCGCAGCGCCTCGCCGGTGCAGCGGGAGGCGGAGCACGACGGCATCCGCCTCACGCTGCCGCCGCTTGCGACGGTCTACCTCAGGCCGGCGTGACGCTCCCGGCGGTCCGGACGATCCCCAGTCGCTGGGTCGCGCGGGTCAGCGCCACGTAGAGGTCGTTGACGCCGTGCGGCCCGGCGGCGCGGATGGCGTCCGGGTCGGCGACGATCACCGTGTCGAACTCCAGGCCCTTCGCCTGCCGGGGTTCGAGGAGGACGACGGGCCGGGTGAGGTCGGGCACCGGCCCGTGCGCGGCGTCCGGCAGCGCCGCGCGCAGGGCCTGGTGGTGTCCCGCCGGGGCGATGACCGCGAGGCGCCCCTCGGCGGGCAGTTCGCGCCGTACGGCCCCGGCGACCGCGCCCGGCAGGTCGTCGGTCTCCGTCTCCCAGGGCGGGACGCCGGTGGAGCGCACGGAGCGCGGCGGCTCGAAGCCGGGGTCCTCGGCCCGTCGCACCTGGGCCGCGACCTCCATGATCTCGGCGGGGGTGCGGTAGTTGACGCCGAGGCGTGCGTGCTCGTAGCGGTCGCCGACGTACGGGTCGAGGATCTCCTGCCAGGAGCCGCAGCCGGCGGCGTCGCCGGTCTGGGCGGGGTCGCCGACCAGGGTCATGGAGTGGGTGGGGACGCGGCGCATCAGCAGCCGCCACGCCATCGCGGACAGCTCCTGCGCCTCGTCCACGATGACGTGCCCGAACGCCCAGGTGCGGTCGGCCGCGGCCCGCTCGGCGGCGCTGCGGTGGTCGGCCTCCTCGTGGCGCTCGGCGAAGCGCTCGGCGTCGATGATGTCGTGGGCGCCGAGCACCTCCGACTCCTCGTCCTCGAACTCGTACGTCCGGGAGGCGTACGACACGTCGAGCACGCCCTGCGCGTACGCGATGCGCAGGTTGCGCTCGCGCTCGGCGGCGGCGCGCTCGGCGGTGTCGTCGTGCCCGAGGAGCTCGGCGGCCTCGTCGAGCAGCGGTACGTCGGCCTCGGTCCATTCGCCCTGCTCCCGGCGGACGAACTCGGCCTCGCCGTCCGGGAGGTAGCCGTCGGGCTCCGCGAGGAAGCGGGCGACGAGCTCCTGCGGGGTGAGCGTGGGCCACAGTTCCTCGATGGCGGCGTGGACGTGGGGGCTGGCGGCGATCTCCTTGCGCATCTGGGTGATGTCGGAGGCGTCGAGGAGGTTGGGGCCGCCGAAGGGATCGGCGCCGAGGCGCTCGGCGAGCTGCTCGGTGAGGGCGTCGATGATCCGGAAGGCGAAGCGCGGGCGGGCGAGGTTGTGCGGCAGGCCGGTGGCGCGGGCGTCCCAGCGGGCGTCCTCGGCCGTGTTCCGGTCGAGCAGGAGGGTGCCGTAGTCGTCGTGGTCGATTTCCAGCGGTGCCTGGGTCGGCGGCACCGTCTGCTGGTCGCGCACGTACCGGGCGAGGACCTCGGCCATGCTCGCGCGGCCCTTTATCTCGGCCGCCTCGGGGGTGTCGGTGCCGGTGGCCCGTACGCCGGGGAAGAGCTCGCCCAGGGTGGCAAGCAGCACGCCGGTCTCGCCGAGCGCGGGCAGCACCTCGCCGATGTAGCCGAGGAAGGCGGGGTTGGGGCCGACGATGAGGACGGCGCGGCGGGCGAGCTGCTCGCGGTACGCGTAGAGCAGGTACGCGGCGCGGTGCAGCGCGACGGCGGTCTTGCCGGTGCCGGGGCCGCCCTCGACGACGAGGACGCCGTGGTGCGGGGCGCGGATGATGCGGTCCTGCTCGGCCTGGATGGTCTGCACGATGTCGCCCATGCGCCCGGTGCGGGCGGCGTCGAGCGCGGCGAGGAGCACGGCGTCGGCGTCCGGGTTCTCGTGGCCGGTGCGGGTGGGGTCGTGCAGGTCCAGGATCTCGTCGTGCAGCGCGGTGACCTCGCGCCCGCGGGTGGTGATGTGCCGGCGGCGCTTCAGGCCCATGGGCTCGTAGCCGGTGGCGAGGTAGAAGGGCCGGGCGACGTCGGCGCGCCAGTCCACGACGAGCGGCGTGCGCTCCTCGTCGTCCTCCCGGATGCCGATGCGCCCGATGTGGTGGTCGCGTCCGTCCCGGAATGCGAGCCGCCCGAAGCAGAGGCCGTTCTCCCCGGCGTCGAAGGCGGCGAGCAGCCCGGACTGCTCGGCCACGAGCACGTCCCGCTCCAGCCGCGCCTGGAATCCGCTGCCGCGGTCCTTGAGGGCGGCCTGGACGGCGCGCTCGGCCTGGTCGCGCAGGTGGTCGAGTCGCGCGTAGAGCTCGGTGATGAATCGCTGCTCTTTCCGCATGTCCTCGGTTGACAATTCGACTCCTGCTGCGATAGAGTTCGCTTACTCGACTTCCGCTTGCGTTTCTTCATGCGCGCATGCGAACCATCAAATATACGCGAGAAAGAGCCCCGGCCGCCATTGCGGACCGGGGCTTTTCCGTAAGCGGTGAGGGCCGTTCAGACGAGCACGTCCTCCAGCTCCTGCAGCAGCCGCCGCTTCGGGCGGGCGCCGACCATCGAGCGCACCGGCTCACCGCCGTCGAAGACCATCAGCGTCGGCGTCGACAGCACCGCGTACCGCGACGCCGTCTCCGGGTTGGTGTCGACGTCGATCTCGACCACCTTCAGCCGGCCGGACTCCTCGGCGGAGATCTCCTTCAGCACCGGGGCGAGCTGGCGGCAGGGGCCGCACCAGGTCGCGG
Organism: Streptomyces sp. NPDC030862; assembly: GCF_055571835.1. NCBI lineage: Bacteria > Bacillati > Actinomycetota > Actinomycetes > Kitasatosporales > Streptomycetaceae > Streptomyces > Streptomyces sp. NPDC030862. The sequence goes on along the minus strand of NZ_JBVIEN010000002.1, from coordinate 507,394 downwards.
TGAACTTCACCAGGACCGGGCGGTCCGCCGACAGGACCTCCGTACCGAACTCCGCGTCCGTCACCTCGATCATGGGGTACCTCCGAATTCGCAGCGTGGTTCGGGCGTTTCGGTCGCCAGCGTGAGCCGGGCGGCGACCTCGGCGCGGATCGACTGCAACTGGCCGATCAGGCCGTCGAGCTCGGCGAGCTTGCGGCGGTAGACGTCGAGCGACGCCGGACAGGCGTCCCCGGCCGGATGCCCGGCGCGCAGGCAGTCGACGAACGGCCGCGTCTCCTCCAGGTCGAACCCGAAGTCCTGGAGCGTGCGGATCTGCTGGAGCAGCCGCAGGTCGGTCTCGTCGTACGTGCGGTAGCCGTTCTCCGCCCGCCGGGCGGGGAGCAGGCCCCGGGATTCGTAGTACCGCAGGGTGCGCGTGGTCGTTCCCGCGCGCCGAGCGAGCTCGCCGATTCGCATGCCCTCGAACGTAAGCCTTGACGTCGGCGTCAAGGCAACAGGGGTTTACGGGGCACCGGCGACGACAGCACGACGGAGGTGGTGGTCCGGCCCAGCGCCGACGTCTGCTCCAGCACGTCCTCCAGGTGGCCCGTGTCCGTCACCGCCACCTTGAGGATCCAGCAGTCCTCGCCGACCACGTGGTGGGCTTCCAGGATCTCCGGGCGGGCGAGCAGCTCCAGCGTCCGCGGGTGCTTGAAGGTGTAGCCGCCGTGCGGGTTGACGCGGATGAACGCCTGGATGCCGTACCCGAGGCGGGCCGGGGAGACATGGGCGCCGTAGCCGGTGATGGCACCGCACGCCTCCAGCCGCCGCACCCGGTCGGCGACGGCCGCCGGACTGAGGCGGACCCGGCGGCCGAGCTCGCTCAGCTTGATGCGGCCGTCGGTCTGGACGAGCTCCAGGATCTGCCGGTCGACCTGGTCGAAACCGGCTGCCGCGGTTTCGTTGGCGGAGGGGCGCGGACGCCGTTGTTCTTTCGGTACGACGGCCGGATGTCCCATGGTTCCCCCTTCAGGCTGCGACCGGTCAACGTAACACTTGATCACATGCTTGACATATGCGTGATCGGCGGTAGCCGCTATGCCGGAAAGCGCCTCATCCGGCGCCTGTTGGCGTCCGGGGCCGGCTTCACCGGCCCGGTGAACGCCGCCTCGCACGGCCCCCTCACCACCGCCGGCCTCTGCGCGGCGGTGGAGGCGCGGGTCGGTGGCCGGACCGTGTTCCAGGAGGTGGAGGTGGGCGAGGTGTCGCCGCTCTCCTTCCGGCGCGCGTACCCCATGGACAACTCCCGCGCCACGCGGCTCGGGTTCACCTTCCGCCACACCGGCGACTGGCCGGAGCAGGCGATCGACGAGACGCTGGGAGGCGTTGCGGTATGAAGCGGACCATCGGCGACATCGAGGTCGGGGCCGTCGGCCTGGGCGCGATGCCTCTGTCCATCGAGGGCCACCCCGACGAGGCGCGGGCCATCGCGACGATCCACGCGGCGCTGGACGCGGGGACCACGCTCATCGACACGGCCGACTCGTACCACGCACCGCTCGACGGCGAGCCCGGCGACGGCGAGCGGCTGGTGGCCCGCGCCCTCGCGGCGTACGGAGCCCCCACCGATCACGTGCTCGTCGCCACGAAGGGCGGCCGGGGCCGGACCCCCGACGGCGGCTGGACCGTCGACGGCGACCCCGCCCACCTGCGCCGCGCGGCCGAGGCGTCGGCCCGTCGCCTCGGCGTCGAGGCGATCGGCCTCTACCAGCTGCACAAGCCGGACCCCGCGGTGCCGTACGCCGAGTCGCTCGGCGCGCTGCGCGACCTGCTGGACGCGGGCACCATCCGCCTGGCCGGCGTCTCCAACGCCGACACCGCGCAGATCCGCCTCGCCCGCGAGATCCTCGGCGACCGGCTGGTCTCCGTCCAGAACCGCTACTCCCCCGCCGTCCGCGACAGCGAGCCCGAGCTGCGGCTCTGCACCGAACTGGGCCTCGCCTTCCTCCCCTGGAGCCCCCTCGGCGGCCTCTCCCGCAGCTCCCTGGACGGCCCCTCCTCCTCCCAGTCCCCGGACCCGCGCTTCTCCGCCTTCCACGAGGTGGCCGGGGCGCGGGGCGTGACCCCCCAGCAGGTGGCCCTCGCCTGGTCCCTGGCCCGGTCCCCCGCGGTCATCCCCATCCCGGGCGCGAGCCGCCCGGAATCGGCCCGCTCCTCGGCGGCCGCGGCGGGCCTGGTGCTGGAGGAGGCGGAGCTGGCGCTGCTGGGGTGGTGAGGGCGGGGGGCCTCTGTGGTTTCCTGACCCGATGTCTGACCTTCGCTTCGAACAGCCCCTCGACGACGTCGCGTTCACGGACTGGCAGCACGTCCACAACACCGTCATCCCGACGCACCACCTCTCCCTCGACGACGTACGCGAACGGGCGCGGCGCCACCGTCTCGAAGTCGCCTACCTCGGCGAGGAGCTGATCGGGTGCAGCACCGTGCGCCCGCCCGAGGGGGACTCGGTGACGGCCACCGTGATCGCGCGGGTGCTCGCCGCGTACCGGCAGCGGGGGTTCGGCGAGGAGCTGTACGCGCGCGGGTTGGAGCGGGCGCGGGAGCTCGGGGCCGAGGTGGTCGAGACGTGCGTGCTGGCGTCCAACGGGGACGGGCTGCGGTTCGCGCTGAAGCACGGGTTCGTGGAGACCGAGCGCTACCTGCTGCCCGGGGACACCATCCCGTGGATCGACCTGCGGCTGGCCTGAGTCACCGTCCGCTCCCCCGCCGCCGTGCCGCGCCAGATGACGGAAAGCAGGCCGCGATCCGCCCGCCGTGCGGGACGATGGACGCGTCTCGAAGGGCACGGCGGAGAGCCGACGGGCGTCAGGTGAAAGGTGGGTGGGGCATGGACATCGCGGTGATCGCAGCGACCGCCAGCACCGCGTTAGTGGGTGCCATGGCGACGGACGCGTGGGGGCAGGCGGTTCGCGGCATGACGGCGCTGTGGCAGCGGGTGCATCCCGGGCGGGCCGAGGCGGTGGGCGAGGACCTGGCCGAGGACCGGCGGCTCGTTCTCGCCGCCCACGAGAGCGGTGACGAGGAGGCCCTGCGCCGGCTGCGGGCGGAGTGGGAGAGCCGGCTGCACCGGCTGCTGAGCTCCGGAGACGAGGAGGTCGCCGACGCGCTGCGCCGGCTGGTGACCGATCAGCTCCTGCCCCACCTTCCGCGCGAGCAGCGGGCCCAGTACGTGGAGATGTACGCCGAGGCCCGCGACAACGGCCGCATCAACCAAGCCGTGAACAATCAGATCAACTTCGGGTGATGAGCACCGACGAGCGGCAGCCGTCCGTGCGCCAGAAGGCCACGGCATCCGGCAAGGGGCGCGTCCATCAGGCGGCTGGTGACCAGTACAACGTCCACGTGGCTCCCGCACGGGCCTTCTCCACTGTGGTCGCGGTACTCGCCCTGCTCGTGCTGCTGGCGGATTCCGGCGGTAAGCGGGACGCGCCGGCCGATCCGGGGGACCCGGTCCTGATCGAGACGGCGGGCGGAGAGCTGACGGCCGGGTCCGGCGGCGGCGACGCCCCCTGCGTCGTTTTCCATCCGGACACCGTGCGGGTCGTCCTGAACCGATGTGAGGGAGGCGCATCGGAGTGGAGGATGCGCCAGTATTCCGACGGCTACGCCCGCTTCGACGTCATCGCCCACGAGAACACCTGTCTGGGCATGGGTGTGGACCACCACCAGCGGAAGATCGTGGGGAGCTGGACCTGCGGCGACTACAACTCCTCCTGGAGGCTGGAGTCCCGCCCGGACGGCTTCTACCGGCTGCACAACCGGCTCGCCGAAAGCAAGAAGTGGGTCGAGGAATGCCTGACCCACGAGGGAACGACGCTGCGCCTGGGCCCCTGCCAGGAGCACGACGCCTACCAGTGGAGGTTCCCCGTTCCGTAGCCGACGCGCGTCGCCCCGGTGCGCCTCAAGAACACCCGGCCGGGGTGGGGCTCGCGTCCGTGAGGTCCGTCCAGCGCCGCAGCGTCTCGGCGTGAGAGCCGGTCGCCGTCGCGCGGGCCACCTCCTGCGCCGCTTCCGGGGCGCACTGTGAGCCGTCGCGGGTGAGGAGCACCAGCGGCCACTGCGGGACCTCGGAGTGCGGCGCGCCGTCGAAGGCGTACCAGTCCCAGGGGCCGTCGAACCGCCAGGCGCGGTCGGCGGCGTCGGCCACCTCGTCGCCGGGGTGGAGGAACGCGTACGGGCGGAACAGCAGCTCGAAGGCGAACGGGATGCCGTTGTCCGGGTACAGGTGGTTGCCTCTGCCGTTGAGGTGGCCCCCGTCCGGGTACTCGCGGTAGGACAGCCCCCGCGGCAGCACCGCGACGGCGAGGTGTGGGCGGGGGAGCCAGCCCGTCTCCTGGGGCGGGTCGAAGTGGTCGACCGCCGTCACATGGACCACGGTCGGCGGCACACCGACCCGGCACACGTCTCCCGGCTCCAGGAACGCAGGAGCCGGGTCGGTGCGGAACAACGTCATCTCGTCCCAGACGCGGGTGCGCGCGTCCAGCCCGAGGGCGACGATGCCGTTCCAGTGGAAGGACTCGCTGTCCAGGTCCCGTTCCCACCAGGGCCAGGGGACCGACAGGTAGTCCCACTTCAGGTCCTTCACCCGCGTCTCCACGAACGGGCAGGCGACCTTCAGTACGTCACCCACCCGGAAACCGGCGTCCTCGCTCATGGCCCCGAGGCTACGACGGCCCTACCGCCTGAGCCCCGGCAGGGCGTCCTCTGCGACCTTGGCCGCCCGTTCGCGCTGCGGGTAGTCGCCGACCTTCACGCGGGCGACCTCCTTGGCCGTGCGGTAGTCGACGACGGAGACCTCGTCCCGGTTCGAGAGCGTGACGAAGCAGTGGGTACCGCCGGGGGCCGTGACGGACCAGTACGGGAGGGCGCCCGGCTCGTAGTGGACGAAGCCGTCGGTGGTCAGGCCCGGGCGGGAGACGACGGCGGTGTAGTCGTCGATGGTGCCGGCCATGCAGAGCTTGTCGTGGGTGCCGTTCATCGCCATGCCGTGGTGGGCGGAGTTCTGCGGGTAGTCGTCGGGCTTGAGGGCCGCGCCGGCCGCGCTGAACGGCATCTGGACCGTGCGGACGGTGCGGCCGGCGACCAGGTCGTACTCGATGAAGCCGTTGAGGTACGACAGTTGGGCGTACATCGTCTTCTCGTCGGGCGTGATGACCGCCGGGCGGACGCCCTTGTCGAAGGTGTACGTGCGCAGCACCTTCAGCGTCCTGGCGTCGGCGACGGTCACCTGCTTGGCGCCCTTGAGGGCGTCGAGGGCCTTGGGCAGGGAGGTGACGCCGATGGACATGTTGTAGATGCGGCTGCCGTCGGGCGAGTACATGTTCTCGTGCGGGTACGTACCCGTCGGGAACTCGCCGGTGATGCGGCCGGTCGCGGTGTCCAGGGTCTGGCTCTTGGCGGCCGTGATGGCCGAGACGACGAAGGTGGAGCCGTCCGCCGAGAGCGCCGCGTGGTCGGCCTTGAGGCCGTCGAGGTGCGTGCGCCAGAGCTGGCGGCCGGAGGCGATGTCGTACGCGGCGGCGTCGCCGAGGTTGCCGCGGGAGACGTACAGGGTGCGGCCGTCGGGCGAGAGGTGGGCGTCGTCGACGAACTTGTCGCCGCCCGCCTGCTGCTTGACGATCTCGTACGCGGCGCGGCGCAGGGGGCCCATGCCGTCCAGGACGTCGTCGAGGTCGGGGATGACGTCGAGCGAGCCGAGGTTCTCGTACGTGCGGGAGTCGAGGAAGCTGACCGTGCCGTCGGCGCTGTTGCCGACGAGGACGACGTCCCTGAGGGGCTGTTCGGCCGCCGTGGCGGTGGAGGTGGTCACGGAGCCCAGGGCGAGCGTGAGGGTGAGGGCGAGCAGGGTGGGGAGACGCAACATCGGACCATCCCTTCATGGGCATGCCAAATGGCTCGGCACCACGATGACACGGTTCCGTTACCGGCGGTAAGCCCGGGAACGAAACCGCGCGGGAGCCCACCCCTCGGGGCGCTCCTCCCGCGCGGTCTCACGCGTCCCTCAGACCTTGACCGGCTCGCGGCCCTCGCGCTCCTCCGGCGCCTCGGCCGCCGCCGGCCCGTGGTCGTCCACCAGCGTCTGCTCGTCGAACGGCACCCGCCCCGCGAGGACCTCCGCCACCCGGGCCTTGTCGATCTCCTTCGTCCAGGTCCCGACCAGCACCGTCGCGACCGCGTTCCCCGCGAAGTTCGTCAGCGCGCGGGCCTCGCTCATGAAGCGGTCGATGCCGACGATGAGCCCGACGCCGTCGACCAGCTCGGGCCGGTGCGACTGGAGGCCGCCGGCCAGCGTGGCCAGGCCCGCGCCGGTCACGCCCGCCGCACCCTTCGAGGCGATGATCATGAAGACGAGGAGCGAGACCTGCTCACCGACCGAGAGCGGGTTGCCCATCGCCTCCGCGACGAAGAGCGACGCCATGGTCAGGTAGATCGCGGTGCCGTCCAGGTTGAAGGAGTAGCCCGTCGGCACGGTGATGCCGACGACCGGCTTGCTCACGCCCAGGTGCTCCATCTTGGCGATGAGCCGCGGCAGCGCCGACTCCGACGACGAGGTCGACAGGATCAGCAGGAACTCGCGCCCCAGGTACTTCAGCAGTGCCAGGATGTTCACGCCCGCCACCAGCCGCAGCAGCAGACCGAGGACGACGAAGACGAAGAGCGTGCAGGTGAGGTAGAAGCCGATCATGATGACGGCGAGCGACTTCAGGGCGTCGACGCCGGTCTCGCCGACCACGGCGGCGATCGCGCCGAAGGCGCCCACCGGAGCCACCCACATGATCATGGCGAGGATCCGGAAGACCAGCCGCTGGATGTGCCCGATCCCGCGCAGCACCGGCTCGCCCGCCCGGCCCATCGCCTGCAGCGCGAAGCCCGCGAGCAGCGCGACCAGCAGCGTCTGGAGGACCTCGCCCTCGGTGAAGGCGGAGACCAGCGTCTTGGGGATCACGCCGAGGAGGAAGTCCACCGTGCCCTCGCTCGCCCCCGCCGCCTGCTTCTCGCCGGCCTGGCGCGCCGCGTCCGTCAGGTGCAGTCCGGCCCCCGGCTCCAGCAGGTTCCCGACGAGCAGGCCGATGGCGAGGGCCACGGTCGACATGACCATGAAGTAGCCCAGCGCCAGTCCGCCGACCGCGCCCACCTTGGCCGCCTTGCGTACCGAGCCGACGCCCAGCACGATCGTGCAGAAGATGATCGGCGAGATCATCATCTTGATCAGGTTCACGAAGCCGGTGCCGAGCGGCTTGAGCTCGACGGCCACCCCGGGGGCGGCGAAGCCCACGACGATGCCGAGCACGACCGCCCCGATGACGGCCAGATACAGATAGTGGGTACGGTCCCGGCGTGCGGCCACGGGTCCCTCCTCGGTGAGTCGCTCCACTGTCCCGGTGGAGCCGTCCCTTCGGACCTGTCCCTGCTGGATCAGATCCCGGAGACCATCTCTCACCCGGTGGCCGCGGTCACCGTTGCGTACCTTTCGTTCATACGATTCCGGCCGCGTTTTCCCGCCAGGCAGACTTACCGCCATGCGCAGACCCCGCGTACCCCGCGTACCCGGCGTATCCCGCCCCCGCAGCCGCCCACGCCCGCGCCCGCGCCCGCGCCCGCGCAGCCTCGCCGGCCAGCTCTTCGCGATGCAGGTCGTGCTGATGGCCGCCGTCGTCGCGGGGTGCGCGCTCTTCGCGTACCTCACCGACCGGCGCCAGGCCGAGGAGACCGCGCGCCGCCAGGTGACGGCGACCGCGACCGCCGTCGCCCGCTCCCCCGCCGTCGTCGCGGCGGCGCGCTCCGCCGACCCGACGGCCGCGCTCCAGCCGTACGCCGCCTCCCTCACCGGCTCCACGGGCGTCACCTTCGTGACGATCATGGCGCCGGACGGGACCCGCTGGACGCACCCGGATCCGGACCGGATCGGCGGGACGTACCTGGGCAGCATCGACCAGGCGCGGCGCGGGGAGACGTACACGGAGACGTACCGCGGCACGCTCGGGCGGTCCGTGCGGACGGTGGTGCCGGTGTACGACGGCGGGCGCGTGGTCGCCCTCGTCAGCGCGGGCATCACCGTCGACCGGATCAGCGAGCAGCTGAGCAAGCAGGTCACCGCGCTGCTCGGCATGGCGGGCGCGGCGCTCGCGCTCGGCGGGCTCGGTACGTACGTGATCAACGCGCGGCTGCGGCGCCACACGCACGGCATGAACGCCGCCGAGCTGAGCCGGATGCACGACTACCACGAGGCCGCGCTGCACGCGGTGCGCGAGGGGCTGGTGATGCTCGACGGGCAACGGCGCATCGCGCTGATCAACGACGGGGGGCGGGAGCTGCTGGGCCTGGACCCGGAGGCCGTGGGCAGGCCCGTCGCCGAGCTCGGGCTGCCGCCCTCCCTCACCGGCGCGCTTCTCTGCGCCGAGCCGCGCGTCGACGAGCTGCACCTGACGGCCGACCGGGTGCTGGTGGTCTCCACCCGGCCGGTGGTCGGCGGGGAGCGGCGCGGCACCGTGGTGACGCTGCGGGACCACACCGAGCTCCAGGCGCTCTCGGGCGAGCTGGACTCGGAGCGCGGGTTCACGCAGGCGCTGCGCTCGCAGGCCCACGAGGCGGCGAACCGGCTGCACACCGTCGTGTCGCTCATCGAGCTGGGGCGGGCCGAGGAGGCGGTGGAGTTCGCGACGGCCGAGCTGGAGCTGGCGCAGGCGCTCACGGACCGGGTCGTGGACGCGGTCGCCGAGCCGGTCCTCGCGGCGCTGCTGCTCGGCAAGGCGGCGCAGGCCAACGAGCGGGGCGTCGAGCTGGTCCTGACGGAGGACAGCCGCATCGACGACGGCGTCCTGCCGCCGAGCCTGCCCGCCCGGGACCTGGTCACCATCCTCGGCAACCTGGTCGACAACGCCGTGGAGGCCGCGCAGGGCAGCAGGCTGGCCCGCGTCACGGTCACCGCGCGCGCCGACGACCACGGCGGCGAGGTGCTGTTGCGCGTCGCCGACAGCGGCCCCGGCATCGGGACCGACGACCACGACGCCGTCTTCGAGCGCGGCTGGTCCACCCGGGGCCCGGGCCGCGGCCTCGGCCTCGCGCTCGTACGGCAGGCGGCGCACCGGGGGCGGGGCACCATCGAGCTGGGGCACGGGCCGGACGCGGGCGCGGAGTTCACCGTACGGCTGCCCCTGCGCCCGGTGGAGGTGGTGTCATGACCGCGGCCGGGGCCATCAGGGTCCTGGTGGTCGAGGACGATCCGGTCGCCGCCGACGCCCACGCGCTGTACGTCGGCCGGGTGCCGGGCTTCGAGGTCGTCGGGGTCGCGCACACGCGCGCCGCCGCCGGGCGGCTGCTGGAGCGCGTAGCCGTCGACCTGATCCTGCTCGACCTCTACCTGCCGGACGGGCACGGCCTGCACCTGCTGCGCTCGCTGCGGGCGGCCGGGCACCACGCGGACGTCATCGCCGTCACCTCGGCGCGCGACCTGGGGATCGTCCGCGAGGGGGTGTCGCTGGGCGTCGTCCAGTACGTCCTGAAGCCGTTCACCTTCGCCACGCTGCGGGACCGGCTGGCCCGGTACGCCGAGTTCCGGGCGGCGGCCGGCGAGGCGTCGGGCCAGGAGGAGGTGGACCGGGCGCTCGCGGTGCTGCGTACGCCCCGGCCGGCCGCGCTGCCGAAGGGGCTGAGCGCGCCGACGCTGGCGGCCGTGACGCGCACCCTGCGGGAGGCGCCCGGCGGGCTGACCGCCGCCGAGGCCGGCGCGGCGGTCGGCATCTCGCGGATCACGGCGCGGCGCTATCTGGAGCATCTAGTGGAGACGGGCCGGGCGGCGCGCAGCCCCCAGTACGGGCAGGTGGGACGGCCGGAGCTGCAATACCGGTGGATCACCGCGGTACGGTAAATTACCCGTAGGTATACCAATAGGTAGTGGTTTATCTGGACGTTCCTACGACTTTCGGCGTTGGCTGAACGCACCGTAGCCAGAGGTGACCCTCCGCACCTACCGTGTGCCGCGTGCACCCCTCCCCACCCACACCCCCGTTCAACGCGCTCGCCGCGCGCCGACTGCGCGAGGCGCTCGGCATGGGGCCCGCCCACGTCGCGTACGGCTTGCGCGCGCAGTACGGACTCGCCGTCCCACCCGAGACGGTGATGGCCTGGGAACGCGGCACCGCCGCGCCCACCTCCCAGGAGCTCACCGCGCTCGCCGGGGTCCTGTGGTGTTCGCCGGGCGAGCTGCTGGCCGCGGCGACGACCCTGCGCGAGCACCGCATCGCGCGGGCCATGGCGCCCGAGGACCTGGCCCGCCGGATCGGGCTCGACACCAAGGCGTACCTCCGCATGGAGGAGTCCGGCCGCTGGCGCGGCAACGAACGGCAGACCGCGGCGCTCGCCGACGCGCTGGCCCTCGGGCCGCGCGAGCTGCTGACCGTCACGGGCCGCCACGCGCAGCTCGCGGACCTGCTGCGCAGCGCCGCCACCACCCGCTGGCAGGCGTACGTCCGGCCGCTCGCGAAGCTGCTGCCCATCGACCGCGGCCGCCTGGAGCAGGTCCTCCAGCAGCTGCACGCCGACTACCAGGCGCGGATGGTGTCCACCAACAGCTGGGGCGTGGACCTCACCGACAGCAGCGACGGCCAGGCGGGCAAGGAGTTCCTGGAGCGGATCGACGAGCACTTCTGGGCGCTGGTCCAGTACTGATCACCGATCACCGCGCGTCGGCGGGGTCCAGGCTGAACAGCTGACCCTCGCCATCCTCCCGGCACGCCTCCTGGATCACGTCCGTCCACGGCTCGCGCGAGGCGTCCCGTATGCGCAGGCACAGGTCCGAGTGCGCGGACCTGAGGCGGTAGCCCGCCACGGGGTCGCCGAACCCCTCGATCCGGAAGGCCTCGCGCGGGCCCCTTTTGCCGCACTCCTGGTCGATCAGGGGCGCGCCGTGCTGTTCCGTCACCTCGACGGGGATGCCCGAGCAGCCGGACCCGAACTCGGGGTGGTCGGAGCGGATGCGCCACAGTCCGCCGCCGAGCCGTACGAGCGCGTAGCGGGGCACGGTCGCCCCCGCGCACGGCACCTGGTAGACCTGCCCGCTCTGCTGACCGGGCCGTTCGTTCAGGCAGAGCCCGGAGTGCACCGCCCGTATCCGTACGGGGCCGGGCGCGGGGGCCGCGGCGTCCTCCTTCACGTGCTCCTCGTCGCCACCCCGCAGGAACGCCACGACGGTCGTCGCGGCCACGACGAGCGCCAGCACCGCGACGAGCGGGACGAACCACGCCTGTAACGCACTGCGGCCCGCGGCCTGCGGCTCCTCCTCCCGCTCCCCGGTCTCCGGACCGGAACCCGGCGCGAGCTCCGACGTCGGCTCCGCCCCTGACTCCGACTCCGACTCCGACAGCTCGAACCACCGCTCGCGGCCCGCCAGCTCCTTGCGGACCGCGAGCCAGGACTCCAACGCCTCGGGGCCCACCCCGCACGCCCGGACGAAGGCCGACAAGAGCTCCTCGCGCGGCACCGTCGTACGGGCCAGCATGTTCGCGACCGTCGAGCGGGGCAGCACCTCCCCGAGCGCCTCGGCGCGCGCCGACAGCTCCCGGTAGGTGAGGCCCGACCAGCCCTTGAGGTCCTGCAGCAGCGCGATGAACGCGGCAGGGTCCCGGGCCTCCCTGGGGTCGGGAGCTGCTCTCTCCCCGTCGGTCACCTCGGCCCTCCCCCGTTCTGGGACATGTCCCGGACAGGCGTAAGCCTTGTTGAATCGGCGACGCGGCTCAAGAGTGGAAACCGGCAATTCCGGTCGACGTCCGTCGGCCGACGGAAAGGCCGCGGCCCCGGTCCTCCACGGGGGAGCCGACCGGGGCCGCACGCACAGGGGGCGGGGGGGAGCGGGTCAGAAGACCGACTCCGCCTCGTACATCCGGTTCGCCGGCACCGTCTTCAGCTGCGTGACCGCCTCCGCCAACGGCACCATGTGGATGTCCGTGCCCCGCAGGGCCGTCATCCTGCCGAACTCCTTGCGGTGCGCCGCCTCCACCGCGTGCCAGCCGAAGCGGGTCGCGAGGACGCGGTCGTACGCGGTCGGAGTGCCACCGCGCTGGACGTGGCCCAGGATGACCGGGCGGGCCTCCTTGCCGAGGCGCCGCTCCAGCTCCTTCGCGAGCCGGTTGCCGATGCCCTGGAAGCGCTCGTGACCGTACTGGTCGATGGCGCCCTTCTCGTACTCCATCGAGCCCTCGGCCGGGTGCGCGCCCTCGGCGACGCAGATGACGGCGAACTTCTTGCCGCGCGAGAAGCGCTCCTCGACCATCTTCACCAGGTCGTCGACCTCGAACGGCCGCTCCGGCAGACAGATGCCGTGCGCGCCGCCCGCCATGCCGGACTCCAGCGCGATCCAGCCGGCGTGCCGCCCCATCACCTCGACGACCATCACGCGCTGGTGCGACTCGGCGGTGGTCTTGAGACGGTCTATGGCCTCGGTCGCGACCATCACGGCCGTGTCGAAGCCGAAGGTGCGGTCGGTGGAGGAGATGTCGTTGTCGATGGTCTTGGGTACGCCGACAACCGGCATGCCCGCCTCCGACAGCATGCGCGCCGCGGTCAGCGTGCCCTCGCCGCCGATGGGGATGAGGACGTCGATGCCGTAGCGCTTCTGCAGCTCCTCGCAGTTCTCGGCGGCCTCCTGCAGCCGGGCCCGCTCCAGGCGGGCGGAGCCGAGGATCGTACCGCCGCGGGCGAGGATGCCGCTCACCGCGTTGAGGTCGAGGGGCCGGTAGTGGCCGTCGAGGAGACCCTTGAAGCCGTCCTCGAAGCCGATGACCTCGTCGCCGTGTCCCGTGAGCGCCCGGTGCACGACCGACCGGATCACTGCGTTCAGCCCGGGGCAGTCGCCGCCTGCGGTGAGGACTCCGATGCGCATCGTGCTGTGTCTCCTGCTCGTAGTGGTACGTGTGAGCCTTACCGAATTGTCCCACGGCTCGGCCACGCAGCGTGTTCTCCGCGCCGCCCTCGGAGCCAGGCGCCGGGTGGGCGCTCTACCCACCGCCAGAGGTATTGTCAAGAGGGTATCGGGCACCCGAACAGAGATTTTTTATCCGCACCGGCCTGACAGGAGAGCTTGCGTGGCGCGCAGCGTGTACGTGACGGGGATCGACCGGGGGGACGGCCGCCAGGTCGTCGAGCTGGGAGTCATGGAGCTCCTGACCCGCCAAGTGGACCGGGTGGGGGTGTTCCGGCCACTGGTGCACGACGGTCCCGACCGCCTCTTCGACCTGCTGCGGGTCCGCTACCGGCTCTCCCAGGACCCCGCCACGGTGTACGGCATGGACTACCACGAGGCGTCCGCGCTCCAGGCCGAGAAGGGCACCGACGAGCTGGTCTCCCGGCTGGTCGACCGGTTCCACGCGGTGGCGCGCGACTACGAGGTGGTGCTCGTCCTCGGTACGGACTTCCACGCCACGCAGCTGCCCGAGGAGCTCGCGCTCAACGCCCGCCTCGCCAACGAGTTCGGCGCCTCCGTCATACCCGTGGTCGGCGGCAAGGGCCAGGACGCCGACTCCGTGCGCGCCGAGACGCGCAACGCCTTCCGGGCGTACGAGAGCCTCGGCTGCGACGTCCTCGCCATGGTCGCCAACCGCGTGGCGCCCGAGGACCGCGACGCCCTGGCCGAGCGGCTCGCCACGCGCCTGCCGGTGCCGGTGTACGTCCTGCCGGACATGCCCGCGCTCTCCGCGCCGACGGTCGCTCAGATCCGGCACCACCTCGGCGCCGAGGTCGTCCTCGGCGACGACTCGGGGCTCGCGCGCGACGCGCTGGACTTCGTCTTCGGCGGCGCGATGCTGCCGAACTTCCTCAACGCCCTGACCCCCGGCTGCCTGGTCGTCACCCCCGGCGACCGCGCCGACCTGGTCGTGGGCGCGCTGGCCGCGCACTCCGCCGGCAACCCGCCCATCGCGGGCGTGCTGCTCACGCTGAACGAGCGCCCCAGCCGGGAGGTCCTCAACCTGGCGGCGCGGCTCGCGCCCGGTACGCCGGTGCTGTCGGTGAGCGGCAACAGCTTCCCGACCGCCGCCGAGCTGTTCTCGCTGGAGGGCAAGCTGAACGCCGCCACGCCGCGCAAGGCGGAGACCGCGCTGGGCCTCTTCGAGCGGCACGTCGACGCCGCCGACCTGCTCAAGCGGCTGTCGGTGGCGCGCAGCGGCCGGGTCACGCCGATGATGTTCGAGCACGAGCTGCTGGAGCAGGCGCGCGCCGACCGCCGCCGCGTGGTCCTGCCCGAGGGCACCGAGGAGCGCGTGCTGCGCGCCGCCGACGTGCTCGTACGCCGTGACGTGTGCGCCCTGACGCTGCTGGGCGACGTCGAGGTGATCCGGAAGAAGGCCGCCGACCTGGGTGTCGACCTCGGCGCGGACACACAGCTGATCGACCCGGCGACGTCCGAGCTGCGCCAGCTGTTCGCGGAGCGGTACGCGGCGCTGCGCGCGCACAAGGGGGTCAGCGTGGAGCTGGCGTACGACGTGGTGTCGGACGTCAACTACTTCGGCACGCTGATGGTGCAGGAGGGCCTGGCCGACGGCATGGTGTCGGGCTCGGTGCACTCCACGGCCGCCACCATCCGCCCCGCCTTCGAGATCATCAAGACCAAGCCGGAGGCGTCGATCGTCTCCTCCGTCTTCTTCATGTGCCTGGCGGACAAGGTGCTGGTGTACGGCGACTGCGCGGTCAACCCGGACCCGAACGCCGAGCAGCTCGCCGACATCGCGGTGCAGTCGGCGGCGACGGCCGCCCGCTTCGGCGTCGAGCCGCGCATCGCGATGCTGTCGTACTCGACGGGCACCTCCGGCTCGGGCGCGGACGTCGACAAGGTGCGCGAGGCGACGAAGCTGGTGCGCGAGCGGTACCCGGAGCTGAAGATCGAGGGCCCGATCCAGTACGACGCGGCCGTCGAGCCGTCGGTCGCCGCGACGAAGCTGCCGGGCTCGGAGGTGGCGGGCCAGGCGACGGTGCTGATCTTCCCGGACCTGAACACGGGGAACAACACGTACAAGGCCGTGCAGCGTTCGGCCGGCGCCGTGGCCGTCGGCCCGGTGCTCCAGGGCCTGCGCAAGCCGGTGAACGACCTGTCGCGCGGCGCGCTCGTCAGCGACATCGTGAACACGGTCGCGATCACCGCGATCCAGTCCCAGCAGAAGGCAACGCAGTCGTGAGCAACCCGAATTCGAACTCCGCCACCGGCGCCACCCGCGTCCTCGTCCTCAACTCCGGCTCGTCGTCGGTGAAGTACCAGCTGCTCGACATGCACGACGGCGCCCGCATGGCCGTCGGGCTGGTCGAGCGCATCGGGGAAGAAACGTCCCGCCTGGTGCACACCCCGCTGACGGACGGCGGCGAGCAGCGCGAGCGTACGGCTCCGATCGCGGACCACGAGGCGGCGCTGAAGGCGGTCGCGGAGGAGCTGGCGGCGGACGGGCTGGGCCTGGACTCGCCGGAACTGGCGGCGATCGGCCACCGGGTGGTGCACGGCGGTCTGAAGTTCTCCGCGCCGACGGTCATCACCGACGAGGTGCTCGCCGAGATCGAGCGGCTGGTGCCGGTGGCGCCGCTGCACAACCCGGCGAACATCACGGGCATCCGCACCGCGCAGGCGCTGCGGCCGGACCTGCCGCAGGTCGCCGTCTTCGACACGGCGTTCCACACGACGATGCCGGAGTACGCGGCGCGGTACGCGATCGACGCCGAGACCGCGGACGCGCACCGCATCCGCCGGTACGGCTTCCACGGCACGTCGCACGCGTACGTGTCGCGGAAGGTCGCGCAGCTGCTGGGCAAGGACCCGGCCGAGGTGAACGTGATCGTGCTGCACCTGGGCAAC
This sequence comes from Streptomyces sp. NPDC030862, assembly GCF_055571835.1. NCBI lineage: Bacteria > Bacillati > Actinomycetota > Actinomycetes > Kitasatosporales > Streptomycetaceae > Streptomyces > Streptomyces sp. NPDC030862. Next base: position 491,526 of record NZ_JBVIEN010000002.1, on the reverse strand, counting down.
GGCGCCTCGGCGTCGGCGGTGGCGGGCGGCCGGTGCGTGGACACCTCGATGGGACTGACCCCCTTGGAGGGGCTCGTCATGGGTACGCGCTCCGGTGACATCGACCCGGCGGTGGTGTTCCACCTGAAGCGGGTCGCCGGAATGTCGACCGATGAGATCGATGTGCTGCTGAACAAGAAGAGCGGTTTGGTGGGGCTTTGCGGTGACAATGACATGCGTGAGATCCGACGCCGGATCGACGAGGGTGATCAGCGGGCGCAGCTAGCCTTCGACATTTACATCCACCGGCTGAAGAAGTACATCGGCGCCTATTACGCGGTGCTGGGCCGGGTGGACGCGGTGGCGTTCACGGCGGGCGTCGGCGAGAACGCAGCCCCGGTGCGGGAGGCCGCCGTCGCCGGGCTGGAGGAGCTGGGCCTGGCGGTGGACGCGGGTCTCAACGCCGTACGGTCCGGCGAGCCGCGGCTGATCTCGCCGGAGTACGCGCGGGTGGCGGTGGCGGTGGTCCCGACGGACGAAGAGCTCGAAATCGCCCGGCAAACCTACTCGCTGGTCAACTCCGCGGTCGACGACTGAGCGCACACGCGCCCATTTGTACATTCCACCAGACGGAATATTCCGCAGTGAAACAAACCGATAGGATCCGCCTTATGCGCCGTTCCAAAATCGTCTGCACACTGGGCCCCGCCGTCGACTCGTATGAGCAGCTGAAAGCGCTCATCGAGGCCGGTATGAACGTGGCCCGCTTCAACATGAGCCACGGATCCCACGCTGAGCACGAGGAGCGGTACCACCGCGTCCGCCAGGCCGCCGAGGACACCGGCCGCGCCGTGGGCGTGCTCGCCGACCTCCAGGGCCCGAAGATCCGTCTGGAAACCTTCGCCGAGGGGCCGGTCGAACTGGTCCGCGGCGACGAGTTCACCATCACCACCGAGGACGTCCCCGGTGACAAGTCCATCTGCGGTACCACGTACAAGGGCCTGCCCGGCGACGTCTCCAAGGGCGACCAGATCCTGATCAACGACGGCAACGTCGAGCTGCGCGTCACCGAGGTCGACGGCACCCGCGTCCGGACGATCGTCGTCGAGGGCGGCGTCATCTCGGACCACAAGGGCATCAACCTGCCGGGTGCCGCCGTCAACGTCCCGGCCCTCTCCGAGAAGGACGTCGACGACCTGCGCTTCGCGCTGCGGATGGGCTGCGACCTGGTCGCGCTGTCCTTCGTGCGCGACGCCAACGACGTCAAGGACGTCCACAAGGTGATGGACGAGGTGGGCCGCCGGGTCCCGGTCATCGCCAAGGTGGAGAAGCCGCAGGCCGTCGAGAACATGCAGGACGTCGTCATGGCGTTCGACGGCGTGATGGTGGCGCGCGGCGACCTGGCCGTCGAGTACCCGCTGGAGCGGGTCCCGATGGTGCAGAAGCGGCTCATCGAGATGTGCCGCCGCAACGCCAAGCCGGTGATCGTCGCGACCCAGATGATGGAGTCGATGATCACCAACTCGCGCCCGACGCGCGCCGAGGCGTCCGACGTCGCCAACGCGATCCTGGACGGCGCCGACGCGGTCATGCTGTCGGCGGAGTCCTCGGTGGGCGCGTACCCCATCGAGACCGTCAAGACGATGTCGAAGATCGTCACCGCGGCGGAGGAGGAGCTCCTCGCCAAGGGCCTCCAGCCCCTGGTCCCCGGCAAGAAGCCCCGCACCCAGGGCGGCTCGGTCGCCCGCGCGGCCGCCGAGATCGCCGACTTCCTCGACGGCAAGGCCCTGGTCGCCTTCACCAAGTCCGGCGACACGGCCCGCCGCCTCTCCCGCTACCGCGCGGCCCAGCCGATCATGGCCTTCACGACGGAGACCTCGACCCGCAACCAGCTCGCCCTGAGCTGGGGCGTCGAGTCCTTCGTGGTCCCCCACGTCGACAACACCGACGCGATGGTCGACCTGGTCGACGCGGAGCTGTCCAAGCTCCAGCGCTTCAACGCGGGCGACACCATGGTCATCACGGCGGGCTCGCCCCCCGGCGTCCCGGGCACCACGAACATGGTCCGGGTGCACCACCTGGGCGGGGAGCACCGGGACTGACGGTCCGGCTCCCGCCGCAACGTAACGGTGCCCCTGCCGTCCGGTCGGACGTCAGGGGCACCATCGCGTTCGTCACGGCAGCAGCGGCACCATGTCCTCCCATGCCTCGAACTCGCCGCTGCGCGGGTGTTCCCGCAGCAGGTGCGCGATGTGACGAGGGGGAGCGAGGAGCTGCTTGATCCTGCGCAGCTCCAGCATCTGCCCACGATCGAGCGTGCGCCAGCCCGGGGCCGCGAGCTCGGATGCGGCCTGCCGGCTCATGGGCATGGCGTCGAGGGCCTTGTCCAGGACCCGTCCCGCGTCGAGCAGCGGAACGTCGGGGCGTGGGCCCACGCTGTCCACCAGGGACACACGCAGCCACAGGTCCCGCAGCAGCCACTCGTTGCCCAGGCGGCCCGTCGCCCGCTCGGCCGCTCCCAGCAGGGACGACCAGGCCGCGGCCGCGGCCTGCCACTGCTCGCCTGTGAGCTGTCCGCACTCCGCCTGAAGTCGGCGGGCGAACATCTGGGCCGCCGCGATCCAGTCGTTGACCTCGCCATCGGCAGCGGCCACATCGGGGCCCGACCACCGGCGCACATGCGCGTCGAGGTCCAGCCGGCCGAGATCGTCGAAGAGCGTGCTCATGGTTTCCCCTCGCGTACGGGGGCGCCACCCCGGTTTCGCAGGGAACCGGGGCAGCGCCCCCACAGCCGTTCTCCGTCCCCGTCAGGTGGTGACCGCCACTCCGGCAGCGTTGCAGGCGCGGCTGAAGCTGCGGCCGCGCTCCACGATGGTCACCGTGCCGGCACCGTACTCGATGTCGCCTGCGATCTCGCCGGGGGACAGCTTGCGTCAACGTCTCTGTCGCAACGGCCCATTGCCGCAGCCTCCCCACCCGGCTCGGGCAAGGAGGCCACGGCATTGCGAGATTCCGATCAGGGCCGTTCCGGTCAGCCCTCGATGAAGTTCTTGAGGCCCGGCACCGTCAGCGTGCCGCCGAACTGGGCGGCCTGCGTGGCCTTCACGTTGGTGAAGAAGGCGTACGGGACGTTCAGCGGAGGCGGGGTCTCGGGGCTGAAGGTGATCGGGATGATGCCGAAGAGGTTGCCCTTCAGCTCCTCGGTGTACATCGTCACCGTGCCACCGCGGATCGTGGACTTCGAGCCCGGGCGCGAGGTGACGTGACCGGTGCGGCCCTCGGAGTGGACCGTCGTCTGGTGCAGGTCGTGGATGTCGGCCTCGTCGGCGGTGAACTTCAGGACCTTCTTCACCTTGCCGCTGCTCGTCCTGACCTCCACGATGCCGTGGTAGTCCAGGCCGCGCAGGGTGAGCAGCGAACTCTCCAGCTTCCACGGGTCGTCCGGGAGCAGCGGGATCCCGGGCTCCAGCTCGGCGTCCGCGAGGGCCTCGGGGTCGGGGGTCGGGCAGGGGAAGCGGGGCTTGGCGCCCTCGGGGATGTCCTCGTCCTTCTTGGGGTCGAGTCCCTTGACGTCCTCGGGCAGCTCCTCCACCGTGGCGCCGGCCTCGTCGGCGGCGTCCTTGATGGCTTGCTTGGTCTTGTCGAGGCTGTCGTCCACGGGCTTGGTGGACGGCTTGGCCGCCGGCTGCGTGGTGGGCTGCGCGGACGGCTTGGCGGACGGCTTCGCCGCCGGCGAGGTGGTCGGGGTGGGCGCGCTCGTCGACGGGGTGGCCGTCGGCTCGTCGTCGTCCGGACCGTCGAAGATGTCCTTGATCGCGTCACCGACGCCCAGCGGATCCAGCGGATTCCTGGTCTCCGTCGGCGTGGGGGTCGGGGTCGGCGTGGGCTTGGGGGCCGTGGACCCCGTCGCGCCGGTCTTGGGGTCGGCCGGCGGCTGCCCGCTCGGCTTCGCCGTGCCGCTCGCGCTCGCACTCGCCGAGGGGCTGGCGCCGGGCGCCGGCTCCTCGGTCGCCGTGTCGTCGTCGCCCGCACCCGTGCCGGCGCTCGCGGACGGCTTCGGCGACGGCGACTGCGACGGCGACTCCGACGCGGACGGCTTGGCCGACTCCTCGTCGTCCCGCGGTTCGTCCGACCGCGTCACGCACGGGCCGGGCGCGAAGGGGATGTCCTTCTCGTCGGCGAGCGCCAGCTTGGGCGTGAGGCCGAGCCCCACGAGTACGGCGGTGGGCATCGCGGCCAGGGCTATCGCCTTGCCCGCCGGTGCCTGGAGCTTGGTCAGCAGCGACTTCTTCGGGGCCGCGTGGCGCGGCCCCCTTCTCGCCAGAGTGTCGTCGCCCCCAGTCGTCGCCGACTGCGTTTCGTCACCCCGCACTGTTCCTCCCGCCGTTGGCTTCGATGGTGCTTTCGGTCGCGTTCGTCTGCGGGACGGCGGACGGTACGCCGCCCGCCCGCTGGTCCGGGATCGCGGAGACCGCCTCGGCACGCTCAGCGCCCTCGCCGCCTGCCGGGGTCTCCCCCGCGTCCGTCTCCTCCACCGGCACGCCCGGCGCCCAGGAGCAGGACATCGCACCGCCGAGCAGGGCGAAGAGGAAGCCGACGAGGAAGCCCCCGATGTTGGACACCGGAAGGGACACGAGCGCCAGAACGATCGCGGCGACACCCGCGAACACCCGGACGATGGGCTGGAACCACATCGTCAGGCCGAGCGCGATCAGCAGCACGCCGATGATCAGGGATGCCGAGCCCGCCGTGGTCTGCATGGCGATCGTCATGTTGCCGAGCCGCACGTCGGCGTACGGGAAGTAGGTGATCGGTACGCCACCGATCATGGTGAACAGCCCGCCCCAGAAGGGCCGGTTGCCCCGCCACGCGCGGAAGCGCAGTCGCCAGTAGGTGAATCCGCGGGAACCAGTGGACTCGGCGCTCATGGAAAACAGCTCCCTGGAAGCGGTGGTGCTGAGAAGAAATGGTGAGAAGGTACCGATGGGCACAAAAGCGCATCGGTACGCCGGGTGGGCGGGGCGGCCTACCGCGCAACCCCACCCACCCGGCTGTCGGCGTCAGCCGGAGAAGCACTCCTTGACGCCCTTGTGGAGCTTCAGGCTGAGGTCGGGCAGCTTGAACGTGCCGGCCGTGGTCGCCCACGCCTTCTGCTCGACGTTCTTGAGCTTCGCGACCTTCGCACGCTGGGAGAAGCCGTGCGGGTTCGCCTCGGTGTTGGGCTGGACGCCCGGGTTCGCCAGCGAACCGGCGGCGACGCCGATGTCGATGTTCTCGAACTCGGCGTCCGCGTCCAGCTCGGAGACATCCAGGTAGATGTCCTTGGCGTGGACCTGGTGTTCCTTGTTGCCGGCCAGCGCCTCCTTGCTCGTACCAGCGGTCAGCTGCAGGCTGACGCTCGTACCGAGCAGCGGAATCGGCGTCACGACGGACTGGCACATCTCGGTGATGTGGGCCTCTTTGAAGCCGGACACCGCGACGGGCTCCCAGAAGCCCTTGCCCTCAAGGTCCTTGCCCTTGACGATGCTGCCGTACTGGACGAAGCCGGTGCCCTCAAGGCTCTTCGCCTTGACCTTGAACTCCTGGCCGGAAATGCTGAACGACGCCGCCAGCGCGCCCTGCGCCAGTCCGACGCCGATCGCGGCCGTCGCGGCCACGCTCGGCACCATGACGACGGCGAACCGCTTCCATCTGGTCCCACCACGAACCTGGGACTTCATAGTTCCTCCTTCTCGGACGTACATCTCCGGAAGGGCCGGGGGCCCGTCCTGGGATGGGAGAAGTGCTACGTCCTCGGGAAGGAGAGCGCCCGTGGATCAGGCGCGAGCCGCGTCCGGATCACCGGCGATCACCCCCGAGCGACAACCACTGGCCACGCCTTCGCGCAACCTGATCGGACAGGTCCTGCCGGTGAGGGCGGGAACCCCCCTGTCCGGAGCCGGCGTCATCCGTGTCGTCGCCGGCCCGCTCGGTGGGGACCCAAGACCGCGGCCCGGCGGGTGGCCGGGCTGTACGGAATTGGACCGAGCGTCGCCGATCGTGGTGCATTCCGCGCCGGGGCACAAGGGGCTCGTTACCGACTAGTAACGGGCGGATAACCGTGCCGCGACGGGGCGGCGTCGCGCGGGCACTCAGGGTGCTACCGGCCAGTTCGACAGAAGCTGATATCAGCTGAGAAAGAGGGACATAAGGCTGGCATCGCCTTACTGGAAGTAACAGCGGCCGCGTTTGCCAAGTTTTGGCAAAACGCGGCCGCGTTTTATCACTGTGTCGCCAAATCGGCGGCGGGCGCCGCGCCCTCGGGCGGACGCGCCGGGCGTGTCAGAAGAGCACGCGCGCCAGCGCCGAACGGGCCGCCGTCACCCGCGGGTCGTCCGAGCCGATGACCTCGAAGAGGTCCAGCAGCCGCAGGCGCGCGGTGTCGCGGTCCTCGCCCGCGGTACGGCGCACCGTCTCGATCAGACGGCCGAACGCGTCCTCCACGTGACCGCCGACGAGGTCGAGGTCGGCCGCCGCCATCTGGGCGCGGACGTCCGCCGGGTCGTCCGCGGCGTCCTTGCGGACCTGCTGGGGATCCATGTCCCGGACCCGGCCGAGCAGTTCCGCCTGGGCGAGGCCCAGCTTGGCCTCGGTGTTGTTCGGGTCGTCCACCAGGACGTTCTTGTACGCCTGGATCGCGCCGGCGAAGTCGTTCGCGTCGAGCGCCTGCGCCGCCGCCTCCAGCAGCGCGTCGTACGGGCCCGCCGGCCGCGCCGGAGCGGCGGCCGGTGCGGCGCCCTCGGCGTCCGCGTCGACCGTGAGCCCGGTGAGGCCGAAGCGCTGCTCGGCGACCTGGACCAGCTGGTCCAGGGTCTGGCGGATCTGGGCCTCCGGGGCGGCGCCCTGGAAGAGCGGCAGCGCCTGGCCGGCGACCACCGCGAAGACGGCCGGGATGCCCTGGATCCCGAACTGCTGCATCAGCAGCTGGTTGGCGTCGACGTCGATCTTGGCGAGGAGGAAACGGCCGTTGTACTCGACGGCCAGCCGCTCCAGCAGCGGCCCGAGCTGCTTGCAGGGCTGGCACCACTCGGCCCAGAAGTCGAGGACGACCGGGACCTCGGCGGAGCGCTGGATGACATCGCGCTCGAAACCGGCCTCGTCGACATCGATCACCAGCGCGGACGGGGGTACGGCCCCGGCGCCGCCGTGCCGGGCCGCCTCGGCCCGCGCCTGCTCCGCCTTCGCCTTGGCCTCTCCGGCCGCCTTCACCGCGGCGAGGTCGACGACGCCGCTCATGGACATGTTCCTAGGCTGCATGGGTACATCCTCCCCCCTCCGCGGTCGTAACCGGTAAGCACCGGTGCGTGATGGCGCACTCGGACGCCACCACGGCCGAACCGCGCCGTCCGCAAACCCCTCCGCCGGTCAATGCGGGCGTACGGACGTACGCGATCCTGAACATGTTTTCGGCGCCGGGTCCCCACCGTGGCGCCGGGATGTGGTTGTCGCTGGGGCCGCTCAAGCCTTTCGCTACAGGTCGTAGCGTAACTGCATCGGGCCGGTCCCGCAGGAGTACCCCCCGGTGAACTCGATCACACGCGCGGCACCGGCAGCCGAGACCTACTGGCCGGTATGGTCGGGCGTCATGTGCAGCAGCCCCACCAGTCCTCGCAGCCGTACCGGCCGCCCCCGCAGCGCCGAGGCCGACACCGCGATCCTGGAGGCCACCCGGGCCGCGCTGGTCGAGCTGGGCTGGTCCAAGCTGACGATGAGCGACGTCGCCACCCGCGCCAAGGTCGCCAAGACCACCCTCTACCGCCGCTGGGCGAGCAAGAACGAACTCGTCGTCGACGCCGTCGCCGTCCTCTTCGACGAGCTCGAACTCCCCGACCGCGGAAGCCTCATGGCCGACATCGAGGGTGTGGTCCTGCAGTTCGCCGCGCTCCTGGAGCGGCCGGAGACCAAGACGGCGCTGATGGCCGTCATCGCCGAGTCCACCCGCGACGAGCCGCTGCGCGAGCGTATCCGCACCTCCATCGTCGAGCGCCAGAAGCGGCTCGTCCTGGAGGGCCGCCGCCGCGCGCAGGCCCGCGGCGAACTGCCGTCGGCGCCCGGGCCCGCCCCCGGCACCGACGACCTGATCTTCGACGTCATCGCCGGCGCGGTGGTCCACCGTGCGCTGGTGAGCGCCGAACCCGTCGACGCCGACTGGGTCCAGCGCTTCACCGCGCTCCTGCTCGGAGGGCTCGCGGCGGCCGCCGCCCCCGCCCGGGACTGACGCCCCTCACACCGCTCCGCTCAGAGCGGACGGTGCATGACGTGCAGCCCCACGTACCCCTTCTCGGGGTGGTGGAAGGCCTCCGGCACCGTGCCGACGACGCGGAAGCCGAGCCGCTCGTACAGGCGCACCGCGTGGACGTTCGCCTCCACGACGGCGTTGAACTGCATGCCCCGGAAACCGGCCGCCCGCGCCCACTCCAGCGAGTACTCGACGAGCGCCCGCCCCACGCCCCGCCCGCCGTACGCGGGGTCGGTCATGTAGCTGGCGCTCGCCACGTGGCCGCCGTTGCCCGCCTGGTTGCGGTTCATCTTCGCCGTGCCGACGACCGCTCCGGTCTCGTCGTCGACGGCGACGACCGTACGGTTGGGGGCGGCGAGGAGCCACCAGCCGCGGCCCTCCTCCTCCCCCAGGTCGACGGGGTAGGTGAAGCTGTCGCCCGCGGCGACGATGGTGTGGAAGAAGGGCCAGATGGCGGGCCAGTCGTCCGCGGTGGCTTCCCTGATGGTGATCCTCATCGGCCCAGCATGCCCTTCCCGCGCTTGGTACGGGCCGCCGGGGCCCGTACGAACCTGGCCGGCGGGCCCTCCTCCGCCGGCAGCAGCCCGGCGCGAACGAGGGCGGCGCGGCCCGCCATCTCGCCGGCGTCACGGAAGGCCCGCTCCGAGGAGTCGAGCTCGTGGTGGCGCGCGTGCGTGAGCAGCACGGCGGCGGCCGTGCCGCGCAGGCCCTCGCGGACACCCTCCCAGAGGGCGTCCGCGTACGCGGGCGGCAGCAGCTTCGCCGGGACCAGGTTGAGGAACTCGCTCTTCCCGTCCGGTCCCGGCGGCTCGAAGTCCGCGTCGAACAGCGCGAAGGGGCCGCAGGCCCCCACGTACCAGTAGCGGACGGCCACGCCCGGGACCGGTACGGGGAGGACTGTCATGCGGCGCAGTCTAGGGAGACCTAGAAGCCCGGGGGCTCGGTGTACGTGCCCCACTCGTCGCGCAGGGCGTCGCAGATCTCGCCGAGCGTGGCCTCGGCCCGTACGGCTTCGAGCATGGGCTCGATCATGTTGGCGCCGCCCCGCGCGGCGTCCAGCATGGCGTCCAGCGACGCCCGGACGCGCGCGTCGTCGCGGCGGGCCTTGCGGTCGGCGAGGACCCGGACCTGCTCGCGCTCCACCTCGTGGCTGACCCGCAGGATCTCCAGGTCGCCGGTGACGGAGCCGGTGTGGACGTTGACGCCCACGACCCTCTTGTCGCCCTTCTCCAGGGCCTGCTGGTAGCGGAAGGCGGACTCGGCGATCTCGCCGGTGAACCAGCCGTCCTCGATGCCGCGCAGGATGCCGGAGGTGATGGGGCCGATGGGGTGCTGCCCGTCGGGGTGGGCGCGCAGGCCGCGTTCCTTGATCCGGTCGAAGATCTTCTCGGCGTCGGCCTCGATGCGGTCGGTGAGCTGCTCGACGTACCAGGAACCGCCCAGCGGGTCGGCGACGTTGGCGACGCCGGTCTCCTCCATCAGCACCTGCTGGGTGCGCAGGGCGATCTCGGCGGCCTGCTCGGAGGGGAGGGCGAGGGTCTCGTCGAGGGCGTTGGTGTGCAGCGAGTTGGTCCCGCCGAGCACCGCCGCGAGGGCCTCGACGGCCGTGCGCACGACGTTGTTGTAGGGCTGCTGCGCGGTGAGCGAGACGCCGGCGGTCTGGGTGTGGAACCGCAGCCACTGCGCCTTGTCGGTCTGCGCGCCGTAGACCTCCTTCATCCAGCGGGCCCAGATGCGGCGGGCGGCGCGGAACTTGGCGATCTCCTCGAAGAAGTCGACGTGCGCGTCGAAGAAGAAGGACAGGCCGGGCGCGAAGACGTCGACGTGCAGGCCGCGGGACAGCCCCAGCTCGACGTACCCGAAGCCGTCGGCGAGCGTGTACGCCAGCTCCTGCGCGGCCGTCGCGCCGGCCTCGCGGATGTGGTAGCCGGAGACGGAGAGCGGCTTGTACGCGGGGATGCGGGCGGCGCAGTGCTCCATCAGGTCGCCGATGAGGCGCAGGTGGGGCTCGGGCTGGAAGAGCCACTCCTTCTGCGCGATGTACTCCTTGAAGATGTCCGTCTGGAGGGTGCCGTTGAGGACGGACGGGTCGACGCCCTGCCGCTCGGCGGCGACCAGGTACATGCAGAAGACGGGCACGGCCGGACCGGAGATGGTCATGGACGTGGTGACGTCGCCGAGGGGGATGTCCTTGAAGAGGACCTCCATGTCGGCGGCGGAGTCGATGGCGACGCCGCAGTGGCCGACCTCGCCGAGCGAGCGGGGGTCGTCGGAGTCGCGGCCCATGAGGGTCGGCATGTCGAAGGCGACGGACAGGCCACCGCCGCCGTTGCCGAGGATCATCTTGTAGCGCTCGTTCGTCTGCTCGGCGTTCCCGAACCCGGCGAACTGGCGGATGGTCCAGGTACGGCCCCGGTAGCCCGTCGGGTACAGGCCGCGGGTGAAGGGGTACTCGCCCGGCCATCCGATCCGCTCGAAGCCCTCATAGGTGTCTCCGGGCCGGGGCCCGTAGACCGGCTCGACCGGGTCACCGGAGAGCGTGGTGAAGTCGGCGTCGCGCGTGTGCGCGGCGTCGTAGCGGGCCTGCCAGCGTCGGCGGCCTTCCTCGATGGCGTCAGCGTCCATACCTTCGAATTTACTAGGACGTCCTAGTAAATGTCGATGGCCGACCGCCGCGGGCGTGGCCCGCGGCGGTGGGGCTCAGACCTTGGCGACCGCCGGAGCGGCGTCGGCCAGCAGCGGCTCGACGTCGCGGACGACCTTGCGCTCGACGAAGAAGGCGGCGAAGGGGATGGTGCCGGAGAGCAGGATCCACAGCAGCTTGCCGAACGGCCACTTCGCCTTGGAGCCGAGGTCGAAGGCGAAGATCAGGTAGATGATGTAGAGGACGCCGTGGGTCTGGGAGACCATGAAGGTCACGTCCTCGCCCGTGTCGAACCCGTACTTCGCCACCATGCAGGAACAGAGCAGGAGGAGCATGACGGCAGTGACGTAAGCCATCACGCGGTAGCGGGTCAGCACGCTTTTTCGCATGCCCACGAGCCTACCCGGCTCGAAAATCCCCGCGTCGGCGGGGACCACGCAATCACCCGGTATCGGGTGAGCACTCTCCTCGGACCACCCCCGCGTGTGCGGGGATCAGGCGCGCTGACCCGACCCGCAGCCTACTTCTCCTCGAAGTCGTGCGCCGCGATCCGCAGCGGCCGCAGCATCGCGAAGATCTCCGCGCATTCCTCGGCGTCGTACACGCTCAGCCCGAAGTCCATCGCCATCAGGTCGCGCGTGGCCGCCTCCACCACCTCGCGGCCCTTGTCGGTGATGGAGGCGAGTGTGCCGCGGCCGTCGTTGGGGTTGGGGCGCTTGGCCACCAGGCCGGAGCGGACCAGGCGGTCCACGGTGTTGGTCACGGAGGTCGGGTGGACCATCAGCCGCTCGCCGATCTTGGACATCGGCAGCTCGCCGGCCTTGGAGAAGGTCAGCAGCACCAGCGCCTCGTACCGCGCGAAGGTCAGCCCGTACGGCTTGACGACCGCGTCCACCTCGGCGAGCAGGATCTGATGGGCGCGCATGATCGAGGTGATCGCGGCCATCGAGGGGACGGGGCCCCAGCGCTGCTGCCAGAGTTCGTCGGCGCGGGCGATGGGGTCGAACGGGAGACTGAGCGGCTTGGGCACGTCACCGACCTTACCGAGTGGTCACATGCTGGTCAGCCCCGTCTCGCTTTTCGGTCGACCTTGCTCCGGCCCGCGGTCACCGGGCGGTACGGCGCAGCCGGTGCCGCACCGCGCGCTGGGCGAGCGGGCCGAGCTCCTCCAGGGCGGCGGCCAGCGCGGCGAGCTGCTCCAGCGCGCCGAGGGCGCGTGCGGCGCCCTCCGCGTCGACGCCCTCGTACAGCTCCAGGCCGATGAAGGAGGCGGCGACGGCGCGGGCGAGCCCCGCCGAGTCGGTGAACTCGGCGATCGGCGTCCCCGCCAGCACGCGGACGAGGACCTGCTCGATCTCGTCGATCCAGAGGTCCAGCCCGGCGGCGGTGGCCGGTGCCAGGCGCGGCTGGGCCTGGGCGCCGGCGAGCAGCTGCCCCAGGAAGGCGACGTTGCCGGCGGCCCGTTCCTCGGCGTGCATCTCGCGCCCGCAGTCGAGGAGCTCCGCGAGCGTGGAGACGCCGCGGAGGCGGTCGCGGTGGCGGGCGACGCGCTGCTCGGCGCCGTGGCGGCAGGCGGCGGCGAGGAGTTCGTCGACGGAGCCGAAGTGGTAGAAGACGAGGGCCTGGTTGACGCCGGCGGCCGCGGCGATGGAGCGGGCGGAGGTCTTGGCGATGCCCTGCTCGGCGAGCGTGCGCAGCGCGCCTTCCAGCAGCTTGACCTTGGTGTCCTGCCCCTTGGCGTCCCGGCCATTACGGTCCTGGCCCTTGGCGTCCCGGCCCTGGGTGTCCCGGCCCTTGGTGTCCTGGCTCACGCCCGTATCTCCTCCCGCACCGGGCGCAGCCCGGCCCGCACCCCGTGTGAGCGTACGTCGGTGTACGCGGCCGTGAAGGACCCCTCGTAGCCGAAGAGCGGCCCGAAGCGGCGGTTGGCGACCCGGACCTGGATGCGGAAGCGGCCCGTCGCCTCGTCGTACGACTCGCGCACCTCGGCGTCACCGCCGATCAGCTCCGGTACGCGGACGTCCACGGGCCCCTCACGGAAGCGGTGCTCGCCCGAGCGGATGAGCAGGGAGCCGTCGGGCTCGGCGGTGAAGCGCAGGTCGCTGGCGAGGTGCTGGTGGGTGCCGAGGTAGTCGAGGACGCAGTCGCGCTCGCCGCTGTACACCATCGTGGCATCGAAGCGCCGGGGCCCGCCGGGCAGCGCGAAGGTCCGTACGAAGGTGACCGTCTCGCGGCCGTGGGAGTCGGTGTAGGGGACGTTCTCGATGGTGAAGGGGATGTCGCGGCCGGTGTGCGGGATCAGGATGTTGCGCGTCCCGCCGAGCGCGAGGAACGGCTTGACGAAGGCGCGGCCGTGCCAGATCCGGTCCATCACGCCGTGGCCGGTGCAGGCTTCGCCGCTGTCGAGGCCGACCGAGAAGCGCCGCCGCAGCTGCGGGTGGAGGCGGTCGAAGTCGGCGCCCATGGCGCGGGCGAAGATCGAGGTCACGAGGGGTGCTCCAGTGTGGCGAGGAGGCGGGGCGCCGCGCTCCGTGGGGGTGGGGTGCGCAGGCAGCGGCGGGCGGCCGGGGTGCGTGGCGACGGCGGCACGAGCAGGGCGACGGCGGTGAGCGCGAGGGCGCAGAGGGCGGCCACCAGGCCACCGCCCCCGGCACCCAGGCCACCGCCCCCGGACATCGGGCCACCGCCCCCGGCACCCGGGGCGAGGCCCGCCGACACCCCCGCGGCGCCCGCGAGGATGGCCGCGGTCCGGACCGCCACCTCCGCGAGCGCGTACGCGAGTGAGCGGGCCGGGCTGATGCCGCGCTCGCACCACAGGCGGAGCCGGTCGAAGGACCAGGCGGTGGCCCAGCCCATCAGGGGCCGGAACACCAGCCGGTCGGCGAGCGCACCGAAGCGGCCCCAGCGTGGCCGGTAGTCGTAGCCGGTGAGGAAGCGGATGCCGTCGGGGGTCGGTATGTACCGCCAGTAGCCGCTGCCCTCGGCGAGCAGGGAGAGCGGGTGCGGGGAGGAGAACCGCAGGGCGGAGACCCGCTCGCCGCCGGCCCGGTGGCGCTCCCCCGCGGAGACACCGGTGCCGGCGACGGTCAGGAAGGGCAGCACCCGGGTGGCGTACCGGAACCGCTGCGGCGCGCCGGGCGCGGAAGGCAGCGGGGTGATCTCCGTGAAACGGAGGTCCCACCGCTGGTGCCGGGCCGGGTCCTGGGTGCGTTCCCAGAGCACGTCCAGGTCCGTGCGGATGCGCGCTTCCACGTACAGCACAGCGTTCTCCCCCCGGGGCCACTCTTTGAGCGGCCGCTCAAAAAGAACCTAACAGCATTTGAGCAGTCGCTCAATCAGGGGGCGTGAAAAACCCCGGTCCACGTGGACCGGGGTTCGCACCGAGACGCTCAGGCGGACAGGTGCCGCTCCACCGTCTCGACCTTCGCGGTCAGGCCGTCCGTCACGCCGGGGCGTACGTCGGCCTTGAGGACGAGCGAGACACGCGGCGCGCGCGCCTCGACGGCGGCGACGGCGCGCTTGACGACGTCCATGACCTCGTCCCACTCGCCCTCGATGGAGGTGAACATCGCGTCGGTACGGTTCGGCAGGCCGGATTCACGGACGACGCGGACGGCGTCGGCGACGTACTCGCCGACCTCCTCGCCGACGCCGAGCGGGGTGACGGAGAAGGCGACGATCATGCGGCGTCCACCGCGCCCTTGCGGCGGGCGCGGGAGGCGATGACCGCGTCGTCTGCGGCGCGCTTGAGCTTGCGGTCGGCGAAGAAGCCGCCGAAGGGCAGCACCGACAGGACGAAGTAGAGGGCGGCGGTCTGCAGCTCCCACTTGGTGCGGTTCCAGGCGTCGAGCCAGAAGAGCACGTACAGGATGAAGAGCACGCCGTGGATCGCACCCATCACCGGGACCGCGTTGAACTCCGTCGTGCGCTTGAGCACCGAGCACACGAGCAGCAGGAGGAACGAGACGGCCTCCGGACCGGAGACCAGTCGGAGGCGGTGGAGGGAGGAGGCGGTCTTGATGTCCACGGGCAGCACCTTCGTCGTCATCGATCTTGTGAATCGACTCACAAGCGGGTTCGCCCCATTGTGCCAGGCGACTTTGCCTGCGCTTTATCAGGGTCGGGATCCTCCCCAGGGCCCTGTCCGCGCCTTGGACCACCGGTTACCGTCATGGCGTGGCAACGTTCCGACTCCAAGGCAGCAAGGTGCTCGCCGTCGACCTGACCGGTGACGCCGTCAAAGCGAAGAACGGCTCGATGGTCGCGTACGACGGCCAGATGGCCTTCAAGAAGATGTCCGGCGGTGGTGAGGGCCTGCGCGGCATGGTCACCCGCCGGCTCACCGGCGAACAGATGGAGATGATGGAGGTGAAGGGGCAGGGCACCTGCTTCTTCGCCGACCGCGCCTCCGAGATCAACCTCGTGCGGCTCCAGGGCGACAAGCTCTACGTCGAGTCCAGCAACCTGCTGTGCGCGGACGCCGGGCTGCGCACCGGGACCAGCTTCACCGGGCTGCGGGGCGGGGCCACCGGCACCGGGCTGTTCACGACGACCGTCGAGGGCTCGGGCCAGGCGGCGATCATGTCGGACGGCCCGGCGGTCGTGCTCCGCGTGACGCCGCAGTACCCGCTGTCCGTGGACCCCGGCGCGTACATCGCGCACCAGGGCAACGTGCAGCAGAGCTTCCAGTCCGGTGTGACGTTCCGCACGTTCCTGGGCGAGGGCGGCGGCGAGGCGTTCCAGATCCGCTTCGAGGGCGACGGGTTGGTCTACGTGCAGCCGAGCGAGCGCAACACCGTGGGGGGCGAGATCTGATGCCGTTCCGCGAGATCAACGCGAAGATGGTCGAGGCGACGATCGCGCCGGGCCAGAAGATGTTCAGCCAGCGCGGCGCGATGCTCGCGTACCGCGGTGACGTCACTTTCACGCCGAACATGGCCGGCGGCCAGGGCGGCCTGATGTCGATGATCGGCCGCCGCGTGGCCGGTGAGGCCACTCCCCTCATGACGGTGGAGGGCAGCGGCACGGTGATGTTCGGGCACGGCGGCCACCACATCCAGGTGATCCGGCTGTCCGGCGAGACGCTGTACGTGGAGGCCGACCGGCTCCTCGCCTTCGACGGGACCCTGGAGCAGGGCACGATGTTCATGGGCGCACAGGGCGGCGTCATGGGCATGGTGCGCGGCCAGGTCACCGGGCAGGGCCTGTTCACCACCACCCTCAAGGGCCACGGCGCGGTCGCCGTGATGGCCCACGGCGGGGTCATCGAACTGCCGATCGACCCGTCCCGCCCGGTGCACGTCGACCCGCAGGCGTACGTGGCCCACCGCGGCGACGTGCGCAACAAGCTCTCCACCGCGCTGGGCTGGCGCGACATGGTGGGGCGCGGCTCGGGCGAGGCGTTCCAGCTGGAGCTGAGCGGCAACGGAGTGGTGTACGTCCAGGCGTCGGAGGAGAAGCTGTGAGCAGCGCACTTGTCATGCACGACCCCTCGACCCTGCCGAGCGACGACAACGTCAATCCGTACACCTTCTGTGTGGAGCTGAAGGGCTCCCAGTGGTTCCTGCAGAAGGGCAAGATGATCGCCTACTACGGGCGCATCGACTTCAACGGCATCGGTCACGGCCGTCTCGACCGGCTCGTGCGCACCTCCTTCCACTCGCCGCTCCACGCGAGCGACTGGGTGGTGGCGGAGGGCAGCGGCAAGATGCTGCTGGCGGACCGGGCCTTCGACGTGAACTCGTACGACCTGGACGAGGGCAACCTCACCATCCGGGCCGGCAACCTCCTGGCCTTCCAGCCGAGCCTCGCCCTGAAGCAGTCGATCGTGCCGGGGTTCCTCACCCTCATCGGCACGGGGAAGTTCGTGGCGGCGTCGAACGGGCCGGTGGTCTTCATGGAGCCGCCGCTGCGCGTGGACCCGCAGGCGCTGGTCGGCTGGGCGGACTGCCCGTCGCCCTGCCACCACTACGACCACGGCTACATGAGCGGGGTCATGGGCGGGCTGCGGCAGCTGACGGGGATCGGCGGGGCGTCCGGCGAGGAGCACCAGTTCGAGTTCGTGGGGGCCGGCACGGTGCTGCTGCAGTCCTCGGAAGCGCTGATGGCGGAGCAGGCGACCGGGGCGGTGCCCCATGAGCCGGGGGTTCCGGGCGGCGGCGGAACGCATGGATCCGGCCACGGTCAGCACGGGTCCGTACCGCGCCTTCCCGGTCAGCTGGGGGACCTCCAGCGTCGCTTCGGGCTGTGAGCGGTAGTCTGCGGAGTGTGACGCCCTCGAACGTCTGCACCCTTGGCACCCGTGGCACCCCCTGTCACGGGACCGCCACCCAGCCGTCGAGGACGGGGGGCCGGAGAAGCCCGGCGTCACTGACCCTCATTTCGTCCAGCATTCAACTTCTTAGGTAGAATCCATACATGGAGACCGAGACGGCCATCCCCTGGCTGACCGATGCCGAGCAGCAGGCCTGGCGTACGTATCTGGACGTCAACAGGCTGCTGACGTACCAGTTGGAGAAGGACCTCCAGCCGTTCGGCCTGACCATCAACGACTACGAGATCCTGGTGAACCTCTCGGAGTCCCTCGAACGGCGCATGCGGATGAGTGACCTGGCGGCGGCGACGCTCCAGTCCAAGAGCCGCCTCTCCCACCAGATCACCCGCATGGAGAACGCGGGCCTGGTCCGCCGGGAGAACTGCGAGTCGGACCGGCGCGGGCTGTACGCGGTCCTCACCGACCAGGGCATGGAGACCATGCGGAAGGTCGCGCCGCACCACGTCGAGTCGGTGCGCAAGCACTTCATCGACCTGCTCAACCCGGACGCGCTGGAGCAGCTCCACGCCTCCCTGCACCCCATCGCGGAACAGCTGCGCGGTCTGCGCGGCAAGCCCTAACGGGCACCGGGCAGCCGCAGTTCGAACAGCGCTCCGCCGGAGGGGGACCGGCGGACCGCGAGGGTGCCGCCGTGCCCGGCGGCGACGTCCCGGGCGATGGCGAGGCCGAGTCCCGCGCCGCCCTCGTCGCGGCTGCGGGCGTCGTCCAGCCGGACGAACCGCTCGAAGATCCGCTCCCGCTCGCCCTCCGGCACACCCGCCCCGTCGTCCTCGACGGCCAGGACGACCTCGCGCCCCTCGGACCGTACGGTCACGGCCACCTGTGTGGCCGCGTGCCGCTGGGCGTTGTCCAGAAGGTTGCCCAGCACGCGCGCCAGCTGTCCGCGCGACCCGTCGACCGCCGCGCCCTCCGGCGCCGCCGCCACCCGCACCGGTACCCGGTCGCCGCCGCGCCGCGCGACCTCCTCCCGTACGAGCTCGGCCAGGTCGAGGCGCGTCCGCCCCGGCCGCTCCCCCGCGTCCAGGCGCGCCAGCAGCAACAGGTCCGCCGCCAGCTGCTGGAGCCGTACGGTGTCGGCGACGGCGCCCGGCACGTCCAGCAGCCCCGGGTGGGCCGCGCCCACCTCCAGCTGGGTGCGCAGGCTGGCGATGGGGCTGCGCAGCTCGTGCGAGGCGTCCGCGACGAACCGCCGCTGCCGCTCCACGCTCGCCTCCAGGGCGGCCAGCGTCTCGTTGGTCGTCCGGGCCAGCCGGGCGACCTCGTCGTGCGTGGACGGCTCGGGCACCCGGCGCGACAGGTCCTCGGAGGCCGTGATCGCCGCCATCTCCCGGCGGATGCCCTCCACGGGCTTGAGCGCCCGCCGGGTGACCAGCCACGTCACGCCTCCGACGACGAGCAGCAGGCCCGGGAGGGCGGCGAGCATCGCGCCGCGTACGCCCGCGACCGTCGCCGACGTGGTCGCCAGCGGGGCGCCCGCGTACACGGTGGCCTCGCCCTGGGGGCCGGACGCCTGCACGGCGGCGAAGCGGTAGGTGGCCGTCTCGCCGTCCACGGTGACGTCGCCGGTCGAGTACGCGGCCTCGTCGGAGACCTCGCCGGCCTCCGTCTCGCCCTCCCCGTCCGCCGGGGGGACGGCCCGGGTCGCCGTGCTCGCCGTCCCGCCGATGGCCTGGATGTCCTCGCCGATGGCGACCACGCGGCCGTCCTCGTCGACGACTTGGACCGGGTGCTCCTCGGTGTCGTCGGGCAGGTCCAGCCGGCCGAGGGGCGTGCCCCCGGCGATCTGGGCGGCGACGGACCGCGCGGAGACCTCGGCCTGGAGCCCGGCCTGGTCGACGAGGTGGGAACGGAGGACGGCCAGCAGCGTCACCCCGGCGACGACGAGCGCGACCGCGACGACGAGCGTGGCGCCCAGGGCCGTACGGGCGCGCACGGAGCGCAGGAGGTTCACCGCTCCTCCAGCCGGTAGCCGGCGCCGCGCACCGTCGTGATGAGCTCCGGGCCCAGCTTGCGGCGCAGGGCGCTGACGTACACCTCGACGATGTTCGGATCGCCCTCGTACGCGAAGTCCCAGACGTGTTCCAGGATCTCCGCCTTCGACACCACCTCGCCCGGCCGGGTCGCGAGCTGCTCCAGCACGGCGAACTCCTTCGCCGTCAGGCCCACCTCCGTCCCGTCCAGGCGTACGCGGTGGCTCGCGGTGTCCACGGTGAGCGGCCCGGCCCGCAGCACGGGCGACGCGGTGCGGCCGCGCCGCCGGAGCAGGGCCTTCACCCGGGCCACGAGCACGACGTACGAGAACGGCTTGGTCAGGTAGTCGTCGGCGCCGGTGTCCAGCCCCTCGGCCTCGTCGTACTCGCCGTCCTTGGCGGTCAGCATCAGGATCGGCACGTCGTGCCCGGCGGCGCGCAGGGCGGCGCAGACGCGGTAGCCGTTCATGCCCGGGAGCATGATGTCGAGGACGACGAGGTCGTACGAACCGGTGCCGGCGCGGTGCAGCCCTTCGAGTCCGTCGTGCACGACGTCGACGGCGAACCCTTCGGCGCGCAGTCCGGCGGCGAGGGACAGGGCGAGCCGCTTCTCGTCCTCCACGATCAACAGGCGCATGGGTTCAGGGTCGCAAACGGAAGCTGAAGAAGGCTTCAGGCGGCTTCAGGCTGCGTTCAGCCGCCGGGGCGCAGGGTGGTTGCCGTACCGCAGGAATCACCGACCCACCCATGGGAGGCCACTCCATGAAGCGCAACCTGATCATCGCGACCGTCACCGCGGCGGCCCTGCTGACGGGCGGCACGGCGGCGGCGTTCGCCGCGTCGACGGACGAGGAGGCCCCGAAGGCGAAGCACACCGCGACGCAGGTGGTCACGGACGACCACGATGACGACGACGCCTCGGAAGACATCCTGAAGGCGTCGAAGGTCACGGCCGAGCAGGCCCTGAAGTCGGTGGCGGGCCACGGGACGGTGGTCTCGCTGGACCTGGAGAAGGACGGCTGGGACGTCGAGCTGCTGACCAAGGACGGCAAGGTCCAGGAGTGGACGGTCGACGCGACGACGGCGAAGGCCACGCAGGACAAGGACGACGACCAGGACCAGGCCGACGACCACGACGACGACCAGGACCAGGGCCAGGGTCAGGACGACTGACGCGCCCCGCGCCCGGCGCACGGCGAGGCCCCGCGACGGGGCCTCGCCGCGTCGGCGGTCAGTTGCCCGTCAGGCCCGCCACCAGTTCGTCGGCGGCCGCGTACGGGTCGAGGCCGCCCGTCACGATGCGTTCGGCAAGGGCGTCCAGGCGGCGGTCGCCGTGGAGGTCCCCGATGCGTTCGCGCAGGGCCGTGACGGCGATGGTCTCGACCTCGTGCGCCGCCCGCGCCCGGCGGCGCTCCGCGAGGACGCCCCGCTCCTCCATCCAGGCGCGGTGCTTCTCCAGGGCCTCGACGACCTCGTCGACGCCCTCGCCCCGCGCCGCCACCGTCTTGACGATGGGCGGGCGCCAGTCGCCGGGCCCGCGGGACTCGCCGAGCCCGAGCATGTGGTTCAGCTCGCGCGCCGTGGCGTCGGCGCCGTCGCGGTCGGCCTTGTTGACGACGTACACGTCGCCGATCTCCAGGATGCCCGCCTTCGCCGCCTGGATCCCGTCGCCCATCCCGGGGGCGAGGAGCACGACCGAGGTGTCGGCCTGGGAGGCGATCTCCACCTCCGACTGGCCCACGCCCACGGTCTCCACCAGCACCACGTCGCACCCGGCCGCGTCCAGGACGCGGATGGCCTGCGGGGCGGCCCACGCGAGGCCGCCGAGGTGCCCGCGCGTGGCCATGGAGCGGATGTAGACGCCCGGGTCCGACGCGTGCTCGGACATCCGCACCCGGTCGCCGAGGAGCGCGCCGCCGCTGAAGGGCGACGAGGGGTCGACGGCGAGGACGCCGACCCGCTTCCCGGCCCGCCGGTACGCGGAGACCAGCGCCGACGTCGAGGTCGACTTGCCGACACCGGGCGAGCCGGTCAGGCCGACGACGTACGCCCGGCCCGTCAGCGGGGCCAGCGCCGCCATCACCTCACGGAGCTGCGGGGACGCCCCCTCCACGAGCGAGATCAGCCGGGCCACGGCGCGCGGCCGGCCCTCCCGTGCCTGGGCCACCAGTGCGGGGACGTCCACCATCACTTACACAACTCCCTTACTTGCCGTTGCCGGGAACGCGGAGGATCAGGGCGTCGCCCTGGCCGCCGCCACCGCACAGCGCCGCGGCGCCGATCCCGCCGCCGCGGCGCTTGAGCTCCAGCGCCAGGTGCAGGGCGAGACGGGCACCGGACATGCCGATGGGGTGCCCGAGGGCGATCGCGCCACCATTGACGTTCACCTTTTCGGGCGTCACCCCGAGGTCCTTCATTGACTGGACGGCGACCGCCGCGAACGCCTCGTTGATCTCGATCAGGTCCAGGTCCGACACCTCCAGCCCCTCCTTCTTCAGGGCGTGGGCGATGGCGTTGGACGGCTGGGACTGGAGCGAGTTGTCCGGCCCGGCCACGTTGCCGTGGGCGCCGATCTCGGCGATCCACTCCAGGCCGAGCTCCTCGGCCTTGGCCTTGCTCATCACGACGACGGCGGCGGCGCCGTCGGAGATCTGCGAGGAGGAGCCGGCCGTGATGGTGCCGTCCTTGGCGAAGGCCGGGCGGAGCTTGCCGAGCGACTCGGCCGTGGTCTCGGGGCGGATGCCCTCGTCCTTGGAGAAGATCACCGGGTCGCCCTTGCGCTGCGGGATCTCGACGGGCGTGATCTCGGCCTCGAAGACACCGTTCTTCTGCGCGGCTGCGGCGCGCTGGTGGGAGAGGGCGGCGATCTCGTCCTGGGCCTCACGGGGGATGGCGAGGCGCGTGTTGTGCTTCTCGGTGGACTCGCCCATGGCGATGCCCTCGAAGGAGTCGGTGAGGCCGTCGTACGCCATGGCGTCGAGCATCTCGATCGCGCCGTACTTGTAGCCCTCGCGGGACTTGGGCAGCAGGTGCGGCGCGTTGGTCATGGACTCCTGGCCGCCGGCGACGATCACGTCGAACTCGCCGGCGCGGATCAGCTGGTCGGCGAGCGCGATGGCGTCGAGCCCGGAGAGGCACACCTTGTTGATGGTGAGCGCCGGGACGTTCATCGGGATGCCGGCCTTGACGGCGGCCTGCCGGGCGGGGATCTGGCCGGCGCCGGCCTGGAGCACCTGCCCCATGATCACGTACTGCACCTGGTCGCCGCCGATCCCGGCACGGTCCAGCGCGGCCTTGATGGCGAAGCCGCCGAGGTCCGCGCCCGAGAAGGACTTCAGGGAGCCGAGCAGGCGGCCCATGGGCGTGCGTGCGCCCGCGACGATGACTGAGGTGGTACCGGTCGTTCCAGACATGAGGCACGATCCCCTTCCAGCACGGGGGCTGAGGAGTGAACGAGGGTTTACTGCCAATGTACTGAGCGGTACGGGCCCGGTCACCGGGCAGTCGGTGTGATCGCGCGCACGTTGCGTAACCACCTCCTTCGGCGCTCCACTGGTCCCATGCTGACGCGAATCGACCACATCGGGATCGCCTGTTTCGACCTCGACAAGACCGTCGAGTTCTACCGTGACACGTACGGTTTCGAGGTCTTCCACACCGAGGTCAACGAAGAGCAGGGTGTGCGCGAGGCCATGCTCAAGATCAACGAGACGTCCGACGGCGGCGCCTCCTACCTGCAGCTGCTGGAGCCGACCCGCGAGGACTCGGCCGTCGGGAAGTGGCTGGCCAAGAACGGCGAGGGCGTCCACCACATCGCCTTCGGCACGGCGGACGTGGACGGCGACGCCGCGGCGATCCGGGAGAAGGGGGTGCGGGTGCTGTACGACGAGCCGCGCATCGGCTCCATGGGGTCGCGGATCACGTTCCTGCACCCCAAGGACTGCCACGGGGTCCTGACCGAACTCGTCACATCGGCGAAGCCGTCCTCTGACCAGTCCTCAACGGAGCACTGACCTCCGGATTCCCGGCCCGGTAGAGTGGGCGGCTCCGGGCCGGGGACGGACCGGGGCCGCGCCGCGTCCCCGACAGTGGTCTGACACCATTCCCCGGGGGGCCGTTCGCCGGCGAACGGTGCTCGTACAAGAGAGTTGCGACCAGGGGACGGATGGGACCGCGCAGTGCGGGGCTACGAACGCCAGGAGAGCCACCGGGCTGACGACCACCTTTCGCGGTTCGAAGCCGAGATGGACCGGCTGAAGACCGAGCGGGAGAAGGCCGTCCAGCACGCCGAGGACCTCGGTTACCAGGTCGAGGTCTTGCGCGCCAAGCTCCACGAGGCGCGCCGCACCATCGCCACCCGGCCCGCCTACGACAGCGCGGACGTCGGCTACCAGGCCGAGCAGCTGCTGCGCAACGCCCAGATCCAGGCCGAGCAGTTGCGCTCGGACGCCGAGCGCGAGCTGCGCGAGGCGCGCGCCCAGACGCAGCGGATCCTCCAGGAGCACGCCGAGCACCAGGCCCGGCTCCAGGCGGAGTTGCACGCGGAGGCGGTGCAGCGGCGCCAGCAGCTGGACCAGGAGCTCGCGGAGCGCCGGCAGACCGTCGAGGCGCACGTCAACGAGAACGTGGCGTGGGCCGAGCAGCTGCGCGCCCGCACCGAGGCGCAGGCCCGCCGCCTGCTGGAGGAGTCCCGCGCGGAGGCCGAGCAGTCCCTGGCGGCGGCCCGCGCCGAGGCCACCCGCCTCGCGGAGGAGGCCCGCCAGCGGCTCAGCTCCCAGACGGAGACCGCCCGTGCCGAGGCCGAGGCGATCCTGCTGCGCGCCCGCAAGGACGCCGAGCGGCTGCTGAACGCCGCCTCCACGCAGGCCGCGGAGGCCACCAGCCACGCCGAGCAGCTGCGCAGCGCGACGACCGCGGAGTCCGAGCAGGCCCGCCAGCAGGCGACCGAGCTGAGCCGGGCGGCCGAGCAGCGGCTCCAGGAGGCCGACGAGCGGCTGCGCGAGGCGCGCGCCGAGGCGGACAAGGTCGTCACGGAGGCCCGGGACGCGGCCGCCAAGCGGCTGTCGACCGCCGAGTCGGAGACCGAGCAGCGTACGCGTACGGCCAAGGCGGAGATCGCCCGGCTGGTCGCGGAGGCGACGAAGGAGTCCGAGGCGCTCAAGGCGGAGGCCGAGCAGGCGCTCGCCGACGCGCGCGCGGCGGCCGAGAAGCTCGTCGCGGAGGCCGCCGAGAAGGCGCGTACGAAGGCGGCCGAGGACTCGGCGGCGCAGCTGGCCAAGGCGGCGCGGACCGCCGAGGAGGTCCTGTCCAAGGCGTCCGATGATGCGAGGGAGACCACCCGCAAGGCGGCCGAGGAGGCGGAGCGGATCCGCCGCGAGGCCGAGGCCGAGGCGGACCGGCTGCGCGCGGAGGCGCACGACACGGCCGAGGAGCTCAAGGGCGCGGCGAAGGACGACACCGCGGAGTACCGCGCCAAGACGGTCGAGCTCCAGGAGGAGGCGCGCCGGCTGCGCGGGGAGGCCGAGCAGCTGCGGGCCGACGCCATCGCCGAGGGCGAGCGGATCCGGGGCGAGGCGCGGCGCGAGGCCGTCCAGCAGATCGAGGAGGCGGCGAAGACCGCCGAGGAGCTGCTGACCAAGGCGAAGGCGGACGCGGACGAGCTGCGCACGGCGGCCGCCGCCGAGACCGAGCGGCTGCGTACCGAGGCGGTCGAGCGGGCGACGGCCCTGCGCAGGCAGGCCGAGGAGGCGCTGGAGCGCACCCGCGAGGAGGCCGACCAGCTGCGCGGCGAGGCCGAGGAGCAGGCCGACTCGGTGCGGGCCGCGGCCGAGGAGGCCGCCGCCGCGCTGCGCGAGGAGACCGAGCGGGGCATCGCGGCCCGGCAGGCGGAGGCCGCCGAGGAGCTGGCCCGGCTGCACGCGGAGGCGGAGGCCCGCCTCACGGCCGCCGAGCAGGCGCTGACCGACGCCCGGGCGGACGCCGAGCGGCTGCGCCGGGAGGCCGCCGAGGAGACCGAGCGGCAGCGCACGGAGGCCGCCGAGCGGATCCGTACGCTCCAGGCGCAGGCCGAGCAGGAGGCCGAGCGGCTGCGTACGGAGGCGGCGGCGGACGCGTCCGCCGCCCGCGCGGAGGCGGAGAACGCCGCGGTACTGCTGCGTTCGGAGGCCGCCGCGGAGGCCGAGCGGCTCAAGAGCGAGGCGCAGGAGTCGGCGGACCGGGTGCGGGCCGAGGCGCAGGCCGCGGCCGAGCGGGTCACGGCGGAGGCCGCCGAGGAGCTGGCCGCCGCGCAGGAGGAGGCGAACCGGCGCCGCCGCGAGGCGGAGGAGACGCTCGGTTCGGCGCGCGCGGAGGCCGACCAGGAGCGGCAGCGGGCCCGCGAGCAGAGCGAGGAGCTGCTGGCGTCGGCGCGCAAGCGCGTCGAGGAGGCGCAGACCGAGGCCCAGCGGCTGGTGGAGGAGGCGGACCGGCGGGCCACCGAGATGGTCGCCGCCGCCGAGCAGACCGCGCAGCAGGTGCGGGACTCGGTCGCCGGGCTCCAGGAGCAGGCCGAGGAGGAGATCGCCGGGCTGCGGTCGGCCGCCGAGCACGCGGCGGAGCGCACCCGCACCGAGGCGCAGGAGGAGGCGGACCGGGTCCGCGCCGACGCGTACGCGGAGCGGGAGCGGGCCGCCGAGGACGCGGCCCAGCTGCGCGCCCGTACGCAGGAGGAGACGGACGCCGCCAAGGCGCTGGCCGAGCGGACGATGGCGGACGCCATCACCGAGTCGGAGCGGCTGAAGAAGGACACCGCGGAGTACGCCCAGCGGGTGCGGACCGAGGCGTCCGACTCGCTCGCGTCGGCCGAGCAGGACGCGGCGCGGACGCGCGCGGACGCCCGTGAGGACGCCAACCGCATCCGGTCGGAGGCCGCTACGCAGGCCGACCGGCTGGTGGGCGAGGCGACGAGCGAGGCCGAGCGGATGACGGCGGAGGCGGCCGAGCTGCTGTCGACCGCCGAGCAGGACGCGGCACGGCTGCGTACCGAGGCCGAGCAGGTCAAGGCGGAGGGCGAGGCGCAGGCCGAGGCGCTGCGCGCCGCCGCCCGCGCGGACGGCGAGCAGGTCCTCGACGAGGCCCGCAAGGCCGCCGACAAGCGGCGCGCCGACGCGGCTGCGCAGGCGGACCAGCTCATCGGCGAGGCCACCGCGGAGGCGGAGCGCGTCGGCGCCGAGACGGCCGAGCGTGCCGAGCGGCTGGTCGCGGAGGCGACGGCGGAGGCGGAGCGGCTGGTCGCCGAGGCGACGGGCGAGTCGGAGCGGCTGCGTGCCGACGCGGAGCGCGAGGCCGAGCGCGTACGGAACGAGGCGACCGACGAGGCCGAGCGGCTGCGGGCGGAGGCGGCCGAGACGGTCGGTTCGGCGCAGCAGGCGGCCGAGCGCATGCGGGCGGAGGCCGAGCGGCACCGCGCGGAGTCGGAGGCGGCCGCCGAGCGGATGCGCGCCGAGGCGCGGGCCGAGGCCGACCGGGTGGTCGACGAGGCGCGCGAGGCGGCGGCGAAGCGCCGCGCGGACGCGGCCGAGCAGGCCGACCAGCTCATCGCGAAGGCCCAGGAGGAGGCGCTGCGCGCCACCGCCGAGGCGGAGGCGCAGGCCGACACGATGGTGGGCGTGGCCCGCAAGGAGGCCGAGCGGATCGTCTCCGAGGCGACCGTCGAGGGCAACACGCTCGTGGAGAAGGCCCGGACGGACGCGGACGAGCTGCTGCGCGAGGCGCGCGGTGACGCCACGGCCATAAGGGAGCGCACGGAGGAGCTGCGCTCCCGGACCGAGTCGGAGATCGAGGAGCTGCACGAACGGGCCCGTCGGGAGGCCGCCGAACAGATGAAGTCGGCGGGCGAACGGGTGGACAAGCTGGTCAAGGCCGCCACCGAGCAGCGCGCCGAGGCGGAGGAGAAGGCGAAGCAGCTGCTGTCGGACGCCAATTCGGAGGCGGCGAAGGTCCGTATCTCGGCGGTGAAGAAGGCGGAAGGGCTGCTCAAGGAGGCCGAGCAGAAGAAGGCCGAGCTCACCCGTCAGGCCGAAAAGATCAAGGCGGACGCGGAGCGCGAAGCCGAGAAGATGATCTCGGAAGGGAAGCGGGAACTGGAGGTTCTGGTGCGCAGGCGCGAGGACATTCAGGCGGAGATTTCGCGCGTTCAGGACGTATTGGAGGCATTGGAGTCGTTCGAAGCGCCGTCAGGGGGTACGAAGGACAGCGGAGTCAAGGCGGGCGCGACGGCCGGGGTTACCCGTTCGAGTAGCAAGTCATCCGACGGTTAAGCCACTCAAAAGGCTGGACATTCTGTAGTTTGAACGGGCATCCGCTCGAAGACACGCCGCCTCGGCCCCTAGGATTCCCCCTAACACCTCACCGGTCTCATTCGACAGGAACCCCATGAGCGACACTTCCTCCCCCTTCGGCTTCGAGCTCGTGCGGCGTGGTTACGACCGCGGTCAGGTGGACGACCGCATTACCAAGCTCGTCGCCGACCGAGACAGTGCTCTGGCCCGTATCACCTCTCTGGAAAAGCGCATCGAGGAGCTCCACCTCGAGACCCAGAACGCCCAGGCCCAGGTCAGCGACGCCGAGCCGTCGTACGCCGGCCTCGGTGCCCGGGTCGAGAAGATCCTCCGCCTGGCCGAGGAGGAGGCGAAGGACCTGCGCGAGGAGGCCCGTCGCGCCGCCGAGCAGCACCGCGAGCTGGCCGAGGCGGCCGCGCAGCAGGTGCGCAACGACGCCGAGGCGTTCGCCGCCGAGCGCAAGGCGAAGGCCGAGGACGAGGGTGTCCGGATCGTCGAGAAGGCCCAGGGCGAGGCGAACACGCTGCGCTCCGAGGCGCAGAAGGACGCGCAGTCCAAGCGCGAGGAGGCGGACGCCCTCTTCGAGGAGACCCGCGCGAAGGCCGCGCAGGCCGCCGCCGACTTCGAGACGAACCTCGCCAAGCGGCGGGAGCAGTCCGAGCGGGACCTGGCCGCCCGTCAGGCCAAGGCGGAGAAGCGCCTCGCCGAGATCGAGCATCGGGCGGAGCAGCTGCGCCTGGAGGCGGAGAAGCTGCGTACGGACGCGGAGCGCCGGGCCCGCCAGACGGTGGAGACCGCGCAGCGCCAGGCCGAGGACATCGTGGCCGACGCGAACGCCAAGGCGGACCGGATCCGCAGCGAATCGGAGCGCGAGCTGGCGGCGCTGACGAACCGTCGCGACTCCATCAACGCCCAGCTGACCAACGTCCGCGAGATGCTGGCCACGCTGACCGGCGCGGCGGTGGCCGCGGCGGGCTCCCCGGTCGACGACGAGCCGGTCTCGCGCGGCGTCCCGGCGCAGCAGGGCCGCTGACCCGGCGGCGTACGAGCTGATCGCTCCTCACGGCCCCCCGACTTTCCGGTGCGTACCGGTGGCGGGGGGCTTCGTGCGCCCGTAGCGTGGTCGGATGATCGAGCTCGAGGGGCTGACGAAACGGTTCGGTACGAAGACGGCGGTCGACCACCTCTCCTTCCGGGTACGCCCCGGCGTGGTGACGGGCTTCCTCGGGCCGAACGGCGCCGGCAAGTCGACCACCATGCGGATGATGCTCGGTCTGGACCATCCGACCAGCGGGACGGTCCGGATCGACGGCAAGCACTACCGGGACCTGGACGAGCCGCTCAAGTACATCGGCGCGCTGCTGGAGTCGAGGGCCATGCACGGCGGGCGCAGCGCGTACAACAACCTGCTCTGCCTGGCCCAGTCCAATCGCATTCCGGAGCGCCGGGTGGGCGAAGTTCTCGATCTTGTGGGGCTCACCGCCGTGGCCAAGAAGAAACCGAAAGGTTTCTCGATGGGAATGGGCCAGCGGCTGGGAATCGCCGCCGCGCTGCTGGGTGATCCACAAGTTCTCCTCTTCGACGAACCCGTCAATGGTCTGGACCCCGAGGGAATTCACTGGATCCGCAATCTGATGAAGACGCTGGCTGCCGAAGGGCGGACGATCTTCGTTTCCAGCCATCTGATGAGTGAAATGGCGCTGACCGCCGACCACTTGATCGTGATCGGGCAGGGCAAGCTGCTCGCCGACACATCGATGGCGGATTTCATTCACCAGAACTCCAGAAGTTACGTCCGGGTACGGTCCCCGCAGCGCGCCGAGCTCCGCGAGGCCCTGCTCGGCGCCGGTCTGACGGCTACCGAGACGGCCGGCGGCACGCTGGAGGTCGACGGCGCGACGACGGAGGCGGTCGGCGAGCTGGCGGGCCGGCACGGGATCACGCTGCACGAACTGAGCGCCCAGCGGGCCTCGCTCGAAGAGGCGTTCATGCAGATGACGGCGGCTGCGGTGGAGTACCACGCGCATGCCGCGGACGCCCCGCAGTGGGCCCCGAGGGAGGTCTGACGACGATGGCATCGGTCCCCGCGGTCCTGCGCTCCGAATGG
The DNA here is from genome assembly GCF_055571835.1 of Streptomyces sp. NPDC030862. NCBI lineage: Bacteria > Bacillati > Actinomycetota > Actinomycetes > Kitasatosporales > Streptomycetaceae > Streptomyces > Streptomyces sp. NPDC030862. The sequence goes on along the minus strand of NZ_JBVIEN010000002.1, from coordinate 461,896 downwards.
ACCAAGATCCGTACGGTCTCGTCGACGGTCTGGACGCTGGCGAGCGCGCTCGTGGTGACGGTCGCGATGGGCGCGGCGCTCAGCGCGCTGGTGAAGGCGACCTTCGACGACATGCCGCCCATCGAGCAGGCGACGTTCGACCCGACCGTGGTCAGCTTCTCCGGCATGCTGCTGGGCCAGCTGGCGATGGTGGTGTTCGGGGTCCTGGTGGTCGGCACCGAGTACAGCACCGGCATGATCCGCACCTCGCTGGCGGCCGTGCCCCGGCGCGGTACGTTCCTCTTCGGCAAGATCGCGGTGGCGGGCGTGCTCGCGCTGGCCGTCGGCTTGCTGACGAGCTTCGCCTCGTTCTTCCTGGGCCAGGCGCTGCTGGGCGAGCACCGCACGGGCATCGGCGAGGAGAACGTCCTGCGCGCCGTGGTCGGCGGCGGTCTCTACATGGGCCTGATGGCGGTGTTCTCGATGGGCGTGGCGGCGATGCTGCGCTCGACGGTGCTGTCGCTGGGCATCCTGGTGCCGTTCTTCTTCCTCATCTCCCAGATCCTGTCGGCCGTGCCGAAGGCGAAGGAGGTGGCGGAGTACTTCCCCGACCAGGCGGGCTCCACGATCATGCAGGTGGTGCCGGGTGCGATGGGCAGCGATCCGGCGCCGTACGGCCCGTGGGGCGGGCTCGGCATCATGGTGCTGTGGGTGGCGGCGGCGCTGGCCGGCGGGTACGTGGTGCTGAAGCGGCGGGACGCGTAGACGGTGTGCGGCGGCGCGAATCCGAGGTGACGCGCCGCCGCACGAGGTGGATCAGAGCGTGGTGCGGCTGACGCTGACGAGCTCGCAGGAACCGCCGCTGCCGTCGCCGTCCTTGGCCCAGTAGGGGGTGGCGACGTCGGTCTTCTCCAGCTTGCCCGGCTGCACCCACGGGATCATGGAGTCCCGGGTCCCGAGGACGTTGCGCTCCGGGTCGGTGAAGCGGACCTGGAACTTGTAGGTGTACTGCTCCGAGGTGCTGGTGTTGTGGGCGCTGACGCTCGCCACGATGCCCCGGCTCGGGTCGTAGAAGCACTCGGTGATGGAGACGCCCTTGTCGTCGCCGGGCTTGGCCTTGCTGCCGCCGCTGCTGCTGCCGCTGCTGCTGGTCGAGGTGCCGCTGGTGGTGTAGCCGCTGGTGTAGCCGCTGTCGCCGTAGCCGGAGGTCGAGCCCGAGGTGGAGTCCGTGGACCCGGTGGAGCCGTCGTAGCCGCCGCTGGTGCTGGTGCCGCCGTCGGTGCCGCCGCTGCTGCTACTGCTACTGCTGCTGCTGCCACTGCTGCTGCCGCCGCAGGAGCCGCCGTGCGAGCCGCGGGCGCCGGTCAGGGTGACGAGGACGATGCCGAAGACGGCGACCGCCCGGACATGACGAAGCTTCACGTTCAACCCCCGTTGAAGGTGTGAGTGAGTGCGGAAGGGGCCCGTTCTTGACGAGCGCACGTCACCCTAGCAGCGATGAGGGAGGGGTCCGTGACCCTCGCGGAGGGGGCGGCAACGCGTACGCGCGGCCGGTTTCCCCGACCGCGCGTACGCACCGGCTACGTCTTCGGCTCCCGGCGGCCCTCAGCCGAGCTTGGCGACCTGCGCCTCGATGACGGCGGTGGGCAGCGGGAAGTCCTTGCCCTGCGCGCTGATGAGGTTGAACGAGGAGAAGGACCCGATCACGGCGCCCTTGCGCACGGCGGTGATCTTGTACGTCACCGTCTCGCCCTCCTGATCGAGGGCGACACCCCAGGCGGCGGCCTCGTCGCCACCGGCGGCCTTGAGCTCGGTGACCTTGGCCACCTTCGACTGCTCGCCCTTCCACGTGGTGGTGAACCCGCCGGCGCAGTCGGCCGCCGACTTGCGCAGCGCCGCGAAGGCCCCCTCGGCGCCCTTGCCGTCGTACGAGCCGAGGACGACCTGGGTGGTCGTCAGGTTGAACGCCGCCATGATGTCGCCTCCCTCAACCGCCTTCTTGTTCTTCTCGGGCTTCTCGGTCACCCGCCGCGCCTCGGTGGTCCCCACGGGCTGCCCCTGCGCCAGGCCGGCCACCGCGTGGGCGACGGCGAGGCACTCCGGCTTGTCGGTCGTGATCTCGGCGGCCGTGATCTTCTCGGCGGCGGTCGCCGGCTTCACCTCGTGCAGCTCCACGTCCCCCTCGACGAGCGCGAGCTTCTCCAGCTCGGCGGAGGACGGCGCCTTCGCACCGGACGCCTCGGCAGGCGCGGACGCCTTGCCCTTGTCGCCCTTCTGCCCCGCGTCCCCGCCCTTCTCGGCCGAGCCGCTGCAGGCGGTGGCCAGCACGGCCAGGGAAACCGCGGTGGCGGCGACGGCGGTACGGCGGACGAGGGTGCTTCGCATGACGCAACTTTCGCTGGGGGGTTGCCGCTTGTCGCGACTGCGTCAACATTAGGCAGTTGTAAAAGTTGGGTGATCACGTGTGCGCAATCGGGATCCCGGCGTGACGACAACGTGATCAGGCTCGACCGTGCGGCCCGTCGAACCACCCCGCCGCGATGGCCCCCACGAACCGGCTCACGGCCTCGGCGCTCGCGGCGACGAGCCGCGCGGGCGCCTTGCTGTCCCGGAGCAGGACGGTGCCGTCGGGGGCGGTGGCGAGACAAACGCAGTTCGTACCGTCACCGCTGTAAGACGACTTCCGCCACTGGTACGCGTGCACGTGTGACTACCTCTCAGACCTCGTGGGCCAGCCGATGGATGAAGTCCCGTGTCTCCGCCGGCTTGAGGCTCGCCGCCTCCATGCGGTCGAGAACGGACCGGAACTTGACGAGCTGAGCTTCCGCGTCGACGAACTCACACCCGAAGTGGGTGTCGACCTGCACGGTGTCGAGCTGTGACACAGGGCCGTACGCATAGTCGATGGACTGCCCGGTTCCCGGGAACGCGCCACTGCCGAACGGAAGTACGCGGACCGTGACGTTGTCACGCTCGCTCATGTCGATGATGTGCTGGAGCTGTGCGCGGGCGACTTTCGAACCGCCGAATCCCATGCGCAGCGCGGCCTCGTGAATGAGGGCGGTGTACGGGATGGGCGGGTCCCGGTGGAGCACGGCCTGACGCTTGATGCGATGGGAGAGGCGGTGTTCCGCCTCGTACGGCAAGAAGGGTGGGACGACCTCGCTGAACAGCGCCCGCGCGTGGTCGGCCGTCTGCAGGAGCGCCGGGATGTGGATCACTAGGGCGACACGCAACTCGGTCGCGTGGTGCTCGAGTTCGGCGACGTCGACCAACCGGGCGGGAAGGTGCTCCCGGTACGCGTCCCACCATCCCCGGGTGCGGCCACCGGTCATGTCGCACAGCGCCTCTATCAGTGCCTCGTCGGTGCACGCGTACGTGCGGGCGAAGGCGCGTACACGTTCGGCGCTCACCGCGTAGCGGCCCGACTCGATGCTGCTGATACGCGCCTGGTTGACGCCGAGCAGTTGGGCGGCGCCGGTCGATGTGAGTCCGGCCTGCTCCCGCAGCTTGCGCAGCTCCGTGCCAAGTCGCTGCTGGCGGAGCGTGGGGGTGGTGCTGGGCGCCACGGTTCTCCGTTCTCCTCACACATCCGTACCGGTGTGTCACCCACAGGTGGGGAGTTGAGATGGTTCTCAGCAAATCGCTGGTAGGTATACCAGCAACTGCCCTACGGTGTGACTCAAGCCACTCAACTGGCCCGACCAGCAAGGCGGAAGCGCACCGCGTCCCGCGGCAAGGCCACCGCGCGGTCCCGTCGTCGAGTGATCCAACCCCACCTCCCCACAGGAGACTTCCGTGGACACCGTATCCCCGCATGCCCCGTGGTCGTACCTCCTCCAGATTCCCCACAACCCCCGCGCACCACGCGTGGCCCGGATGACCCTACGGGCAGTGCTCGCCGGTCACGGCATGGATGAACTCACGGACACCGCCGAGCTCGTGGCGTGCGAGCTCGTCACCAACGCGTACCGGCACTCCGACGGCCCGGCGACGCTGCGGCTGCGGCACATGGAGGGCGGCTGGCTCCGGATCAGCGTGTGGGACACCAACCCGTACATCCCAGCTCCCTTCGACCGCCCCGCGGGCATGCGGCAGCCCGCCCTCGCTCCGTCAGACGCGGACAGCGGGCGCGGGCTGCTGCTGGTGCACATGTACGCGGACAACTGGGGCGGTTACCCGTTGGGCGACGACCTGTTCGGCCGGAACGGCAAGCTCCTGTGGTGCGAACTGGCACCGAAGGCGCAGGCGGAGTTCACGCAGCCGCGCCTTTCCGGCTCGTAGGGGTGGGGTGGCTGCGATTGGTCGCGGTGCGGGGCCGCCCTCGCTCCGAGTGTGGCGGGCTCCAGCGACCCGTCAAGGGCGCTCCCGTTGGTCGCGTCGCTTCGCGATGGGCTTCGCCCACCCTTGACGGACCGCCTCCACCCGCCTTTGCACACGCGGAGGGCGGCCCTGGGGTGAGGGCCCCGGCGGAGGTCTGCTGGGGTGCGGGCCCGCTGCCGGGCAGCGGGAGCGTGGGCGTGGATGCGCGGCAGTGGAATGGGGCGGCTGATCTCTGCTTGGCGGCTGCGGCCCGGTGGCCGGCTGCGGTACAGGCGGGTGGTTGAGGCGGGGTGCCCCCGAGAGGCTCAACCCCGCGCACTCGGCTTCGCGGTCGAACGTTTTGGCACCCGGGGCCCGGGGGCACTGACCGGTGTCCGAAGAAGGGCAGCTGACTAGAACCGATGGAGCAAACTGCCCACTCATTCACCACCACGCCCCGAATAAGCCGATATGTCCGGCCCCGCGACGCCCTCACGGCCCAGTCCGGTCGGTTGGCGCACCGCCCCCGTCCCACGTGTGTGTCGCCCTCCTCAAGGCCGGGCCCTGACCGGGGCCCCGACCACCTACCAGCCTGTACCCCAGCCGGCCACCGGACTGCAGTCGCCGACCCGGCCCCAGCGACCCGACACCACCACCGGGCAGAAGCGAGGTCCTGGACCCGGCCGACCCACGGGTCGCAGCCGCTGAGCCGACCCGGGCCACCCCATTCCGCCGCCGCGCACCACCACCCACCGGCCCGCCACTCGGCAGCGCGCCCCCGCCATCAGCAGACCTCCGCCGCCGGCCCTCACCCCCGGCCGCCCTCCCGAGAGAAAAACCGCGGGTGGAGGCGGCCTGTCAAGGGTGGGCGAAGCCCATCGGCGCAGCCGACGCGACCGACGGGAGCGCCCTTGACAGGGCGCCGGAGGCCGCGACTCTCGGGAAAGGAGGGCGGCCCGCGCCGCAACACCGCGCGGGCGGCCAACCACAGGGGCCCAGGTCCAGCCCACCGGAACCACGCCCTTACGCAGAGCGCCCGGCCCGCTGCGCTCCGCCGTCGGCCAGCTGCGCAGCTTTTACGGCTTGGCCGGAACCGTCAAGCGCTCGATACGCTCTTACCTCCTACGGGGGCTACGCGCCCTGACTTGAGCTGACCTGTCGATGGGGCTGGAGAATGATCGAGGCAGTCGGCCTGACGAAGCGCTACGGCGCCAAGACGGCCGTGTACAACCTTTCCTTCCAGGTGCGGCCCGGCACCGTCACCGGCTTCCTGGGGCCCAACGGCTCCGGGAAGTCGACGACCATGCGCATGATCCTGGGCCTGGACCAGCCGACGGCCGGCCACGTCACCATCGGCGGGCACCCCTTCCGCAAGCTGCCGAACGCGCCCCGGCAGGTCGGCGCGCTGCTGGACGCCAAGGCCGTCCACGGTGGGCGCAGTGCGCGCAACCACCTGCTGTCGCTGGCACAGCTCGCCGGGATCCCGGCGCGGCGGGTCGACGAGGTGCTCGGCGTCGTCGGGCTCCAGGACGTGGCGAAGAAGCGGTCGAAGGGCTTCTCGCTCGGCATGGGGCAGCGGCTCGGCATCGCGGCCGCGCTGCTCGGCGACCCGCAGGTGCTGCTCTTCGACGAGCCCGTCAACGGCCTGGACCCCGAGGGCATCCTCTGGGTGCGCAACCTGATGAAGGCGCTCGCCGCCGAGGGCCGGACCGTCTTCGTGTCGTCGCACCTGATGAGCGAGATGGCGCTGACCGCCGAGCACCTGATCGTGATCGGGCGCGGGCAGCTGCTCGCCGACATGAGCGTCAAGGACTTCATCTCGGCCAACTCCGCCGACTTCGCGCGCGTGCGTACGCCGCAGACGGAGCCCGCGCAGCGGGACAAGCTGATGGGCGTGCTCGCCGAGGCCGGCGGGCAGGTCATGTCGGAGCCGGACGGCGCCCTGCGCGTGACCGGGCTGCCGCTGCCGCGCATCAGCGACCTCGCGCACGACGCGGACGTACGGCTCTGGGAGCTGTCGCCGCACCAGGCCTCGCTGGAGGAGGCGTACATGCGGCTCACGCAGGGAGCCGTGGACTACCGCTCCACCATCGACCAGCGGTCCGGGCTCATGCAGCCGCCGCCGCAGCAGCAGGTGATGGGCGGGTACGCGCCGCCGGCGGTCCCCGAGGTGCCGCAGCAGGGCTGGTACGCCCCGCCGCCGCCCGTACAGAACCCGTACGCGGCCGGCGCCCCGGCCCCGAGCGCCCCGAGCGCCCCGGCTCCCGGCGCCCCGGCCCCCCAGGCGGCACCGCCCGCCGCACCGCCGGCGCCGCCCGCGCAGCCGCCCGTCGCCCCGCCCGCCCCGGCCTCCCTGACCAAGAGCGACCCCGAGGACGCCCGATGACCACCCCGCCCTACTCCTACAGCTCCCCCATCCCCGTCCGCCGCGCCCACCTCGGGGACGCGCTCGCCTCCGAGTGGACCAAAATCCGATCCGTCCGGTCCACGATGTGGACGCTCGGCGTGATGATCCTGCTGATGATCGGCATCGGCCTGCTCTCCGCCTTCGCCGTGGCCGGCACCAACACGGACCTCGAAGGCGAGTCCGTGCTCCCGCTCGGCTTCTTCGGCGTGCTGCTGGGCTCGATCTGCGTGATCACGCTGGGCGTGCTCACCATCTCCTCCGAGTACGGCACCGGCATGATCCGTACGACCCTGACCGCGTGCCCCAGCCGCGCCCGCGTGCTCGCCGCGAAGTCGATCGTCTTCTTCCTGGTGGTCTTCCTGGTCACCACCACCGTCGCCGCGCTCGTCGGAGCGATCCAGACCGCGATCGTCGCCTCGGGCACGTCGACCGGCGAGGACTGGTTCCGCGCCACCGTCGGTGTCGGCCTGTACGTGGCGACGCTCGGCCTGCTGTCGCTCGCCGTCGGCGCGCTGCTGCGCCACTCGGCCGGCGCGATCACCGTGATGCTCGGCATCGTCCTGCTGCCCCTGGTCCTGGCGCTGTTCATGGTCGCGGAGTCGCTCCAGGACGTGCGGCAGGCCCTCTTCGAGTACTCGATCCCGAGCCAGCTCGGCGTCCTCTACGACAACGCCGTCACCGAGACCGGCCCGTCCGGCTGGGAGCCGCTGTGGATCATGCTGGGCGTGACGGCGGTGGCCATGGTCGGCGCCTTCCTCGCGCTCGACAAACGGGACGTCTGACACCGGCACACGACAGACAGACCTTCACCCGTCCGGGTTAGTACCGGGGCGCGTTACGGGACCGCTGCACCCGCGTGGTGCGGCGGTCCTTCGCGTTCCAGCACGCCTTGTGCCAGTGGCGCCGGTCCTCCACGCCGCCGTACGAGGACGGCCACGCCACCACGTGCGGAACCGAGGAGGGGATCTCCTGGTCGCAGCCGGGGCACCGGTACCGCTTGCCCGCGGCGCTCGCGCCCGCCACGTGCCGGACGGCCCAGTCCTCGCCCTGCCAGGTCTCGCTGCGCTGGAAACCGCCGTACCGGTCGCCCGTCTCGGCGGCGCGCTCGTTCGGCTTCTCGCCGCCACGGGGGCGGTTGCGGCGCGGAGACACGGGACACCTCACTTGGCGGGCACGAATCGGGTCGGTCAAGCCTACGACAGAGGCAGTTAGCGGAAAATCAGAACAACTTGCCCGTTGGCCGTTGCCTTTGGCACCTGCCAGGCGTTGTTGCCCGTGAGGGGAGTCGCGTCGGCCGCTCTAGGAGGCATCAGGCGATGCGTGTGGGAACTTTCGTACTGGCCGCCCAGTTTCCCGGCCAGGGACAGGGCGAAACGCTGCACCGCGCGATCCGCTCGGCCGAGGTCGCCGAAGAGGCCGGGCTGGACTCGGTCTGGCTCGCCGAGCACCACTTCGTCCCGTACGGCGTGTGCCCCTCGGCCGTCACCCTCGCCGCGCTGCTGCTGGGCCGCACCCGCCGGATCCGCGTCGGCACGGCGGTCAGCGTCCTGCCGACCACCCACCCCGTCACGCTCGGCGAGCAGGCTGCGCTGCTGCACGTCACGTCCGGGGGCCGGTTCACGCTCGGCGTCGGCCGGGGCGGGCCCTGGGTCGACCTGGAGGTCTTCGGCTCGGGCCTCGCGGCGTACGAGCGGGACTTCCCGGAGTCGCTGGACCTGCTGCTGCGCTGGCTGCGCGAGCCGCGCGTGGGGGCGGACGGGCCGCGCCACCGGTTCCGCGAGGTGACCGTCGTCCCGAGGGCGGACGAGCTGATCGACGGCGACCCGGTCCCCGAGACCGTCCTCGCGTGCACCTCGCCCGCGAGCGTACGGCTGGCCGCCGAGCGGGCGCTGCCGATGCTGCTCGGCATGCACTGCGGCGACGACGAGAAGGCGGAGATGGTCGCGCTGTGGCGGGCGGAGGCGCGCGCCGCCGGACATCCTCCCGAGGTGATCGCCCGCGCCGCCGCCGGGCACGTCTCGGCGGGTGTGGCGCAGCTCGCGGACCGGGCTGCGGACGCGGCCCAGGCGCTGCTGAAGGCGATGCCCGGCTGGCTGAAGCAGGGGCTGGACGCCCATGTGACGGTCGACGGGCGGCACCGTGCGATGCGCGACCCGGTCGCGTACACGGAGCTGCTGTGCCGGCTGCACCCGGTGGGGACGGCCCGAGGGGCGGCGGACCGGCTCGCGGCGACGTCGGAGCGGACGGGCATCACGCGCTTCGCGCTGCTCGTCGAGGGCTCGGGGGACGTCCTGGCCACGGAGGAGAACGTACGGCGGCTGGGCTCGGAGGTGCTGCCGCTCCTCACCTGAACCCGTGAGGCACGAGGCCGTGAGGCTTGAGGCCATCGGTGCCGAGGCCATCGGTGCTGCCGCCCCGGTGCGAGGCGCGCCTCCCGCGAGGCGGAGCGGCAGCACGGGCTCAGCAGTCGCGCAGTGTCGGCGACTGGTTCAGCAGCTGGGCCCGTACGGAAGTGAAGCGGGTGTACCGCTCGTCCACCGAGGAGTCCAGCGGGAACACCGCGACGCGGTGGCAGTTCTGGAACGCCAGACGGACCCCGAAGTGCCGCTGGAGCGCACCCCGGATCGCGTCACTCGCGAGCGCACGCAGCAGCTGGCCGCGCGCCTGCTCGTCCGGCGGCGGCGTCTGGTTGTCGGCGAACGCGCCGCCGTCCACCTTCAGCTGGGCCACCAGCGAGCTGATCATCTCCCATGCGTAGGGCAGGGAGGTCCGGACGCAGTCGACGAAGTCGGCTTCGTCGACCTCGCCTCGCTCGGCCTGTTCCAACAGCGCCGGTGAGACGTCGAGCGACATGGGTTCTCCTCTCGCGGCCCCGGACGGAACCGAGGCCTTACGGGCAGGGAAGGAGGACGCCCCGTACGCCACGCAGAGTGCCCGGGCGACGACCTCCCGCGTCCACGGTAAGCGCGCTGTCCGGAGCGCACCAGGAGAATGGGGCCACAACCGGCCATGTACGTACGGGGGTTTAGGACCGAATCGCGCGGAAGAGCGGGTGTCTTGTAGCGTTGCGCACCATGCGTCTCGTCATCGCCCGCTGCTCCGTGGACTACGCGGGCCGGCTCACCGCCCACCTGCCCTCCGCCCCCCGTCTGATCCTCGTCAAGGCAGACGGCAGCGTCTCCATTCACGCGGACGACCGGGCGTACAAACCGCTCAACTGGATGTCCCCGCCGTGCACCCTCAAGGAGGGTGACGACAGCGTGTGGACGGTCGTGAACAAAGCGGGCGAGAAACTGATCATCACGATGGAGGAGATCCTCCACGACTCGTCGCACGAGCTCGGTGTGGACCCCGGCCTCATCAAGGACGGCGTGGAAGCGCACCTCCAGGAGCTCCTCGCCGACAGGATCGAGACATTGGGGGACGGTTATGCGCTGATCCGGCGCGAATACCCCACTGCCATCGGCCCCGTGGACATCCTCTGCCGCGACGCGGACGGCGCCACGGTCGCCGTGGAGATCAAGCGGCGCGGCGAGATCGACGGTGTGGAGCAGCTCACGCGCTATCTGGAGCTGCTCAACCGCGACCCGCACCTGGCACCGGTGCGGGGCATCTTCGCCGCGCAGGAGATCAAGCCGCAGGCGCGCGTGCTGGCGACGGACCGCGGGATCGGGTGCGTGGTGCTGGACTACGACGCGCTGCGTGGCATCGAGGACGACAAGCTGCGGCTGTTCTGAGCCGTTCCCGACTTCTCTGACCGGCGGTACGCGGAAGGCCCCGGGCGACTGAACTCGTCGCCCGGGGCCTTTCGCGCGTTCCGCGCCTCAGGAGCTGCTGGGCGCGCCCCCGTCGGTCGTCGTCGTACCGCCGGTGGTGTCGGCGCCGCCGCCGGTGGTTCCGCCACCCGCGCCGCCGCTCGTGGTGTCGGTGCCGCCGCTGTCGGCGCCGCCGTCCGCCGTGCCCCCGGTCGTGGGGTCGCCCGTGGTGGAGCCACTCGTGCTGCTGCCGGCGTCGCCCGTCGTGGAGCCGCCGCTCGTGGTCGGCGCCGGCGAGGTGGTGCTGCCGCCGGAGGTGCTCGGCGAGGGGTCGCCGCTGCTGCCGCCGGTGGTGGCCGGCGAGGAGCTGCCGCCGCCGGTGCTGCTGGGCGAGGAGCTGCCGCCGGTCGACGTGGAGCTGCTGCCGCCGGACGTCGGCGAGGTGCCACTGGTCGACGTCGAGCCGGTCGTCGCGGAGGGGGTGCCGCCGCCCGGAGCGGTCGGGTTGCCCGCCGAGCCCGACTCGCCCGGCCGGGCCGAGGCGCCGGGGCCGCCGGAGCCGCCCGTACCGCCGGTGCCGCCGGAGCCTCCGGTGGAGCCGTCGGCGGGGTCGCGGGTGGAGTCCTGGCCGGGCTCCTCGGTGTCCGAGCCGCCGCCGTTGCCGTCGTCCACGGTGGCCGTCTGGTCGGAGGTGACGCGGCCCGAGCCGCCCTCGTCCTCCTCGCCGCCCGAGGTGGCGCCGAGCGTGACGACCGTGCCGAGCACGGCGGCGAGGAGCGCGCCCGCGCTCGCCGCGACGAGATTGCGCCGGGCGCCGGTGAGCAGGGTGCGCCGCGCGGAGGCGCCGAGCCCGGAGAGGCCGGGGCGCGAAGCACCGGGCCGCGAGAAACCAGGCCCCGCAGAGCCGGGCCCGGAAGTCCCGGGTCCCGAGGGTCCGGACGGCGCGGAGCCGGGCGCGGACGGGCGGGGCCCGCCACCCAGGGGCCCGCCACCCAGGGGCCCGGCGCCCAGGGCGGCCTGCCCCGGCCGCGCACCCGCTGCGCCGGGCGCCGCCCCCGGCGTACCGGGAGCGTCCTTGCGCAGGGCGCCGGAGGGGGTCTCGCGCGACAGGCCCGGCAGGTACGGAAGGGCTGCGAGGCCGCCGGCCGGGGTCGGTACGCCGCCGGCCGGGGCCTCCGCCCCTTCGCGCCGCGCCGCTTCGCCCGCCGTCGTACGGCCGGCCGACAGCGCGCCCCGTTCGCGGTCGGCGACCAGGGCCAGGGCCCGGCGCCCGGCGACCGTGCCGCGCTTGTCGGCGAGCGCGCCGCGCATGCCGATGGACGCCTCCAGCTCGGCGCGGGCCCGGTCGAGGTTCCCGGAGCAGAGCGCGAGGACACCCAACTCGTGGTGGAAATAGGCTTCTTCGGCCACTTCGCCCGAAATGCGGGCTGCTTCCTGGCCGGTGCGCAGCGCCCGCTCCCAGGCGGCCCAGTGCAGCCCGGCCGCGAAGGCGGGCGCCGCGCTGCGCGCCAGCAGCACGGCCGCGCTCGCGTGGCCGGCCTCTCCCCCGGGCACCAGCGCGGCCATCGCGGCGAGCACCGCGTCCGCCTCGACCGAGGCCCGCTCGGAGGTGACCGACGGGTGCGCGGCCCACCAGGCGTAGTGCTGTGCGGCGGTGTGGGCGCGGGCGACCGCGCCCTTGTCGTACCCGCTGCGGGTGAGCTGGGCGAGCACCCCGGAGGCGAGCCGGTGGCGCGAGCCGACCGGGGTGAGCAGCCCGCAGCCGAGCAGCTCGGCGAGGGCGGCGTCCGCGTGGGTGTCGCCGACCAGCGCCGGCAGGTGTGCCTGGTGCGGCACCTCGCCGCCGAGGGCGACCGCGAAGCGCAGGGTCTCGCGCGCCGACTCGGAGAGCCGGGAGGCGAGCAGGGCTGCGGGCGCGGCGCCTTCGGCGAGCGTCGGCAGCGGGAGGGTTCGGGTGCCGGTGAAGACGTCGGCGTCGCCGGACGCGTCGTCCGCGAGCTCCGGGTCGCCGTCCTCGTCCGCGTCCGCGTTCCCGGTCCCGGTCCCGGCGCCCGCGCTCAGCTCGTCGCGCTGCCGCAGCAGGGCGCCGGCCTGGACGAAGCGCAGGGGCAGGCCCTCGGACTCGAACCAGAGGTCCGCCGCCCAGTTCGCCTCCTCGTCGGTGAGCGCCCGGTCGACGCCGCGCTCCAGCAGCTCCAGGACCGAGCCCCGGCCGAGCCCGCTCAGGAAGACCTCTTCGAGGTGCGAGTCGGGCGAGGGCGCGGCGACGTCGGGCGTGGTGGCGAGCAGGAAGGCGCACTCGGGCGCGGCGTCGAGCAGCTCGTCCAGCGCGGTGCCGCCGAACTCGAGGTCGTCGACGACCACGACGGCGCCGATCTCCCGCACGGCGGCCGGCAGCCCCGCGCGGTCGGGTCGCTGCCCGGGCGCGCGGTACACGGTGGCGTAGAGCTCGTACAGCAGCTCGGCGGCCGTGCGGCGATGGCCGCTGAGCCGTACGACGCCGTCGGGGGCGAGGTCGGCGCAGTCGGTCGCGACGGCGTCGAGCAGCGCGGTGCGGCCGGAGCCGTGGGGCCCGGTCAGCCGGACGGAGCGGCCGCGCGCGAGGAGCCGTACCAGCCGCTCGCGCTCCTCCTGGCGCTCCAGCAGCGTCAGGTGGCGGGCGGCGGGGCCGGGGGGCACGGGCGGGCCCGCGGCGCGGGCCCGTTCGACGCGCTCCTCGGCGGTGCGGCGGCCCGGTGGTGCGGGCTGCCGGCCGGGCGGACACGGTTCGATCTCGCTGCCGTCTATCGGGTTGACGGTGAGCAGCAGGTCGCCCGCGACGATCTGGGCGGTACGGGCGGGGCCGGCCGGCAGCCCCCGCTCGGCACCGCGTTCACCGCCGCGTTCGCGCGGCGCCGCGTCGTCGCGCGACGCGGAGTGGGCGCGGTGGGAACCGTCGCCGCCGGTGCCGTTGTCGTCCTTGTCGTGGCCGTACTCAGCCGGCCCTCGGTTCATCGGGTTCATGGTGTGTGCCCCCAAAAGCGGTGCGCGCCGAAGTCCCTCCCGGCCGTTCCGCACGCCGCTGGCGCTTCTGGTCCGGTGCCCGCCGGTGGGTTCGTCATTCGGCAGGCGACCGAACCCTAGACGTTCGCCCAGTATCGAGGAAGCGCCGGGGTGCCGTGCCGCCCAAGACGTCACGGTCTTGTGAGGATTGTGCGCCTGTGGCGTACGGCCGCGGCCTGCGACGGGCCGCCCGGTGTCAGACGCGGGGCAACGTTTCGGCGGCGATGCCGCCCTCGATGGCGAGGATGCGGTGCAGCCGGGTGGCCACCAGCAGGCGCTGCATCTGGGGCGGTACGCCCCGCAGCACCAGCCGGCGGCCGCAGCGGCCCGCACGCCGGTGAGCACCCATGATGACCCCGAGTCCGGTGGCGTCCCAGGAGTCGAGGCCGGTCAGGTCGAGCACCAGGTCGCCGGCGCCGTCGTCGACGGCCGAGTGCAGGACCGTACGGGCGTCCGCCGCGCTGCGGACGTCGAGGCGGCCCCCGACGACCAGCTCGGCGTGGTCGCCCCTGATATGCATATGCGCTCCCCGAGAGTGCTGTGATGGTGCTGTGGTCGTCAGGTTCTTTCTATGCATCAACTGACTGCCGTACCGGTGGAGCAGTTGCGCCTTGTAAGCGAACCGATACCGAATTCACCCCTCGGGGTGATGGCGTAACCGCCGACACGGTTCAGTGCTTGTAGAAGCCCTGCCCGCTCTTGCGGCCGATGTCACCGGCGTCCACCATCCGGCGCATCAGCTCCGGCGGCGCGAACTTCTCGTCCTGGGTCTCGGTGTAGATGTTGCCGGTGGCGTGCAGCAGGATGTCGACGCCCGTCAGGTCGGCGGTGGCGAGCGGGCCCATGGCGTGCCCGAAGCCGAGCTTGCAGGCGATGTCGATGTCCTCGGCGGAGGCGACGCCCGACTCGTACAGCTTCGCCGCCTCGACGACGAGCGCGGAGATGAGACGGGTCGTCACGAACCCGGCGACGTCGCGGTTGACGACGATGCAGGTCTTGCCGACGGACTCGGCGAACTCGCGGGCGGTGGCGAGGGTTTCGTCGCTCGTCTTGTAGCCGCGCACCAGCTCGCACAGCTGCATCATCGGGACGGGCGAGAAGAAGTGCGTGCCGACGACGCGCTCCGGGCGTTCCGTCACGGCGGCGATCTTGGTGATCGGGATGGCGGAGGTGTTGGAGGCGAGCACGGCGTCGTCGCGTACGAGCTTGTCGAGCGTACGGAAGATGTCGTGCTTGACCTCCAGCTTCTCGAAGACCGCCTCGACGACGATGTCGGCGTCGGCGACCGCGTCGAGGTCGGTGGTCGTGGTGATCCGGGCGAGCGCGGCCTCGGCGTCGGCGGCGTCCAGCTTGCCCTTGGAGACGAACTTGTCGTACGACGCCTTGATGCCGTCCGTACCGCGGGTCAGGGCCGCGTCGGTGACGTCACGCAGCACGACCTCCCAGCCCGCCTGGGCCGAGACCTGCGCGATTCCGGATCCCATGAGTCCGGCCCCGATGACGGCGAGCTTCCTGGCCACGTTCTACCCCTTAACGCCTGTTTACTTTTCGGCCCTTCGGCGGGAGGTTAGCGTCCGGCGGCGCCCGTGTGGCGGCGAAGAGATGCGCGTCACGTCTCACATGACGGACATCACACTGATACGGCCCGTCAGGTGAGACTTCCGGCGGGTCATCCCCGGCTTTTCGCCCCATAGGTGAGCACCTTCTCGCCCAGCAGCTCCTCCATCTCGTCGAGGAGGACGAGCGCTTCGCGCGAGACCTCGGCGGGGTCGCGGCGGCGCAGCATCTGGGCGGTGATCCAGCGCATGAGGGTGGAGTGCAGCCAGTTGAGCTGGCCGGCGACGAGGAGGGGCACGGGGTCGGCGTCGTCCGCGCCGACCTCCGCCCGCACGGTGCGCTCCAGGTTCTCCAGGGCCTGCCCCTGGATCTCCCAGAGGCGGGAGCGCAGGGTGGGCGCGTCCAGGATGACCTGCATGAAGTCGGCGTAGCCGGGGAAGAGCCCGACGGCGTTGGAGAGGCCCTCGACCGCCTCGCGCAGCTCGCGCAGGACGGCTTCGGCGCCCGACTCCCCCGGGCGCCGGCCCCTGACCCAGCGGGAGACCCGGTCGACGAGGTTCTCGCTCCGGTCGAGGAAGAGGTCCTCCTTGGCGGGGAAGTAGTTGTAGACCGTGTTGACGGACACGTCGGCGGCGCGGGCGATCTCGGCGATCGTCACCGCGTCGAAGCCGCGCTCCAGGAACAGGCCCGTAGCGACATCGGAGATGTGGCGCCTGGCCTGCCTCTTCTTACGCTCCCTCAGCCCCTCGGGCGCCTCGGGCGTCCCACGTCCCTCGCGCCCCTCGCTCGCCCCGCTCGGCTCCCCGCTGGTCGTCATGCCCTCATCCTAGCTTTCCTGGGCACACTGAAAACTTGGAGTCATTGCAATCTTTAAGTCGCTCTGGTTTTCTGGGGTCATGCCCATCATCAGCGCGGCCGGACTGGCCCACACCTTCCGCACCCGCAACGGATCCGTCGAAGCCGTGCGCGGCGTCGACCTGACCGTGCGGCCCGGCGAGATCCTCGGCTTCCTCGGCCCCAACGGGGCCGGCAAGACCACCACCCTGCGGATGCTCACCACGCTGCTCCCGCCGACCGGCGGCGCCGCCACGGTCGCCGGGCGCGACCTGGTCGCCGACCCCGCCGGCGTACGGCAGAAGATCGGGTACGTCGCCCAGTCCGGCGGCGTCGACCCGCAGATCTCGGTACGCGAGGAGCTCGTCACCCAGGGCCGCCTCTACCGGCTGTCCAAGGCCGAGGCGGCCGCCCGCGCCGAGGAGCTCGCGCGCGAGCTGGACCTCGCCGAGCTGCTCGACCGGCCGTGCGCGGCCCTCTCCGGCGGGCAGCGACGGCGGCTCGACATCGCGCTCGGGCTCGTCCACCGCCCCGAGGTGCTCTTCCTCGACGAGCCGACCACCGGCCTCGACCCCGGCAGCCGGGCGGACCTGTGGCGGCTGGTGCGGCGGCTGCGCGACGAGCACGGCACCACCGTCTTCCTCACCACCCACTACCTCGACGAGGCGGATGCGCTCGCGGACCGGCTCGTCGTCGTCGACAAGGGCGTGGTGGTCGCCGAGGGCACCCCGGCGGAGCTCAAGGAGCGGTACGCCGGCTCGGCGGACGCGTCCCTCCAGGACGCCTTCCTCGCCATCACCGGGCGCCGCCCCGCGCCCGCCGACCCCACACCCCTCGCGGTCTAGGAGCCTGCCTTGCTGCTGCACGACACCGCGCTCGTCTTCGGGCGGTACGCCCGCGCGACGCTGCGCTCGAAGTTCCACATGCTCTTCGGCGTGCTGATGCCGCTGCTGTACCTGCTCTTCTTCGGGCCGCTGCTCACCGGGCTGCCGCTCGGCACGGAGGGCGACTCGTGGCAGGTGCTCGTCCCCGGGCTGCTGCTCCAGCTGGGGCTCTTCGGGGCGTCGTTCGCCGGTTTCTCGATCATCGTGGAGAAGCAGACGGGCGTGGTGGAGCGGATGCGCGTCACACCGGCCAGCCGCCTCGCCCTGCTGCTGGGGCGGGTCCTGCGGGACGCGGCACTCCTCGTCTTCCAGGCGGTGCTGCTGGTGCTGGCGGCGGTCGCGATGGGCCTGCGGGCGCCGCTCGGCGGGGTCCTCATCGGCTTCGGCTTCGTCGCCGTCCTGACGATGGCGCTGGCCTCGCTGTCGTACGCGCTGGCGATGAAGGTCTCGGCACCCCACGAGTTCGGACCGGTCATCAACGCCGTCACCATGCCGTCGATGCTGCTGTCGGGCCTGATGCTGCCGATGGCGCTGGCCCCGGCCTGGCTGGACGGGCTGTCGCACCTCATGCCGTTCCGCTACCTGGTGGACGCGGTGCGGGCGGCGTACGTCGGGGAGTACGCGAGTACGGCGATGCTGTACGGGGTGCTGGTCGCGGTCGCGTTCGCGGGGCTGGCCGTGACGGTGGGCACACGGGTGTTCCGGAAGGCCGGGGCGTAACTAGGGTGGCCGTATGGTCAATCTGACGCGCATCTACACGCGCACCGGCGACAAGGGCACGACGGCGCTCGGCGACATGAGCCGGACCGCCAAGACCGATCTGCGGATCGCGGCGTACGCCGACGCCAACGAGGCCAACGCCGTCATCGGTACGGCGATCGCGCTGGGGAAGCTCGACGCGGACGTCGTCAAGGTCCTCGTCCGCGTCCAGAACGACCTGTTCGACGTGGGCGCGGACCTGGCGACCCCGGTCGTTCCGGACCCGGAGTACCCGCCGCTGCGCGTGGAGCAGTCGTACATCGACAAGCTGGAGGCGGACTGCGACCGCTTCCTGGAGGACCTGGAGAAGCTGCGCTCCTTCATCCTCCCGGGCGGCACGCCGGGCGCGGCGCTGCTGCACCAGGCGTGCACGGTCGTCCGTCGCGCCGAGCGCTCGACGTGGGCCGCGCTGGAGGTGCACGGGGAGACGATGAACGCCCTGACGGCGACGTACCTGAACCGGCTCTCCGACCTCCTGTTCATCTTGGCCAGGACGGCGAACAAGGAGGTCGGCGACGTGCTGTGGGTGCCGGGCGGAGAGCGCTAGCGCGGCTGACTGCCGCTACCGGCGCTCGACGCGGACCGGTTCGGGCTGCTTCTGCGGCTCCTCGGGGTCCTTCCTCGGCCAGATCGCGTACGAGAGGGCGATCAGGCCGTGGATCCCGGCCGCCCGCCACGCCGCGCCCATCCAGCCGACGAGCGTGCCGGTGCGGCCGGGGTCGTCGACGTACAGGATCGCCAGCCACAGCAGGACCGTGGCGACCACCGCCCCCACGAGGGTGCCGAGCCAGATGCGGCCCTCGTGGCGGGCGCGGGCCATGCCGTAGCGCGGGGGCGGCACCGGGCGGGGGCCGCCGCCGAGGCGGTGGGCGGCGTGGCCGTCGAGCCACTTGACGGTGCGGTGGCCGTGGCCGACGGTGTAGCCGATGTAGAGCGCGGCCAGGCCGTGCTCCCAGCTCGGCTCGGCGCCGTTCTTGAGGTCGATCGCCGTGGCGACCAGCAGCACGACCTCCAGCAGCGGCTCGCACAGCAGCAGCGCGGCGCCCGTGCGGGGCATCTTCAGCAGGTAGCGGGTGGCGAGCCCGGCGGCCAGCAGCACCCAGAAGCCGACCTCACAGATGACGATCAGCGCGACGACCACAGCAGTTCTCCCTCCGGCGGCCCTCCGGCGGGCCTTCCGTACTTCTCCAGCCTCCCGGCCCGCGCCCGCCTGCGCGTCGTCGCCGGTGACGAATCGGTACTGCATCCTTCGATGTAGTCGACGCTCCGCCCGCGCGTGGACGCCCCTGAGCGGGCCACCGTGTTGGATGGACCCGTGAGACTCCCCCGTACGCATCGCGCCGATGTGCTGATCGCCGCGGCCGGGCTGACCTGCGGCCTGGTGCTGTGGGCGTTCGGGCTGTACGCGCAGGGGCCGAACTCCGGGCTGCCGGCCGGTGCGGTGGTGCTGGTGCCGCTCCTCGTGATGACCGCGCTGGCGCTGGTGCGCCGGACCATGCCGCGCACGGCGCTGGTCGCCGGCACGGTCGCCGTCGTCGGGGACCAGTTCACGCGCGGCAACCTGATGACCATCGTGATGTTCGCGGACATCGTCTACGCGGCCGTCGTGTACGGCCCGCCCGCCTCGGCGCGGCGCATCCCGGTCACCACCGGCCTGATCACCATCGGGGTGACGCTCGGCTTCCTGGCCTGGTACCGGGAGCCGATCGCCCTGCTCATCGGGGTGGTCACAGCCCTGATCTCGTTCTTCCCGGCGATCACCGGCGCGGTCGTCCGCAACCACCGGCAGGCCGCCGACACCGCGCGGCTGCGCGCGGAGCAGACGGCGCTGCTGGCCGAGCGGGACCGCCGGGAGGCGGTGATCGCCGAGCGGGCCCGGATGGCGCGGGAGCTGCACGACCTGGTGGCGGGCCACCTGTCCGCCATCGCGATCCACTCCACCGCCGCGCTGTCGCTGGACGACCCGAAGACCTCGCGGGAGGCGCTCGGCGTCATCCGGGAGAACAGCGTCGAGGGCCTCGCGGAGATGCGCCGCCTCATCGGCCTGCTGCGCGACCGGGGCGACCACGACGAACCCGCCCCCGCCCCGACCCTCGACGGCCTGGACGCGCTGGTGCGCCACGCGCGGACGAACGGCGCCGGAAGCGGCCTGACGTTCCGGCTGTTCGACGGCCGCGCGCCGGACACCGTGTTGCCGGCACCGGTCGAGCTGGCGGCGTACCGCATCGTCCAGGAGTCGCTGACGAACGCGCTGAAGCACGCCGACCCCGGCGAGGTCACCGTCGTCCTGCGGTCGGCCGACCACGCGCTGACGGTGGAGGTGACGAGCCCGTACGGCGTCCGGCCCGGCCCGCGGGTGCCGGGCTCGGGCGCCGGGCTGGTGGGGATGCGGGAGCGGATCGCGCTCGTGGGCGGGGAGTTCGAGGCGGGCCCGGTGGTGGAGCGGGACGAGAAGATCTGGCGGGTACGGGCGGAGCTGCCCGTGACGGAGGACGACAAGGAGCCGGACGCATGACGGACAGCCGACGCGGGCAGCGGGTGCGTGTGCTCGTCGCGGAGGACCAGAGCGCGGTACGGGCCGGGCTGGTGCTCATCCTGCGCAGCGCGCCGGACGTCGAGGTGGTCGGGGAGGCGCGGGACGGCGAGGAGGCGGTGCGGCTCGCGCGGGAGCTGCGGCCGGACCTGGTCCTGATGGACGTTCAGATGCCGCGGCTCGACGGGGTGTCCGCGACCCGGCAGGTGGTGACCGAGGGCCTCGCCGACGTCCTCGTCCTGACGACGTTCGACCTGGACGAGTACGTCTTCGGCGCCCTGCGCGCCGGGGCCGCCGGCTTCCTGCTGAAGAACACCGAGGCGAAGGACCTGATCGAGGCGGTACGGACGGTGGCGCGCGGCGAGGGCCTGATCGCCCCGGCGGTGACGCGGCGCCTGATCGCGGAGTTCGCGGCCCCGTCGCGCCCGTCGCGCCCGTCGGCGCGGAACGGCGCGGGCCCGGACCCTGCCGCGCTCGACGCGCTGACGCGGCGCGAGCGCGAGGTGCTGTCCTGCCTGGGCGAGGGGCTGTCGAACGCGGAGATCGCGGTACGCCTCGACATGGCCGAGGCCACGGTGAAGACGCACGTCAGCCGCCTGCTGGGGAAGCTGGAGCTGCGCAGCAGGGTGCAAGCGGCAGTGCTGGCACAGGAGTTGGGCGTCTGACACAGGGGCCAACGACAGTCGAACTCTAATGGTCTGGACCTATTGACGATTGGTCCAGACCTTCCTACGCTCACGGCGCGCACCTTTCACGGACTCAACCGACCCCCACCATGTCCGTCCGCATCTTGAGGAGCACCGTTGAGCACTCAAGCACTCCCGCGCAGATCGCGATTCCGGGCCAGAGCCACGGCCGGACTCACCGCCCTTCTGCTGCCGCTGGCCGCCATGGTCGGCCTCGCCTCCCCCGCCCAGGCCGCGGCCTCCGCGACCGCCTCGTACACCAAGGTCTCCGACTGGGGCTCCGGCTTCGAGGGCAAGTGGACGGTGAAGAACACCGGCACGACCACCCTCTCCTCCTGGACCGTCGAGTGGGACTTCCCCTCCGGCACGTCGGTCACCTCCGCCTGGGACGCCACCGTCACCAACAGCGGCACCCACTGGACCGCCAAGAACGTCGGCTGGAACGGCACCCTCGCCCCCGGCGCCTCCGTCTCCTTCGGCTTCAACGGCACCGGCACCGGCTCGCCCACCGGCTGCAAGCTGAACGGCGGCTCGTGCGACGGCGGACCCACCGTCCCCGGTGACGCCCCGCCCTCCGCGCCCGGCACCCCCGCGGCCTCGGACATCACCGACACCTCGGTGAAGCTCAGCTGGACCGCGGCCACCGACGACAAGGGCGTCAAGAACTACGACGTGCTGCGCGACGGCGCCAAGGTCGCCACCGTCACCGGCCTGACGTACACCGACACCGGTCTGACCGCCGGCACGGACTACTCGTACGCCGTCCAGGCCCGCGACACCGCCGGCCAGACCGGCCCGGCCGGCGGCTCCCGCGCGGTCCGCACCACCGGTGGCGGCACGGACCCCGGCCCCGGTCCCGGTCCCGGCCCCGGCTCCAAGGTCAACCTGGGCTACTTCACCAACTGGGGCGTCTACGGACGCAACTACCACGTCAAGAACCTGGTGACGTCCGGCTCCGCGCAGAAGATCACGCACATCAACTACGCCTTCGGCAACGTCCAGGGCGGCAAGTGCACCATCGGCGACGCCTTCGCCGACTACGACAAGGCGTACACCGCCGACCAGTCCGTCGACGGCAAGGCCGACACCTGGGACCAGCCGCTGCGCGGCAACTTCAACCAGCTGCGCAAGCTCAAGGCCCAGTACCCGCACATCAAGGTGCTGTGGTCGTTCGGCGGCTGGACCTGGTCCGGCGGCTTCCCCGACGCCGTGAAGAACCCGACCGCCTTCGCCCAGTCCTGCTACGACCTGGTGGAGGACCCGCGCTGGGCCGACGTCTTCGACGGCATCGACCTGGACTGGGAGTACCCGAACGCCTGCGGTCTGTCCTGTGACACCACCAGCGGTCCGGCGGCCTTCAGCACCATGATGAAGGCGATGCGGGCGAAGTTCGGCCCGAACAACCTGGTCACCGCAGCCGTCACCGCCGACGCCTCCGCCGGCGGCAAGATCGACGCGGCCGACTACGGCCCCGCCGCGCAGTACGTCGACTGGTACAACGTGATGACCTACGACTTCTTCGGCGCCTGGGCGGCGAAGGGCCCGACGGCCCCGCACTCCCCCCTCACCTCGTACCCGGGCATCCCGCAGGCGGGCTACAACTCCGCCGAGGCGATCGCCAAGTTCAAGGCGAAGGGCGTGCCGTCCGCCAAGCTGCTCCTCGGCATCGGCTTCTACGGGCGCGGCTGGACCGGCGTGACCCAGAAGGAGCCGGGCGGTACGGCGACGGGCCCGGCGGCCGGCACGTACGAGCAGGGCATCGAGGACTACAAGGTCCTCAAGGCCTCCTGCCCGGCCAACGGCACCGTCGCGGGCACGGCGTACGCGCACTGCGGCACCAACTGGTGGAGCTACGACACTCCGGCGACGATCACCGGGAAGATGGCGTGGGCGAAGAACCAGGGCCTGGGCGGCGCCTTCTTCTGGGAGTTCAGCGGTGACACCGCCAACGGCGAGCTGGTCGGCGCGATCAGCAACGGGCTGAAGTAAGCCCCCACAAATGAGGAGCCGCACCCCTCGGGGTGCGGCTCCTCTCGCGTCTTACGACTCACGACTCACGCCACATTGACCCGCTGGCCGGGGGGCGCCGCCTCCAGCCACGCCAGGAAGCCGGTCAGCGCGTCCTCGCTCATCGCCAGCTCCAGGCGCGTGCCGTGGTGCAGGCAGCCGAGGATCACCGAGTCCGACAGCAGCGCCAGCTCCTCCTCGCCCTCGGGCATCCGGCGCGCGAGCACCTCGATGCCGGAGCGCTCCAGGAGGCGGCGCGGGCGGGGCGCGTAGGAGAAGACCCGGAACCAGGCGATGCGGTCGCCGCTGTAGCGGGCGACGCCGTAGACCCAGCCCTTACCGGAGAGGTCGCCCTCCTCCGGGACGTTCCAGCGCAGGCTGCAGTCGAAGGTGCCGCCGGAGCGCTGGATCAGCCGCCGGCGCAGTCCGAACAGGAAGAGTCCGATCACCACCACGGCGACGACCACGGCGCTCACAAGCAGAGCGAGGAACATCTCCACCGACCTCCTCGCATCGTCCCGTACCGGCCGTACCGGAATCCGTATCGGATCACAATCTGCACCTGCACTGCACCTGTCTGCACTGCATCTGCATCGCCTCAGCCGCGGCCCGGTCTGGATGGTTCCAGCCGGGGCCGCGGCTGAGGGCACAACTGTTGGCGCGGGGCGTCAGCGTACCGCTGCCGCCACCGCACGCAGCCGGACGTCGGCGCGGCGCTCGGCCGCGGCGTCCGACTCCGCCTTCGCGCGCTCCAGCGCACGCTCGGCGCGCTGGGGGTCGATCTCGTCCGCCAGCTCGGCGATCTCCGCGAGCAGCGACAGCTTGTTGTCCGCGAAGGTGATGAAACCGCCGTGCACGGCGGCGACGACGGTCGCGCCCTCACTCGTACGGATGGTCACCGGGCCCGACTCCAGCACACCGAGCAGCGGCTGGTGGCCGGGCATGACGCCGATGTCGCCGGACGTGGTGCGCGCGATGACCAGGGTGGCCTCGCCGGACCAGACACTCCGGTCCGCGGCGACCAGCTCGACGTGCAGCTCAGCAGCCAAGGGTGGCTCCTCGGGTCACCACCCGGCCGCTCGGCCGGGTGTTGGGTCAATTCTACGGGGCGTGGAGAAGGGGGCGGGACGGACCCGCCCCCTTCCCATGAGTCAGCGGCGCTCGGAAGCGCGTGGCTCAGGAGACGCCCAGCTCCTTGGCGTTCTTCTTCAGGTCCTCGAGACCACCGCACATGAAGAAGGCCTGCTCGGGGAAGTGGTCGTACTCGCCGTCGCAGATCGCGTTGAACGCGGCGATCGACTCGTCGAGCGGCACGTCCGAGCCGTCCACACCGGTGAACTGCTTCGCCGCGTGGGTGTTCTGCGACAGGAAGCGCTCGACGCGACGGGCACGGTGGACAACGAGCTTGTCCTCCTCGCCCAGCTCGTCGATACCGAGGATCGCGATGATGTCCTGGAGGTCCTTGTACTTCTGGAGGATCCCCTTGACGCGCATGGCGGCCTCGTAGTGGTCCTGCGCGATGTAGCGCGGGTCCAGGATCCGGGACGTGGAGTCCAGCGGGTCCACGGCCGGGTAGATGCCCTTCTCGGAGATCGGAC
Source organism: Streptomyces sp. NPDC030862 (assembly GCF_055571835.1). NCBI lineage: Bacteria > Bacillati > Actinomycetota > Actinomycetes > Kitasatosporales > Streptomycetaceae > Streptomyces > Streptomyces sp. NPDC030862. Next base: position 437,553 of record NZ_JBVIEN010000002.1, on the reverse strand, counting down.
GGGAGAGAACCGTCGTCGCGTCGAGGTGGGCGAAGGTGGTGGCCGGGGCCGGGTCGGTCAGGTCGTCCGCGGGGACGTAGATCGCCTGCATCGAGGTGATCGAGTGACCACGCGTCGAGGTGATGCGCTCCTGCAGCAGACCCATCTCGTCGGCCAGGTTCGGCTGGTAACCCACCGCGGACGGCATACGGCCGAGCAGGGTGGACACCTCGGAACCGGCCTGGGTGAACCGGAAGATGTTGTCGATGAAGAAGAGCACGTCCTGCTTCTGCACATCGCGGAAGTACTCCGCCATGGTCAGACCGGCCAGGGCGACGCGCAGACGGGTGCCCGGGGGCTCGTCCATCTGGCCGAAGACCAGGGCGGTCTTGTCCAGAACGCCGGACTCTTCCATCTCCGCGATGAGGTCGTTGCCCTCACGCGTACGCTCACCGACACCCGCGAAGACGGAGACGCCCTCGTGGAGGTTGGCGACACGCATGATCATTTCCTGGATCAGCACGGTCTTGCCGACACCGGCACCACCGAACAGACCGATCTTTCCACCCTTGACGTACGGGGTGAGAAGGTCGACGACCTTCAGGCCGGTCTCGAACATCTCGGTCTTGGACTCGAGCTGGTCGAAGGCGGGGGCCTTGCGGTGGATCGGCCAGCGCTCGCCGACGTTGGCGTTCTCCTCCGGGAGGTTCAGCACCTCACCGAGGGTGTTGAACACCTTGCCCTTGGTGAAGTCGCCGACCGGGACGGAGATGCCCGCGCCCGTGTCGGTCACCGGGGCCTGGCGGACCAGACCGTCGGTGGGCTGCATGGAGATGGCGCGGACGATGCCGTCGCCGAGGTGCTGGGCGACCTCGAGCGTCAGCGTCTTCTTCTTGCCGGCCTCGGCCGGGTCCGCGACCTCGACGGTCAGCGCGTTGTAGATCTCCGGCATCGCGTCGACGGGGAACTCCACGTCGACGACCGGGCCGATGACCCGGGCGACGCGGCCCGTGGCGGCGGCCGTCTCAACAGTGGTCGTCATTACTTGTCACTCCCCGCGGTCGCGTCGGCCAGGGCGCTGGCGCCACCGACGATCTCGCTGATTTCCTGGGTGATTTCGGCCTGGCGGGCCGCGTTGGCAAGTCGGGAGAGCGTGTTGATCAGCTCGCCCGCGTTGTCGGTCGCCGACTTCATCGCCCGGCGACGGGCCGCGTGCTCGGAGGCGGCGGCCTGAAGCAGGGCGTTGTAGACCCGGCTCTCGACGTAGCGCGGCAGCAGGGCGTCGAGGACGTCCTCCGCCGACGGCTCGAAGTCGAACAGCGGAAGGATCTCGCCCTTCTTACCGTCCTCCTCCGCAGCCTTGTCGAGGCTGAGCGGCAGCATCCGGTTGTCCACCGGCATCTGCGTCATCATCGACACGAACTCCGTGAAGACGATGTGCAGCTCGTCGACGCCACCCTCAGCGGTGTCCTGCTGGACGGCCGCGATGAGCGGCGCGGCGACCTTCTTGGCGTCCGCGTAGCTCGGGCTGTCGGTGAAGCCGGTCCACGACTCCGCGACCTTGCGCTCGCGGAAGCCGTAGTAGGCGACACCCTTGCGGCCGACGATGTACGTGTCGACCTCCTTGCCCTCGCCGCGCAGCCGCTCGGTGAGCCGGTCGGCCTGCTTGATGGCGTTGGAGGAGTAGCCGCCGGCCAGACCGCGGTCGCTCGTGATGAGCAGGACCGCGGCACGGGTCGGGGTGTCCGCCTCCGTGGTGAGCGGGTGGTTGGTGTTCGATCCGGTCGCCACCGCCGTGACCGCGCGGGTGAGCTCGGTCGCGTACGGCGTGGAGGCCGCCACCTTGCGCTGCGCCTTGACGATGCGCGAGGCGGCGATCATCTCCATCGCCTTGGTGATCTTCTTCGTCGCGGTGACGGACCGGATGCGACGCTTGTAGACCCGGAGCTGCGCTCCCATGAGTCAGGTCCCTTCCGTCGTCACTTAGAGGCGGCCGGGGCGTCCTCGGCAAGGAGCTTGCCGTCCGACGTCTCGAACTGCTTCTTGAACGCGGCGATGGCGTCGCCGACGGCCTGGAGGGTGTCGTCGGACATCTTGGCGCCCTCGCGGATGGAGGTCATCAGGCCCTTGTGGTCGCGGTGCAGGTAGTCCAGCAGCTCGCGCTCGAAGCGGCGGATGTCCGCGACCGGGACGTCGTCCATCTTGCCCGTGGTGCCGGCCCAGACGGAGACGACCTGGTTCTCGGTCGCCATCGGCTGGTACTGCGGCTGCTTCAGCAGCTCGACCATGCGCTTACCGCGCTCCAGGGCGGCCTTCGACGCGGCGTCCAGGTCGGAACCGAAGGCGGCGAACGCCTCCAGCTCGCGGAACTGGGCGAGGTCCACGCGCAGACGGCCGGAGACCTGGCGCATCGCCTTGTGCTGGGCCGAGCCACCGACGCGGGAGACCGAGATACCGACGTTCAGGGCCGGGCGCTGACCGGCGTTGAACAGGTCGGACTCCAGGAAGCACTGGCCGTCGGTGATGGAGATGACGTTGGTCGGGATGAACGCCGAGACGTCGTTGGCCTTGGTCTCGACGATCGGCAGACCGGTCATCGAGCCGGCACCCATCTCGTCGGAGAGCTTGGCGCAGCGCTCCAGCAGACGCGAGTGCAGGTAGAAGACGTCACCCGGGTAGGCCTCGCGGCCCGGCGGGCGGCGCAGCAGCAGGGACACGGCGCGGTAGGCGTCGGCCTGCTTCGACAGGTCGTCGAAGATGATCAGGACGTGCTTGCCCTCGTACATCCACTGCTGACCGATGGCCGAGCCGGTGTAGGGCGCGAGGAACTTGAAGCCGGCCGGGTCGGACGCCGGGGCGGCGACGATGGTCGTGTACTCCAGGGCGCCGGCCTCCTCCAGCGCGCCGCGCACGGACGCGATGGTGGAGCCCTTCTGGCCGATGGCGACGTAGATGCAGCGGACCTGCTTCTTCGGGTCGCCCGAGCGCCAGTTGTCGCGCTGGTTGATGATCGTGTCGACGGCCAGGGCGGTCTTGCCGGTCTGGCGGTCACCGATGATCAGCTGACGCTGGCCACGGCCGATCGGGGTCATCGCGTCGACGGCCTTGTAGCCGGTCTCCATCGGCTCGTGCACCGACTTGCGCTGCATGACCGTGGGGGCCTGCAGCTCAAGGGCGCGACGACCGCTGGTCTCGATCTCGCCGAGGCCGTCGATCGGGTTGCCGAGCGGGTCGACGACCCGGCCCAGGTAGCCCTCGCCGACGGCGACGGACAGGACCTCGCCGGTGCGGGTGACCGACTGGCCCTCCTCGATGCCGCTGAACTCACCGAGGACAATGGCACCGATCTCGCGCTCCTCGAGGTTGAGGGCGAGGCCGAGGGTGCCGTCCTCGAACTTCAGCAGCTCGTTCGCCATGGTCGAGGGCAGACCCTCGACCTTCGCGATGCCGTCGCCGGCCAGGCTGACCGTACCGACCTCCTCGCGCGAGGCCGCGTCCGGCTTGTACGACTGGACAAAGTTCTCCAGCGCGTCCCGGATCTCCTCCGGCCGGATCGTGAGCTCCGCCATCTGGGTTCCCTGCTCTCCTTGTTGGGCCCGAAGTATCTTTGGGGGATCTGGGGGCTCCCCCCAGAACTTCTGCATCCTGTGCACGGCCCAACCGGGCCGTAGGTAACGCTTGTTGAGTTGGTGGCCTCAGCCGGCCAGCCGCCGGGCCGCCTCTGCGAGACGGTTGACGACGGTGCCGTCGATGACCTCGTCGCCGACGCGCACGGAGATCCCGCCGAGGACCGTGGGGTCCACGTCCAGGTTCAGGTGCATCTGCCGGCCGTACAGCTTCGCCAGTACGGCGCCGAGGCGCTGCTTCTGCTGGTCGGTGAGCGGCACCGCCGAGGTGACGACCGCGACCATCCGGTCCCGGCGCGCCGCGGCGAGCTTGGACAGGGATTCGAGTCCCGCCTCCAGGCTACGTCCCCGCGGCTGCGTCACAAGACGCACGATGAGCCGCTCCGTGGCCGGATCGGCCTTGCCGCCGAGCAGGCTGCGCAGCAGCTCGCCCTTGGCGGACGCGGTGGCGGCCTTGTCGGTCAGCGCGGCCCGCAGCTCGGTGCTGGACGCGACGATCCGGCCGAACCGGAACAGCTCGTCCTCGACGTCGTCGAGCGCGCCGGCCTTCTGCGCGGCGGAGAGGTCGGCGGTGTTCGCCAGCTCCTCCAGCGCGTCGACCAGGTCGCGCGAGTACGACCAGCGGGAGCGGACCATGCCGGAGACCAGGTCGACGGCTTCCCCGCCCACCTGACCGCTCAGCAGTCGCGCGGCCAGCTCGGCCTTGGCCTCGCCGGCCTGCGCCGGGTCGGTCAGGACCCGACGCAGCGATACCTCGCGGTCGAGCAGCGCGGTGACGGCGGCCAGCTCGCCGGCGAGCTTCGCCACGTCGACCGACGTGTTGTCGGTCAGCGCGTCGAGACGCTCGCGTGCGGCGGCCAGTGCCTCGCGGCTCGCTCCGTTCATCGGGCGGCCTCGGCCTTCTCCTCGAGCTCGTCGAGGAAGCGGTCGATGGTGCGGCTCTGGCGGGCGACGTCCTCGAGGGACTCGCCGACCAGCTTGCCGGCCAGGTCGGTGGCGAGCTTGCCCACGTCCTGACGCAGCGCGGTCGCCGCGGCCTTGCGGTCGGCCTCGATCTGGGCGTGGCCGGCCGCGATGATCTCCTCGCGCTGGCGCTGGCCCTCCGCCTTCATCTCCTGGATGATCGCGGCGCCCTGCTCCTGCGCCTCCTGACGCAGCCGCGCGGCCTCGTGACGGGCCTCGGCGAGCTGAGCCTTGTACTGCTCCAGCACACTCTGGGCTTCGATCTGGGCCGACTCGGCCTTCTCGATGCCGCCCTCGATGGCCTCGCGACGCTCGTCCAGAACCTTGTTGATGTTCGGGAGGAGCTTCTTGGCCAGGAAGCCGAAGACGATGACGAAGGCGATCAGGCCGATGACGAGCTCGTCGAGATGCGGGATCAGAGGAGGCTGGGGCTCCTCCGCTGCCGCAAGGAACAGAGCGTTCACATCAGTGCCTTCCGTGAAAGGGGTTGGTCTGCCGGTCCGGATCAGGCGGACGGGTAGACGAAGCCCATGACGATGCCGATGAGGGCGAGCGCCTCACAGAAGGCGAAACCCATGATCTGGTTGGTACGGATCAGACCGGCCGCCTCGGGCTGGCGGGCGAGGGCCTGGGTGCCGTTACCGAAGATGATGCCGACGCCGACGCCGGGGCCGATGGCCGCGAGGCCGTAGCCGATGGAGGCGACGTTTCCGGTGACAGCGGCGAGGTTGTCGAGAGCGGACATGCCGGTTCTTCCTTCTCTTTCAAGGATCCGGTGGGGGTTGGCCACCGGACGTCTGGTGGTTTGGGGTGGGCGGGGGCCCAGGCCGATCAGTGGTGCTCGGCGAGCGCGCCCTGCACGTAGTTGCAGGCCAGGAGGACGAAGACGTACGCCTGGACCGCCTGGATGAAGAGCTCGAAGGCGGTCATCACGACGACCATCACGAACGACGTGGCCGCGTAGGCGATGCCGATGCCGTTCAGCAGGTACCAGCTCGCCAGCGAGAACATCACGATCAGCAGGTGACCGGCGAACATGTTCGCGAACAGTCGCACCGCGTGGGTGAACGGCCGGATGATCAGGTTCGAGAAGAACTCGAGGAAGACGATCAGCGGCAGGATCGCGCCGAGCGACTTGTCATAGCCGGTGATGTTCTTCCAGCCGCCCACGAAGCCGTGCTTCTTGAAGGTGAGGCTGACCCACATCACGTAGACGATCAGCGCGAGACCGGCCGGGAAGGCGATCAGCGAGGTGACCGGGAACTGGGCGAGCGGAATGATCGACCAGAGGTTCATGACCCAGACGAAGAAGAACAGCGACACCATGAAGGGGACGTACTTCTCGCCGTCCTTCTTGCCGATGATCTCGTAGACGATGCCGCGGCGCACGAAGTCGTACCCGGCCTCGCCGACCATCTGGAGCTTGCCCGGGACGAGCTTCGGCTTCGCGAAGGCGGCCCAGAAGAACCCGACGATCAGAATCGAGCCCAGCAGGGCCAGCAGCATCGGCTTCGTGAATTCGAAACCGCCGATGTTGGCGATGGGCTCGTACATGAACGTGTGGAGGCCCGGCGCCGGGAAGCCGCATCCGGTGAAGATGTGACAGCTCGGGTCGAAGGCAAGCGTCTGGTCAGCACTCACCGCGGGCTCCTTCAGCGTGGCGCATAGGTACGGCAACCTCGTTGTGTCGGCGCGGCACGCAGCCGCGGTTCGGCACTGGACTGGTCTTACGGTTGGGGGGGCGGCGGGTCGGCGTCTCGCCTCGCGCTGGGACAGGCGTCAGCTCGGATGCCCGCGCCCGCAGTGCCGCAGTTGGCACCGGACGATAGCAGCATCTCGAACGCGCATTTATCCCGGCCCTACCTCTCACGTCGTGGACCCCGATTTTTCGGGCTCGACGTAGAGGACCTTGGCTTTCATGTACGCACGCGCCTGCGCCGCGACCCACACGATGGTCGTCGCGAGCAGCGTGAGACTGAATGCCTTGAAGTCGAAGAGCGTGGTGCCCTTCAGCAGGCTCAGGAAGATGAAGAGCACCAGCAGCTGGGCCGTGTAGAGCATGAGGCCCATGGCCTGGAAGAGCTGCGGCATGGACTTCGCCGTCCGCTGGAGCACCACGAGCCCGATACCCATGAAGAGGACGACCACGAGCGTGCCGGCCACGGCGCCGACGGCTCCCTCGCCACCGGCGACCACACCGCTCACGACGGTCGCGATGGCGCCGGCGGCAACGGCTGGTACGGCGGTGTGCAGGAGGGTGCGGACGTCGTTGGAGGGCATGGCGGCATCTCCGCTTGCTGGTGGGGGCAGTGGTGTCGTCATGGACGAGCGTAAGCCCGGTCCGAGGTGGGTCTCGGGGCCAAGGGGCCGTCGCACTACGGCCCTTCGGCGGTGTCGCCGGGTACTCGTGAACGGTATCACAAACTATTTGAATAGGTCTTTACTCAGAGGTGTGCCAACTCTCACACATGAGAGTGACCCCGCGCGTGTGTGCGCGACAGCGGGCCCTTCTGGGTGGTAAGGGGCGCGTTCGCGGCTTTCGTCAACCGCGCGTTCCCGCCTTCCGCCGGTCGGGGAGGGTGGAACGGGCGCCCAGCGCGGTCGCCCCGTTGACACCCGCCGGAACGGGCACGCGCTCCTCGCTCTCTCCGTCGTACGCGAGCGGGGGCGCCGGCTCCACCGCCGGCTTGCGGCGCCGGTAGCGCGGCGGAACGAACGACTCCGCCCAGCGCGGGGCGCGCGGCGTGAAGCGCGGCAGCAGCAGGAGCACCAGGCCGATCGCGGAGAGCGCGACGATCACCAGCACGATCCACATCGACGCGGAGTGCACCGAGTAGGCCAGCGTGCCGAAGGCGATGAGCGCCGACCAGAAGTACATGATCAGAACGGCGCGGCTGTGCGAGTGCCCGATCTCCAGCAGCCGGTGGTGCAGGTGTCCGCGGTCCGCGGCGAACGGCGACTGGCCGTTCCAGGTGCGGCGCACGATGGCCAGGACCAGGTCCGCCATCGGGATGGCGATGATCGTCAGCGGCAGCAGCAGCGGGATGAAGACCGGCAGCGCGGCGTGCGTGGCCTGGCGGGTCGAGCCCTCGAAGATCTTCAGCGCGTCGGGGTCGACCTGGCCGGTGATGGAGATGGCGGAGGCGGCGAGGACCAGGCCGATGAGCATCGAGCCGGAGTCGCCCATGAAGATCCGCGCCGGGTGCATGTTGTGCGGCAGGAAGCCCAGGCACATGCCCATGAGGATCACCGCGAAGAGTGTCGCGGGGGCGGCGGCCTCGATGGTGTAGCCGAACCAGATCCGGTACGCGTAGAGGAAGAACGCGGCCGCGGCGATGCACACCATGCCGGCCGCGAGGCCGTCGAGGCCGTCGACGAAGTTCACCGCGTTGATGGTGATGACCACCAGGGCGACGGTCAGGAGCGTGCCCTGCCACTGGGTGAGCGCGACCGTGCCGACGCCGGGGATCGGCAGCCACAGGATCGTCAGGCCCTGCATCACCATGACGCCCGCGGCGATCATCTGCCCGCCGAGCTTGATCAGCGCGTCGATCTCGAACTTGTCGTCCAGCACACCGATCAGCCAGATCAGCGCGGCGCCCGACAGCAGGGCGCGCGGCTCGTTCGACAGCTCGAAGACGCTGTTGAGGTTCTGCAGGTGGTCCGCGACGAGCAGGCCGGCACACAGTCCGAAGAACATGGCGATGCCACCGAGCCGCGGTGTCGGTTCTCGGTGCACGTCGCGGGCGCGGATCTCGGGCATCGCTCCGGCCGCGATGGCGAACTTCCGCACCGGACCGGTCAGCAGATAGGTCACCGCGGCCGTGACACAGAGCGTCAGCAGGTAATCACGCACGGGCTGCCCCACAGGAATCGCTGGCCATCTCAGCCCCACACCCTAGTCCCGGTCGCCCTGTGCTTGAGGACACGCGGACGGCCGCGACGGTTCCACGGCCCCGCTTCTACCCCCGATACGGGGGAAATCCTTCGGCGAGTTCTCGCACATCGGAGCGGACGCGCGGCGCCTTCTCCGCGTCGTCCGCCCGCAGCGCCGCCGTGAACAGCGCGGCGATCCGCGCCATCTCCGCGGTCCCCATCCCCTGCGTCGTCACGGCGGCCGTGCCGAGGCGGATGCCGCGCCCGTCGCCGTACGGCAGGGCGCACGTGTCCAGCACGATGCCGCAGGCCGCGAGACGGGCCTTGGCGACCCGTCCGTCCACGCCCAGGGGCGTGGCGTCGGCGCTGATCAGATGGGTGTCGGTGCCGCCGGTGGTGAGGGCGAACCCCTCGGCGGCGAGCGCCTCCGCGAGCGCCCGCGCGTTCGCCACGACCCGCCGGACGTACGCGCGGTACGCGTCGGTCGCCGCCTCCCCGAACGCCACCGCCTTCGCCGCGATCGTGTGCATCTGCGCGCCGCCCTGCGTGAACGGGAACACCGCCCGGTCCATCCGCTCCGCGAGCTCCGCGCCGCACAGCACCATGCCGCCGCGCGGCCCGCGCAGCACCTTGTGCGTGGTCGCGCACACGACGTCGGCGTACGGGACGGGGCTGGGCGCCATGCCGCCCGCCACCAGCCCGATGGGGTGAGCGGCGTCGGCGATCAGGCACGCCCCGACCTCGTCGGCGATCTCGCGGAAGGCCGCGTAGTCGATGTGCCGGGGGTACGAGATCGAGCCGCAGACGATCGCCTTCGGCCGGTGCTCGTGCGCGAGGACGCGGACCTGCTCGTAGTCGAGGAGACCGGACTCGGCGTCGACGCCGTACGGGACGAAGTCGAACCAACGGCCCGAGAAGTTGGCCGGCGCGCCGTGGGTGAGGTGCCCGCCGTACTGCAGGCCCATGGCCAGCACGGTGTCCCCGGGCCTCAGCAGCGCCGCGTACGCCGCGAGGACGGCCTGCGAGCCGGAGTGGGCCTGGACGTTCGCGTGGTCGGCCCCGAAGAGCGCGGTGGCCCGCTCGACGGCGAGCCGCTCGGCGGCGTCCGCGAACTCGCAGCCGCCGTGGTAGCGGGCGCCGGGGTAGCCCTCGGCGTACTTGTTGGCGAGCGGCGAGCCGAGGGCGGCGAGCACGGCGGGCGAGGCGAAGTTCTCGGCGGCGATGAGCTGCAGCCCGTCGGCCTGCCGCCGCGCCTCCCCGGCCAGTACGTCGGCGATCTGCGGGTCCTGCCGGCGCAGGGCGTCGGCGTCCGGACCGTACGCGGCGAGACGCGCGTCGGCGGCGGCAGCAGCGGTGACCGGCATCTGTGGCTCCAGGCGTGGGCGGGCCCCCGTCTACGCCCCAATGTAGGCCCGCACCCGGCTCGGCGCCCCGCGGGAACGCCCACGAGGGGTGTCAGCGCGGCGTCGGCACGCCCCGAGGGGTCTCAGCGCGGCGTCGGCACGCCCCGAGGGGTCTCAGCGCGGGGTCGGCACCCCGGTCAGTGCCGTCACCACCGGGTCCAGCGCCTGCTGGAGCCCCTTCCCGATGCGCCCCTCGCACTGCTCCGGCCCCAGGGGGCCTCCCAGGCCGCGGAGCGCTGCGCCGGACTCCGTCCGGCGGGAGATCCGGTCAGCGCGGCGTGGGCACGCCCGTCAGTGCCGTCACCACCGGGTCCAGCGCCTGCTGGATCTCGTCGCCGATCGAGCGGAAGAAGGTGATCGGCGCCCCGTACGGGTCGTTGACCTCGTCCGCCTCCGCGCTCGGGGCCAGCAGCCAGCCGCGCAGGGCCGCCGCCGCGCGGACCAGGGCGCGGGCGCGTTCGACCACGCCGTCGCTCGACGGGTCGGGGAGCGTGGCCGGATCTATCGCCCGGACCAGGCGGGTGAACTCCTTCAGGGTGAAGGTGCGCAGGCCCGCGCTGTGCCCCATCGAGATGACCTGCGCCCGGTGGTCGCGGGTCGCCGTGAGGACCAGGTCCGCGCGGATGACGTGCTCGTCGAGCAGCTCGCGGCCGACGAAGCCGCTCGCGTCCGCGCCGAAGTCGGCGAGGACGATCTCGGCGTTGGCCTCCATGGGGGCTCCCTCGTGCCCCCAGGTGCCGGCGCTCTCCACGACCAGGCCGCCGCCCAGGGGGTCGCCCAGGCGGTCGCAGAGGAAATGGCGGGTCAGCCGCTCGGTGATGGGTGAGCGGCAGACGTTGCCGGTGCTGACGTGGAGGATGCGGAAGGTGTCGGTCTCCGTGCCGCCTATGCCACGCCCCTCAGGGGCGGTCAATTGGCCACCTCGAGATCGGGTACCACCTTGCGCAGCTCGTCCGCGGAGAGCGCGCCCGCGCGCAGCAGGACCGGGACCTTGCCGGTGACGTCGACGATCGACGACGGGACGTTGCCGGGGGTCGGGCCGCCGTCGAGGTAGACCGAGACCGAGTCGCCGAGCATGCCCTGCGCGGCGTCGCAGTCCTCGGGCGACGGGTGCCCGGTGAGGTTCGCCGAGGAGACGGCCATCGGGCCGACCTCGGTGAGCAGTTCGATGGCGACCGGGTGCAGCGGCATCCGGATCGCGACGGTGCCGCGGGTGTCGCCGAGGTCCCACTGGAGGGACGGCTGGTGCTTGGTGACCAGGGTGAGCGCGCCGGGCCAGAAGGCGTCGACGAGCTCCCACGCCTGCTCGGAGAAGTCCGTGACCAGGCCGTGCAGGGTGTTGGGCGAGCCGATGAGCACGGGGGTCGGCATGTTGCGGCCGCGCCCCTTGGCCGCCAGCAGGTCGGCGACGGCCTCCGCGCTGAAGGCGTCCGCACCGATCCCGTACACGGTGTCGGTGGGCAGCACGACGAGCTCGCCGCGGCGGACGGCGGACGCGGCCTCACGCAGGCCGGTCGTGCGGTCGGTCGCGTCGTTGCAGTCGTATCGCCGAGCCATTTAACGGGCCTCCTCGTACACGTACACGGTCTCGTGTGTCATGGGGTCGCCTTGCGCGCGGTCGCGAAGCGCGGGCGGTTGTTCAGGTCCGGGTGGTCGGCCGCGTCCGTCCAGCCGGCTTCCTCGTTGAAGATCCACGGCACCTGCCCGCCCTGCGTGTCGGCGTGCTCGATGACGACGAGGCCGCCGGGGCGGAGCAGCCGGTGGGCGGTGCGCTCGATGCCGCGGATGGTGTCGAGGCCGTCCTCGCCGGAGAAGAGCGCCATCTCCGGGTCGTGGTCGCGGGCCTCGGGGGCGACGTACTCCCACTCGGTGAGCGGGATGTACGGCGGGTTGGAGATGACCAGGTCGACCTGGCCGTCGAGCTCGGGCAGGGCCGTCAGGGCGTCGCCGTGGTGGACGGTGACCCTGGACCCCTCGGCGTTCTTGCGCGCCCACACCAGGGCGTCCTCGGACAGCTCCACGGCGTGCACGCGCGAGCGCGGCACCTCCTGGGCCATGGCGAGGGCGATGGCGCCGGAGCCGGTGCACAGGTCGACGATGAGCGGCTCGACGACGTCCATCGCACGGACGGCGTCTATGGCCCACCCGACGACCGACTCGGTCTCCGGGCGCGGCACGAAGACGCCGGGGCCGACCTGGAGCTCCAGGTAGCGGAAGAAGGCCCGTCCGGTGATGTGCTGCAGCGGCTCGCGGGCCTCGCGGCGGGCGATGGCCTCCCAGTAGCGGGCGTCGAAGTCCGCGTCCTTGACCGTGTGCAGCTCTCCCCGCTTGACGCCGTGCACGAACGCGGCGAGCTCCTCGGCGTCGAAGCGCGGTGAGGGTACGCCGGCGTCGGCCAGCCGCTGGGTGGCCTGGGCCACCTCGGCAAGCAGCAGAGTGCGGGGGCCTGGGGGGCGTCCCCCAGAATGTCGCTGCACGCTGGTCCTCCGTACGGGGTATGTCTTACGCGGCCGCGGCGAGCTTCGCCGCGGAGTCGGCGTCGACGCAGGCCTGGATCACGGCGTCCAGGTCGCCGTCGAGCACCTGGTCCAAGTTGTACGCCTTGAAGCCGACCCGGTGGTCCGAGATCCGGTTTTCCGGGAAGTTGTACGTACGGATCTTCTCGGACCGGTCGACGGTGCGCACCTGGCTGCGGCGCGCGTCCGCGGCGTTGCGCTCGGCCTCCTCCTGGGCGGCGGCGAGCAGCCTGGAGCGCAGGATACGCATGGCCTGCTCCTTGTTCTGGAGCTGGCTCTTCTCGTTCTGGCAGGAGGCGACGATGCCGGTCGGCAGGTGGGTGATGCGAACGGCGGAGTCGGTGGTGTTGACGGACTGGCCGCCGGGGCCGGAGGACCGGTAGACGTCGATGCGCAGGTCGTTGGCGTGGATCTCGACGTCGATCTCCTCGGCCTCCGGGGTCACCAGGACACCGGCGGCGGAGGTGTGGATGCGGCCCTGCGACTCGGTGGCCGGCACGCGCTGCACGCGGTGCACGCCGCCCTCGTACTTCAGGCGCGCCCAGACGCCCTGGCCGGGCTCGGTGGCGCCGTTGCCGCCCTTGGTCTTCACGGCGACCTGGACGTCCTTGTAGCCGCCGAGCTCGGACTCGGTGGCGTCGATGATCTCGGTCTTCCAGCCGACCCGCTCGGCGTACCGCAGGTACATGCGCAGCAGGTCGCCGGCGAAGAGGGCGGACTCGTCGCCGCCCGCGCCGGCCTTGATCTCCAGGATGACGTCCTTGTCGTCGCTGGGGTCGCGCGGGACCAGCAGCAGGCGGAGCTTCTCGGTGAGCTGCTCGCGCTGCTTCTCCAGCTCCTTGACCTCGGCGATGAAGTCGGGGTCGTCGGCCGCGAACTCCTTGGCGGTCTCGATGTCCTCGCCGGTCTGCTTCCAGGAGCGGTACGTGGCGACGATCGGGGTCAGCTCGGCGTAGCGCTTGTTGAGCTTGCGCGCGTTGGCCTGGTCTGCGTGGACGGAGGGGTCCGCGAGCTTCTTCTCGAGGTCGGCGTGTTCGCCGATCAGTTCCTCGACCGCCTCGAACATCGGTGCTCCTGGTTTTCGTACGCGGGTGGTGGCTGCTGCGGGAGTGAGACGGCAAACGCCGGTCCCGGCCGCCCCTCGCCGGGGCGGCCGGAGACCGGCGCAGGGGCTCGCTACTTGGCGGAGCCGGCAGCCTTCTTGCCGAAGCGGGCCTCGAAGCGGGCCACACGGCCACCGGTGTCGAGGATCTTCTGCTTGCCCGTGTAGAACGGGTGGCACTCGGAGCAGACCTCGGCACGGATGTTGCCGCCCTGGATCGTGCTACGGGTGGTGAACGACGCGCCACAGGTGCAGCTGACCTGCGTCTCGACGTACTCGGGGTGGATGTCGCGCTTCAAGGTGTCTCCTAGTTTCGGGAGGGCGCCGGGTCGCACGGGCGGGATGCGCGTGCGTGAACCGGGGCCGACGTACCAGTCTGCCAGGACTGGCCGTATCTCCCAAAACCGGGGTGGGTCCGCATCTATTCCGGGGCCGGGGCGGAGGGGGTGCGGGCTACTTGACCACGCCCTGGGCCGTGCCCGTGGCGGCGTCCTTCGTCGCGGACGCGGGGATCGGCCGGTCCTGCCGCAGGGCGGTCCACACCTGCCGGGACTGGGCCTCCAGCGGTACGACGCGGTTGAGGTCGGCGGGGTCGTACCGCACCGGCATCGTGATCATGTGGACGTCGTCGGGGCCGAGCTGCTGCAGGCCGCGGGCGAAGCCGACGAGCTCCTTGACGGTGTCGAGCTCCGCGTCGGGCGTGATGGCCTTGGTGGCGGTGTCGGCGAGGCCCCAGAGCTTCTGCGGGCTGGTGAAGACGCCGACGCTCCTGACCTGCTCGATGAAGGCCTTGATGAACGCCTGCTGGAGCTGGATGCGGCCCAGGTCGCTGCCGTCGCCGACGCCCTTGCGGGTGCGGACGAGGCCGAGGGCCTGCTCGCCGGAGAGGGTGTGCGTGCCGGCCGCCAGGTCGAGGTGGCTGGACGGGTCCTTGATCGCCGCGGTGGTGGTGACCTCGACGCCGCCGAGCTCGTCGATGAGCTTCTTGAAGCCGGTGAAGTCGACCTCGATGTAGTGGTCCATGCGGATGCCGGACATCGCCTCGACGGTCTTGACCGCGCAGGCCGGGCCGCCGACCTCGTACGCCGTGTTGAACATGGCCTTGCGCTGGCCGGGGACGGGCCGGCCGGTCTTGTCGGTGCAGTCGGGCCGCTCGATGATCGTGTCGCGCGGTACGGAGACGACGCTGGCCTTCCGGTGGCCCTCGTGGACGTGGAGGATCATCGCGGTGTCGGAGCGGGCGGCGCCCTCGTCGCGGCCGTAGGCGCCGTTGGCGCCGGCGCGGGTGTCGGAGCCGAGGACGAGGATGTCCATCGAGCCGTTGTCGACGTCGTCGGGGCGGTTGTCGTCGCGCAGCTGGGCGTTGATGTCGACGCTGTCGATGTTGCCGTTGAGGGTGACGTAGCCGTACGCCAGTCCGCCGCCGCCGACCACCGCCAGTCCCGCCGCCGACCAGGCGGCGACGCGGAGCGCCCTGCGGCCCTTGGCGGGCGGCTTGCGGCGGCGCCCGGTGGCGCGTATTCGGGTGTGGCTGCGGTCCTGGTCGGCCATGGGTGTCCTCGGTCTCGTGGTCTTCGGTCTCCCGTCCTTCCCTGCCGCGTCAGACGGGGAAGCGGCCCACAGGGTTGCACGCGCTCGTGAGAGGGGTTCCGGAAAACACCTGTGCCCACCGTGCGGCGCACGGTGGGCACAGGTGCTTGTTTTCCCAGGTCACAGCCAGGTCACCGGGGTGTTGCGGGCCGACTGCGCGCCCGCACCGACTGTGACACGGATCTCCGGCGGAGGCGGACCGAGGTCACGCCGCGGTCAGCCTCAGCCGAAGATGTTGAACGCGTTCCAGCCGCTGCCGATCTTCGTACGCGGCGAGAAGGGCGCCGAGGCGGAGCCACGGCCGGCGTAGAACCACAGCACGCCGTCCCGGTCGCGGGCGAACAGGTCCGCCCGGCCGTCACCGTTCACGTCGCCGGTGGCGGCGTACGCGGTGAAGTTCCAGCCCGTGCCGACGAAGGTCCGCTTCCCGAAGGGAGCGGTCGCCGAGCCACGGCCCGGGTAGACGTACAGCGCCCCCGAGGAGTCCCGCGCCAGCAGGTCGGCGCGGCCGTCTCCGGTGTAGTCGCCCTTGCCCGTGAGGGTGAGGACGCCCCAGCCGGAGCCCACCTGGACGCGCTTGCCGAAGGTGCCGTTGCCGCGGCCCGGGTAGGTCCACATGACGCCGGCGGTGTCGACGGCGAGCAGGTCGGCCTGCGCGTCGCCGGTGAGGTCGCCGGGCAGGGTGATGGACTTCATCGCCCCCCAGCCGCCGCCGATGCGGGTCGCGACGTACTCGCCCGCGGCGAAGTCCGGGTGGAACCAGTGGAGGTCACCGTTGGTGGTGCGCACGATGAACTCGGCGTGGTTGTCCCGCTGCAGGTCGGCCTGACGGATCAGGTTCGTCCCGCTCCAGTCGCCGAGCGAGACACGGCCACCGACGGTGGTGCCCCGCGAGTAGTACTCGAAGAGCTCGCCCCCGCTCGTCCGGGCGAGAAGGTCCGCCCGGCCGTCGAAGTTGAGGTCCGTGTCGTCGATCCGCGGGTTGATGCGGCCCGCGTACGTGCTGGTCTTGGCGTAGACGCCGTACGCGCCCGACTCGACGCAGTCCTCGACGCCCCACGAGACGACACCGGCTATGCGGCCGTTGACGACCAGCGGGCCGCCGGAGTCGCCGTTGCACGGCGTCACGGTGCCGGCGTCCTGGCCGGAGGCCGGTTCGCCCGCGCAGACCATGTTGCCCGCGACGAAGTGGGAGCCGAAGTACGCCGAGCAGGAGCTGTCGGCCCGCATGGGCACGGTGGCCTTCTGCAGGGTCTCGGCCGACTCGTCGCTGGTGGAGCTGATCCGGCCCCAGCCGTAGACGGTGCCCGGCGTGCCCGCCTTGTACGACAGGGTGTCGTCGGCCGACGTCGTCTGGAGCGTCTTGTACGGCAGCGGTTCGGCGAGCGTCAGGACCGCGACGTCACCGTTGACGGTGGTGTCGTTGTACGCCGGGTTCACCCACTGGCGGGCGACGCCGACGGCCGTGCCCTCACCGTGCGTGCTGAACAGCTTCTCCGTACCGCCGACCACCGTGCCGTTGAGGGCCCAGTCGGTGCCGTACACGCAGTGCGCGGCGGTGAGGACCTTGTTCGGCGCGACCAGCGAGCCACCGCAGAAGAAGCCGGTGCCGTCGGCGGGGTCGTAGTAGTACAGCTGCACCATCCACGGCGCCTCGGCGATGGTCGCCGGCGTACCGCTGATGATCTTCGGGTCGACCGTGGAGGACGACGACGAGCCGCTCGGCGCGGGCTCGGGCGCGTCACTCGACGCGTCCTTGGAAGCGTCCTGGGACGTGTCCCTGGACGCGTCCTTCTTCAGGACGGATTCGACACCCTCGACCCGGGCCCGCAGCTCCGCCTCGGAAGACGTGGGCAGCGGGCGCACGGTCCGCTCGCCGGAGAGCGGCTGGGTGTCGGTCGCCTGGGCGGGGGCGCCGCCGAGCAGCGCGCCTCCCAGGGCGAATGCGGCGGCAGCCGCGGGGAGGGCTATGCGCGCCCTCCGCTGAGCAGATGTCACTCAGAAACTCCTCTCGATGTCCGCGCAGGGAGGAGAGGAGCCACGGAAGGCCACCGGAAAAGGACAACGGCGCGGAGCGGCCCGGTTCTTCAGGGCCCGGCTCCGTCGACTCAGTGAGCGCATTCGTAAATGCGTTCCCCCCCACTACGACGCGCTGATCCTACAACGCCGAACCGCCCCCGTCACTGGCGTAACGGGGGCGGTTCAGTGGTTCCTGACGGAGCGTCAGTCGTTGCCGTTTCCGGCCGACGGCGTCGTCTTCTGGATCTGGAGCAGGAACTCGGCGTTCGACTTCGTCTGCTTCATCTTGTCGAGCAGCAGCTCGATCGCCTGCTGCTGGTCGAGCGCGTGCAGCACCCGGCGCAGCTTCCAGACGATGGCGAGCTCCTCGCTGCCGAGCAGGATCTCCTCCTTGCGCGTACCGGACGCGTCGACGTCTACGGCCGGGAAGATGCGCTTGTCGGCGAGCTTCCGGTCGAGCTTGAGCTCCATGTTGCCGGTGCCCTTGAACTCCTCGAAGATCACCTCGTCCATGCGCGAGCCGGTGTCGACCAGCGCGGTGGCCAGGATGGTCAGCGAGCCGCCGTCCTCGATGTTGCGCGCGGCACCGAAGAAGCGCTTCGGCGGGTAGAGCGCGGTCGAGTCGACACCACCGGACAGGATGCGGCCGGAGGCGGGGGCCGCGAGGTTGTACGCGCGGCCCAGGCGGGTGATCGAGTCGAGCAGGACGACCACGTCGTGGCCCAGCTCCACGAGGCGCTTGGCGCGCTCGATGGCCAGCTCGGCGACGGTGGTGTGGTCCTCGGCCGGGCGGTCGAAGGTCGAGGAGATGACCTCGCCCTTGACCGACCGCTGCATGTCGGTGACCTCTTCCGGACGCTCGTCGACGAGGACGACCATCAGGTGGCACTCGGGGTTGTTGTGGGTGATCGCGTTGGCGATCGCCTGCATGATCATGGTCTTGCCGGTCTTCGGCGGGGCCACGATCAGGCCTCGCTGGCCCTTGCCGATCGGCGACACGAGGTCGATGATCCGCGTGGTCAGCACACCCGGGTCGGTCTCCAGACGGAGGCGGTCCTGCGGGTAGAGCGGCGTCAGCTTGTTGAACTCGGGACGGCCGCGGCCCGAGTCGGCGGCCATGCCGTTGGCCGAGTCCAGGCGGACCAGCGCGTTGAACTTCTCGCGGCGCTCGCCCTCCTTGGGCTGGCGCACGGCGCCGGTGACGTGGTCACCCTTGCGCAGGCCGTGCTTGCGGACCTGGGCGAGGGAGACGTACACGTCGTTCGGGCCGGGCAGGTAGCCGGAGGTCCGGATGAACGCGTAGTTGTCGAGGATGTCCAGGATGCCCGCGACGGGGATCAGGACGTCGTCCTCGGAGACCTGCGGCTCGCCGGCCGCGAACTCGTCGCGGCCACGGCGGCCACGGCGGTCGCGGTAGCGGCCGCGACGGCCCCGGCGGCCGCCCTCGTCGTCGAAGTCGTCCTGCGGGCCGGTCTGGGCCTGCTGGCCGCCCTGGCGCTGCTGGCGCTGGCCGCCGCCCTGCTGGTCGGCGCCCTCGCCCTTGCCGCGGTCACGGCGGTCGCGCTGGCGGTCACGGCGCTCGCCGCGGTCGCCGCGCTCCCCGCGGTCACGCTGGCGGTCCCGGCGGCCCGCCTCGGCGGTGTCGACGGAGGCCTCGGCCTTGGCGTCGCCCTGCGCGTCGGTACGGGTCTCGGTGCGGGTCTCGGCGCGGACGTCGGTCCGCACGTCCGTCCGGACGTCGGCGCGGGCCTCGGTGCGGGTGTCGCCCTCGGGGCTGCCGGCCGGCGCGGTGGCCCGGCGACGGCGGCGCTCGCCCATGCCCTGGTCGTCGGCGGCCGGCTGACCGGGGATCTCGATCTGCTGCTGCGCGACGGGCTGCCCGGCCTTCACGGTCTTGGGCGCGGCGTCGGTCTCCTCGGCCTTGCCGGCCTTCTCCGTCTTGTCCGCGGCCTTGGTGGCGGCGGCCTTGCCGGCGGTGGCGCCCTCCTCGCCCGTACGGGCCTTGGAGGTGGCGCGGCGCTTCGGCTTGGTCTCGGCGGCTCCGGCCGCACCGGCGCCCGGCGCGGTGGCGCCGCCCCCGGCCTGCGCCTCCTTGATGACCTCGATCAGCTGGCTCTTGCGCATCCGCGCGGTGCCCCTGATGCCGAGGCCGGACGCGACCTGCTGCAGCTCGGCCAGGACCATGCCCTCGAGGCCGGTGCCGGAGCGGCGGCGCCGTGAGGTGGTGCCAGTGGCAGCACCTGCGGCGGGCGCGGGGGTGTCGACGCTGGTGTCGGCAGTCACGCCCATCAGATCGGTGGTGTCGCTCACGAAGGGTCCTTCCCTGGAGCGGACGTCGGCCTTCTGGCTCGGCGACCGGTTGTGCTGTCCGACAGCGGTCCCTGATCTGTGGTCCGTGTCGGGGCGGTGGTCCCGCCGGGTGCGGCGGAAAGAGAGATACGTGCTTGGGTCCGGCCCGAGGCCCCCTGCTCGGCCCGCTCCTGGGAAAAGCGAGGGGTGTCGCGCGCCGGTTCCGGAGCGTGCTCGAAACTGCTCAGGCAGGCTGCTCAGGCAGTGGAGGAGGCTCCCGGAAGAATGGTGGTCCCGGAAGGGGACACTCAGCACCGCGCCACAAAGACGTCGGGTGCAGACTTGAGGTTAACACTACCGGCTCCAACAAACATTCCCCCTCTCCAACACCGGCAATCCGTGTTCCGGCGGAGACCTACGGCGCGAGCGGCAGCACGCTCGCACCGGAGAGGTCGAGGGCGAGCCGGTTGGCCGCCCAGCCCTCGCCCGCCAGGAGCGCGACCTTCTCCGCCGCGCCGTCCTCGGCCAGCGCGAGCACCGTGGGGCCCGCACCGGAGATGACCGCGGGGACGCCGTCCGCGCGCAGTCGGTTCACAAGCGCGATGCTCTCGGGCATCGCGGGGGCCCGGTACTCCTGGTGGAGCCGGTCCTCGGTGGCCGCGAGCAGCAGCTCCGGGCGCCGGGTCAGCGCCTCGACGAGCAGGGCCGCGCGGCCGGCGTTGGCCGCGGCGTCCACATGGGGGACGGTGCGCGGCAGCAGGCCGCGGGCGGTCTCGGTGAGCACCGGCTTTCCGGGGACGAAAACCACCGGAACGATGGACCGCGACGGCTCCATCCTGATCGCGCGGGCGGCGCCCCCCTCGGTCCAGGCGAGCGTGAAGCCGCCGAGCAGACAGGCGGCGACGTTGTCGGGGTGGCCCTCGATCTCGGTGGCGAGCTCCAGCAGCGCCGCGTCGTCGAGCTTGGCGTCGCCGCCTATGGTCACCGCGCGGGCGGCGACGATGCCGGCGCAGATGGCGGCCGAGGAGGAGCCGAGGCCCCGGCCGTGCGGGATGCGGTTGGCGCAGACGACCTCGAGGCCGCGGGGCTGCCCGCCGAGCAGGTCGAAGGCCGTGCGCAGGGAGCGTACGAGCAGGTGGCTCTCATCGCGCGGGAGCGAGTCGGCGCCCTCGCCGGCGATGTCGATGTGCAGCCCGGAGTCGGCGACCCGGACGACGACGTCGTCGTACAGCCCCAGCGACAGGCCGAGGGCGTCGAAGCCCGGGCCGAGGTTGGCGCTGGTGGCGGGGACGCGCACCCGGACGGCGGCGGCGCGGAACGCGGGACCGGCCATCGCTCGATGACTCTCCTTGACTCTGACGACGGGGGTTGTACGAGGTGGTTGTACGAGGTGTACGCAAGACCCGGGGGCCGTATCGGTGTCAACGGCATCAGTACCGCGGCATATGCGGAGGCATACGCGACGGGGTGGGTTCGGTACAGCCTATCGAAGGAAGGTTCTGTGGCGACATAGGGCGCACAGGAGGCGCACGATGCGTGTCGCGAGCCGTCCTGTGCTCCTGTGTCCACTGCCGCCTGATGTGCGGCTTTTCCCCGCACGGTCGCTTCGATCGCGCGGGGAGTCGCCGACCGGCGGGTTACGCGAGGCCGAGCCGCTCGGCGGCCGCGGCCGCGTCGACGGGGACGGTGACCGGCTGGGGCGCTCCGGCGACCGCCCAGTCGGGGTCCTTCAGGCCGTTGCCGGTGACCGTGCAGACGATCGTCTGGCCCGGGTCGACCTTGCCCTGCTCGGCGGCCTTCAGCAGGCCGGCCACGGAGGCGGCCGACGCCGGCTCGACGAAGACGCCCTCCTGGGAGGCCAACAGGCGGTAGGCCCGCAGGATCTCACGGTCCGTCACCTCGTCGATGAAGCCGCCGGACTCGTCGCGGGCGGCGATCGCGTAGTCCCACGAGGCCGGGTTGCCGATCCGGATCGCGGTGGCGATGGTCGACGGGTCCTTGACGACCTGACCGCGCACGAGCGGCGCGGAGCCGGAGGCCTGGAAGCCCCACATGCGCGGCCGGCGGGTGGCGAGGGCGTCCGCCGCGTACTCGGTGTAACCCTTCCAGTACGCGGTGATGTTGCCGGCGTTGCCGACGGGCAGGACGTGGATGTCGGGGGCGTCGCCCAGCATGTCCACGATCTCGAACGCGGCGGTCTTCTGGCCCTCGATGCGGACCGGGTTGACCGAATTGACCAGCGCGACCGGGTAGTTGTCGGAGAGCGCGCGGGCGAGGTCCAGGCAGTCGTCGAAGTTGCCGTCGACCTGGAGGATCTTCGCGCCGTGGACCAGCGCCTGGCCCATCTTGCCGAGGGCGATCTTGCCCTGCGGCACGAGGACGGCGGAGACCATCCCGGCGCGCACGGCGTACGCGGCGGCGGAGGCCGACGTGTTGCCGGTGGAGGCGCAGATGACGGCCTGCGCGCCCTCCTCCTTGGCCCGGGTGATGGCCATGGTCATGCCCCGGTCCTTGAAGGAGCCGGTGGGGTTGGCGCCCTCGACCTTGAGGTGTACGTCGCAGCCGGTGCGCTCGGAGAGGACCTGGGCCGGGACGAGCGGCGTACCGCCCTCACGGAGCGTGACGACGGGCGTCGTGTCCGTGACCGGAAGGCGGTCCCGGTACTCCTCGATGATGCCGCGCCACTGGTGGGTCCTGGTCATGGGTCCTTACTCCCCTTCAACACGCATGATGCTGGCGACACCGCGCACGGTGTCGAGCTTGCGCAGCGCCTCGACGGTCCCGGAGAGGGCGGCGTCGGGCGCGCGGTGGGTGACGACGACGAGGGAGGCCTCGCCGTCCTTGCCCGTCTGGCGGACGGTGTCGATCGACACGCCGTGCTCGGCGAAGACCGTCGCGACCTGGGCGAGGACGCCCGGCTTGTCGGCCACGTCGAGGCTGATGTGGTACCGCGTCACCACGTCGCCCATGGGGCTCACGGGCAGCTGGGTGTACGCGGACTCGCCGGGCCCCGTCGCGTCGTTGAGGCGGTTGCGGCAGACGGCGACGAGGTCGCCGAGGACGGCGGACGCGGTCGGCGAGCCGCCGGCACCGGGTCCGTAGAACATGAGCTGCCCGGCGGCGTCGGCCTCGACGAAGACGGCGTTGTACGCGCCGCGGACGGAGGCCAGCGGGTGGCTGAGCGGGATCATGGCCGGGTGCACGCGCGCGGTGACGGACCCGCCGTCGGCGGCGCGCTCGCAGATGGCGAGCAGCTTGATGGTGCAGCCCATGCGCTTTGCGGAGGCGAAGTCGGCGGCGGTGACCTCGGTCATGCCCTCGCGGTAGACGTCGTCGAGGCGCACCCGCGTGTGGAAGGCGATCCCGGCGAGGATGGCGGCCTTGGCGGCGGCGTCGAAGCCCTCGACGTCGGCGGTCGGGTCGGCTTCGGCGTACCCGAGGGCCGTGGCCTCGTCCAGTGCCTCGGAGTACCCGGCGCCAGAGGTGTCCATCTTGTCGAGGATGAAGTTGGTCGTGCCGTTGACGATGCCGAGCACCCGGTTGACCTTGTCGCCGGCGAGGGACTCGCGCAGCGGCCGGATGAGCGGGATGGCGCCGGCGACGGCGGCCTCGTAGTACAGGTCGCGGCCGTGCTGCTCGGCGGCGGCGTACAGGCTCTGTCCGTCCTGGGCGAGGAGCGCCTTGTTGGCCGAGACGACGGAGGCACCGTGCTCGAAGGCGGTGGTGATGAGCGTACGGGCGGGCTCGACGCCCCCGATGACCTCGACGACGACGTCGATGTCGCCCCGTTTGACCAGGGCCATCGCGTCGGTGGTGATGAGCTCGGGGGCGATGCCCGCACGCACCTTGGAGGGCCGGCGGACGGCGACCCCGGCGAGCTCGACCGGGGCGCCGATGCGCGCGGCGAGGTCGTCGGCGTGCGTCGTCATGATGCGCGCCACCTCTGAGCCGACCACTCCACAGCCCAGCAGCGCCACCTTCAGCGGACGCGTACGCATCATCCGACCTCACTTCTCATACTTCTACGGTGTGGACCAGTCTCACTCACCGGACGGAAGTTTCTCCCTTCCGTCCGGATTATGAGACGTCTATTTCATCAGCCGACATCGAGACGCAGGAGATCTTCCTCCGTCTCACGCCGGACGATCACCCGCGCCTCACCGTCGCGGACCGCGACGACGGGCGGGCGAAGTGCGTGGTTGTAGTTGCTGGCCATGGAGCGGCAGTACGCCCCGGTGGCCGGTACGGCGATCAGGTCGCCCGGCGCGACGTCCGCGGGGAGGAACGCGTCCTTCACCACGATGTCACCACTTTCACAGTGCTTGCCCACCACGCGGCTCAGCATCGGCTCGGCGTCGCTCGTCCGGGACACCAGCGCCACGGTGTACTCGGCGTCGTACAGGGCGGTGCGGATGTTGTCCGACATGCCGCCGTCGACGCTCACGTACGTCCGCAGCCCCTCGAGCGGCTTGACCGTGCCGACCTCGTACAGCGTGAAGGCGGTGGGGCCGACGATGGCGCGTCCGGGCTCGACGGAGATGCGGGGGGTGGCGAGACCCGCCGCCTCGCACTCCCTCGTCACGATCTCGGTGAGCGCCTTGGCGATCTCGTGCGGCTCGCGGGGGTCGTCCTCGGAGGTGTACGCGATGCCGAGCCCGCCGCCGAGGTCGATCTCGGGCAGCTCGACGCCGTGCTCGTCGCGGACCTCCTTGAGCAGGCCGATCACGCGGCGGGCGGCCACCTCGAAGCCGGAGGTGTCGAAGATCTGCGACCCGATGTGCGAGTGGATGCCGATGAGCTCGAGGCCGTCGAGCTTCAGCGCCCGCCGTACGGCTTCGGCGGCCTGCCCGCCGGCGAGCGCGATGCCGAACTTCTGGTCCTCGTGGGCGGTGGCGATGAACTCGTGGGTGTGCGCCTCGACGCCGACGGTGACCCGGATCTGGACCTTCTGCCGGACGCCGAGGGACTGGGCGATGTGGGCCACGCGCACGATCTCCTGGAAGGAGTCGAGGACGATCCGCCCGACACCGGCACGGATGGCGCGGTCGATCTCCTCCACGGACTTGTTGTTCCCGTGGAAGGCGATGCGCTCGGCGGGCATCCCGGCGTCGAGGGCGGTGGTGAGCTCGCCGCCCGAGCACACGTCGAGGTTGAGCCCCTCCTCCTTGAGCCACCGGACGATGGCGCGGGACAGGAACGCCTTCCCGGCGTAGAAGACGTCGGCCTCGGCGCCGAAGGCGTCGGCCCAGGCGCGGCAGCGGGCGCGGAAGTCGGTCTCGTCGAGGAAGTAGGCGGGGGTGCCGTACTCCTCGGCGAGGGTGGTGACGGGAATGCCGCCGACCGTCAGCACACCCTCGTCATCCCGGGCGACGGTCCGGGACCACACCTTGGCGTCGAGGCGGTTGAGGTCGGCGGGCGGAGCGGTGTAGTGCCCCTCGGGCAGGACGTCGGCGTGGCGGGGCCCGGCGGGGTGTGCGGAACGGCTCATGTCTCTCTCACAAAGTCACAAGTAGTCGGGAGCGCTGATGCCGAGCAGTGCCAGGCCGCCGGCCAGCACCGTCCCGGCGGCTTCGGCGAGGGCGAGCCGGGAGCGGTGGGCGGCCGAGGGTTTCTCGTCGCCGAGGGGGAGCACGGTGTGCTGGAACCCCAGGAACGCGTCGGCGGTGGCCTCCAGGTGCCGGGCGACCCGATCGGGGGCGCGGTGGCGTGCGGCGGCTTCGAGGACGGCGGGGCGGTCGCCGAGGGCGGTGAGGAGGCGGCCGGCGTCGACGTCCTCCTCGTACGCGGCGGTGATGCCGAGCTGCGCGGCGTTGCGCAGCAGGGCGCGGGCGCGGGCGTGCGCGTACCGCACGGTGAAGAGGGGGTTGGCCTCGGTCTGCGGGAGTACGTCGCGCGCTTCGAGGGCGCGGTCGTGCGCGGCGGGCCGCAGCAGCGCCCAGCGGGCGGCGTCGCGCCCGAGGGCGTACACGTCGTAGGTGACGGGTACGGGCGCGAACCGGATGCCGCCGGGGGCGTCGGTGTTTGGGGCGTCGACACGCACGCCGAGCGCGGCCCAGGCGGGGTCGACGGCGTCGCAGCCGACGCGGACGCGCGCGCCTTGGGCGGTCTGGAGGCGGGCCACGACCTGGGTGACGACGGCGGCCCGCACCTCCCGCAGGTGGTGGTACTGCAGGATCTGCCCGGCCATGGAGCTGCCGTGGCCGTAGCGGTCCCCGTGCTCGCGCACGCGGGCGATCAGCTGCGCGTGGCTGTCGCCCCGCAGGGTGAAGTTCAGGAACCCGGGCCCGGTGATCTCCACGGCCTCGATGCCGGGGGCCCCGGCGAGCCGGTCCCGCAGGATCTCCGCGACCCGGCGGGCGGGCAGCCTGGCGACCCCGGCCAACTGGAGGGCGGCGCTGGTCGCGTAATCCCCTCTACCGCCAGGGCGGGGCCGCTCGACCTTGACGCGCTCGGGGAGGGGGGCCTCCACCCGCAGGGCACCGTCACCGACCGCGCGGCGCACGGCGTGCAGCACGGTGAGGGAAAGATCTGCGGGGGTCACGGGACAAGCGTATGGGAGGAGGGGGGTGGGCACGCGAACCGGTTTCGCGATGCGGGCAGAGGGGGGAGGAGGCAGGGCTTGTGCCTCACCCCCAGGGGGTCCCGCTCCCGGTCCCCGACCCGGTCCCGGCATGGCCGGCGCCGCGGCGGCCCTCGGGGTCGCGCTCCATGAGCTGCCGCACGAGCCGTACGAGGTCGGCGGGCTCGAAGGGCTTCGCCAGGAACGCGTCCACCCCGGCGGCGAGCCCGCCGTCCATCTCGTGCTGCGTGCAGGCACTGATGATCGCCACCGGTAGGTGCCCGGTCCGCGGATCCTCCCGGAGCCGCGCGGCGGTCCGCAGCCCGTCGAGGCGCGGCATGACGACGTCGAGCGTCACGACATCGGGGCAGACCCGATGCACGACATCCAGACACTCGGCACCATCGGCCGCGGTCACGACCTCGAAGCCCTCAAGCTCGAGATTGACCCTGATCAGCTGCCGGATGACCCTGTTGTCGTCCACGACGAGCACCCGGCCGGACACGCCTGACACAACTCGAGAGTAGGTCGCGATCCAGCCCTGCGTCCGGGTTTTCCCCACTTCCACCCCTCACGGGCGACAGCCCGCGTGTCGCCCTCCGGAAATACCTGTTCACAGGCACCGCCCGGGAGCTGGTAGGGTTCTACCCGTCGCCGCCGATCACGGCGGACACGCCCCCGTAGCTCAGGGGATAGAGCAACGGCCTCCGGAGCCGTGTGCGCAGGTTCGAATCCTGCCGGGGGCACCGTGGATTAGGTGCCCAAAGACCCCGTCACCAGCGGAGACGCTGAGGCCGGGGTCTTCGCGTATGTGCAGCCGTATGTCGCTCGGAGCGGGCGTATGTCGGGGTCTGTGGACGAGGCGTGGACGGGATCTTGAAGCGTTGTCCCAGGTGAGCCGCCGAAAACGACGAGGCCCCTGGACAGGATGCCAGGGGCCTCGGGCACGACCGGGTGGTGTCAGTCGTACTCGCGGAGCAGATCCTCGATGCGCCGGTTGGCGACGTCCTGCCGCCCGTCGAGGCACTTCGCATAGCGGGTGAGCAGGACCTCAACGCTGTTGCCGGCCCGCTCGGCCACCTCGGTCGGGTCGACGCCCGCGTTGAGCCACGTCGACAGCGCCGAGTGCCGAAGGTCGTACGGCCGACTCGCGAGCGGCGAGGCAGCGACGGCCGGCGGAAGCGCGAGGAGTCGGGCCTCCTGCCACACGCGGTAGTAGGTCGAGGACGGGACGACCGCGCCCTTCTCGCTGAAGAACAGTCGCCCGTCGTCCGCGGTGCCGAAGGTCGCCAGGTGCTCGCGGAGCACAGCGACGAGGTGCGGCGGGATGGGTACCCGCCGAACATCCTCGGTGGGTCGATTCTTCAGCCCGCGGTCGTCGTGGGTCTCCCCCGAGTCGGTCCACTGCTTGCCGGCGGACGGGCGGGTCCGGTGGAGCAGTGCCGAACCCCAGCCGTGTTCGGGGAGCTTCAGATCAGTCTCGACGAGGCCGACCGCTTCCGCCGGGCGGAGACCACCGAAGTACATGGCGGCGAACAGACCCACGAGCCGACGACCACGAGCACGCCGGTACCCACCGACGTAAGAGACGGCCGCCAGGAGGTTCCGCGCCTGCTCCGGATTGGCGACCACCCGCGGATCGACCTGGTTGGATACCTTCGGTTTCTGCCAGCGAACGGCCGTGATCGGGTTCTCCCGCAGCTCCCCCAGGTCGACTGCGTAGTTCGCAGCATTGACGAGGGTCCGGCGCTTGCGTCGCACAGTTTCCGCCGCTGCGGCTGTTCCGTCGAGCTTGAGTTTCAGCGCGTCGAGCACTGCGCGAGCCGTGGCGGGTTCGGCGAGATCAGTGAGCGGCCGAGACGCTTTGGACACCCAATGGAGAACGTTCCGCACGTCGTCCGGGACTTCGCGGTCGTTCGGCGCCGGCAGCACGAAAGCCCAGTTGCGGAGTGCCCTGCGGATCGTCTCGTCGGACGGCCTACCAGGGTGCTCACCGAGAAGCTGCATGGTCACACTGGTGAGCGATTCGTTGATGCCGTCGCGCGTGTTGGGGGCGGCATGCGGCCACTTCATGGCGAGGTACCGAAGTGCGAAAACGTACCAAGACACGGCCGACTTCGTCTCTTTCATCGACGCCGGGAGGCCGGACCCCGTGTCGAACTCCTCGCCATCACGCATCGCACGCATGAGCTTGGCTCGATAGTGGTCTGCGAGCGCCTTCGTGCGGAAAGACTCCGAGAACACGTTGCCAGCCACTGACCAGCGCACTCCGTAGGACGGCGTCTTTGTGTCCCGCTTACGGACGCTCCAGACCTTTACGTCGAGAGACTTCACGCGGCGGTCTCCAGCTGCCGCAGCCAGGTCCGGAAGTCGCTCCGCCACACTCGCAATTCCCCATTGGGCAGCTTGAATGCAGCCGGCCCCTGCCCGAGCTCACGCCATCGGTAGAACGTCCGCCGGGAGACTCCCCCGAGTTCGTCAAGGATCTGCGGAACGGTCATCAGCTCGTCTTTCACGTCAGGCTCCTTCCAGGGCTGCGAGTTCTTCGCGGGCGATTTGGCGGTTGAGCTGGAGATCTCGGGCGATGGTGGCGGCGAGGACGGATTCACCGGGGGTGTGGCCGTGGCCGGCGTACTGCCAATCGGTGAGTACGAGAACGGTGTCCGGCTCGCGGTCGTCCAGGGCGAGGGCGGCGTGCTCCTGGGTGGCGCGGTAGTCGGCGCGGGCCTGGCGGAGGGCGCCGAGGGTGGTCGAGTAGCGGCGGCTCTTGCTGGAGAAGTGGCCGCGGAAACCGAGCATGTGAGCCCAGGCCCACAGGCGCCGGTCGGGGTAGAGCGGATCGAGCTGCTTGCACGCGGCGATGAGGCGGCGAGCGTGGTCGGGGACGCCGTGGCGGTCCAGTTCGGACAGCTCCCCCACCCGGCGGTCCAGGGTGCCGGTGTTCTCAGCCGCTTTGGTGGCGTACTTCGCGACGTAGGAGGCGACGGCCTGTTCGGTGATGTCGGAACCGTCCCCGAACGCCTTCACCGGCCGCACGTCGAGCTGTGTGCCCCACCGAAAGGTGCGGGCCGGCTGGTCGGCGGCGGCCGGGACCGAGACGGACGTGTAGGAGTGTGCGGCGGCGGCGCGGATCGCGTCGGAGAGAAGGTCGACCGTGGCCCAGGACGGCGGCGGGGTGCCCGGGCCGTCAGGTCCGTCGATGCGGATCACGGCGTGGAAGTGCACGGCACCGCGCTTCTGGAACTCGGCGACCTTGCCATACGACAGTCGGGCGCACTCCTTCAGCTCGCGTTGGGTGAAGCCAGCGCGGGCGGCGATCTCGCGGCGCAGGCGGTTAGTGAAACGCTGCCAGAGCTGCCCGGCGTAGTTGTTGAACAGCACGGCGCCCACGTAGTCGTACGTGCTCGAATCGAGGGCGGTGCCCAACTCCGGGGCGTCCGGGGTGTGGCGGGTGCCGCAGCGGCAGGTGCCGCGGTCGGGCCGGTTGTGGACCGGGCCGAACGACGGGGCGGTGAGGGTGGCGAAGACCCGCGGGTGATCCCGGACGGTGGCGGGGATGTCGCGGCGGTCGTCTCCGGCGAGCCCGGCACGGATGAGGTGGTAGGTGTCGCCGGCGTAGGTCCAGGCGCAGGAGAGGCAGCGGGAGGCACGGCGGTTGCCGCAGGCGAGGCGGAGCCGGCCGCCGGGTTCGTCGGCGGTGGTGTAGTGGTGCAGGGTTTCGCCGGTGGTCTTGTCCTTGTAGATCGTCCAGCCGGTCAGGTGGATTGGGTCGGAGCAGCCGCCGGTGCGCTTGATCTGGTCTTGCCAGCGGTCGAAGCCCGGGGACCCGGCCACCCGCAGCAGATCGCCGAGGGTGGTCGGGTCCAGGCCCGCCAAGGTGGCGGAGTCGGTCACGCGAAGACCTCCTGTCGAGCCGTCAGGAAGGCGTGCCCGATCCAGCGGGTGTAGGCGGGCGGGATGGCTTCGGTGAGTTCTTCGCGGTCGTCGGTCCAGGTGATGCCCATGGCGGTCTGCATCTCGGGGACGGTGGCTTTACCGCCGCCCTTGCCGTACGCGGCGACGTAGGGGCCGGTGCGGTGGACGCCGTGGCGGTGGCCGCGCACGTAGCCCCGGTGCCGCGGATGAGCCGGCTGCGCGGTGGCCCAGCGGCCCAGTTCGAAGTTGCGGTGACGCAGGACGCCCAGGCCGAACATTTCCCCACACAGGGACAGGTCTTTGCGGATGTCCGCCCGTCCGTTGGGCTGTTCCAGCACGTACGGCAGGCCCGTGGCGTCGAGGAGAGCCCGGATCGGCGCTACCAGGTCGACATGGGTGCCGCCCCAGCCCTGGGAGGCGTTGGTGCCGACGGTGAGGGCGCAGCCGGCCTGGCAGGGCGGGGAAGCGTGCACGAGGGAGTACCGCTCGATGTCGCCCGTGGTGATCAGGTGGGCGAGGTAGTCGAGGGCGTCGCCCTGGTGGTAGGCGAAGGGGTAGCGGGGGCGGTCGGCGATGTCACAGCCGTCGACCAGGAACCCGGCACGGTGGTAACCCATGGCGGCCCCGCCGGCGCAAGAGAACAGGTCCAGGACCCGAGGCAGGGCGGTCATCACTTGCCCCCTCGATGGGCGGCCCCGTGGTTGGCCTCCCAGCCCTGCACGAGTCCCTGCACCTGTGCGTCACCGGTGGCGGAGGCGGAGGCGCCGCAGTGGCAGACGGCGGAGCCGGTGGCGGGAGCGTCCGGGGAGGGCTTGCTGATGTGCAAGCCGGGACTGGCCTGCGTCGGGGTGAGGTCTCCCACGGCGGTCACCTCCCCGCGCGAGTGAGGGAGGCGACGGGGACCGTGTGGCCGGTGCCCTTGCAGGTCGAGCAGGTGACGCGGAGGGTGGCGCGGGTGCCGTCGGGGTGGCGGGTGCCGGTGGTGATGGCGACGGTGGCGAAGCCGTCGCAGTCGCGGCAGACGCGCTTGTTCTGGGCGTGCTGGGGCATGATGGGGCTTGCCTTTCGGGTCCGTTGGATCTGGATGGGTGTAGGCGCCCGGAGCGGCGGAAGTTTGGCGACCGAGGCCGCTCCGGGGGCCGTTCAGTTGTGGACGTTGCGCCTTCCGTGGCCCTTGGCCGCGTACATGCCGGCGTCGGCCGCGGACAGCGCGTCGGTGAGGGCGGGGACCGGCAGGTCGGCGCGGTGGCAGAGACCGACCGAAGCGGAGACCGGCAGAAGGTGACCGTCGAAGGCGACAGGTCGGCCGAGGGCGGCTTGCAGCGCGGTCGTGCCGGGGGTGCGGGCGGGGTCGGTGACGATGGCGGTGAATTCGTCTCCGCCGAGGCGGGCGGCGATGCCGTGGCCGGCGCACCAGTCACGCAGTCGGCGGGCGGTCGCGGTGA
Organism: Streptomyces sp. NPDC030862; assembly: GCF_055571835.1. Classification (NCBI taxonomy): domain Bacteria; kingdom Bacillati; phylum Actinomycetota; class Actinomycetes; order Kitasatosporales; family Streptomycetaceae; genus Streptomyces; species Streptomyces sp. NPDC030862. The sequence continues at coordinate 406,271 of NZ_JBVIEN010000002.1, read as the reverse complement.
GGACGGCGTCACCGGCGGCGTGTCCGTGCGTGTCGTTGATGGCCTTGAAATCGTCGAGGTCGATCAGGACGACGAGCGCGGCCGGGTTCCTGGCGAGCAGGTGTTCGGCGCGAGTGGTGAAGCCGGCTCGGGTGTGCAGGCCGGTGAGCGGGTCGCGGCGGGCGGTGGACAGGCGGCGCAGGAGAAGACTGCCGTGCAGGGCCCAGCCGAGGCCCGGTAAGGCGGCGGCGATCACGGTTTCCATGGCTCACCGTCCCTTGTGCATGTCGTTGACGAGCAGGCGCAGGACGACGGCGACCAGGGCGACGGAGACGCCGGTGATGGCGACCGCCAGGAGCATGGAGACCAGGACCGCGCCGACTACGAGGACCACGGCGGTACCGCCGCCGACGAGAGCGAGGGCGGTGCCGGGCTTGACCTGGATCGTGGGTCGGGACGGAGCGGGGGCGGTCGGGGCTTGCGGTGCGGTCGGGGTGCCGGGAGTGATCGTGGTCGGTTCGATGACGGTGGGCGGGGTGACGATGCCGGTGGGCTGGGGCATGGTCGGGAGCTTGGGCCGGAACATGAACGTTGCTCCTTCCTGGGTTACTTGAGGGCGGTGTCGATGACCGGGGCGAGGATGCTGTCGGCGAGGAGGAACCCGCCGAGCAGGAGCACGCCGATGAGCCACCAGGGCGGGCGGATGAGCTTGACGCCGAGGACTCCGACGACCAGCAGGGCGAACCAGAGCGGGACGTCCATGGCGGCCTCCTAGCGGACCTTGCAGCGGTGGGTGCGGGCGGCGAGCTGGGCGGCGGACTGGCTGGTGTAGTCGGCGGACCAGCCGCAGCCGTCCGAGCTGCACACGGCGGCGTGCTTGGTCTGGCCGTGGCGGTCGCGGTGGGTGCCGATCTGCACCGGTCCGATCCGCATCACGGAGTGGAAGAAGTCGCGGGCAGGCATGGCGGTGATCTCCTCTCGGGTCAGGCGAGTTGGGCGGCGATGGCGTCGGCCATGTGCGGCGGGACGCCAAGACGTGCGCGAAGGGTGTCGGTGTCGATCCGGGCGCCGGTGCGCTGCTCGTGGTCGGCGGCGACCTTGCGGGCGTGGTCGACCAGCGCGGCCGGGACCGGGACGGCCGGCGGCGGTACCGGGGCCGGGTCAGCGGGCGGGAGAGCCGGGGTGCGGTCGGCGGAGTCGACCGGTTCCGGGGTCGGTTCAGCAGCGGGGGCCGGGGCAGATTCCGCCTCGGGCACGGGCTCCGGGTCCGAGGTGGCGGGTGCCGTCGGGGGCGAGGAGCGGTCGGCGGGTGAGTGGACGAGGAGGGTGCCGCCCATGAAGGCCAGGGCAGGCCAGGCGGCGACGAGGATGCGCAGCCAGGCCGGGACGTTGGTCAGGTCGAGGAGTCCGGCGGTGGCGACGTTGGCGCCGAGCGAGGCGATCAGGGCGATCAGGAACCAGCACCAGGCCAGCCGAGACGGTCCGTCGGCACGCAGTCGGCGCCAGGCCGCGACCAGGAGCAGATCGACGGAGACCGGGTAGGCCCAGGCCTTCCAGCCGTCCTGCCCGGCAGCCGCGGCGAGGTCGTGCAGGTGAGCGAAGGACAGGGCGCCAGCGATGACGGCTTGCACCAGGACGGCATCCACGCGGAACACGGTGCGGGGCATGGTGTCCTCCCTTCCTGGTCAGTCGGTGGCGTGGCCGGTGCCCCAGCAGGTGAGGCACAGGGCGGTTTGGTGGTCGTCGGTCACACGGCCCTTGCGGGCGCCGACGCGGACGGTTTCGCGGGTCTCGCCCTTGCCGTCGCAGTCGGGGCACTTCGCGGGTTCCGGCGCCGGCGGCGTGTTCCTGCGGCGGGTGGTGGGCTTCTTCGCGGTGGGCATGGGATGCCTCCCGGGCGGGGTCAGGCGGCGGCCGGGGCCGACTCGACAGCCGGGGCCGGAACCGGTGCGAGGGCGCCGAGGGCGGGCCGGAACGGCGCGAGGGCGGGCAGGTCCGGGGTCAGGTCGGCGTGCCGGTTGCAGACGTTCACGGCCTGCCGCAGCGAGGTGTGCGGGGCGCGGATGCGGGCCCAGCCGCCGGACGAGTCACCGGTGACAGCGACGCCGGGCGTGTCGGTGGGAATCTGGATCGCGGCCACAACGGCATCCGGGGCGATGTCGCCGAAGGCCATGTTCGCCGACGATTCATCGTTGACCCGGTGCGCGGTCCGGCCGGTGAGCTGGGCACGGAGCATCGTGATGCCCTTGCCGAGTTCGGATCCGAAACGCTGCCCGCAGATCTCCAGGTAGACGCCGGCGGCACGGCCGAGCTGAGCGAGCCGGGCGAGCGCGGTGATGATCCGATCGCGGCGCTTCTCGTCGTCCCTGGTGGCAAAGAGGGCGAGTTCGGCGACCTCGTCGACCAGGACCACGATCGGCACCGGGCGCAGGTCTTCGGGCAGGTCCCAGATGTCGGCGGCGATCTCGGCATCCGGCACGTCGGCGGTGATCCGTTGGTGAGACCGGATGAGCTGATACACGTCCTGCATGTGGGACACGAGGGCGTCGAGGAGTTCGGCGGCGGTGTCGGGGTTGTCGGCGAGCGCGGAGAACCGGCGGGCCAGCGGGAACAGCTCCACGCCCTGCTTGCAGTCGATGCCGACCAGGGCGACCCGTTGCGGCGCGAGCGCGGCCACGAGGGTGCGCTGATAGACCGACTTGCCGGACTCCGTGGCCCCGAGGGTCAGCCCGTGCGGGACCGTGCGGTAGTCCCGGTAGTGCACGGCCCCGTCCTCGCGCAGGGCAACCGGGACCCGCATCGGCCGGGTGTCGACGTGCGCCGGCATTTGCACCCGCTTGAGCACGTCGTAACCGGTCATCCGCAGCTCAACCACACCCGAGCGCAGCTCACGGGAGGTGACGCCGTACACGGCGAACGAGTGCCGCAGCCGGTCACACGACGCCGCCACGTCGAAGGCGTCCTGACCGGGCCGCAGCTTGAGCCGCAGCACCAGACCGGTACGGGTCACCCGCACCCGCAGGACGCGCGGGGCACGAGGGCCGGGAATCGGCCGGTTGGTCATCCGGGCCAGGGTCAGGCGCCAGCGCGGGGCCGGGACCGTGAGCCCGCAGGCATCCATGACCGAGCCGTAGCGGACCAGGACCCGCAGAGCGGCGAGGGTGACCCCGAAGGTCAGCCAGTACCAGGCGGGGCGCCGCCACCGCAGGAGACCCGCAGCGGCGACGACCAGCACTAGAGCGACGATCAGCCACGTCATGGCTCAGGCCGCCTTCGAGGACGAGGCGCCGGCGGCGAGGGAGGTCACGGCGACCGCGCGGAAGGCGATGCCGTGGCGCTTCTGGCCGTTGAACTCGTTCTCCCACGGCCGGGCGATGAGCCCCGTCAGCGCGACCGGGGTGCCCATCATCAAGTCACCGGAGATGCCGGACTCGGGGACGGTCACGGACAGGATCTCGACCTCACCGTTGGCCGCGAACATCACGTCCACGGTCGACAGCGCGGCGCCGGTCTCGGCGTCCATCGCACGCTCGCCGGTACGGCGGTCCTTCACCTTCGGCTGGGGGGACTGGGCCACCATCACGGTGGCGGTGGAGGTGTCGACGGGAATCTGACGCATCGTCTGTTCTCCTGATCTAACGAGAGTTGAGCCGCCATCCGGCGGTGAGATCAGGAGACCGCGAGAGGTGGTGGACGCATCACGGTCCGTATGGACGTTTGGGGACGTCTGAGCTATCGTCAAAACGTCCCTACGGCGTCCGTGGAAGGACACGTCATGGCGAACGAGCGTCTGCGCGCGGCGATTTCAGCGAAGGGCGAGACGATCCAGTCCGTGGCACAGCACGTCGGGGTGGACCCCAAGAGCGTGGAACGGTGGATCACAACGGACCGCACGCCGCACAGGGGACATCGTTGGAAGGCCGCGAGTTTCCTGGGCGTCGACGAGGTCTACATCTGGCCCGGCGTTCAGAAGCAAGCCGAGTCGGCGAGCACTTCCGAGCTGATCACGTACTACCCGCATCGTGGGGCAGTGCCAGCCACACTGTGGTCATCGCTGATCGAGAAGGCGCGGGACCACGTAGACATCCTCGTGTACGCGGGACTGTTCCTCTTCGACAGCCACCCGGACCTCCCAGACCTGTTGGCAGAGAAAGCGAAGGCCGGCGGGCAGGTTCGCATCCTGCTCGGTGACCCGAACTCGGAGATGGTCCGCCAACGCGGCGAGGAGGAGGGCATCGGTGACGATCTCGCCGCCCGCGCCAGGATCACCCGGCGATACCTCGAACCGGCACTTACGACGCCGGGCGTCGACGTCCGGCTTCACGACACGATCCTCTACAACTCGATCTACCGGTTCGACGACGACGTGTTGGTGAACCCGCACGTACTCGGAGCGCCCGCGGGGCAGAACCCGGTGCTGCACTTCCGCTACATCCCGGGAGCCCGGACCTTTCGGCACTACATGCGGAGTTTCGACTACGCATGGGAGCGCGGCCGGCCCGAGTAGGCAGCCACGGCACGCGACCACCTCACGGAGCGTGCAAGGCTTGGGACATGGCCCGAGTCGACTACTTCAACGATCCGAACGCCCCGAAGGCGAACAGCATCGTTCCGTCCGTCACCGCAGTGGCGCTCAACGATGCCGGCGAAGTCTTGCTGATCCACAAGACGGACAACAACCTGTGGGCGCTCCCCGGCGGTGGCGTGGACGTCGGCGAGTCAGCGCCCGATGCTGCCGTGCGCGAAACCAAGGAAGAGACCGGCTTCGACGTCGAGGTGACGGGACTGGTCGGCATCTACACCAACCCGGCGCACGTCATGGCGTACGACGATGGCGAGGTGCGCCAACAGTTCTCGATCTGCTTCCGCGCCCGCATCGTGGGCGGCGAACTGCGTACGAGCAGCGAGAGCAAGGAAGTGGCGTTCGTCCACCCCAGCCAACTGGACGGCCTCAACATCCACCCGTCGATGCGGATGCGGATCGACCGCGGGCTGACCGATAACCCCGATCCCTACGTCGGCTGACCAGCGAGGCGAGAGCGCGTCCGCTCAACGGCAGCCCCGAGGTACGGACGCGCCTTGCTAATCGCGTTGTGCACTTCACTGCCCGGCTCGTACCGCACCAGGATCTCGTCAATCCGGTGATCGAAGTCGAAGGACTGTCCGGCCGGCCCAGTCGTCATGTCCGCGTAGATCAGCGCGTCGAGGACGGGAGAGTCCTCCCGCTCATACGCGTCAAGCGCAGCAGACAGGCCGCGCTGTTCAGCCTCGTACACGGCCCCAGAGTGATGGGCAACGAGGCGGACGAGCCGAGAGGGCGCCCCGAGGGCTTCCAGGTGACGAGCACCATCGAGCGGGTGGAATCCCGTGTCCCGCAGCTCCGGGGCGTAGCCGATGTCGTGCAGCCAGGCAGCGGCGACCAGCAGATCACGGTCCTCTTGGGACACAGCCGCGGATGCCTCGCTTGCCCTGGCCGCCACCGCCTGAGTGTGCAGCCAGCGGTTCCCAAGCGGCGGCAAGAGCGACTCAGCCAGTTCAGCCGCGCCGTGAGGCGTGTCCAGTCCAGAGGGCATAGACCGCACGGTAGCCCAGATCAACGCGTTGCCGACACCCCGGGATCAGCCGCTCAGGCATGGCGCGGTAAGAGTTTCCCTACATCATCAAGGGCTCGCTTCGCTCGCCGTTGCTCCCGGCCTCCTGAACTGCAAGCAGTCCGATCACAGATCGGAGGTGCCGCGCACAGCGCGGCGGCGCCGGCCGGTCGCCGTCGCGCCGCCCCTCCTTGCCTTCGTCACCGGGGCCGCGCGCCGTCGCCCGTCCGCGCCCACAAGGGGGCGAAGACCAGGCCGGGGTAAGGGTGAGACGGCCCAGCCGAGGTCAGAACACCGTCGTGGCTGGGGCGGTCGGCTCCACGGCTTTAGGCAGCCACTTTGGCGCGAGCCTCGAAGATCATGGCCCCAACGTCGTGCTTTACCGGGCAGGTCCACAGACTGCCCGACGCGCCGGAAGCTTACGGGGCCATGATCACTCGCGCCAAAGCAGCTCCAGCCCAAAGCCGCTCCACCGACCTAGGCGATCACCTCGCCACCCTTCCTGGCACTAAGCAATCCTTCCAAGTACCGAACGCGGTCTTCAAGTTCCTCTATTCGCTTGATGTAAGCGTTCCTCTCCAGCATCTCCGCTATATTCTCCCGCTGAGTGACCAGCTGAAGGTGTTCCGGGTTAAAGCAAGCAGGCTTTGCGCACTTATGATGCACGGGAAACCCTAGAGTGGGACCGCAAAATTCTTCATACGCAAGAACGTGCAGAAGCTTCATTTTTCCGCCGCTCGTGTTTACTTGCCGATACCCATTGGGGCCGGTGGAAGTCACCTCCCAGCAACCATCTGCGGTGACCACGCTCTTGTGGTCCCGGTACCATTCGACCCTCGCGCGATTATTCAACCCGGTAGCTTGGGGGACCAAGTCGCTCAGCTCTCGACCTTTACCGGTCTGGGCATAATGGCCCGAGCACAGACCCATTGAACGGCTCGGCTTGCTGCACACCCACCCGTCCCCGCGCGCGCTACACGTTCCAGTATTTGACCTTCTCACGCGAAGCGGCTTCAGCGATTGCCCGAGCCTCTGTTGCCTGTAATGCGCACTGCAAAAACCAAGCGATTTTTCCGGCTGTTCACACTTCCACTCTTCACCCGACGCCTTACACGTGCCCTTTTTTTCTAGGGGTGGTGATCTCCTTCAGGCCTCTACCCAGCCTATCTTGTCGGTAATGCAAATCACAGAACCCATTGGCAACCACATCTCGCAAGCATGTCCACCCGTCACCCCCTGCTCGGCATTTGAGACTCTCGCCATGAATCCTGATAGGTGAGAGCGGCTTCCCCTTCCTGTTCTGCCGGTAGTGCCCGAGGCAAAAAGGTTGTTTCCCGTAGCAGTACCGATCACACGACCAGCCGACTCCCTCAGCTTGGCAGATGGATGCAGTCCCCATCTCAACTCCTCCTCGGACGGCTCGATTGAACGACCTACGTCAACCAGATCCTCCGCAGGCTAGCGGCCATCCCTGACAGAGCCTGGGAGCGAGTCGGGGGCCGCTGCCCTTCGCTACAGGCGCTCTCACCGCCCCTCCCTGCCATCGTTGACATCCGCCGCAAGACGTCAGCCCCAACCCCCACGCGCGGATCCCAGCGGTGCTCCGCAGCAAGCGTTGCCTGCCGCCACCTTGCAGCCCGAAGCTTGGGCCGTAAAAGGGGCCCATGGTGACAGATGTCTACAGCTACCGGCAGCCCAGCAGCAGTTAGTGCGTTGATCGATAAGGCGGCAGCACATCACCGTGGCCAAACAGAGACCCTGGGCATCGCGACGTGTCGGCCGCTGAGGGGCTGAAGCTCTGGCGTTACAGTCACGCAACACAGATGCGGAACCCACTGCGCCGAGGTGACCACACACAGTGACGCCAGCTACCCAGTCCACCGTGGGCGGCAGCAGGCACAGATTTCATCTTCTCGACCATGAAGCTCAGTAGCTGACCTAAGATGTCCCCTGCACCAGATCCCAGGAGGACACACTCAGTGGCCACGGCAACACAAGCATTCGTATCGCTCTTCACCGGTGCAGGTGGTTTGGACCTGGGCTTGGAAGCAGCCGGCTGGCGCCCCCTCGCCCAGATTGAGTGTGACGCCGACGCCGTTGGCACGCTACGACTGGCGGCTGAGCGACGCGCAGCCGCGGACGCCGACGCTCAACCCACCCTCATCATTCCGAAGCGGATCGAAGAGCAATCGCCGCAGGAGCTTCGTAAGCAACTTGGCCTCAAAAAAGGCGAGTTGCCCCTTATTGCAGGTGGGCCGCCGTGCCAGCCGTTTACAACTCATGGACTCCGTCAGGCCTTGACCGACCGTCGCGCCGTCGAGGTGTGGCCCACCTACTTGCAGTACGTCGACGAGTTCTCCCCCAAAGCACTGCTCATTGAGAACGTCGACGGGCTGTTGTCAGCAGCGCTGCAGCACCGGCCACTGAAGCTGAGGAACGCCGATGCCGGAGAGCTCAGCTTTGACGAGCGTAAGGGATCCTTCCTCCACTGGCTGTTGAACGAGCTAGCCGACCGTGGCTACACCACAACGTGGGGGTTGGCAGAAGCCGCCGATTACGGGGTTCCCCAAATGCGGCAGCGCTCCATCATCATCGGCGTCAAGGGAAAGACTCCCTGCTATCTCCCCGCACCTCAGTACGGGCAGCCGGGACTTCCACCTGTCAAGACGCTGAAAGAAGCCCTGGGCGATATCGAAGAACTTGGCCCCGTTCAGCCTCTAAGTTCCCGAAAAACTGCTGTTTACGAGAAAATTCCAGCAGGCGGAAACTGGCGCGACCTTCCCAAGGAAATGCAAATCAGCACCATGGGAAAGGCATATGAGGCAACAGGGGGCAAAAGTGGTTGGTGGCGTCGGCTGTCTTGGGACAGTCCTACACCCACCATTTTGGGCATGCCGGATCACTCTTCCACTGCCCTCATCCATCCGGACGAGACCCGGTGCCTGTCGGTAAACGAGTGCGCAGCCGCTCAGAGCTTTCCATCTGGGACGCGTTTCGCAGGGAAGCCACGATCCCAGTACCAACAGATCGGCAATGCGGTACCACCACTCCTCGGAGCTGCCCTCGGTCGGCACATCTCTGACTTCCTGGTGACTCGTAAGGACTCGAAGCCCTCACCTCCTGACTGGCGAAAGACATCCGCTAATCGTCGTATCGGCACTCACGGCTGGGTAATTCCAGACAAGGAAAACGGCCACAAATTCACACTGAACGTCAAGATCCGGCCAGATCACGTATGGTTCACACTCAATAACAAGGATATTGATAGTGACACCCTCTTTGCCATCATCTGATCTCGCAATCGCCGCTAACGTAAGGAATGTAAGCGGGATATCGGAGGATCAGGGAGGGCCCTCTAACGCCCACATAGTTGCCGGCGTCAAAGGGTTCGCGGGACAGTTCAACTACTGGTACATTCGCGTGATCGGCAAGGCTATTCCTAAGTACAGGAATACCATCATCGGCCGTATTAATCCCTTCGTTCGACGTGTCGAGTTTGGCGGTATGGACGTCACCGCCTGCAGTGATCGCCTTGTCGAAGACTATGCTCGCAGGAACTTCGTCACGGCCGGCGGCTGGGCCCTTGAGGCCATGGCAATCGACGGAAGCCCGACGGCTCAGAAGTCCGCAACCCCTGGTGTCGACGCGCAACGCGTAGATCCGCTGACCGGCGACTATCACCTGTACGCACTCAAAAGCGGTACCGTCACGCGGAATTCAGACATCATCGCGTCAATCAAGCAGAACGGCAGAAAAGCAGAAAAGCTTATCCGACAGAACCGCTCTAGCGGCGCCGTCCATCTGAACTACTCAGTCCTCACAGGAAAAGGCGAGTCCACCTTTGAGGACGGCGTACATCGGCCTTCGTCAGCAGAGACGTGGTCACAGATGTTCGACCTTCCTCAAGACCAGGCCCTGGAACTCGCGCTGGCCATCGCTGCTGAAGCCGGCAAGCTGGTGCGCCATGACGCATCCGTGCACATCAACGCCCTCAGACTGTTGGTTGCGACCTACCTTCAAACAGAGGAAGGTTCAGACCAGATGGACTGGGAGTTCATCGCTCGCCGCACCATGCAGCCAAAGTCGGCATGGAAGGATGAGGACTCAGAGCGCCATAAGCGCGCCCTGGCAGCTCTGAACGCCTCCGGATACGAGCCCTACTCCGAAGACAATGAGGACGCAGCAGGCCCTGAGTCCGAGGCCGATTAGTTAGTCCGATCGAGTCACCAGATCCCCAGCGCAGGGTGATACCACCACGTTAAGGGGATCTGGTGCGGGTTGTCATAAGACGCCGTTCCTCCGCCTGAACTTCTCAATCAGCGTCGACTAGATCCTCTATTTTTGCGTCGTTCCATCACCAGAGCGCTAACGCGTTCAGCGGCGATCGAAGGATCTTCATGCTCCCAGACGCGAATTACCAGCCATCCCGCGTCTGCCAGGCGACGATTTGTGTCAGCGTCCCGGTCTCGATTCTTCCTCACCTTCTATGCCCAGAAACTACTGTTTGTCGCCGCGAGTGAGTGATGTTCAGGACAGCCGTGCCAGAAGCAGCCGTCGAGAAATACAGCTACTTTACATCGGGTAAACACTAGGTCGGCGGTCCGCCGGAGGCTGGGCAGTGGACGAACGCCAACGCGATACCGGAGTCCACGTGCGTGGATAGCTCGCCTCAGGGCAAGCTCCGGGCGCGTATCCCGACTGCGGTTGCCCTGCATCCGGACCCGCACGTCAGCGCTCGATGCCCACGGCTCGTAGGGACGGCTCATCTCGATACCCTACGCACAACCGCCGTCGGGGGTGTTGCAATCTCGATAGCAGCCTGCTGCTGGTAGGACACGCTCCGGAGGTCAGCGGCCTCCCAGTTCTCGGACCATCTGTGGACCAAAGGGCCCTACAGTTCGCATGCCGTGTCTCCGACGTGCAGAAACACTCTTTCGGGAACCGGCCTCCGGAGCCGTGTGCGCAGGTTCGAATCCTGCCGGGGGCACAGAAGCCGGAACAGCGTGATCATCCCGCTGACCTGCGGAAGTGCCAGACATTGAGAGCCGGACCCAGTCCCACTGGGTCCGGCTCTTTGTCGTTGTGTGTCACTGATCGCGAGTGAGTTGCGAGTGAGACGTGCGGTCGATACCAGACTCCCCGCGCCAGCGCCGGCCACCTAAAGGCACTCGTACGTGACCCGCGAGCGTTGGCCTCCCTGGCGAGGACAATACTGAGCAGGGCGCGAGGGCTGGGGGCACCGGTGGATTCCGGGAAGCCATGTGGTGCGTCTGGTCGCCGGCCGACGGCTGGCACTGCGAGATCGCTGACGGCCTCATCACCGCCCATCCGCTCAACAGCCACGCTGACGAACCCGAACCCCCGGCCACCGTCTGGCGCAGCTTCAAGGACGACCGCTCCTGCCTTTACGACCTCCAGCCCCTCGGCCCCGCAGCATGATCCGCCGGACACGGCCTAGTCCCCGTCCCATCGCCTGCTCGACCCTCCGGTTGTTCAGCTCCTCGTGGCCGTCGATGCAGCCCGGGAACGCCCGCGTTCAGCCAGGCCGTGATGCAGGTGTGCCGTGGGTCGTACGGCCACCCTCCAGCAGGTCGCCGGCTCGGCCCGGTACGTGAAGTGATCCAGCGCCGAGGAAGGACGATTCCCACATGACGCACGACGACGACCCGACCACCTTCCTGTTCTACGCGCCGGAGCGGGAGCCCCATGCCTGGGGGCTGGAACTAGCCGGCCTGGGCGAAGCTCTTAGGGAGGCGTTCCACGAGGCCCGTTACAAGGTCCGCCAGGACCGCACGCATCAGGGCGAGCCGTACCTCTCCTTCTGGGCGGTCACCGAGGACGGCACCGAGTACGACGGTGCGGCCACGGTCCACGGGCGTGACTGCGTGATGCTCGCGGACACGACAGCGGGTGCGGCGGCTCCCTTCCTGGTCTGGCTGCGGGACGGATACCTACCCGCCCGCAATCTCATCCGCTTCAGCAGTGAGCCGGCCGTGGAGCGGGGCATCGAGTCGGACTGGCGACTTCCGGCCGACGGGGACGCGGAGCGGGTGGCCGATGAACTCCGGCACCATCTGGCGGTGGTGAAGGGGACCTGAGTCAGGCGGCTGCGCCGGTGTCGTGACGGCAGTCCGCGCATTCCGAGGGAAGCGGTGGCGGCTGAGGTGGCTGAGCCGGTACTCCACGAACCGCGCCGGGTGATGGATCGGCACGGGCTCGGACGGCAGGCCCGCCGCGGGGTACGGGTGATCTGCGCGGGCGTTACTGAGCGGGCGGGCCAGTGTGATCAGCGGGAGCGCGTGTCCAAAGGTGGACACCAAGTCCGTGAAGGGCTCCTTCAAGAAGACGTGGCGGGTCCTGGTGTCGGTGTGTGCGTCGACGTGTAGTGGCTGGAAGTGATCGTCGCCGCCGTCACCAGCAGCCCCTCCCGGCACAGCCACGTCCCCGTCAGCGTCGGGAACGGCGACGGGACCAGGATGCGGGCCGTGAAGGTGGAGGTGGTCGGGTGCAGGGTCAGGGTGGCCTCGTGGAAGTCGAGCCAGCGGTGGGTCAGGGGGTACCAGACCTTGTAGACCGTCTCCTTGGCGCTGAAGAGGAGGCGGTCCCACTGGACCTCGGGGTGGCGTGAGGCCAGGGAGGTCAGGTGGCGGCGTTCCTCGGGGAGGGTGACCAGGTCGAGGACGCCGTCGGCGGGGAGCGGGAGGTTTGGTTCCGCGTCGATGCCGAGGGCCGTGAGGGCGTCGGCGCGGGTCACCGCGGCCGCGCGGTAGCCGGCGCAGTGGGTGATCGAGCCGATGAAGCCCGACGGCCACTGGGGGGCGCCCTTGGGGTCGCGGAGGAGCGGGGCCGGCGGGGCGCCGAGTTTGGCGAGGGCCTCGCGGGCGCAGCGGCGGGTGGTGGCGAACTCGCGGCGGCGTGGCTCGACGGCGTTCGCCACCAGGGCCGCCTCTTCCGGGAAGAGGGAGTCGGCGGTGTCGTCGGTGAAGGATTCGACCGCGACGACCGAGGCGGGGAGGAGGGATTCGATCATTCCGGGTGTCCCAGGACGCGTACGGGCCGGTACTCCGCGCCGCCGCGGGGCTTCCACTCGCGGGGGTAGCCGAGCGACACCTCGTGGTGCGGTACGCCGTCCCGGTGGATGAGGCGCGGGATGTGGAGGTGGCCGTAGACCACCGCGGCCGCGCGGTGGCGGACCGGCCAGTCCTCCGTGGCCTCGGTGCCGCACCACAGGGCGAACTCGGGGTAGCGCAGGGCCCGGGTGGGTTCGCGTACGAGGGGGAAGTGGTTGACCAGGACCGTCGGCAGGTCCGGCGAGAGCTGCGCGAGCCGGGCCGCCGTGGCGGTGACGCGGGCGCGGCACCAGGCCTCCCGGCTCGGGTACGGGTCGGGGTGGAGGTAGTACTCGTCGGTGCCGACGATCCCGGCCCGCTCGGCGATCCGCAGGGCCTCCTCCTGGGTGCGGGCGCCCTCGGGGCGGTAGGTGTAGTCGTACAGCAGGAACAGCGGCGCGATCACCGCCGGGCCGCCCTCGCCCTCCCACACCCGGTACGGGTCCTCGGGGGTGGTGACGCCGAGGCTGCGGCACAGTTCGACGAGGTGGAGGTAGCGCTCCTCGCCGCGCAGTTGTACGGCGTCGGAGGGGGTCGTCCACAGTTCGTGGTTGCCGGGGGCCCAGACCACGTGGGCGAACCGGTCGCGGAGCACGCCGAGCGCCCAGGCGACGTCCTCGACCGACTCGCTGACGTCACCGGCCACCAGGAGCCAGTCGTCGTCCGTCTCCGGCCGCAGCTTCTCGACGACCGCCCGGTTCTCGCCGTGCCGTACGTGCAGGTCGCTGACCGCGAGGAGCCTGCCGGCCATCAGACGGCCTCCAGTCGCGTACGGATGATGCCGGCCACCGCGTCGGTGTGGTGGTCGAGGTAGAAGTGGCCGCCCGGCAGGACCCGCAGGTCGCTGCCGGCCGTCGTGTGTTCGCGCCACGCCGCCGCGGCGTCGACCGGGACCACCGGGTCGCTGTCGCCGACCAGGACGGTCAGCGGGGTGCGCAGCGGCGGGCCGGGCTGCCAGGCGTACGAGCGCAGCGCGCGGTAGTCGGCGCGCAGGGGCGGCATGACGAGCTCCATCAGTTCGGGTTCGTCGAGGATCTCCCCGGCGGTGCCTCCGAGCAGGCGGATCCTCGCGAGGATCTTCTCGTCGGTGTCGAGCAGGTCGGTCCCGGTGGCGTGCCGCTCCGGTGCGGACCGACCCGACAGGAACAGGTGCCGGGGGCCGGGCAGTCCGCGGCCGTCCAGGGCGCGGGTGAGTTCGTACGCGACGAGCGCGCCCATGCTGTGGCCGAGGAAGGCGTACGGCCGGCCGTCGTCGCACAGGGGTTTCAGTTGGTCGGCCAGGGCCTCGACCAGGCTGCCGACGTCCTCCAGCGGTGGCTCGTCGCGGCGGTCCTGCCGGCCCGGGTACTGGGCCGCCAGCACGTCGAACTCCGGTGCCAGCCGCCGGCTCAGCGCCAGGTAGGCACCGGCCGCGCCGCCCGCGTGCGGGAAGCAGAACAGCCGTACGCCGCTGCCGGGCGTCGTCGCGAACCGCCGGAACCAGTCACTGGCCATGTGCTTTTCCCCGTTTCCCCGATGGCTGGCCCTCACATTACCGAGGCCGCCGCCGTTCCTCCGGCGAACGGTTGATCGAGTCGTTCTCGTGTGCGAAAGTTCGAGCCGCTGAGGAACCGTCAACGGAACCTGATCGGACGTCGGGGTCGTCATGCACAAGTCCTTACGTGTCAAGGGCGGCGCCGAGTCACAAGCTCCCCGTCCCGGTCGCTTCGCAGGGATGGGGGGTTTCTCGGTCATCTGGGCCGGGCAGGTCGTGTCGCTGGTCGGCAACTCCGTGCTCCGGTTCGCCTTCGTCATCGAGGCCTGGTCGGCCGGTGAACGGGCGACCGCCGTCACCCTGCTCTCGCTGTGCGCCCTGCTGCCGCAGGTGGTGCTCAGCCCCGTCGCCGGAGCGCTGATCGACCGGTCCAGCAAGCGGACCGCCCTCCAACTCGCCGACGGCGGCGGACTCGTGGTCGTCGCCGCCCTGTGTGCCGTGCACTTCGCCGGGGGCGGACTGCAGGCCTGGCAGGTGTATCCGGCCGTCGCCCTCCTCGGGGTGAGCGCGGCCTTCCAGTTCCCGGCGATGGCCTCCGCCGTGCCCATGCTGGTGCGTACGGACCAGCTCCAGCGGGCCAACGGCCTGCTGGCGAGCGCCAAGAGCACCGCCGAGGTGGGCGGGCCCGCGCTGGGCGGCGTGCTCGTCGCCCTGTCCGGGGTCGGCGTTGTGCTCGTCGCCGACCTGATCAGTTTCGTCCTCGCGCTCGTCACCATCCGGCTCGTGCGGTTCGCGGGGGACGCGAGGAAGGCGCGCACGGCGGCCACCGGGCGGAAGCGGATCCTCCGGGACGCGGTGGCCGGGCTGCGGCACCTGTTCCGGCAGCCGAGCCTGCGCGATCTGATGCTGACGTTCTGCGTGGTGAACCTGGTGATGGTCTTCGGGTTCGCCGCCGTACAGCCCATGGTGCTCGCCCGCACCGGGAACGAGGCCGCCGCGCTCGCCGCCGTCAACACCGCCATCGGCGTCGGCGGCGTCGCGGGCGGGCTGCTCATGGCCACCTGGGGCGGGCCGCGGGACCGGGGGCGCGGCATGATGCTCGGCATCGTCGGCATGTGCCTGACCTCGCAGGTGGCGATGGCCCTGGCCGACGGGGTCGTGGGCTGGTGCGCGGCCATTTTCGCCGGCGCGCTGCTCATGCCGCTCATCAACGGCGCCATGCACTCCCTCGTGCAGACCAAGGTGGAGCCGGAGTGGCACGGCCGGGTCTTCGGCGCCGTCATGTTCCTGTCGCAGCTCTCCGTGCCGATCGCCACCGGCGTGTCCGGGCCGCTCGCCGACACCGTCTTCGAGCCGCAGGCGGGCGCCGGGACCGGGCTGTTCACGGTGCTCGGGCCGGTCCTCGGGGACGGGCCCGGCAGCGGCATGGCGGGGATGCTGCTCATCGCCGGGCTGCTGGGCGTCGCCGTGGCCCTGTGGGGGCTCGCGCGGCGCTCCATACGCGAGATCGACGTACTGCTTCCGGACGCCGAGCCCGAGAAGCCGGAGAAGGGGGAAGAGGGATGAGCGACGTACGGACCAATCCGTTCGAGGACGAGGAGGGGCTGTATCTCGTCCTCGTCAACGCCGAGGGGCAGCACTCGCTGTGGCCCGACGGGATCGACGTCCCTGCGGGGTGGACCGTCGCCCTCGGGGCGAGCCCCCGCACGGACGCCCTCGCGTACGTGGAGGAGCACTGGACCGACCTGCGGCCGGTGTGACCGGCATGGAGCGTGTGGAGCGTGTGCACGAGCGGTTCGCGGAGCGGGCGCGCCGCGCCCCGGACGCCGTCGCGCTGATCGACGGTGACGAGCGGCTGACGTACCGGCGGCTCGACGAGGCGGCGGAACGGTTCGCCGGGGCGCTGGCCGACCGCGGGGTGGTGCGGGGCTCGCGCGTGGGCGTGTACCTGGAGCGGTCCGCCGCGATGGTGGTGGCGCTGCTCGGCACGCTCAAGGCGGGCGCCGCGTACGTGATGCTCGACCCGGACTTCCCGGCGGCGCGGCTGCGGGCGATGGCGGCCGACGCGGACGTCGGGGTCGTCGTGGACCGCGACGGCGCCCGGTGGGGGCACGGGCCGTCCGTCGACGTGGCGGCCGAGGGCGGGCCGTACGCCCTCGGCGGCGCGGGTGACGGGGGCGACGCGGCGTGCGTGATGTTCACCTCCGGGTCCACCGGGCGGCCCAAGGGCATCGTCGCCTCCCACCACGCCGTCACCGCCACGCTGACCGGGCAGGACTTCGCCTCCTTCGGCCCCGGCGCGGTGTGGTTGCAGTGTGCGCCGGTGTCGTGGGACGCGTTCGCGCTGGAGCTGTGGGGGCCGCTGCTGGGCGGCGGGACCTGCGTGCTGCATCCCGGCCAGCGGCCGGACCCGGTGGTGATGGGGCGGCTCGTCGCCGAGCACGGCGTCACGTCCGCGTACCTGTCCGCCGGGCTGTTCAACGTGATCGTGGACGAGTATCCGCGCGCGGTGGAGGGCGTACGCGAACTCGTCGTCGGCGGCGAGGCGCTGTCGGCGGCGCACGTGGCGCGGGCGCTGGAGCGGTGGCCCGGGCTGCGGATCAGCAACGGCTACGGGCCCGTGGAGGGCATGGTCTTCCTCACCACCCACCGCGTCGAGCGCGCCGATGTGCGGGACGGTGTGACGTCCGTGCCCATCGGGCGGCCGCTGGCCGGCAAGCGGGTGTACGTCCTCGACGAGCGGCTGCGGCCCGTTCCGGACGGGGCCGTCGGCGAGCTGTACGCCGCCGGGGCCGGGCTCGCGCTCGGGTACGCCGGTCAGGCCGGGGCGAGTGCGGAGCGGTTCGTCGCCGATCCGTACGGGCCGCCGGGCGGCCGGATGTACCGCACCGGGGACCTGGTGCGGCGGCGGGCGGCGGACGGTGCGCTGGAGTTCGTGGGGCGGGCCGACGCGCAGGTCAAGATACGCGGCTTCCGCGTGGAGCCCGGTGAGGTCGAGGCCGTCCTGGGGAGCCACCCGGGCGTCCGCCGGGTCGCGGTCGTGGCCCGCGAGGACCACTCCGGGGCGCGGCTGCTGGTGGCGTACGTCGTCGGGCGCGACGGCTGCGACGGGCCGGAGCTGGAGGCCGGGCTGCGCGCGTACGCGAAGAGCGTGCTGGCCGACCACCTGGTGCCGGGGGCGTTCGTGACGCTGGACGCGCTGCCGCTGACGGGGAACGGCAAGCTGGACCGGGCCGCCCTGCCCGCGCCGGGGGCCGTGGCGGGAGGCCGGGGGTGGGCGCCCGGTGACGCGCGCGAGGCGGCGCTGTGCGGGCTGTTCGCCGAGGTGCTGGGCGTGGAGTCGGTCGGCGCCGACGACGACTTCTTCGCACTCGGCGGGCACTCGCTGCTCGTGGCCCGGCTGCTGGGGCGCATCCACGCGGAGCTGGGCGCCGAGGTCAACGTACGGACGCTGTTCGAGGCACCGACGCCGGCGGCGCTGGCGCCCCGGCTGGCGGCCGTCTCCCCCGTGGAACCGGGCGCCCCGGATGACGGCACGTCGGTGTCGTACGCCGAGCGCAGGCTGTGGTTCCTGGACCGGCTCGACGCGGGCGTCGCGTACAACATGCCCATGCTGGCCCGGCTGCGTGGGCCCGTGGACCCCGGCGCGCTGGGCGCCGCGCTCGGCGAGGTCGTCGCGCGGCACGAGGCGCTGCGGACGGTGTTCGACGCGGTGGACGGCGAGCCGGTGCGGGTCGTGCTGACGGGGGACGCGGCCCGGCCGCCGTACAGGCACGTGGTCGTGGGCGGCGAGGAGCTGGAGCGGCGGATCCGCGAGGAGGCGCGGCACCGGTTCGACCTGAGCGCCGAACTCCCCGTGCGCGGCGTGCTGTTCACCGTGCGGGAGCGGCCCGGCGAACACGCGCTGCTCCTGGTCCTGCACCACATCGCGGCGGACGGCTGGTCGCTGCCGCCCCTCTTCCGCGATCTGTCGCGGGCGTACGCGGGTACGGCGCTGCCCGCCCTGCCGGTCGGGTACGCCGAGCACGCGCGGCGCCGGCGGGAGCGGCTGGTGGAGCTGCGCGATCCGCAGCTGGCGTACTGGGAGAAGGCGTTGGCGGGCGTACGGCCGCCGGAGCTGCCGTGGCGCGGCCGGAGCGCCGTGGAGCGTGACGCCGGCACCGTCGTACGGAGCCTGGACGGCGAGGCGCACCGGCGGCTGGTGGAGCTGGCCCGCGCGCACGGGGCCACGCTCTTCATGGTGCTGCACGCGGCGCTGGCCGCCGTGCTCGCCCGGGCGGGCGCGGGCGAGGACACCGCGGTCGCCGCGCCGGTCGCGGGGCGCGGGAACGACGGGACCGTCGACGACGTCGTCGGCTTCTTCGTCAACCTGCTGGTCCTGCGGGCCGACGCGTCTGGCGACCCGACGGTACGGGAGCTGCTGGCGCGCGTCCGGGACACGGACCTGTCGGCGCTCGCGCACCAGGACGTGCCGTTCGAGGAGGTCGTCGATGCGCTGAACCCGGCGCGGCGGCCCGGGCGGCAGCCGTTCACGGACGTGGTCCTGGCCCTCCAGAACAACGCCCGCGCGGAGGTGGACCTGCCGGGCGTCGAGGCCTCGGTGGAGGTCGTCCGCACGGGCGCGGCGCGCTTCGAGCTGCTGGTCGACGTGACCGACCGCTACGGGGTGGGTGGTGCGCCCCAGGGCGTGGACCTCACGCTGGAGTACCGCACGGCCGCGCTGGACCGTGCGGTGGTGGAGTGGCTCGCCGACGCCCTGGTGGGGGTGTTGGGCGCCGCGGCCGCGGACCCCGACGTGCGGCTCTCGCAGCTGGACCTCGGCGAGCCGCCCCGTGCCGCGGCCGCCGGGCCCGAACGGCCCGTCCCGGCGCCCGCGCCGCACCCTGCTCCCGACGCCGCGCTCGCGCGGCGGGTGGCGGCGGTGTGGCGGGGCGTCCTCGGGGTCGAGGAGGTCGGTCCGCACGACGACTTCTTCCTGCTGGGCGGCAACTCCCTGCGCGCGGTGCGCGTCGCCGCGCGCCTGACGAACGAGGGGCTCGGCGGCGGGGCCGTCACCGCGGCTCAGGTCTTCGAGACCCCCACGGTGGCCGGGCTGGCCGCCGCCCTGGAGGCCGCGGCGGGCCGCGAGCGCCCCGCCGACGCGCCCATCCCCCGCCGGGCCCGGGTGCCCCGGCAGCGGAGACCCGAGCCCGAGCAGGAGCAGGACCGGCAGGGGGGCGAGCGGTCGTGGACCTGAGCGTGATGTTCTTCGGCGCGGATGCGGACGCGGACGCGGCGGCGGGTGGGGCGGACGCGCCGGCGAACGGCGCGGGGACGGGAGCAGGGCGCGGGCGGCATGTGGGGGCGTACGACGACATCCTCGCCATCGCCCGCGCCGCCGACCGGCTCGGGTTCCACGCCGTGTGGACGCCCGAGCGGCACTTCCAGCAGGTCGGGCAGGTGTTCCCCAGTCCGCCCGTCCTCAGTGCCGCGCTCGCCGTCGCCACCGAGCGGATCGGGATCCGGGCCGGGAGCGTCGTCCTGCCGCTGCACCACCCGCTGCGGGTGGTCGAGGACTGGGCGGTGGTCGACAACCTGTCGCGCGGGCGCGTCGGGCTGTCCGTCGCCACCGGGTGGCACTCCGCCGACTTCGTCGTCTCCCCCGGCGCGTACGCCGACCGGCGGGAGCGCATGCTGCGGGACGTACCGCTGCTGCGGCGGCTGTGGGCCGGGGAGGCGGTGGAGTTCGAGGACGGCGCCGGCGAGGCGGTGGCCGTGCGGCCCACGCCCGCGCCCGTGCAGGATGCGTTGCCCCTGTGGCTGACCACCTCCGGAAGCCCGGAGACCTGGGAGACGGCCGGGCGGCTGCGGGCCGGGGTGCTGGGGGCGACCGTGGGTCAGAGCCGGGACGAGCTGGCCGGGAAGATCGCCCGCTACCGGGCGGCCTTCACCGCCGCGCCCGGGCAGGACGGGGCCGGGGGCGCAGCCGGGCAGGGCGGGAGCGGGGCCGGGTCGCGTGGGCGCGTCACGCTCATGGCGCACACCTTCGTCGGGGAGGACGACGCGCACGTACGGCGGCTGGTGGCGGCGCCGCTGACCGCGTACCTGCGCTCGTACGTGCGGCAGACCTCCGCCAACCGCTCCGCCGACCGGCGCACCGCCGGGCTCACGGACGAACAGACGGCGCTGATGGCCGAGTTCGCCTTCCGCCGCTATCTCACGTGGGGCTCCCTGCTCGGCTCCGCCGAGACCTGCCGCACGATGCTCGCCGACCTGCGCGAGCTGGGCGTCGACGAGGTCGCCTGCTTCATCGACTTCGGCCTCGGCCGGGACGAGGTGCTGGCCGGGCTGCACCGGCTGGCGGAACTCCAGGAGGAGCTCTAGATGGTGTCGACGGCTGACCGCTTCCGCGCGCTCGGCTCCGCGCAGCGCGTAGGGCTCATGCGGCGCCTGGTGGAGTCGGGCCGGGCCGGGTCCGTGCCCGCCGTCGTACCGGTCCGGGACGGGGACGGTGGCGCGCCCGTGCGGCTCGGTCCCGCGCAGGAGGACCTGTGGGTGTACGACTCGCTGTACCCGGGGACCCCGGCGCTGAACCTGTGCTCGGCGTACCACTTCGACGGGCCGGTCGACCCCGCGCACCTGGCGGCGGCGCTCACGCTGGTGCGGCGGCACCACGACATCCTGCGGGCGCGGATCCGGGGCCGGGCCGGGGACCTGTGGCTGGAGTTCCCGGACGAGGGGCCCTTCGTGCTGGAGCGGGAGGATCTGCGGGGGACGGGGCGCGACATCGCGCAGGCGCTGGAGGCGTTCCGGCGGCGGCCGTTCGACCTGGCGGGCGACCGGCTGATGCGGGCGCGGTTCGTCACGGTCGACGACCGGCGGTCCACGCTGATGCTGAGCCTGCACCACATCATCACCGACTGGTGGTCCTTCGACGTGCTGCAGACCGAGTTCGCGGAGGCGTACCGGGCGGTGCGGGACGGGACCGCGCCCCGGCTGACGCGTCCGGCCGTGCAGTATGCCGACTTCGCCGCCTGGCAGGGCGAACTGGAGGCCGCCGGGGTCTTCGAGGCGCGGCTCGGCTTCTGGCGGCGCTACCTCGCCGAGCCGCCGGGGGCGCTGACCGTGCCCGGTACGCCGGCCGGGGCCGGCCCCGGGATCGCGCAGGTGCCGTTCCGCATCGGGCCGGAGACGGCGGACGCGGTACGGGCGCTGGCGCGGGAGCGGGGCGCGTCGGTGTACGTGGTGCTGATGGCGGCCTTCGCGGTGCTCGCGCACCGGCTGTCGGGCGCCGGGGACCTGGTGCTGGGCACGCCGACCGCGAACCGGGCCGCCAAGGACCTGGAGCGGGTCATCGGATACGTCATGAACGCCGTGCCCACGCGGTGGCGGATCGGGCCGCGGGACTCCTTCGGGGAGGTGCTGGGCCGGTTCGCGGCCGACTTCCCGGAGCTGATGGCCAACGCCGACGTGCCGGTGGGGCGGATCGTCTCGGCGGTGGCGCCGGAGCGGGACGCGGGGCGCTCGCCGCTGTTCCAGTGGGTGTTCATGCACCTGGCGCAGCAGCGCAGTGTGCGGGCGCTGAGCGAGTTCGCCGTACCGGAGCGCATCCACACGGGCGGTGAGCACGATCTGGTCGGCATCGTCCGGGACGCCGCCGACCCGGCCGAGGGCATGACGGGCAGCTTCGAGGTGCGGACCGAGCTGTTCGCGATGGAGGCGGTGGCGCGGTGGGCCGAGGCGTACGTGGAGCTGCTGCGGCGGGTCACGGCGGCGCCGGACGCGCCGGTACGCGACCACGAGCTGGTGCCGGCGGCGGAGCGGGCGCGGCTGCTGGCCGCCTCGGCGGGCCAGGCGGGGCCGGAGCCGGTCTCGCTGCCGGAGCTGGTGGCGCGGCAGGCGGCGCGTACGCCCGATGCCACGGCGCTGGCCTGCGGCGACGTCGCGCTGACGTACGCCGGACTCGCCGACCGGGTGGACCGGCTGGCCGGGCTGCTTGCGGCGCGCGGCGCCGGGCCCGGGCGGCTCGTGGCGCTGGCGCTGGGGCGGACGCCCGCGATGGTGGTGGCCGCGCTGGCGGTGCAGCGGGCCGGGTCGGCGTATCTGCCGGTCGACCTCGACTATCCGGCCGCGCACGTGCGGTACGTGCTGGAGGACGCGACGCCGGTGCTCCTGGTGACGGACGGTCAGGACGTCGGCGTGCCCGGTGAGGTGCCGCTGCTCGTCCTGGACGCGGGGGCGTACGGGGCGCACGAGCCGCTTCCCGTCCGGGAGGTGGGCCCGGACGACACCGCGTACGTCATCTACACCTCCGGCACCACCGGGCGGCCCAAGGGGGTCGTCGTCACGCACCGGGGCATCGCCGCGCTGGGGCACAGCTACGCGGAGCGGTTCGGGCTCGGGCCCGGCGACCGGGTGCTCCAACTGGGGTCGCCCGCCTTCGACATCTCGGTCGGTGAGGCGGCGATGGCGTTCGCGGCCGGGGCGACGCTGGTCGTGGCGCCGCCGGGGCCGCTGGTGGGGGCCGCGCTCGGGGACGTACTGGCCCGGGAGCGGATCACCTGCACCCTGCTGCCGCCGTCGGTGCTGGCGACCGTGCCGGAGGGCGCGTACCCGGACCTGCGGGTGATCGCCTCGGGCGCGGAGGCCTGCCCGCCGGACCTGGTGGCCCGCTGGGCCGGCCCCGGAAGCGGGCGGCGGTTCCACAACGCGTACGGGCCCACCGAGTCGACCGTCGGCGCCACCGCGTCGGGCCCGCTGGTGCCGGACGGGCGGACGCCGTCCATCGGGACGCCGGTGGCGGGGACGCGCGCGTACGTCCTCGACGCACGGCTGCGGCCGGTTCCGGCGGGGGTGCGCGGTGAGCTGTACCTGGCGGGTGACGGGCTGGCGCGCGGCTACCTGGGGCGGCCGGGGCCGACCGCCGAGCGGTTCGTCGCCGACCCGTACGGGCCGCCGGGCGCGCGGATGTACCGGACGGGGGACCTGGCGCGGTGGCGCGAGGACGGGTCGCTGGACTGCCTGGGCCGCGCGGACGACCAGGTGAAGCTGCGCGGCTTCCGGGTGGAGCCGGGCGAGGTGGCGGCCGTGCTCGCGGAGCATCCGGCGGTCGGGCGGGCCGTGGTGGTGGCGCGCGGCGGACGGCTGGTGGCGTACGTGGTGCCGAACGGCTCCCTCGGTGCCGGCGACGTGCTCGCGTACGCGGCCGGGCGGCTGCCCGCGCACATGGTGCCCGCCGATGTGGTGGTGCTCGACGCCCTGCCGGTCGCCGCGAACGGCAAGCTGGACCGGGACGCCCTGCCCGAGCCGGGCGGGGTGGCGGAGGGCGGACGGGCCCCGGCCACCGGGCGCGAGGAGGTGTTGTGCGGGCTGTTCGCGGGCGTCCTGGGCAGGGCGTCGGTCGGCGCGGACGACGACTTCTTCCGGCTCGGCGGCGACAGCATCATGGCGATCCAGCTGGCCGGGCGGGCGCTGACGGAGGCGGGGCTCGCGCTCACGCCCCGGGACGTGTTCACGGCGCGGACCCCGGCGGGGCTGGCGCGGGTCGCGCGGGTGGCCCGGGAGGCCGCTCCGGCACCCGGAGACTCCGGGGACTCCGGGGACTCCGGGGTGGGGCGGCTGCCGCTCACGCCCGTCATGCGGTGGTGGCGCGAGCAGCGCGGTGATCCGGCCGCCTTCACGCAGTCGATGGTCTTCCCCGTACCGGACGGGATGTCGTACGAGCGGGTGACCGCCGCCGTGCAGGGGCTGGTGGACCGGCACGGGGCGCTGCGGATGCGGCTGGTCGAGGGCGGCCCGGGCGCGGGCCCGGACGCGGGCCCGGGCGTGGAGGAGGAGTTGGAGGTCCGGCCCGTCGGGGACGTACGGGTGGAGGTCCTGCGCGCGGTGCCGGAGGACGAGCGGCTGGACCCGGCGCGGGGCGAGATGCTGCGGGCCGTCCTGGACGGTGACCGCTTGCTGCTGACCGTGCACCACCTCGCGGTCGACGGCGTGTCCTGGCGGGTGCTCGGGCCCGAACTGGCCGCCGCGCTGGCGGGGTCCCCGGTCCGGGAGGCGAGCGGTACGTCCTTCCGGCGGTGGGCGCAGCTGCTGCGCGAGGAGTCGGTGCGGCCGGAGCGGGTGGACACCGAAGCGCCCTGGTGGGAGCGGGCGTTGGGGGGCGGCGGCCCGGACGGCCGGATCGCGGGCGGGCGGGGTGCCGGGGCGCCCCGGGCCGGCTTCACCGTGGAGTTCGGCGCCGGGGTGACGGAGGCGGTGCTGGGCGCCGTACCGGCGGCGTTCCACTGCGGTACGGACACGGTGCTGCTGGCCGCGCTGACGGTCGCCGTGGAGCGGTGGCGCGGCGGCGGCTCCGGTGTGCTGGTGCACCTGGAGGGGCACGGGCGCGAGGCGCCGGCGGACGGGGTGGGCGAGGTGGACGTGTCCCGGACCGTCGGCTGGTTCACCACCCAGTACCCGGTACGGCTGGACGCGGGCGGTACGGCGGGGGCGGCGGCTCCCGGCGAGGCGCTGAAGCGCGTCAAGGAGCAGCTGCGCGCGGTGCCGGACGGGGGCCTCGGGTGGGGGCTGCTGCGGTACCTGAACCAGGACACGGCGCCGAAGCTGGCGGCCCTGCCCGTGCCCGACCTCCGCTTCAACTACCTGGGGCGGATGGGCGGATCCGATGTGGCCGGGGGTGAATTGCTGGGCGCGGCGGCCGCGGCGATGCCGCTGGGGCACGCGCTGGAGATCGACGCGGTGGCCCTGGACCGGGGCCTGGTCGCCGGCTGGTCGTACGCGGAAGGCGTCCTGGCCGACGGCGAGGTGCGGCGGCTCGCGGAGCTGTGGCGCGAGGCGGTCGAGGCACTGGTCGCGGAGGCGGCCCGGGAGGGCGCGGGCGGGCACACGGCGTCGGACTTCGACCTGGTGGAGCTGTCGCAGGAGCAGCTGGAGATGCTGGAAGGGGACTGGTGAGCGGGAGTGCGGGCGGGAGCGTGGCCCACGGCGGCCGGCCCGGCCCCACGGCCGACAGCGGGTCTGGCGGCGGGCGGATCGCGGACGTCCTGCCGCTGGCGCCCGCGCAGGAGGGGCTGTACTTCCACGCCGTACGGGACGCCGGGGACGGCGAGCCGGACCCGTACGTGGTGCAGGCGCGTTTCCGGGTCGCCTCCGGCACCCCGGTGCCGGTATGGCAGGCCGTGGCGGCGCTGCTGGAGCGGCACCCGAACCTGAAGGCGGGCTTCCGGCACGAGCGGCTGGCGCAGCCGGTGCAGCTGATCCCGCGCGAGGTGGCGGTCGAGTGGCGGGAGGTCGCCGACGGGGACGTACGGGAGGTGATGGCGGAGGAGCGGGCGCGGCGGTTCGACGTGCGGCGGCCGCCGCTGGTGCGGGGTGCTGTGGTGTCGGACCGACATATTGTCCTGACATTCCATCATCTTCTCCTGGACGGCTGGTCGCTGCCGCTCCTGGAACGCGACCTGGCCGCGCTCTGCACCGGCGAGCCGCTGCCGCCGCCCGTCCCCTACCGGGACTACCTGGCCTGGCTGCGGCGGCAGGACGCCGACGCGGCGCGTGCGGCGTGGCGCAAGGCGCTGACGGGCCTGGAGCGGCCCCGGCTCCTGTCCCCGTCCGGCCCTGCCGACGCGGCCGAGGTCCACGACGTGGAGCTCTCCGCCGCGCTCACGGCCGCGGTGGCGCGGCAGGCCGCCGCGTGCGGGGTCACCGTCAACACCGTCGTCCAGGCCGCCTGGGCGCTGGTCCTGCACCGCATGACCGGCGGCGGCGCGCGTGACGTGGTGTTCGGGGCCGTGGTCTCCGGCCGGCCGCACGACCTGCCGGGCGTGGAGGGGATGGTGGGCCTCTTCGTCAACACGCTGCCGGTACGGGTACGGCTGCGCGACCGCGAGCCGGTGGGCGGGCTGCTGGCCCGCCTCCAGGCCGAGCAGCTGCGCCTCGCGCCGTACCACCACGTGCGGCTCGCGGAGGTGCAGCGGGAGGCGGGGGCCGGGGACCTCTTCGACACGGTGCTGGCGTTCGAGAACTTCCCGCGTTCCGGCGCGGACGGTGCCGCCGCCGTGCGCCTCGTCGAGGCGGTGGACGCCACCCACTACCCGGTGACCGTGGCCGTCGTCGCGGGCGAGCGCATGCTGCTGCGGATCGGCTGCCGCCGGGGCATCGCGCCCGGGGCGGTGGCGGCGCGGCTGGCGCACGCCCTGGAGGAGCTCGCGGGCGACCCGGGCCGCCCAGTGGCCCGGCTGGACGTCCTGCCGCCCGAGGAGCGCGCCGCGCTTCGGGCGGCGGGGGCGGGGCCGGCGCGTCCGCCCGCCGAACCGGCGACGGTGGTGGAGCGGTTCGCGCACCAGGTCTCGCGCGCCCCCGAGGCGGTGGCGCTGCGCGCCCCCGACGGCGCGCTCTCGTACGCCGAGCTGGCGGCCGCCTCGGACGCGCTCGCCGGGCGCCTGGCCGCCTCCGGGGTCCGGCGGGGCGACACCGTGGCGCTGCCGCTGCCGCGCTCGATGGGGCTGGTGGTGGCGCAGTTGGCGGTGGTCAAGGCGGGCGCCGCGTACCTCCCCCTGGACCCGGCCCAGCCGTCCGCCCCTCTGGGCCGGCTCCTCGCCTCCTCGGGGGCGCGCCTCGCCGTGACGGCGGGCCCCACGCCGTGGCTGCCGCGCGAGGTGGCCGAACTCCGCCTCGACGACGCGCAGGGCCTTACCGAGGCCGACGCGCAGGGCTCTCCAGCGGCCGCCGTCGTCCCGCCGGCTCCCGACGACGCCGCCTGCGTCATGTACACCTCGGGCTCCAGCGGCGAGCCGAAGGGCGTCGTCGTCCCCCACCGCGCGATCGCCGAACTCGCCGCCGACCGGCGCTTCGAGGGCGGGGCCCACCGCCGCGTGTTGTTCCACAGCGCGCACACCTTCGACGCCGCCACCTACGAGGTGTGGGTGCCGCTCCTCACCGGCGGGACCGTCGTCCTCGCGCCCCCGGAGCCGGTGACGCCCGGCCTCCTCACGCGGCTGCTGCCCGACGAGGGCGTCACCGCGCTGTGGCTGACCGCCGAGCTGTTCCGCGTGGTCGCCGACGTCGCGCCCGAGGCGCTGTCCGGTCTGCGCGAGGTGTGGGCCGGCGGCGACGTCGTGGCACCGGAGGCCGTACGCCGCGTGCGGGAGGCCTGTCCCGGCACCCGGGTCGTCATCGGGTACGGGCCCACCGAGACCACCGTGTTCGCCACCGCCGGGCCCGACGGCATCGGGCGGCCCCTGGACCGGACCCGTACGTACGTCCTCGACGCCGCCCTGCGCCCCGTCCCCGACGGCACCACCGGCGAGCTGTACGTCGCCGGGGCCGGTCTCGCGCGCGGCTACCTGCACCGGCCCGGGCTCACCGCCGAGCGGTTCGTCGCCGACCCGTACGGGCCGCCCGGCGCCCGCATGTACCGCACGGGGGACCTGGTGCGGCGCCGCCCCGACGGGGTGCTGGAGTTCGAGGGCCGCGCCGACGCGCAGGTCAAGGTGCGGGGCTTCCGCGTCGAGCCCGCGGAGGTCGAGGCGGCGCTGGGGCGCTGCGCCGGGGTCGTCCGCGCGGTCGTCACCGCTCGGGCGGACAGCGGTGGCGGCGGCGGCAAGGTGCTCGCCGCGCACGTCGTCCTCGCGCCGGGCGCCGCGCTGAGCGCCGTACGGCAGGAGGCGGCGCGGGCCCTGCCGCAGCACCTGGTGCCGTCGCTGTGGGCGCGCGTCGACGCCGTACCGCTGACGGCGCACGGCAAAGTGGACCGGGCGGCGCTGCCGGAGCCCGGGGCGCCGGCGGAATCGCGCCGCGCGCCCCGGCCCGGGCGGGAGGCAGCGCTGTGCGCGCTGTTCGCCGAGGTGCTCGGCGTGGACGCGGTCGGTCCCGACGACGACTTCTTCGCGCGCGGCGGCCACTCGCTGCTCGCGCTCCGGCTGGCCTCGCGGATCGAGACGGCGCTCGGCGTCCGCGTCCCCCTCGCCGCGCTGTTCGAGGCCCCGGCCCCGGCCGCGCTCGCCGACCGCCTCGGCCGGGACGCCGACGACGGGTTCGGGCCGCTGGTCACCCTGCGCCCCGGGCGGCCGGACCATACGCCGCTGTTCTGCGTGCACCCGGGCTTCGGCCTCGGCTGGGCCTACACGGCGCTGCTGCCGCACCTCTCCCCCGGCGTCCCGGTCCTCGCCCTCCAGTCCCCGGCCATGCGCGGCGGAACGGACCTGCCCGCCGATCTGGGCGCGATGGCGGAGGGGTACGTCGAGCGGATCCGCGCCGTGCGGCCGCACGGCCCGTACCTCCTCGTCGGGCGTTCCTTCGGCGGGGCGCTCGCCCACGAGATGGCCGTCCGGCTGCGGCGGGCGGGCGAGGAGGTGGGACTGCTGGCGGTGCTGGACGCGATGCCGAAGCCTGCGGCGGCCGGGCCGCTCGACCCGGCGGCCGTCGAGCGGGAGGCGCTGCGGCTGCTGCTGCGCAACAACCAGGTGCCGCCGGGCGCGGGTCCGCTCGTCCGGGCCGAGGTGTTCGCGCGCGTACGCGACGGGGACGGCGTCCTCGCCGGGTTCGACGACGCGCGGCTCGCGGCCGTGGCGGACTCGTTGGTCCACCACATCCGGCTGGCGCGCGCCTGGCGGCCGTCGCCGTACGGCGGGCGGGTGACGCTCTTCTCGGCGACGCGCGCGGCCGAGGCGACGACGGAGGAGAAGGCGGCGGCGTGGCGGCCGTGGGCGGCGGCGCTGGACGTCCACGAACTGGACTGCGCCCACAGCGAGGTGCTGGACGCGGGACCGGCGGCGGCCGTCGCCGCCGTCCTCGACGACGTACTACGGGGGAAGTCATGACGGATCCGGAAGAGCTGGACGAGGTGGAGGAGTACGAGTTCCCGGTCTCGGACGCGCAGAGCCGGCTGCTCGTCCTGGACCAGCTGGACCCGGGCTCCGCGCAGTACAACGTGCCCGCCGCCTTCACCGTGCGCGGCCCCTTCGACGTGGCCGCGTTCCGCCGTGCGCTGGACGCACTGGTGGCGCGGCACGAGGCGCTGCGCACCGTCTTCCGGGTGTCGGAGGGCACGCCCGTGCAGATCGTCGCGTCGGCCGGCCGGGCGGCGGTGCGGGTGGAGACCGGTGTCCCGGCGGGCGAGGCGGACGCGCGGATACGGGCGGAGGCGGCGCGGCCGTTCGACACGGCGGCCGGGCCGCTGCTGCGCGCCACCGTGTACGCGCTGGACGACGGCGCGCACCGGGTGCTGCTCGTCGCCCACCACCTGGTGTGCGACGGCTGGTCGCTCCAGGTGCTCCTGCGGGACCTGTCGGCGGCGTACGAGGCGGAGGTGAAGGGTGTGCCGCCCGGCGCCGGCCCGGACGCGCTGCCCGAACCGCCGCTGCAGTACCCCGACTACGCGGCCTGGCAGCGCGAGCGTATGGAGGGGGGCGCGTACGACCGGGCCGTGGCGCACTGGGCCGAGCAGCTGCGCGGGGCGCCCGGCACGGTGGCGCTGCCGTTGGACCGGCCGCGCGCGGCGGTGCGGTCGGCGGCGGGCGGGAGCGTGCGGTTCCGGATCGGCGCGGCGGTGCGGGAGCGGCTGGCGGCCGTGGCCCGGACGCGGGGGGCCACGCCCTTCATGGGGCTGTTCGCGGTGTACGCGGCGTTCCTGGGGCGGCTTTCGGGGCGCGAGGACCTGGTGATCGGGTTCCCGGTGTCGGGGCGCGACCGGCCCGAGCTCCAGGAGACGGTCGGCATGCTCACCAACACGCTGGCGCTGCGCGTCGACCTGTCCGGCGACCCCTCGTACGGCGAGCTGGTCGCCCGGCTGCGCGAGCGGCTGGTGGCGGGCCGGCCCTACGAGGACGCGCCGTTCGAGGCGGTCGTCGACGCGGTCGCGCCGGCCCGGGAGACCAGCCACGACCCGGTGGTGCAGGTGGTGTTCGCGTACGACGACGACACCGAGCTGTCGGCGGCCCTGGCGGGCGCGGAGGTCACGCGCGCCGAGGTGGAGGTGGAGGCGGCCAAGTTCGACCTGCACCTGCACGTGGAGCGGTGGGGGGAGGAGCTGGCGGCGCAGTTCATCTACCGCGCGGGGCTGTTCGACGCGGCGACGGTACGCGCGTGGGCGCGGTCCTTCGAGACGCTGCTGTCGAGCGCCCTGGCCCGGCCCGACGTGCCGCTGTCCCTGCTGGACGCCGTCCCGGCGGACGAGCGCGCCCGGGTGCTGACGGCGGCCGACCGTACGGCCGAGGCGGCTTCCGTGGACCGCCTGGTGCCGGACCTGGTCGCGGACCGCGCGGCCGAACGCCCGGACGCCACGGCCCTCGTCTGCGGCGAGGTCCGCCTCACCTACCGCGAGCTGCTGGCCCGCGCCGACGCCCTGACCTCCCGGCTCCGCGCCGCGGGCGCCCGCCCCGGCGTCCGCGTCGGCCTGCTGCTGCCGCGCTCGGCGGACATGGCGGTCGCGGCCCTCGCGGTCCTGCGCGCGGGCGCCGCGTACGTCCCCCTGGACCCGGCGAACCCGGACGCCCGCCTGCGCTACATGGCCGGGGACTCGGGCATGTCGCTGCTGCTGGTGGCGGCGGGGACGGCGGACCGTGACCTGGGGGTGCGGGCGCTGCGCGTCGACGAGCCGGGCGGGGAGGCGAGCCCGGGCCAGGGGCCCGAGAGCCCGGGCTCGGGCGGCGCCCGAGGGGCTGGCACCGCGGCGTCGGCGCAAGCCGCCCCCCTCGCGGCGGCCGAAGGCCCGGCCGGGGCGGCTGTGGCGAAGCCACCCGCCGCAGACCCGCCCGCGCCGCCGGGCGAAGCCCGGGCGGCCGACGGGGCCCGGGGGACAACCGGCGGGGCCCGGGGGACGACCGGCGGGGTTCGGGGGACAGCCGGTGAAGCCCCCGCGCCCGGGCCCGCCGACCTCCCGGGCTCGGGGCCGGATGCGGGAACGCCCGCGCCGCCGGGCGAAGCCCGGGCGGCCGCCGGGGCCCGGGGCGAAGCCCCCGCGTCCCCGCCCGGGCCCGACGACCTCGCGTACGTCCTCTACACCTCCGGGTCCACCGGCGTGCCCAAGGGTGTGGCCGTGGCGCACCGGGCGCTGGTGAACCTGGCCGTCGCCGTGCGGCCGGTGTTTCCGGTCACGGCCGAGGACCGGGTGCTGCAGTTCGTGTCGTTCGGGTTCGACGTGGCCGTCTCCGACCTGTTCTTCCCGTGGGTCGCGGGGGCCGAGCTGCACGTCACGCAGGAGCACGAGCGGCTCGGGGACGGGTTGTTCGCCCGGTTGCGGGACAGCGGGATCACCTACGTGTTCCTGCCGCCGTCCGCCGCGATGATGCTGCCCGAGGGGGCGGGGGGCGCGCTGCCCCGGCTGCGGACGCTCGCCGTCGGCGGGGAGGCGTGCCCGGCGGAGCTGGTGGAGCGGCTGGCCGCGCCCGGGCGGCGGATCGTCAACGCGTACGGGCCCAGCGAGGCCACCGTGTACGCCACCACCGCCGAGCTGCGCCCCCGCGAGCCGGTCGTCATCGGGCACGCCGTGCCCGGCGCCCGCACCTACGTGCTGGACGCGCGGCTGCGGCCGGTGCCCGTCGGGGTCACGGGCGAGGTGTACGTGGCCGGGGTCTCGCTGGCGCGCGGCTACATCGGCCGCCCCGGCATGACCGCCGAGCGGTTCGTCGCCGACCCGTACGGTCCGCCCGGCACCCGCATGTACCGCACCGGGGACCTGGGCCGGATCGACGCGCACGGGGTGCTGCACTACCTCGGGCGGAGCGACGCGCAGGTGAAGCTGCGCGGCTTCCGCGTCGAGCTCGGCGAGGTCGAGGCGCTGCTGGCGGGCGTGGACGGGGTGGTGATGGCGGCCGCGGCCGTGCGCGGTGACCGGCTGGTGGCGTACGTCGTCGGGGACGCGCCCGACGAGGCGCTGCGCGCCCGGCTGGCGGAGCGGCTGCCCGGCTACATGGTGCCCGAGGTCTTCGTGCGCCTGGACGGGCTGCCGCTGAACCGCTCCGGCAAGATCGACCGCGCCGCCCTGCCCGAACCCCCGGCCGAGCGGCCGCCGTTGGCGGAGTCGTACGCCGCGCCGGGCGGCGACACCGAGCGCCGCGTCGCGGAGGTGTGGGCGCGGGTGCTGACGCTCGACCGGGTGGGCGTGCACGACAACTTCTTCGAACTGGGCGGCAATTCGGTGCGGCTGCTGGCCGTCCTGGCGGCCCTGCGCCGCGCCGGCTACGGCGAGGACGCGCTGACCCTCGTCGACCTCTTCCGGCACCCGACGGTCGCCGCGCTCGCCGCGCACCTGGACGGCGGCGCACCGCCGGCCCGCGGGACGTCCGCGCGGCGGGACCGCGCCGCCACCGCACGAAGGCTCCGCAGCAACCGGAAAGGCCACTGAACGATGGACCAGCAGGTTCCCGAAGGCGCGATAGCCGTCGTCGGCATGAGCGGGCGCTTCCCCGGCGCCCCCGACCTGGCCGCCTACTGGGCGAACCTCCGGGGCGGCGTCTGCTCGCTTGACGACTTCGACGCCCCGGCGGGCGAGGTCGGCACCAAGGGCCTCCTCGCGGACGCCGACCGCTTCGAGGCGGGCCTCTTCGGCTTCCACCGCACCGAGGCCGCCGCGCTCGACCCGCAGCACCGGCTGCTGCTGGAGACGGCGTGGGCGGCGCTGGAGGACGCGGGGTACGACCCGCTGGGGGCGCCCGCCCGCACGGGCGTGTACGTCGGCGGCTCGCCCACCGAGCATGCGCTGGCCGCCGCCACCGACCGCGACCTGGCGGCGCGGATCGGCGCGACACAGGTGCGGATCCTCACCGACCGGGAGTTCCTGGCGCCGTGGATCTCGTACCGGCTGGGGCTCGACGGGCCGAGCATGAACGTCCAGACGGCGTGTTCGACGTCGCTGACCGCCGTGCACCTGGCGGCGCAGGCGCTGCTGCTGGGCGAGTGCGACACCGCGCTCGCGGGCGGCGTCTCGGTCGACGCCGTACGGCCCCGGGGGTACGTCCACGTCGACGGCGGGATCTACGCGCCGGACGGGCGGTGCCGGCCCTTCGACGAGAAGGCGGCCGGGACCGTGCCCGGCAACGGCGTCGGCGTGGTCGTCCTGCGGCGCCTGGAGGACGCGCTGGCGGACGGCGACCCGGTGCGCGCGGTGCTGCGCGGCTCGGCGGTGACGAACGACGGCGCGACGAAGGTCGGGTTCACGGCGCCGGGCGTGGACCGGCAGACGGCGGCGATCGCGGAGGCGTGGGAGGCGGCCGGTCTGGACCCGGCGCGGGTGCAGTACCTGGAGGCGCACGGGACGGGCACGGAGCTCGGCGACCGGATCGAACTGGCGGCGGCGGGCGCGGCGTTCGCGGGGGCTTCCGAGGTGCGGCTCGGGTCGGTCAAGTCGAACATCGGGCACCTGGACGCGGCGGCGGGGGTGGCCGCCCTCATCAAGACGGTGTTGATGCTGGAGCACGGCGCGCTGGCGCCGACGGTCAACGTCGAGTCGCCCCATCCGGACCTGGAGTCGTCGCCGTTCCGGCTGGTCACGGAGGCGGGCGCCGCGTGGCCGCGCCCGGCGGACGGCTCGGGCCGGCTGGCGGGCGTGACGTCGGTCGGCATCGGCGGGACGAACGTGCACGTGGTGCTGGAGGAGGCGCCTCCGCGACCGGCCCCCGCACCCGCCCCTGCCGGTGGTCCGTTCGTCCTGCCGCTGTCGGCCCGTACGGAGGGGCAACTCCAGGTGCTCGCCCGGCGCGTGGCGGAGTGGCTGCGCGGGGAGGGCGCGCCGTCGTCGCTCGCCGAGGTGGCGCACACCCTGCGCACCGGGCGCACCGCCCTGCCGGTACGGACGTACGTCGTCGCCTCCGGCCCGGCCGAGGCCGCGGCGAAGCTGGCCGCCGGGGTGCGGGACCCGCATCCGCTGGGCGAGGCGTGGCTGGCGGGCGGGGAGGTGGCCTGGCCCCAGGCGCCGGAGGGCACGCGGCGGGTGAGCCTGCCGACGTACCCGTTCGCGGGCGAGAGCCACGGCGCGCTCACGCTCGACCGGCCCGTACCCCAGCCCGCCGCACCGGAGGCGGATCCGGAAGGGGACCTGGAGGCGGCGGTGGCGGGGGCGCTGCGGGAGGCGCTGGGGCTCGACGCGTCCGAGGCGGCCCTGGACCGGACGTACTTCGAGGCGGGCGGCGACTCGCTGACCGCCGTGCACCTGGTGTCCCGGATGAGCGACGACTTCGGCGTCGACGTGCCGATCGACCTGTTCCTGGAGCAGCTGACGCTCGCCGAGCTGGCGGCCCGGATCGTGGAGCTGCGATCCGGGGACGACGAACTCGAAGCGCTGCTGGACGAGTTCGAGGCGGAGGCGTGACCGTGGGCCGGGCGGCGGTGGACCTGCTCGATCCGCGCGTACACGCCGAGGAGGACCTGCGCGGCGTGTGGCGGGAGCTGCGCCGCCGTGAGCCGGTGCGCTGGCAGCCCGTGGACCCGGCGCGGGGCGCGGCCGTGCCGGGCTTCTGGGTGGTGACGCGCCACGCGGACGTGGTGCGGGCGCTGCGCGACGCGCGGACGTTCTCGTCGGAGGGCGGGAACATGCTGGCCACGCTCCTCCAGGGGTACGACCGCGGGGCCGGGAAGATGCTCGTGGTGACGGACGGGGAGCGGCACGCGGCGCTGCGGCGGCTGTTGTCCGGCGGGTTCGGGCCTCGGCAGCTGGGGCCGGTGACGGAGTCGATCGCGCGCGCGACGCGGGAGCTGCTGGCGGAGGCGGTGACGCGGGGCGGCTCGGGAGAGTCCGTCGACTTCGTGGCGGAGGTCGCCGCGCAGGTGCCGCTGCGGGCGATCTGCGAGCTGCTGGGTGTGCCGGCGGCGGACCGGGCGCGGGTGCTGGAGCTGACGAACGCGGCGATGCTGGGCGAGGAGAGCGCCTCGGCGTCCGTCGAGGTGCGGATCGCGCAGAGCGAGCTCCTGCACTACTACCTGCGGCTGGCGGCCGAGCGGCGCGAGGCGCCCGGCGGCGACATCGTCAGCCTGCTGGTGGCCGGCACGGTCGACGGGCGCCCGCTCACCGAGGAGGAGACCCTCCTCAACTGCTACAACCTCATCATCGGCGGGGACGAGACGGCCCGGCTGTCGATGGCGGGCGGGCTGCTGGCGCTGGCCGCCCACCCCGGGCAGTGGGCGCGGCTACGGGCGGACGCGTCGCTGGTCGGCCCGGCCGCCGAGGAGATCCTGCGCTGGACGACGCCGGTGGCCCACGTGGGCCGTACGGCCACGGCGGACACGGAGCTGGGGGACGGCACGCGGATCGCGGCGGGTGACGCGGTGACGCTGTGGTGCGCGTCGGCCAACTTCGACGAGGAGGCGTTCGACGGCCCGGACCGCTTCGACGTGGGGCGCGACCCCAACCGGCACGTCACCTTCGGCTTCGGCCCGCATTTCTGCCTGGGGGCGCAGCTCGCCCGGGTGGAGATCCGGGCGATGCTGGCCGAACTGCGCGCCCAGGTCTCCTCCTTCGAGGTGACGGGCCCGGCGCCACGGCTGGCGTCGAACTTCGTCCGGGGGGTGAGCGCGCTGCCGGTGGCGTTCAGGAGGTGACGCCGCGCCGTGCCTTCAGGAGGTGACCCGGCTCCGGTGGCGCTCCCCGGCGGAAGGCGCCGCGAGCGCGAGGCGCCGGTGGGCGCGGCGGAGCGCGTGCCGGGCGGCGTACGGGTGCAGGTGGCGGACGACGGCCCAGTACAGCCGGCCGCGGGTGTTGTGGGTCTTCACGACCGTGCTGAGGGTGACGTCGTCCTCCCCGACGAGGACGGAGGCGCGGAAGTCCAGGTGCCCGGCGTCCTTCCCCAGCAGCAACTCGCCCTCCCCGGCGGCCTGTACGGGGAAGGGGAGGACGCCGCGCCAGGCGCGCGGGTCGCGGTCCATGCCGCGTTCGAGGGGCAGGCGGCAGGCGTCGGCGAAGTCGGGGCGGTCGAAGGCGTGCCGGGCGAGGCGCGCCGCGGCGGGGACCGGGGTGGCGACGGGGCGGGGGTGGCCGAGCCGGTGCAGCAGCCGGACCCGTGGGGACCAGCGGGTGGCGGGGCGGGTGAGGCGGCCGGTGGCGGCGCGCTCCGCGTTGTCGAAGAGCTCCTCGATGACGGTGTCGTGGACCGGCAGGACGGCGAGCGCCCAGAGCAGGGTTTCCGCCAAGCCCACGCGTATCTCCAGGGCGTGGACGAGCCGGCAGCGCGCGCCCCCGTCCAGCGGCTCGACGGAGAACCGGTGCCAGCCGCCCAGGGAGGCCGAGTCGAACCGGATGCTGCGGCCGGGCTCGTACGCGGTGACCCGGTAGCGGACCGAGCCGTGGCCTCCGTCGGCGCCGACGCCGAGCGGCCGGTCGAAACGCATGCCCGTCCAGGCGGGCGTCGGGAAGAGCGGGTCGTCCTCGCCGGCGAGCCGGTCGAGGAGGGCGCCGACCGTGTCGGCGGGCGCGTCGATGATCCGCTGGTGGACGTTCCGTACCGTGCGCATGGCGCACACCTCCATACGGGAGCGTATGTTTCTCCGTACGCTACCGTACGGTCATGGCCCCCCGACGCCCCGCCCCCCAGCAGACCGCCTCCCAACCGCCGGCCTCCCGGCGCCGGTTGACCGCCCGCGACTGGGCCGACGCCGCCCTCACCGCGATCGGCGAGGGCGGTCTGGCGGCGGTCGCGGTGGAGCCGCTCGCCGCGCGCCTGGGCGCGACGAAGGGCAGCTTCTACTGGCACTTCGCCAACCGCGAGGCGCTGATCGAGGCGGCGCTGCTGCGCTGGGAGGAGACCGGCACCGAGGCGGTCATCGCCGCCCTCGCCCCCGAGCCGGACCCGGAGAAGCGGCTGCGCACGCTGTTCCTGAACGCCACGGCCTCGGCGGCGGAGGACGCCCTGGAGGTCTCCCTCCTCGCCACCGCCGACCACCCCCACGTCGCGGCGGTCCTGCACCGCGTGACCGAGCGCCGCGTCGCCTACGTCTCCCGGCTCTTCGAGGAACTCGGCTTCCCCCCGGCCGCCGCCGCCCGCAGGGCGCTGCTGGCCTACACCTCGTACCTGGGCCACACCCAGCTCACCTACGCGACCCCGGAGGCGCTACCCCGGGACCCGGAGTACCTGGAGTCGGTGCTGGAGACGCTGCTGCGGAAGGAGTGACGGGGCGAGTCGTCGGCAGGGCGTGCCGGGCCGCCGTCACGCCGAGCGCTTGCGCGGAGTGGCCTTCTTGGCGGGGGCCTTCTTCGCCGCCGGCTTCTTCTCCGCCGCCTTCGCGGTCTTGGAGGTGGACTTGCGGGACGCGGCCTTCTCCCCGGACTCGGCGGACTTGGCGGTCTTCGCGGTGGACTTCTTCGCGCCCGTCTCCTTCGGCGCCGCCTGCGCCTTCTTGCGCGGGCGCGGGGACAGCTCCGTCACCGAGGCCTCGGCGGGGGCGGGCTCGCCGCGGGCCTCGCGGGCGGCGCGGACGCTGTTCTCCAGGGCGGCCATCAGGTCGATGACCTGGCCGCCCCCTTCCTTCTTGGGCTCCGCCGGGACCTCCAGGCCGCCCTCCGCCTTGGCGGCGATGAGCTCCTCCACCGCCTCGCGGTAGTCGTCGTGGAGGGTGTGGATGTCGACCTCGCCGAGCGTGTCCATCAGGGCGTCCGCGAGGTCGAGTTCGGCGTCCCGGACCGTGACGGAGGTGTCGGGGGCGACGCCCTCGGGGGCGCGGATCTCGTCCGGCCAGAGCAGGCCGTGCATGGCGATGACGTCGTCGACGACGCGCAGCATGCCCAGCCGCTCCCGTCCCCGCAGGGCGAACTTGGCGATCGCGACCCGGTCGCTGCGCTTGAGCGCCTCGCGCAGCAGGGTGTACGGCTTGGCGGCCGGGACGCCGTTCGCCGCGAGGTAGTAGGCCGCGTCCATCTGGAGCGGATCGATCTCCGACGACGGGACGAAGGCGACGATCTCGATCGTCTTGGCGGTCGGCAGCGGCAGCGCGGACAGGTCCTCGTCGGTGATCGGGATCATCGTGCCGTCGGCCTCTTCGTACGCCTTGCCGATCTCCGACGTCTGGACCTCCTCGCCGTCCAGCTCGCACACCTTGCGGTAGCGGATGCGGCCGCCGTCCTCGACGTGGATCTGCCGGAAGGAGACGGACTTGTTCTCGGTGGCGTTCACCAGCTTGATGGGGATGCTGACCAGGCCAAAGGAAATCGCACCATTCCAAATGGACCGCACGGTTCGTCCCTTTCATCCCGTTCGTCCCGGTTTCATGGGATTCTCATCGTATGACGCCGATCACCGAGGTGGAGGGGCGACGGCTGGCGCTCAGCAACCTGGACAAGGTCATCCACCCCGCCACCGGCACCACCAAGGGCGAGATCCTGCACTACTACGCGACCGCCGCCGCCTTCCTGCTCCCCCACCTCCAGGGCCGCCCGCTGTCCTTCCTGCGCTACCCCGACGGCCCCGATGGCCAGCTGTTCTTCACCAAGAACCCGCCGCCCGGCACCCCCGCCTGGGTGCGGACCGTGCCCGTCCCCCGGACGGAGGACAAGGGCACCCGCCAGGTGGTCGTCGAGGACCTGGCCTCCCTCATGTGGGCGGCCAACCTGGTGGTGGAGTTCCACACCCCGCAGTGGCGGGCCGACGCCCCCGCCGAGGCCGACCGGCTCGTCCTCGACCTCGACCCCGGCGCGCCCGCCACCGTCGTGGAGTGCTGCCACGTCGCCGTCTGGCTGCGCGAACGGCTCGCCGCCGACGGCCTGGAGGCGTACGCCAAGACCTCCGGCGCCAAGGGCCTGCACCTGTACGCGGCGCTGGAGCCCGCGCCCTCCGAGCGGGTCTCGGCGTACGCGAAGAAGCTCGCCGTCGAGGCGGAGGCGGAGCTCGCCGGGCTGGTCGTGCACCGGATGACCAAGGCGCTGCGGCCCGGCAAGGTCTTCGTCGACCACAGCCAGAACGCCGCCGCCAAGACCACGGCCGCCCCCTACACCCTGCGGGCCCGCCGCGAGCCGGTCGTCTCCACGCCCGTCACCTGGGAGGAGGTCGAGGCCTGCGGCCACCCCTCCCGGCTCGCCTTCCGCATCGAGGACCTCCCGCCGCGCCTCCAGCGGTACGGCGACCTCCTCGCGCCGCTGCTCGACCCGGACCGCGCCGGGGCCCTGCCATGACGACGGCCGCCGCCCTGCGACCGCCCGTACGGGTCGCGCTCGCCGAGACGGTG
Source organism: Streptomyces sp. NPDC030862 (assembly GCF_055571835.1). NCBI lineage: Bacteria > Bacillati > Actinomycetota > Actinomycetes > Kitasatosporales > Streptomycetaceae > Streptomyces > Streptomyces sp. NPDC030862. The sequence continues at coordinate 366,999 of NZ_JBVIEN010000002.1, read as the reverse complement.
GGCGCACTGCCGCGCGAGGCGGGGCTCGCGTACGAACCGAAGTTCGACGGGCACCGGATGGTGATCTTCCGCCAGAGCGGTGACGACGTGGTGCTCCAGGCCCGCTCCGGGCGGATCATCACCGCCGCGTTCCCCGACCTCGCCGCGGCCGCCCGGCACCTCCCGGCGGGCACGGTCCTCGACGGCGAGGTGGTGGTCTGGCGCGAGGGCCGCACCGACTTCGCCGCCGTCCAGGGCCGGGCCTTCGCCACGCCCGGCCGCGCCCCCGGGCTCGCGCGGCGGCTGCCCGCCTCGTACGCCGCCTTCGACGTGCTGGCGGCGGACGGCGCCGACCTGCGGCCGGTGCGCTACGACTGGCGGCGCGAACGGCTGGTGGAGCTGCTCGCGGAGCTCGGGCCGCCGATCCAGGCGGTGCCGATGACGACCGACCCGGAGCTGGCGGAGACCTGGTACGAGACGCTGCCCGAGATCGGCGTGGAGGGGCTGGTGATCAAGCGGCTCGACCAGCCGTACAAGCCGGGCAAGCGCGTCTGGCGCAAGTACCGGCACACCGACACCAAGGACGCGGTGGTCGTCGGGTTCACGGGCGCACGGGAGCGGCCGGCCGCGCTGGTGCTGGTCCTGCCGGACGACGACGTCCCGGTGGTCTCCAGCCCGCTGCCGCCCGTCCTGCGCTCCCGCGCGGGCGCGGCGCTGCGGGAGCTCACCCCCGGCGAGCCGGCGACCGCGCAGGCGGTCGGCATCGGCGACGTCGCCTACCGGTCCGTACCGCCGGAGCTGACGGCGGAGGTGGCGACGGGCACGACCCGGCACACGGTGACGACGGTGCTCAGGCTGAAGAACTAGACGGGGAACCACGTGCGGCGGTCGCGTGCCGTCGCGTACAGCGCCTCCACGTCCGCCGGCTTCACTACACCGCCGAGCGCCGCGAGCGACGGGATCTCGCCGTCCCGCACCACCCGCACGTCCCGCGGTCCCCGCACGTCACGGACCGGGTCCAGGCGGGCCGCGTCCACCACCGCGAGGAGCGGCCGCACCTCCGTGGCCAGGGCATGTGCGGCCCGCTCGGCGTCGCGGCGCAGCCACCGCAGGTGCGGGCTCGGCTCGGCGCGGCCCACCGCGACGTCCGGGTCGGCGATCCGCACCCGGCGGCCGCGCGCGGCGAGGGTGCGGACCGCGAACACCCCGCCGGGGCCGATCGCCAGGTGGTCCAGGTGCGACGCGCCCGGCAGCGGTACGGAGTGCAGGACGCGCCAGCCGGCGCGGTCCAGCCGGTCGAGGGCATCGCCGACGCGCTGCCGCGCCGCGAGCTCGGCGGGGCGCGGATCGCGCCCGAAGCGGCGCGGCGGGGTCCGGCCGAGCGCCAGGTGCAGGGCCTCGCCGGGGCGGTTGGGGGCCAGGTCGTCGTCGGGGTGGAGGGAGAGTCGCCGCAGGTCGGCGGGGGTGGGGACGGGCGGCGGCCCGATGGTGACGGTCCCGGTGACGAAGGGCGCGAGGGCCGCCATGACGGCGTCGGCGTACGCGTCCTGGAGCAGGCTGATCCGGCCGCTGTCCCGGTCGTACCAGGCGACCGCCCGGCCGTCGGGCAGGCTGACGTGCAGCCGGTCCCGGCCGTACCGGCGGGTCGGCGTGACCCGCAGTCCGCTCATGCGGCACCACCCCCACGCCCATGGGAACAGCCCCGCTCACGGGCGGCAAGACGCGGTACGACGGGTTTCGGCGCCGCGTGCCGCGCGTGTCGGAAGGGTGGCGATGCGTGTCCGATTGGCGGGTCATGGTTGCGGCCCGTGTGGTGCACTATTGCCCCCAAGTGCAGTGTTCACGGGGAGGGATGGGCATGTTCACGGGGATCGACGAGGTCGACTGGGCCTCGCTGGGTCATGCCTACGGACCCGCCGACGACGTCCCCGCGCTGCTGCGCGGGCTGGCCTCCGGCGACCCGGCCGAGCGTGAGGCCGCGCTGGACGGGATGTACGGAACGGTGCACCACCAGGGGGACGTGTACGACTCGACGCTGGCCTGCATCCCGTTCCTGCTGGAGCTGGTGGCCTCCCCGGAGGTGCAGGACCGCGGCTGCATCATCGAGTTGCTGACCAGCATCGGCGGCATCGACCTGGGCGGCGACGACGAGGTGGCCGCGCTGGACCCGGAGGACGAGGGGTTCGAGGACGCGGCCAACTACGCGATGGCGTCGGCGGCCATCGCCGCCGGGTCGGACGTGTTCCTCGGGCTGCTGGGCGACAAGGACCGCGAGGTGCGGCTCGCCGCGCCCGGCGCGCTGGCCTCGCTGCACGGCGACCCGGCGCGGGTGCTGGTGCTGCTGCGGGAGCGGCTGACCGTCGAGACCGACACGGAGGTGCGGCTCGCGCTGGTCGAGGCGGTGGGCCGGATCGCCCTGCGCTACGAGTCGCTGCGCGACGAGACCGCCGAGTGGCTCGCCTGGCTGACGGACGCCGCGCAGGACCCGGCGCTGCGGCTGGCGTCGCTGGCGCAGCTGGCGCGGTGCGCGCCCGCGCGGCTGCCGTCGGACGTGGTGGGGCGGGTGACGGGGCTGCTGGCGGCGCTGCGGCGGACACCGCGTACGGAGCCCGCGCTGGAGGTGAGGCCCGCCCTGGAGGTGTGGCCCGCCCTGGAGGTGGAGCCGGCCCGGGAGGTGGAGCCGGCCCGGGAGACCGAGCCGTTCGGCCGCGCCCTGTGGTCCCCGTTGCCGGCCGGGTACGCATGGGAGGAGTACGACGAGCACGGGTCGGGGGCGGGGGCGGGGGCGGGATGCGGCACGGCGTGGGCGGACGACCTGCTGCGGACGCTGCACTGCGCCCTGGACGACCGGGTCGACGACCGCATCGGGCTCGTCACGTACCAGCTGCGCAGCCCCGACTGGGGGCAGCGGGCCGACGCCGTGTGGATGTGCGGGGGCCTGGTCCAGACGTGGCGGGGGGCGTACGACGAGGTGGTGCGGCTCGTCGGGGCGCAGCTGACCGACCCCGAGCCGCGGCTGAGGACCGCGGCGGCGGCCTGGCTCGAGGGCCTGTTCGAGCTGGCGCGCCCGGCCGCCGACGCGCTGGCGGCGCGGGTGGCGGCGGATCCGGCGCCCTGGGAGCCGGAGCGGGTGGGCGGCCCGGCGTGGCTGGGCAGCGCGCTCCTCGCGCTCACGCGCGCGGGCGACGCCCGGGCGGTGCCCGCACTGGCCTGCGCCCTGGACGAGCCCGAGCTCAACGTGCACCTGATGTACGCGGTGCCGCACCTCGGGGAGGCGGCCGCGCCGCTCGCGCCCGCGCTGCGGCGGCGGCTGGCCGGGCTGCCGCTGGACGACCGGCTGAGCGAGCAGGCGGGGCCGCTGCTGCTGGCGCTGGCGCACCTGCGGGCGGTGGAGGCGCTGCCTGAGGTGGTGCGGGTGCTGCGCGGGGCGCCCGCCTTCCGCCGCGAGTGGGTGGTGGAGTCGGCGCTGCGCGCTGTGGCGGCGTTCGGTCCGGCGGCCCGTGAGGTGGCGGAGGACCTGCGGGTGCTGCTGGGCGGCGGCTCGGCGGGGCTGGTGAGCATGGCGGCCCGGGCCCTGTGGGCGGTGGACGGCGACGCCGGGGCCGTACTGCCGAGACTCAGAGCCCTGCTGCGGGCGCCGGACGCGCACGAGCGGCGGGAGGCGGCGTGGGCGGTGGGCGCGATCGGCGGGGCGGCCCGGGCGGCGGCGCCGGAGCTGCGCGCCTGCCTGACGGCACCGGACCTGTGGCTGCGGGTGGACGCGGCGGTGGCGCTGTGCCGGGTGACCGGGGACGTACAGGAGGCGCTGCCGGTGCTGGTGGCGGCCTGGCGGGAGAACCGTTACACGCGGGTGGAGATCGCCGAGTGCCTCGCCGAGCTGGGGCCCGTCGCGGCCCAGCCGGCCGCGCCGCTGCTGCGCAGCGAGCTGGCCCGGCAGCGCAGGCACAACGTCTCGGAGGGCAGCTCCGGCGACCACGACATCCACCATGACGAGAAGCTGCTGGCACTGTGCCGCCGGGGGCTGGGGCACCGGCCGGCCGCCGCCGGTCGACAAAAAGGACTTCCCTACGAATAAGGTTTACGGGACGAACGAGGTCGACGAGACCGCCCCCGGCCGAGAGGCCGCCCGGCCGAGAGCAGGAGCACCAGGACCACCGTGAGCCGCCCGCACCGCCGCGCCGCGTACGCGGCGCTCCTGCTGCCCGCCGCCGCTTCGCTCGGCGCGCTGCTGCTGGCGGGCTGCGACGACCCCGGCGCCCTGGAGAGCGCGGGCCCCACGCCGACGGCGGTCGGGCCGGTACGCCTCTGGCCCGACCTGCCGCCGGTGACGGCACCGCCGATCGACTACGGCGAGAGCGACGCCGAGCGCGTCCCCGGCATCCGCATCCCGGACGGCGATGTGCGCAAGGCGGACCCGGTGGCGGTGGTCCGGGCGGAGGTGGCCGCCCACCCGGACCAGTACAGCGGCCCGGACGGCATGTACGAGGAGACGGCGCGGGCCATCGAGCGGTGCGGCAGCGCACCCAGGGCGTGCCCGGTGCTCACGCCGTACTACCGGGACCTGACCGGTGACGGCAGGGAGGAGCTGATCGTCGGCATCCGGATGCCGGACCAGCAGCTGGGGCTGCGCGTCTACCTGCCCGAGCGGGGCGGGCTCACGCGGATCATGTCGACGGTGGAGCAGATCGTGAGCGTGGAGCTCGCGGGCAAGGACCTGGTGACGCGCGTGGTCTCGGCGGGCATCCCCGGCTACGAGTACCGCACGGCGTGGACGTGGGACGGGCAGCAGCGGACGATGCTGCCGACGCGCGACGAGATCATCCGCGTCAAGCCGTCCGCGCCGCGCCCGGACACGGCGGCCCCGCGCCCGACGGAGCCGCGCCCGACGGAGCCGCCGACACCCGCGCCCGTGCCCTCCGGGGAGACCCCGTGACCGCGGAGCGCAGCCGCCGGACCGGGGCCCCGCGCCGGCCCCGCCGGCCCCGGCTCCCCGCCTGGACCGCGACGCTGACCTGGAAGGCCGCCGTCTTCATCGCCGTGATGTGCTGCGCCCTGGCGGCGCTCCTCGGCGCCCTCGTCCACGTCTCCGTGAGCCGCCAGACCGTCGAGACGGCCCGCGAGAAGGCCCTGGACCGGCTGGAGGAGGTCACCGCCGCCTACGAGGCGGGCGAGCCGCTCCCCCGGTTCGCGGGCGTGGACCCGCCCGGCCTGCCACCGTCCCTGCGCGACCTCGCCGCCGGCGGCCGCCGCGGCACGGTGGTGGCGGACTTCGAGAACCGGCCCACCATGTGGGCGGCCGGGCCCGCCGACGGCCGGGCGCTCGCCGTGCGCGTGGACTACTCGCTGAGCGCGCGCACCATCAGCGGCCTCGACCAGGCGATCGTCGGCTCCTCGGTGCTGGCGATCGGCGCGACGCTGCTGGTGGGCGCGTTCGCGGTCACCCGGGTCACGCGGCGCCTGCACCTCACGGCGCAGGTGGCGCGGCGGATCAGCGCGGGAGACCTGGACGCGCGCGTCCACGATCCCCGCACGAAGGACCCGTCGCGCCCCCAGGACGAGGTCGCGACCGTCTCGGTGGCGCTGGACACGATGGCGTCGAGCCTCCAGGACAAGCTGCTGAGCGAGCAGCGCTTCACGGCGGACGTGGCGCACGAGCTGCGCACGCCGCTGACGGGCCTGTCGGCGGCGGCCGAGTTGCTGCCGCCGGGCCGCCCGGCGGAGCTCGTACGGGACAGGGTGCGGGCGATGCGCGCGCTGACCGAGGACCTGCTGGAGATCTCGCGGCTGGACGCCCGCACCGAGCAGGTCGACCTCGACGTCCACGACCTGGGCCCCCTCGCCGAGCGCGCGGCCCGCGCGGCGGGCGGCGACACGCGCGTCCACGTGGTCCGCGACGCGCGCGTGGAGACCGACAAGCGGCGCCTGGAGCGCGTGCTGGGCAACCTCGTCGCCAACGCCCACAAGCACGGCCGCCCGCCCGTCACCCTCACCGTGGACGGGCCTGTGGTGACCGTCCGGGACCACGGGCCCGGTTATCCGCCCTACCTCCTGGAGCACGGCCCGCAGCGCTTCCGCACGGAGAGCGGCACCAAGGGCCACGGCCTCGGCCTGACGATCGCGGCGGGCCAGGCGGCCGTCATCGGCGCGGAGCTGACGTTCGCCAACGCCCCCGACGGCGGCGCCGAGGCCCGCCTGACCCTCCCGGAGTACGTCGACCTCACGGACGACACCGTCTGAGGTGGCACCGGCTGAGGCGACACGGCGGGAGGCGACGTGGCAGGGGCGACACCGGCCGAGGGCACAAAATGTGACATAACGCCAAATTCCCCCCACCTCTTGCTACGTTGCGGACCATGACCGCACCGAGTGCCCCGCCCCCGAGCAAGCGCCGCGGCGTGGAACTGTCGCTGCTCGTCGCGGCCGCGCTCATCGCCGTGTACGGCTACGCCGCCGTCGGCCTCGCCCGCCACGGCGCCGTGCCCCCGGACACCGCCACCTACGGTGCCGGACTCGGCCTCCTCGCGCTCCTCGCGCACCTCGCGGTCCGCCTCCGCGCGCCGTACGCCGACCCGCTGCTCCTGCCCATCGCGGTCCTGCTCAACGGCCTCGGCCTGGTCCTGATCTACCGCCTCGACCTGGAGACCCCGGGCGACCACGCCGCGCCCACCCAGCTCGTCTGGTCGACCCTCGGCGTCGGGCTGTTCATCGTCGCCGTCGTCTTCCTGCGCGACCACCGCCTGCTCCAGCGGTACGCGTACGTCTCGGTCGCCGCCGCACTGGTGCTGCTCTCCGTGCCGATCTTCTTCCCGGCCGTCAACGGCGCCAAGATCTGGATCCGGATCGGCGGCCTGTCCTTCCAGCCGGGCGAGTTCGCCAAGATCCTGCTCGCCGTCTTCTTCGCCGCGTACCTCGCCGTCAACCACGAGGCACTGGGCCGGGTCCGGGGCCTCCGGCTGCCCGCCGGGCGCGTCCTCGGCCCGGTCGTGGCCATCTGGGTGGTGAGCGTCGGGGTGCTGGTCCTGGAACGGGACCTCGGCACCTCGCTGCTCTTCTTCGGCCTCTTCGTGATCATGCTGTACGTGGCGACCGGCCGCACCGGCTGGATCGCGGTCGGGGTCCTGCTCGCCGGGATCGGCGCCTTCGTCGTCGGCAGCCTGGAGCCGCACGTCAACGGGCGCGTCGAGGACTGGCTGGACCCCTTCGCCTCCATCGAGGCGGGCCAGGGCCCGGGGCAGCTCGCCCAGTCGCTGTTCGCGTTCGCCGCCGGCGGGGTGCTCGGCACGGGCCTGGGCCTCGGCGAGTCGACCCTCATCGGCTTCGCCGCCAAGTCCGACTTCATCCTCGCCACCGTCGGCGAGGAGCTGGGCCTCGCGGGCCTCACCGCGCTGTTCATGCTGTACGCGCTCCTCGTCGCACGCGGCTACCGCACCGGCCTCGAACTGCGCGACCCCTTCGGCCGGCTCCTCGCGACCGGGCTCGCCTCCATCGTGGCGCTCCAGGTCTTCGTCATCGCGGGCGGCGTGATGGGGCTCATCCCGCTCACCGGGATGGCGATGCCGTTCCTCGCCCAGGGCGGTTCGTCGGTCGTCACCAACTGGATCATCGTGGCGCTGCTGATCCGGGTCAGCGACTCGGCGCGCGCCCCCGCCGAGCCGGCCCCGGAGCCCGCCCCCGTACCCGCGCGGGGCCCCGGGGGCAGGGCCCTGACGTCCGCCACCCGCACCGCCCCGACCGCCCCGGAGGACGCCCGGTGATCCGCCACATCCGCCGCGCCGCCGCGCTGAGCTTCGTCCTGCTCGTCGCGCTCCTCCTCAACGCCGCGCGCGTCCAGATCGTCGAGGCGCCCTCGCTCGACAAGAACCCCGCCAATCGCCGCCCCACGATGGCCCGGTACGCACAGCCGCGCGGCGACATCGTCGTCGGCGGCCAGGCCGTCACCGGCTCGCGCGACACCGGCCAGCCGCTGCGCTACGAGCGCACCTACCGCGACGGCCCGCTCTACGCGCCCGTCACCGGCTACGCCTCGCAGACGTACGGCACCACGCTCCTGGAGAACGCCGAGGACGCCGTCCTGTCCGGTACGAGCCCGCTGCTGGCGCCCTTCCCCTTCTGGAACGACCTCAGCCGCACCCGCCGCCCCGGCGGCCAGGTCGTCACCACCGTCGAGCCGGTGCTCCAGCGGGCCGCGTACGAGGGGCTGGACGGCCGGCGCGGCGCGGTCGTGGCCCTCGAACCGTCGAGCGGCCGGGTCCTGGCGCTGGTGACGAGCCCTTCGTACGACCCCGGGCTGCTCTCCGGCACGGGGGAGGCGGTGACCGCCGCGTGGACGCGGCTGAACGCGGCGCCGGGGCGGCCGATGCTCAACCGGGCGCTCCGGCAGACGTACCCGCCGGGCTCCACCTTCAAGATCGTGACGGCGGCGGCCGCGCTGGACGCCGGGATCGTCACGGACGTCGACGCCCCGACGGGCGCCCCGGACCCGTACCTGCTGCCCCACACCCGCACGCCGCTTCCGAACGAGGCGAAGGGCTGCGCCGACGCCTCGCTCGCGTACGCCATCCGCTGGTCGTGCAACACCGTCATGGCGCACCTCGGGGTGAAGGTGGGGCTGGCCGGGATGCTGGACGCGGTGGCGCGCTTCGGCTTCAACGACGACGCGCTGCGCATCCCCTCGCGGGTGGCCCGCTCCAACTTCGACACCGACATGACGGCGGACCAGCTCGCGCTCTCGGCCATCGGCCAGTACGACACGACGGCCACCCCGCTCCAGATGGCGATGGTCGCGGCGGCCGTCGCCAACGGCGGCGACCTCGCCCACCCGTACCTCGTGGACCGCACCACCACCTCGGGCGGCCGGATCGTCGCGCAGACCGTGCGCCGCTCCTACCGGCAGGCGATGCAGCCGGTGACGGCGATGCGGCTGCGGCAGCTGATGCTGGACGTGGTGGAGCACGGCTCGGGCGGCAAGGCGGCCATCGAGGGCGCCCGGGTCGGCGGCAAGACCGGCACCGCCCAGCACGGCGTGGGCAACACGGGCACGCCGTACGCCTGGTTCATCGGGTGGGCGGAGGCGGCGGACGCGGGCCGTCCGGCGGTGGCGGTGGCGGTGGTCGTGGAGGACGCCAGCGCCAACCGCGAGGACATCAGCGGCAGCGGCAGCGCGGCGCCGATCGCCCGCACGGTGATGGAGGCGGCGCTGGGCGCGAGTGATCGTCTCGCTCCGCGGAACGAACCCGGGCGGCCGCCCCGGCCGTGATTATCGTGCGCCCATGTCGACTGAACCCGCTTACGAACTCGCCCAGGTGAACATCTCCCGCCTCAAGTCTCCGCTCGACTCCCCCGAGTTGAAGGACTTCGTCGACGCGCTCGACCCGGTGAACGCGGTGGCCGACGCGGCGGACGGCTTCGTGTGGCGGCTGCAGAGCGAGGGCGGCAACGCCACGGACGTGCCGGTGTTCGGGGACGAGTGGCTGATCGTCAACCTGTCGGTGTGGCGGGACGTCGACGCCCTGACCACCTTCATGTACGCGGGGCGGCACCGAGAGCTGCTCAGCCGCCGCAACGAGTGGTTCGAGCGGATCAAGGAGGCGATGACCGCGCTGTGGTGGGTGGAGGCGGGCCACCGCCCCACGGTGGAGGAGGCCGAGAAGCGCCTGATCCACCTCCGGGAGCACGGCCCGACACCGCATGCCTTCACCCTGCGCACCACCTTCCCGCCGGGAGCGGACCTGGGCTGACGGCCCGAGTCGCCCGGCTCAGCCCAGCGGCTTGCGGAGCTCCGCGCGCACCTTCGCGGTCGTCTCGGCGAGCGCGGCCAGGTCGACGTCCTCCGGCTGCTGCTCCGCGATCTCCGGCGTGACCAGGGCGACGAAGGAGGCGGTGTTGCCGTCGCCCCAGGCGCACATCGGCAGGGTGCTCGTCGTGCCCATGTCCGTGGAGCGCGTCACCTGGCAGCTGATGGTCACGTCCGCGCCGGACGGCTTGAAGTCCTTCGGCCGCACGGCGAGGGTGGTGCCCTGCCCGGTCGCGCCGCCCTCCAGGATCTGGCGCCGCGTCAGGTCCGGGGACCTGAGCTGCCCGTAGAACCCGGAGACCACCAGCGCGCTGCCCGGCTCGCCGGTGTAGGTGGCGACGACGGACTTGGTGACCCGCACGCTGGGGTCCTTCGCGTCCTCCGCCTCGACGTCCTTGCCGTCCTTCTCGGAGGTGTCGCTGGTCAGCTTGTACGTGCCGTCCAGCACGGTGACGGGGGCCGTCAGCTTGTACTCGGCGGCCGGGAAGGAGCCACCGGCCTCGGAGACGGCCTTGACGGCCTGCGTGCCGACCCAGGCCAGCAGGCCGAGCACGGCGACGGACCCGGCGACGATCCCGATGACGAGCCCGGTCCGCTTCTTCCGGGGCGCGGGCGGCGGCGCCCCGTACGGGCCCGGCGCCTGGCCGTAGGGTCCGGGGCCGTACGCGCCGGGCTGCGGCGGATAGGGCTGCGACTGCGGCTGCGGGTGCGCCTGCGGCGGATACGGCTGGGGCGGCCCGTACGGGCCCGGACCGGGCGGCTGCTGGTGCGGCGGAGGCGGCATGCTCATGCTCGCAGGCTACGACACGGGTACGACAGCGGGCCGCGCCCTCACCCGCGCCCGCGCCCACGGCTCAGGCCGCGCCCTGTCCGGCCCTGCCCACGCCCACAGCTCAGGCCGCGCCCGCGCTCCCGTCGTCGGCCTCGCCCTGGGCGATCGCTTCGGCCACCTCGGCCACGCGCTCCGCCTCCTCCGCCGCGAAGCGCTCGCGGTCGAGCCGTTCGGCGATCTCCTCGTCCTGCGTCATCAGCAGGTCCAGGTTCGAGTCGCCGAGGTCGAAGACGCCCAGGTCGAGGTACGCCTTCTGGAGCCGCTCGCCCCACAGGCCGATGTCCTTGACGCAGGGCACGATCCGGCTGAAGAGCAGCTTGCGGAAGAGGCGCAGCGTCCCGGACTCCTCCGCGACCTGCGCCGCCTCCTTCTTCGAGACGCCGAAGTTCTCCAGCACCTCCACCCCGCGCAGCCGGTCGCGCATCAGGTAGCAGCCCTCGATGACGAACTCCTCGCGCTCACGCAGTTCGGCGTCCGACAGCTGCTTGTAGTAGTCGCGCAGCGCCATGCGCCCGAAGGCGACGTGCCGGGCCTCGTCCTGCATCACGTACGCGAGGATCTGCTTGGGCAGCGGCTTGTTCGTCGTGTCGCGGATCATGCCGAAGGCGGCGAGCGCCAGACCCTCGATGAGCACCTGCATGCCGAGGTAGGGCATGTCCCAGCGGGAGTCGCGCAGGGTGTCGTTCAGCAGGCCCTGCAGGTTGTCGTTGACGGGATAGAGCATCCCGATCTTCTCGTGCAGGAACCGGCCGTAGATCTCGGCGTGCCGCGCCTCGTCCATCGTCTGCGTGGCGGAGAAGAACTTCGCGTCCATGTCGGGGACGGACTCCACGATCCGGGCGGCGCAGATCATCGCGCCCTGCTCACCGTGGAGGAACTGGCTGAACTGCCAGGAGGCGTAGTGCCTACGCAGCTCGGACCGGTCCTTTTCGGTCATCTTGGCCCAGTGGGGCGTGTGGTAGAGGGCGAGCGCCTCGTCCGGGGTGCCGAGGGGGTCGTACGGGTCGACCTCCAGGCCCCAGTCGATGCGCAGGGCGCCGTCCCACTGCTTGTCCTTGCCCTTCTGGTAGAGGGCGAGGAGACGGTCACGACCCTCGTCGTATTCCCAGCTGAAGCGCGCGGCGCCGGAGGCCGGCACCTCCCATATGCGCTCCCCCGGGGTCCCGGTGTAGAGGTCGTGCGTCGACACGGACGGCTCCTTCCTGTGCACAAGCGGTGGTTGGCAGGCTCACACGGTGGTAGACGCCGGGTCAACAAGTTCTCGCACAGGGGATTGACGGCCTTGCTGACACGCAGTCTTATAAGGGATGACCCCCAGTAACCCCAACTGCGCGAGGTGCCGTCCACCATGACCACCGTGACCGAACGCGACATACGACTCCTTCGCGACGCGCTCGGCCCGCTCCGGGACCGTGAGCAGGTCGCCGAGCGCCTGCTCGAATCCTCCGCCAAGCACTCCTTCGACCCCGACAAGGAGCTCGACTGGGACGCCCCCCTCGAAGAGGGCAAGTGGTTCTGGCCGCCGGAGCTGGTGTCCCTCTACGACACCCCGCTGTGGCGGAGGATGTCCGAGGAACAGCGCATGGACCTGGCCCGCCACGAGGCCGCCTCGCTCGCCTCCCTCGGCATCTGGTTCGAGATCATCCTGATGCAGCTGCTGGTGCGGCACATCTACGACAAGTCCGTCACCAGCAACCATGTCCGGTACGCGCTCACCGAGATAGCGGACGAGTGCCGCCACTCGATGATGTTCGCCCGCATGATCCAGAAGGGCGGGGCGCCGACGTACCCCGTGCCCCGGCTCTACCACAACCTCGCGCGCGTCCTGAAGACCGTCTCCACCACCCCCGGTTCGTTCGCGGCGACGCTGCTCGGCGAGGAGATCCTCGACTGGATGCAGCGCCTGACCTTCCCCGACGAGCGCGTCCAGACGCTGGTGCGCGGCGTCACCCGCATCCACGTCGTCGAGGAGGCGCGCCATGTGCGGTACGCCCGCGAGGAGCTGCGCCGCCAGATGGTGACGGCGCCGCGCTGGGAGCAGGAGTTCACCCGGCTCAGCTGCGGCGAGGCGGCCCGCGTCTTCTCCGTCTGCTTCGTCAACCCGAAGGTGTACGAGAACGTCGGCCTGGACCGCCGCGAGGCCGTCGCCCAGGTCCGGGCCAGCGGCCACCGCCGGGAGGTCATGCAGTCCGGCGCCAAGCGGCTGACGGACTTCCTCGACGACATCGGCGTGCTGCGCGGCCCCGGCCGCAAGCTCTGGAAGAGCTCGGGACTCCTCGCCTGAGCCGGGGTGCAACGGGCGTACGGGGCTACGCTGCGGGCATGACGAGTGCCGCCACGCCCGCGTCCAGTGCCGCCACGCCCGCGTACCGACGCCTCAGCGTCGGGGAGCGCCGCAGCCAGCTCCTCGGCGTCGCCCTCTCGCTCTTCGCGCACCGGGCGCCCGAGGACGTCTCGCTGGACGACGTCGCCGAGGCCGCCGGGGTCTCGCGGCCGCTCGTGTACCGCTACTTCCCCGGCGGCAAGCAGGAGTTGTACGAGGCGGCCCTGCGGTCGGCCGCCGACGAGCTGGAGCTGTGCTTCGCGGAACCGGCCGTGGGCCCGCCGACTGAGCGGCTCGCGCGCGTCCTCGACCGGTACCTCGCCTTCGTCGACGAGCACGACACCGGGTTCAGCGCCCTGCTGCAGGGCGGCAGCGTCGCGGAGACGTCCCGGACCACGGCGATCGTGGACGAGGTGCGGCGCGCCGCCGCCGAGCAGATCCTGCTCCACCTCGGCGTACCGGAGCCCGGGCCCAGGCTGCGGATGATGGTGCGCACCTGGATAGCGGCGGTCGAGGCGGCGTCGCTCATCTGGCTGGACGAGGGCAAGCAGCCGCCCGCCGCCGAGCTGCGCGCCTGGCTGGTCGACCAGTTGGTGGCGCTGCTGACGGTGACGGCGGCGACGGACGAGGGGACGGCGCGCGCGGTGGCCGCGCTGCTGGCGCGCGAGACGGCGGACGGACCGGTGGGCAGGCTGGCGCGGCGCGTGGTCCCCGTGGTGGGCGGCGCCGCGCACCTGCTGTGACACTGGGGGCGTGCGAAGCGAGAACACCCCCTTCTACGGCGGCCCGCTGGACGGCCGGGTCCTGCCGGTGCTGACCGGCCTCACCGGCCATCCGCCCAAGTGGTACGTGGTCCCCGTCCCGGCCGAGGACGGCGGCCCGGCGACGGTCCACGCCTACCGCCGCGTACCGGCCGGGTACACCAGGCGGCTCGGGCTGCAGCGGGGGTGGAAGTACGAGTACGCGCCCGGGGGCCGGGAGCGGCGCGAGCTGAAGTGGCCGTGGTCCAAGCCGTCCGGACGGAGCGACGACCGGCCGTAGGTCCGGCGCTGTGACGGGGGGACACGCGTGACGGGGAATCCGATGCGGCCGCCGCTGCCCGGCGACCCCCGGCGGCTGGGCCGCTGGGAGCTGTGCGGCCGGCTCGGTGAGGGCGGCATGGGCACCGTCCACCTGGGGCGGCACGGGCGCCGGCTGGCGGCGGTCAAGACGCTGCGCGCGGACCTGGCGGGCGACGCCGACTTCACGGCCCGCTTCCGGCGGGAGGCCGAGACCGCGCGGGCGGCGCGCAGCCGCTATGTGGCGGCGGTGCTGGAGCTGGGCCTGGACGGGCCGGTGCCGTGGTTCGCGACCGAGTTCGTGGCCGGGCCGACGCTGGAGGCGTGCGTCGAGGGGCGCGGTCCGCTCCCGGAGCCGGGCGTGCGGGCGCTCGGCGGGATGCTGGCGCGGGCGCTGGTGGCCCTGCACCGGGCGGGGGTGGTGCACCGGGACCTGAAGCCGTCGAACGTCCTGCTGACGGCCGACGGCCTCCGGGTCGTGGACTTCGGCATCGCGCGGCGTCTCGGCGCCACGTCGCTGACGCGCACCGGCCAGCTGCCCGGCTCGGAGGGCTACATGTCCCCCGAGCAGGTGCTGGGCCGGGAACTCGGGCCGCCCTCCGACCTCTTCGTCCTCGGCGCCTTGCTCACCTACGCGAGCACCGGTCACCACGCCTTTGCCGCCGGGCAGCACCTCGCGGCGTACGCCATCGCCCACGAGGAGCCGCAGGCGCTGGACGGCGTGCCCGCCGCGCTGCGCGAGCCGGTACGGCGCTGTCTGCGCAAGGAGCCGGGCGAGCGGCCGACGGCGGCCGAGCTGGCCGCGGAGTGGCCCGAGCCGCCCCGGGGCGGCGGCTGGCTGCCGCAGCCGGTGCTGGACGACATCGCGGCGCTGCGGCACCGGGCGGCCGAGCTCAGCGGCGTACGCGTCACCGAGGCACCCGGCGCGGGGCCCGGGCGGCGGCGCCTCCTCGCGGCGGGCGGCGCCGCCCTGCTGGCCGGCGCGGGCGGCGGGGCCTGGTGGTGGCTCGCCCGTGGCCCCGGCGGCCCCGGCGACTCCGGCGACCCGGAAACGCCGCCCGGGGTGCCGCTCTGGAAGGGCGCGCCCGGCGAGGTGCCCGGCCCGCTGTGGTCGCTGGACACGCTGGACCCCGAGCCACCGTTCGGGCCCACGGCCGCCGGGGACGTGGTGCTGGCCGCCGCGCCCGGTGCCGTCGTCGCGCTCGACCCGCGCACCGGCGAGCGGCGCTGGACCCGGGCCGCCGCCCGGCCCCCGGTCGCCGCTCCCCGCCCGCTGCTCCTCGGCGCGGACGGGACGCTGCTCGCGCTCGGCCCCCGCACCGGCGAGGAGGTCTGGCGCGGCCCGGGCGGGCTCACGCGGCTCCTCGCGGCCGACCCGGACACCGTGTACGCGCTCGACGCCTCGCACCGGATCGTCGCCGTGCGCACCGGGGACGGCTCCCTGCTCTGGCAGACCCCGTCGCCCACGGCCGACGACGGCGCCGTGGCGCACGCCGCGCCTCGCGGGGCGCTGCTGCTGGCGGACGCCGACGGCCGCGTACACGCCCTCGACTCCCGTACGGGCGCCGCCCGTTGGACCCTCCCCACCGGTGCGCGGGCCCTGCCGCCCGCGTACGGCACGGACACGGCCGTCCTGGGCGGCCCCGCGCTGCGGGCGGTCGCGCTGCGCGACGGCGCCGAGCGGTGGCGGGTCGCACCGGCGTCGCCCGGCGGGTTCGGCGCGCCACTGGTCGTCGGGACACGGGTGTACGTGACGGACGGCGACGTCATGCGGTGCCTGGACGCGGCGAGCGGCGCCGACGTCTGGGAGCACACCTCCGACGGTGGCACCTATGCGGCGGCCACCACGCCGTTCACGGTCGCCGGCGGCGTGTACCTGCCGCTCGCGGACGTGGCGGACGGCGTGGTCGCGCTGCCGCTGGGCGGCGGGCGGGAGCAGTACCGCTTCCAGGCTGCCGGCTCCGGCACGGCATGGGCGGGGACGGCCGCCGGGGGCGCGGTGCTGTGGCAGTGCGGAGCCCGGCTCTACGCACTGCCGCCGTTCTGACGTACGCTCGCTGATCGCGGGGACGTCCGGTCAACCACCCGGACGTGCAAGGGCGTTGGGGCTGGAGGGGCACGTGGAGCCGCTGCGGGACGAGGATCCGCGTGAGATCGGGCCGTACACCCTGCTGGCCAGGGCCGCCGAGTCCGCCACCACCCGGCAGTACCTCGCCCGCGACGCCACCGGGCGCACCGCGACGCTCCAGGTGCCGCACGCCCGGCTCATAAGCTCTGCCGCCTTCCGCAAGCGGTTCCGCGCCGAGGCCGAGCTGGCCGGGCGGCTCACCGGCGGCTGGACCGTGCCCGTCCTGGACGTCGGCCCCGACCCGGACGAGCCCTGGCTGGCCACCGCGTACGTCCCCGGAGTACCGCTGGGCACCGCCGTCGGCGTACACGGCCCGCTTCCCGAGCTGACCGTGCGCTGCCTGGGCGCAGCGCTCGCCGAGACGCTCGCCGTGCTGCACACCGGCCCCGGCGGCGCCCACCGGGGGCTCGCCCCGCACACGGTGCTGCTCACGGCGGACGGCCCCAGGCTGAGCGGCTTCGGACCGCTCGCCGCCGCGTCCGCCGCCACGGTCACGGACGGCGGCCGGCCGGCCCTGACACTCGACTTCCTGACACCCGAACAGGTCGGCGGCGCCGCGCCCGGCCCGGCGTCCGACATCTTCGTGCTCGGCATGCTGCTGGTGTACGCGGCGACCGGGCGCGGCCCCTTCCCGGACGGCGGCGACCCGGCGCGCGGTGTCGCCGACGCGCCGCCCGACCTCGGGGCCGTACCGCCCCGTCTGCGCCCGCTGCTCGCGCGCTGCCTGGAGAAGGACCCGGCGCTGCGGCCCGAGGCCGAGGTGGTCGCGGCCGGGTTCGCGCCCGGCGGCGCGGCCGCGCTGCTGCGGGAGGACGACGGCTGGCTGCCGGCCGCGCTGGTGACGCGGGTCGCGGCGGAGGCGGCCGAGGTGATGGCGCTGGATGGGGGCGCGGGCACGGGGCTGCTGCCCGCGGTGCCGCCTCCCCCGCCTCCGCGCCCGGCGCACCCGCCCAAGACGGCGGCCGACCGGCCGGCGCCCCGCCCGGCGACCCGCAGGCAGCTGCTGACCGCCGGGCTCGCCGGGGCGGCGGGGCTCGCGGCCGGGGCGGCGGGCACCTGGGCCCTGAAGGGTGACGAGAAGCCCGCCGCCGCGCCGCCGAAGCCGCGCCGGAAGCGGGTCCCCGGGACTCCGCCCGCCGCCCTGTGGCACTACCGCATCGACAAGTCCGACCACGACGGCCTCTTCGCCGAGCCGGTCGTCTGGCAGGACAGGATCCTGCTCCTGCCGGTGGCGGGAGCCGTCATCGGCCTCGACCTGCGGACCGGGCGGCCGGCCTGGCAGCAGCCGCTCTTCACGCTCGGCGCGCGCCCCGTCCTCATCGACGGCGGACTCGCCGTCTTCCCCACCCAGCGGGGACTGGCCCAGCTGGTCATGGCCGACGGCACCGTCCGCTTCACGGACCCGGCGTACGCCGTCACCACATCCGCCCGCGTCCTGGAGATCGGCGAGTTCCTGGGCACGGACGGCACCCGCGTCTGGCTGACCGCCACCGTGAGCAAGGCCCGCGCCCGCAAGTACAACGGCCCCTTCCTCATCTGTTACGACGCCGTCGCCCGCCGGGAGGTGTGGCGCGCGGCGCTGCCCCCGGGCTATCCGGGCGACGACCGCGCCAAAGGGGTGACGGGCGCGGTGCAGCCGGGCCAGGTGCTCGTGCGCCGTGAGCAGCCGGGCGGGGTGGCGGGCGAGGGCGCGTCGGAGTTCGCGGCGTTCCGCCGTGACACCGGAAAGCCGGTGTGGCGCCGGCCGCTGGGCCGCGTGATGGCCTTCCACGAGGCCTGGGCCGTGCCCGACGGGCGGGTGTACGCGAACGTGGAGAGGCTGCGGGCGTACGACGCCACGACCGGCAAGGAGCTGTGGGTGGGGGACGTCCTGAACAGCGTCGGCATCGTGCTGCCGCGCGGCGACACGGTCTACACCTCCGGCACCTCGTACGTCCACGCCCTGGACGCACGGACCGGCAGACAGCGCTGGCGGTCGAAGGACATGCGCGAGGCGGACATGGAGGGCCTGTTGGCCGGCGTGACGCTCTTCGCCGACCCGGCCGGACGCACCCTGCTGACCGGGGACAGCCAGTCCGTCACGGCGCTCGCCGCCGACAACGGCGAGGTGCTGTGGAAGTTCGCGGGGGTGAGCGAGAAGTTCACGTCGGCGTGGGCGGGGGTCGCCCTGCGCGACCGGGTGGTGGTCTGGCAGGGCCTGGACGTCTACGCGCTCCCCCTGGGGTGACCGTGTCGATCACGTCCCCCCTCCGCCACGACGATCCCGAGCGCTTGGGGCCGTTCACGCTGCTGGGCCGGCTGGGCGGCGGCGGCATGGGCACGGTGTTCCTGGCGCGGTCGGCGGGCGGCCGGATCGTGGCGCTGAAGACCGTGCACGCGCGCTTCGCCCGGGAGCCGGAGTTCCGCGCCCGCTTCCGGCTGGAGGCGGCGGCCGCCCGCGTCATCGGCGCCCGGCACGGCGCGGCCGTCGTGGACGCCGACACGCAGGGCGCGCTGCCGTGGCTGGCCACCGACTACGTCCTCGGCCCGGCGCTGGCCGACGCGGTCGCGGTGCACGGCCCGCTGCCGGAGGCGGCGGTCCGGGCGCTGGGCGCAGCGCTGGGCCGCGCGCTCGACGACATCCACCGCGCGGGGCTCGTCCACCGGGACCTGAAGCCGTCGAACGTGCTGGTGACGGCGGCCGGGCCGCGCGTCATCGACTTCGGCATCGCGCGGGCGCTCGGCGCGCGGCGGCTGACCAAGACCGGGCAGGTCTTCGGCACACCGTCGTACATGTCGCCGGAGCAGGCGGCGGGGCGCGAACACGGGCCGCCCGGCGATGTGTTCGCGCTCGCCGGGGTGCTGGTGTACGCGGCGACGGGGCACGGCCCCTTCCCGGGCGAGGAGGCGGCGGACGTGCTCTACCGCATCCGGTACAGCGACCCCGACCTGCGCGGGCTGCCGGACGCGCTGCGGATGCCGCTGGAGCGGTGCCTGGCGAAGGAGCCCGGCGAGCGGCCGGGCCCGGGCGAGCTGGCGGGGCTGCTCGCCGCCCCGGCGGAGCCGTTCGCGGAGCTGCTGCCCCTGTCGTTGCTGGCGGACATCGCGCGGCGCTCGGCCGCGGTGTGGCAGGCCGCGGCACCGGTACGGCTGCCGGCGCCCGAGCCGGGGGACGGGGCCGTACCGCCGGTGCCCGGCGAGGGGCCGCCGCGCGGGCTTTCGCGCCGCCGGCTGCTGGTGGGCGGGGGCATCGCCGTCGTGGCGGCGGGCGGCGCCGCGTGGGCCGCCTACCGCTTCACGCGGCCGGGCGCGGGCGCGGGCGGCCGCTCGTCGCCGAAGCCGTCGCGGGCGCCCGGCCTCGGCCCCGAGCCGCGGTGGACGTACCGCGCCGAGGACGACGTCAAGCCGGTCGCGCTGGCCGACAGGGTGCTCGTGCTCTCCGGCGAGGAGGCGCTGTACGGCGTCGACACACGGACGGGCAAGGGGCTGTGGCAGGGCCCGGCGCGCACGGTGACCGTCCTCGGCGACCGGCTGCTGGCCCGGCGGGTGACATCGCTGGAGGCGGCCGTGCTGGTCCTGGAACCCAGGACCGGCAAGCTGTCACCGGTGAGCGGCGAGCTGCGCGAGCCGCCGCTCGACCAGCCGGTGATCGCGTCGACGGGCGACCCGGAGGTGGCGTACCTCCACGCGAGCGACTTCATGGCCGGCCTCTCCCCGGCCTACGACCTCGCCGCGTATCAGCTGCGCACCGGGCGACGGTTGTGGCTGCGCCGCTTCGCCGGTGAGAACGATCCGCGCCCGTTCCCGGCCGCGGTCTCGGGGGATGTGCTGGTCTGCGCCTTCGGGGAGCGGGAGGTCGTCGGTCTCGGCCGGGGCGACGGGACCGTGCGCTGGCGCACGACGGTCTTCACGCGGGGCCACGCGGGGATGCCGGTGCTCGACACGCTGGGTCCCGCCACGGCGGCGGCCGGCCGGGTCCACGTGGCCGGCCCCGAGATCGTCGCCCTGGAGGCGGCGACGGGGAGGATCGCGTGGCGCTGGGGCGCGGACCGCGAGGTCGCCCCCCAGCCGGCTCAGCACCTCTACGGCGCGCCGAGGGTGGCGGACGGCGTCCTGTACGTCGTCGCGATCGACGGCGCCCGGCCGGGCGTCCCGGGTGAGTGGATGTACAGCCTCATCGCCCTCGACGCCGCTGCCGGCAGGCCCCTGTGGAGCCACCAGTACGCCCTGCCGTCGGACGTGGACACGGCTCCGCTCGTCCATCGCGGCATGGTGTACGTCGGCACCGCCGACCCCCGTCAGCCGCTGCTCGCGGTGGACACAGGCACCCACCGGCCCCCATGGAGTTTCCGCCCCACGACGCCGGACGGCAGCGCGATCGGCGGACTGCTGCTCGGGGACGGGACGTTGTACGTGGCGCACGGCGCGACGGTCTCGGCGCTGCCTGTCGGGTGAACACGATGCCCCGGAACGCCCAGTAATCAGTTATTCGCACCATTGCCGCCGCAGGATGGGCGGCGGAGGTGACGACGTGTCAGGACGATTGCTGCGGAGCGTCTGTACGGCGGCGGTGGCGGCGGCGGTGCTGATCGCCGCCGGCGCCCCACCGGTCGCGGCCGAGCCCGTACCCGACGAGCCGGCGGCCACCGGGTCGACGGCCGACGAGCCGACGGCTGACGAGCCGACGGCCGCCGAACCGAGGGTGGCCGAACTGCTCGCCCGCCTGCGCACGCTGTATCAGCGGGCGGAGGAGGCGACCGAGGCGTACAACGCCACCGAGGAGGCGCTCGCGGCGCACACCGCCGAGACCGGGCGGCTGACCGGTGACCTGGACAAGGCCCGCGAGGAGCTGGCGCGCGGCCGGGCGGACGCGGGACGGCTGGCGCGGGCGCAGTACCAGGGGCGTACGGACTTCTCCGCCTCCCTGCGGCTGCTGCTCGCCCGCGACCCGGACCACGCGCTCGACCAGGCCCACGTGATGCGGCGGGCCGCGCGCGAGCAGGCCGCGACGGTCGCGCGCCTGGAGCGCGGCGAGCGGCGGGCCGACGCGCTGGCGGCGGCGTCGCGCCGCGCGCTGGACCGGGAACGGGCCCTCGCGGAGCGGCAGCGCGAGGCCCGCGACGAGGCCGTGGCGCGGCTGAGGGAGGTCGAGGAGCTGCTCGCCTCCCTCACCGACGAGCAACTGGCGGAGGTGACGGCCCTGGAGGACGCCCAGACCGCCGACGCCCAGGAGGAGCTGCTCGCGGCGGGCGCGCCGGACGCCGCCCTGACCCCGTCGGAGGAGGGCGACGAAGCGCTGGAGTTCGCGGCCGGACAGATCGGCAAGCCGTACGAGTGGGGCGCGGAGGGCCCGGACTCCTTCGACTGCTCGGGCCTCACCTCACGCGCCTGGGCGACGGCGGGCCGCCCGATCCCGCGCACCAGCCAGGAGCAGTGGCGCACCCTCCCGAAGGTCCCGCTGCGCGCGCTGCGCCCCGGCGACCTGGTGATCTACTTCCCGAAGGCCACGCACGTGGCGATCTACCTCGGCGACGGCAAGGTGATCCAGGCCCCGCGCCCCGGCGCCCGCGTCAAGGTCTCCCCGCTCGCCGCGAACCCCCTGCTGGGCGCGGTCCGCCCGGACCCGGACGCCCGCCCCCTGCGCGCGTACACCCCGCCGAGCCTGCCGACGGACGCGTCGACGGGCTCGGACGAGGGTTACGACGCTACGACCCGCTGACCGAGGCGAGGTAGGCGGCGGTCTTCTCCGGCTCGTAGAAGAAGTTCTCGAAGTCGGCCGGGTCGTTGAAGCCGTTGGCGAAGCGGTCCGCCACCGGCGGGAGCTGCCCGGCCGCGCCGATCAGGTTCAGCACGTGCTCCGGCGGGACGCCCAGCATGGCGTTGGTCCACTTGGTGACGTGCTGCGCCGTCTCCCAGTAGCGGTCGAACGTCTGCTGCATCCAGGCCTCGTCGAACGGCCGGTCGCCGTGCGACACGATCGAGTCGAGGTACGACGCCGCGCACTTGGACGCCGAGTTGGAGCCCTGGCCGGTGATCGGGTCGTTGGCGACGACGACGTCCGCGACGCCGAGCACCAGGCCGCCGCCGGGCAGCCGGCCGATCGGCTTGCGGACGGTCGGGGCGTAGCGGCCGGAGAGCGTGCCGCCGGCGTCGGTCAGTTCGACCTTCGTCGCCCGCGCGTACTCCCACGGCAGGAACTTCTCCATCAGCTCCAGCGTGAGCGCAAGGTGCTCGCCGGGGTCCTTGACGCCCTGGAAGACGTCCAGCGGCCCGCCCGGGAGGCCCTCCCAGAAGAGGATGTCGGCCCGGCCGGACGTGGTGAGGGTCGGCATGATGAACATCTCGCCGACGCCCGGCACCAGGTTGCACCGCACGGCCTCGAACTCCGGGTGCTCCGGGCGCGGGCCGAGCCCGTGGACGTACGCGACCGCCAGGGCGCGCTGCGGCTCGGCGTACGGGGAGCGGGCGGCATCGCGCTCGAACATCGACACGAGCTCGCCCTTGCCGGCCGAGACCAGCACCAGGTCGTACGTGCGCGAGAAGTAGTCGAGGTCGGAGACGGCCGCGCCGTGGATCACCAGCTGGCCGCCGCGCTGGGCGAAGGTCTCCATCCAGCCGGCCATCTTCACGCGCTGGTCGACGGACTGCGCGTACCCGTCGAGCTTCCCGACCCAGTCGATCACCCTCTGGGACTCCGGCCCCGCGACGGAGACGCCGAGGCCCTCGATCTTCGGGGCCTGCGTCTCCCAGAAGTTGATGCCGAGGTCCCGCTCGTGCTGGAGCGCCGTGTGGAACATGCACTGCGTCGACATGACCCGGCCGGCCCGGATCTCGTCCGCCGTGCGGTTGGACATCAGGGTGACCTCGTACCCCTGCGACTGGAGTCCGAGGGCCAGCTGGAGACCGGACTGACCGGCTCCGACGATGAGTATCTTCCGCATCGGGAGGGGTTCCTTACTCGTTGCTCGGGGTTACTCGGGGGTGGTTTCGAGCGCGCGGGCGACCAGCGTCAGCAGCGACTCGACGACCGTGTTCCGCTTCCGGGCGTCCATGATCACGATCGGTACGTCGGGCGGCACGGTCAGCGCCTCCCGGACGTCCTCCGCCTCGAACAGCTCCGTCCCCTCGAAGTGGTTCACGGCCACGACGTACGGCAGCCCGCAGCTCTCGAAGTAGTCGAGCGCCGGGAAGCAGTCCTTCAGCCGCCGTGTGTCGGCCATCACGATCGCACCGATCGCCCCGCGCACCAGGTCGTCCCACATGAACCAGAACCGCTGCTGGCCCGGCGTACCGAAGACGTACAGCACGAGGTCGTCGTCGAGCGTGATGCGGCCGAAGTCCATGGCGACGGTCGTCGTGGTCTTGCCGGGCGTGGCGGCGAGGTCGTCCGTCTCCGCGCTGGCCTGGGTCATCAGCGCTTCGGTCTGGAGCGGGGTGATCTCGGAGACCGACCCGACGAAGGTCGTCTTGCCGACGCCGAATCCGCCCGCCACGACGACCTTGGTGGCGATGGGAGCGCGGGTCCGGTCGAGCTCCCAGGCCTGGAGCCCCTCGTCGCGGAGCGTGTCGTCGCGGAGCCTGTCGTCGCGGACGACGTCAGAGACGGCGGAGTCCACCCAGCACCCTTTCGAGCAGTGCGCGGTCGGGCCGGCCGGTGCCGTGCTTGGTCCCGTACACACGTATCTTTCCCTGGTCGGCCAGGTCGCTGAGCAGCACCCGGACGACACCCAACGGCATCTTCAGCAGCGCGGAGATCTCCGCGACCGTACGCATCCGGCGGCAGAGCTCGACGATGGCCCGCATCTCCGGCATCACCCGGAGCCCCGGGCCGCCGCCGTTCGCCAGCTCCCTGCGCTCTTCCGAGGCTTCGAGCGCGGCGACGAACGTCTCCACGAGCAGCACGTGACCGAAGCGGGTGCGGCCGCCGGTCAGCGAGTACGGGCGGACGCGGGCGGGGCGCCGGCCCTCGCCGCGTATCGGCAGTTTGCCGGCGGCGGACGCGGCAGCGGCGGACATCACTGGGCGGCCTCCATCGACTTGCGCAGTTCACTGCGGAGTTCGGGGGTGAGGACGTGTCCGGCACGGCCGACGAAGAGCGCCATGTGGTACGCGATGACGCTCATGTCGCAGTCGGGCGTGGCGTGCACGCCGAGCAGCGAGCCGTCGCTGATGGACATCACGAACACGCTGCCCTCCTCCATGGCGACCATGGTCTGCTTCACCCCGCCGCCGTCCATGAGCTTCGCGGCGCCGATGGTGAGGCTGCCGAGGCCGGAGACGATGGTGGCGAGGTCCGCGCTGGAGCCCCGCGGGCCGTCGGAACGGCGCGGGGAGGGGGCGGCGGGGGTGGTGCCCTCGGGGTCGGACGAGAGCAGGAGCAGCCCGTCGGACGAGACCACGGCTACGGAACGGACTCCTGGCACCTCCTCGACGAGGTTCCCCAGCAGCCAGTGCAGATTACGGGCTTCGCTGCTCAGCCCGGGTGTGCCGGTCGTCGCAGTCAACTGCGTGCCTCCTCGACTGTGTCCCCCGTCCGTTCGGTCTGGTCGTTGTCTCCTGTACGTACTGCCGCCTCGGCGATCTCGGCCTCGGCGTCGCGGCGCCCTTCCAGGGCGCCGCGGTGGAACCCGCCGAGCCGGCGGCGGAGCGCCTCGGCGTCGACGCCGCCCTTGCGCTCGGTACGCGGCTCGGACGTCGTCACGATCTTGGGTGTGCGCTTGGGCAGGCCCTTGTCGGTGAGGCGCTGGGGCTGGGACTCGTCGTCCGCATCGTCGTCCGTCTCGTCGTCCGCATCGGCGGATGCCTCGTCGGACTCCTCGTCTGATGCCTCGTCGTCCGGCGGGCGCGGGGCGCGCACCTGGAGGGTGGCCTCGGCGACCGTGAGGTACTGGTCCGCCGCGTCCGTCTCCTCCGGCTCCCGCGGCTCCTCGGCTTCCTGCGTCTCCTCCGCCTCCTCGGCCTCCTCCGCCTCGCGGATGGCCGACTCCGCCGCCTCCACCAGCGGATCGGCCTCCGGAGCCGTGTCCGGAGCCGCAGCCGGCACGTCGCGGACGGCGGCCCGGCCGCCCGGCAGCGCGTTGGAGTTGGCCTCGGCGACGGAACCGGGCAGGTTCACCGTGGCCGCGGGCCCCGCGACGGGCTGCGGTGCCGTGGGCAGCAGCGCCTTCGGCAGCACGACGACCGCCGTGACACCGCCCTGCTTCTGCTCACGCAGCTGTACGCGGACGCCGTGCCGCGCCGCCAGCAGCGCGGCCACCCGCAGCCCGAGCCCCTCGCCCTCCTCGGCCTCCGGGTCGTGGCCGTCGGCCGGGTCGGGGTCGGCGAGGCGGGCGTTGAGCTCGGCGAGCCGGCCCTCGGTCATCCCTATGCCCTCGTCCTGGACGGAGAGCATGACCTCGCCGCTCTCCAGCAGCCAGCCGGAGAGCTGGACCTTGGCGTCCGGCGGCGAGAAGGAGGTGGCGTTCTCCAGCAGTTCGGCGAGCAGGTGGCTCAGGTCGTCGGCGGCGAATCCGGCGACGTACGCGTGCGGCGGCAGCGACTGGATCGTGACGCGCTCGTACCGCTCGATCTCGCTGACGGCGGCGCGCAGCACGTCCACCAGCGGCACCGGGCCCTGGTGCGCGTGGTTGTGCTCGTGCCCGGCGAGGACCAGCAGGTTCTCGCTGTGGCGCCGCATGACCGTGGCGAGGTGGTCGAGCTTGAAGAGGGTGGCGAGCCGCTCCGGGTCCTGCTCGCGGTCCTCCAGGCCCTCGATGACGGCGAGCTGCCGCTCGACGAGGCCGAGCGTGCGCAGCGAGAGGTTCACGAAGGTGTGGTGGACGCTGTGCCGCAGCCGCTCCAGCTCCGCGGTGACCTCGGCGGTCCGCTCGCGCAGCTCGGCGCGCTGCCCGGCCAGTTCGGCGGCGAGCGCCTCGCGGGCGGCGACCGCGTCCGCGCGCTCGGCGTCCAGCGCCTCGGCGCGCGAGCCGAGGTCGAGGAGCTTGCCGTGCAGCGTGTTGAGGGACCGTACGACCTGGGCGAACTCGTCGTTGCGGCCGGTGAAGCGGACCGGCTCCTCCACCTCGGGCGCGGCGGCGACACGCGCGGCGCCGATGCGCAGCACGGCGAGCGGCCGGGTGAGCGTGCGGGCGACGGCGGTGGAGACGCCGATCGCGATCAGCAGGCAGCCGCCGAGGAGCGCGATGCGCAGCTCCAGCGCGGTGACGTCGTCGTCGCGCAGCCGTTCCATGCGGGCGACCTCGCCGGTGGCGAGGGCGGACTCGACACCGCGCATCTGCTCGATGCGGGCGGTGAGCGCGGCGGCGGCCTTCTCCTCGTCGGTCTTCCGGTCGGCGCCCGACAGCTTGGGCTGGTCGGTGAGGCGGTCGAGGTAGCCCTCGGCGCTCTTGACCTCGGGGCCGGTGACGGTGCCGGCGAGCCGGTCACGGGCGGCGGGCGAGGCGTCCCGGCCAAAGTCGGCGAGGGCCGCCTGTTCGCGGACGCGGGCCTGCTGGGCGGCGGCGCTGAGCGCGTCCCGCGTGCGGTCGGCTTCGGCGGCGGCGGGGTCTTCCCGCTCGACGAAACGCCCGGTGGCGGGGTCGTAGACGGTCGTGCCGCCGTTCTTCTCACCGGGGACGGCGAGGGCGGCGAGGAGCAGGCCGCGGGTGGCGGAGGCCTGTTCGGTGGCGTGGCCGAGCTGGGCGGCGGCGCGGGTCCCGGCGTCGGCGGCGCGGGCGGGGGTCTGGTCGGCGAGCTCGGCGGCGAGCGCCTGGAGGCGGACGATGACCTCCGTGTAGGCGCGGTAGGCCTCCATGGCGGTGCCCTTGCCGGTGAGCGCGGCGCTCCGCAGGGCGGGCACGGCGTCGAGCTGCCGGCGCAGGTCGGCGGGCGCGTCGGAGCCGTCGGCGGTGAGCTCGTCGATCTGCCGGTCGACGCGGGCGGTGTGCTCGGCGCCGACGGCCTTGCCCGGGTCCTTCTCCGCCCGCCCGCCCGCGAGGTACGCGGTGACCTCGTCGCGCTCGTCGGCGAGCGAGTGGGCGAGGGTGACGGCCTGCCGGTTGAGCTGGGCGAGCGTCACCAGCCGCTGGGAGTCGTTGAGGTCCGCCGAGGCGGTGAGGACGGCAGGGGTGCCCGCCCCGATGACGGTGATGCCGACGAGCGCCACGCCGGCCACGAGCCGGCTGCGGACCCGCACGCGGCGGCCGCCCGGTGCCTGCTGAGGGTCGCCGGGAGTGTCACTGCGCTTCTGCACCGGTGCTCACATTCTTGAACTCGTCCACCCATGAAGCAGAGGTGACGGCCGCTCACCCGCGTCGATGGCCCACCCCTGGTACCTCACGTACCCCTGGTACGGCTTCCGACCATTCCAGCGCTTTTGGGTAGGCAGCACGCATCGGCCACTCCGCCACCCGAACGAGTGAACAACACTCCGGAGTTGGCGAACAACTCGCCCGGAGGCCCGGAATCCGGCCGTGTGCGCACCGGGCTGGATCTTCGGCGCGGGCTTTGGCAGGATGCGCGCCCGCACCTTCCCGGAGTCCGGCATTCCACGCGTACCGCATCCGCTCAAGCAGCGCGGGCCCACTGGTCCAGGCCACTTCGCAGCCCTTGTGGGCCCTGTGAAGGAGTCGTGTGCGGTCCGGCAGACTGGGCGCCATGCACACCGAGATCTCCTCCGTCCCGGGCGACCGGGAACGCCCCAACGAGGACTGGGCTTCCGTGGCCGTACCGGCGTCCGGGCGGGGTGGCGTGGCGGTCGTACTGGACGGGGTGACGCCACCGCCGAGCGCGGTCGGTTGTGTGCATCCGGTCCCGTGGTTCACGGCCCGCCTCGGTGGCACGCTGACCGAACTGTCCGCTTCGCGGCCGGACATGGCGCTGACCACTGTCCTGTCGGAGGCAATCCGGCGCACCGCGGACGCCCACCGCGACACGTGTGACCTTTCTCACGTCCGTACGCCTCAGGCGACGGTGGTCGTGGCGCGTTGGGACGCGGAGGCCGTCGACTATCTGGTGCTCTCCGACTCCGTACTGTTGCTGGAGGGCTGGGACGGGTCGGTGCGGGCGGTGGTGGACGACCGGCTGGACCGGCTGCCGCCCGGTTCGCTCGCCTCGAACGCGATCGCCGACGCGACCGTGCGCAACCGGGAGGGCGGCTTCTTCACCGCGGCCGCCGACCCTTCCGTGGCGGCCCGGGCGGTGACGGGCCGTACGCCCCTGGGCGGGGTGCGGGCGCTCGCGGCCCTGACGGACGGGGCCACCCGCTGGACGGAGGTGTTCGGCGCGGGCGACTGGGAGGCCTGCTTCGCGGTGCTCCGCAAGGAGGGCCCGCGTGGCCTGATCGCCCGCGTACGGGAGCTGGAGCGTACGTATCCGCCGCGGCGCGGGAAGCGGCACGACGACGCGACGGCGGTGTTCGTGGAGCTCGGATCCGAGGAGCTCGGATCCGTGGGGCTCGGATCCGTGGAGCCGTGAGGCATGGCCGCCCCTGGGACGGCAAGGGCGGCGGCACCTCACTCACGCGTAGGGGTCACGGGCGGCAGAACTCCGCGGCGGCGACGTACCCGCCCTCGTTCTCGTCGTCCGTGGCGACGACCCCCTTGCGGGAGTGCGGCAGGCACGCGAGGGCCTCGATCTTGTGGCCCGGGAAGGTGGCGAGCCGGCGCGGGGAGCGGTGGACGGCCAGGTGGACCCGGTCGTCGCCGCCCGGGGACGCGGTCACGCGGCCCGCGTCGAAGAGGGCGGAGTCGAACGGGCCGTCGTCGCCCGGGTCGGACGCGGACGAGACGGTGATGCGGCCGGTGGCGGACACCTCGACGTCGGATATGTGCCGCACGTCGTGCGCCGGGTACGGGACGCGGAACGCGACGGAGGCCGGCGTGCCGAAGGCGTTCCCGGCCGGGTTCCACTCTGCCGCGAAGAGGGTGGCGGGACGCTCGTCCTGCCCCCGGTCGGCCCAGACGGCGATGATCGTGCCGTTCCGGGCGGCGGTGAGGGCGAAGCCCTCGTAGTTGTCGTCCGGGGAGACGCCGGGCAGGGGGAACGCCGCCAGCACCCGGGCGGTGTCGCCCTCCCAGTGGATGCGGTACGCCGTGCCGTCGCTGGCGAGCGCGACGTACTCGTGCGGCCGGCCCGGGACGCCGTCGATGGCCTCCAGGTCCACGGCGGGCTCGCCGACCCAGGCCACCGGACGCTGCCGGGGCTGGGCGCCCGGGCGGTAGCTCAGGGCGACGAGCCGGTTCTCGCCGGGCTCCTTGTTGTCGCGCACCGCGAGCAGTTCCGCCGTGCCGTCGCGGCGGGTGGAGTCGACGGCGATGCCGCTGATGCCGCTGGTGATGTCGTGGCCCACGCGCTGCCAGCCAGCGGCGTGGGGGGTGGCGTGGGTGGTGGCGTGAGCGGTGGGGGTGAGGAGCGCGGCGCCCGCGAGGGCCGCGCTCAGCGCTTTCTTGATCATCGGTCGATGATGGACGGGAGGCAGCGATTCCGACCACCGGCGACCGGTTATGGAGTTTGCAAAAACTCAGCGGGGCGCGGAAGTTCGAAGCGCGGGTCCGTCCGGGTCGGGAGCCCCGTCCTCGGGGTCGCGTTCCACAGCGCAACCAACTCGCCGGCGAGCGTCTCGGCGAGGCGCCGTACGTCCTCGGTGCCCGTCTCGTGCATCGCCTCGGCGACGATGAGGACGCGGCTCGTCTCCTCCCGCACGGCGGACGCGCCGCTCTGCCGGTTGGTCCAGCGCCGGGCGTGCACCTGTCCCTCCCGGTCCGCGAAGACCACTTCGCCGGGCGCCGGGTTCTCCTTCTCGCCGCCGAACGTCACGTACGTCTCGTCGCCGTGCGCGTACCGCACCTGAAGCGGCAGCGCGAGCGCGGAGACGTCGAAGACGCCGACGGGGATGGCGTACGCGACGGACACGGCGTTGCAGAGGTCGATGAGGGGGTGGATCCGGGGCAGGGAGCCGTCCTTGCGCAGCCGCCGCAGCAGCGACTCGGAGGCACAGCGGTACTGCGTCGGCCTAAGCCCCATCCGGGAGAAGGCGCGTCGCCAGGCCTGGATCTCCGGCAGCCGCCCCTCGCCGCCGGAGGCGGCCGCGAGCCGGTCCGCCGCCCGCGCGGTGTACGCGGCCACCCGGTCCTCCACGGTGACATCGGGCGTGATGCCCTCGGCGTGGATCACGGCAGGTGCGAGCTCGGGGAAGTCCCGCCAGAGCGCGCTCGCGTGCTGGACGTACATGAAGGGCTCCGTTTCAGACTTTCGTCAGAGGAAGGCGAGGCGGGCGCCGAGGGCCGCGAAGGCACCCGCGAAGACCCGGCGCAGCCGGGTCAGGACGCGGGGCCGGGTCAGGACGCGGCTGCGCATGGCGGCGGCGAACCGCCCGTAGGCGAGGAAGACGACGAAGGTGAGCGCCATGAAGGCGGCGCTGAGCTGCACCATGCGGGGCAGCGCGCCGGGCTCCCCCGGCGTGACGAACTGCGGCAGGAAGGCGAAGAAGAAGAGGGTCAGCTTGGGGTTGAGCAGATTGACCAGCACCCCGGAGACGATGACCCGCGCGGCCGACGGCGGCGCGTCCCGGTGCCGGTCCTCCACCGTGAACGCCTCCTTGTCGCGCAGGGTGCTCCACGCCATGAAGAGGAGGTAGGCGACGCCCAGGTAGGTGAGGATCCGGAAGGCCAGGGCGCTGGTGTGCAGCAGCGCGGCGAGGCCGGTGAGGGCGGCGGCCATGTGCGGCAGGGTCCCGAGCGTGCAGCCGACCGCCGCGACGGCGGCGGCGCGGGTGCCGCGGGACAGGCCGGCCGCGACCGTGTAGAGGACGCCGGTGCCGGGGGTGGCGACGACGACCAGCGACGTCAGCAGGAACTCGGTGTTCATGGCTCAACCCTCGCGCCACAATGGCCGGGTGCCCAGGTCCAATGGTGATGCTTCCGGCCGGTCCATAACGGCCGCCGGGGCGGACTTCCTCCAACTGAACCTCGCCGAGGCCCCGGTGGGCGGGAGGTCCGCCTGGCTGGCCGACCGGCTGCGCCGCGCGATAGCGGACGGCAGCCTGCCGGTCGGCAGCCGCCTGCCCGCGACACGCGTGCTCGCGGCGGAACTGCGCGTCTCGCGCGGGCTGGTGACGGAGGCGTACCAGCGCCTGACGGAGGACGGTCACGTGGTGGGCCGCCGGCGGGGCGGGACGATCGTGGTCGCGTCCCCGGTCCTGCCGCCGCCGACCCGGCCGCCGGCCACCACCGCGCGGCCCCCCGCGCCGGTTCCGTCACCGGCCCCCGCGGAGGGGCTGTCCGCAGGGCTGCCCGAAGGACTGTCCCCAGGGCTGTCCGCAGGGCTGTTCACCTCCGCCCCCACCGCCGGCGTCTTCGACGCGCTCCGGGCCGCGCCCGCGCGGATCAACCTGGCGCCCGGTGTGCCGGACCTCGCCGCGTTCCCGCGCACGGCGTGGCTGCGCGCCGAGCGGGCCGTGCTGCACGAGCTGTCCGCGTCCGACCTCGGGTACGGCGACCCCCGGGGCGCGCCGGAGCTGCGGCGGGCGGTGGCCGACTGGCTCGCCCGGAACCGGGGGTTCAGGGCGCATCCGGACGAGGTGGTCATCACCTCCGGCACCGCGCAGGCGTTCGGCCTGATCGCCGAGGTGCTGCGCGACCGGGACGGCGTCACGGCCATGGCGGTGGAGGACCCGGGGGCGCTCGGCGCCCGCCAGCACCTGGCGGACCGGCGGCTCCGGACGCCGCCGGTGCCGGTCGACGGCGAGGGCGTACGCGTGGACGCGCTGCGCGCGACGGGCGCGGCGGCGGTGCTGCTGACCCCGGCGCACCAGTTCCCCACGGGGGTGGTGCTCAGCGGGGCACGGCGCCGGGAGCTCATGGGGTGGGCGACCGGCACGGGGGGCCTGATCGTCGAGGACGACTACGACGCGGAACACCGCTACGACCGGCCGCCGGTCCCGGCGCTGCGGTCGGTGCTGCCGGACCACGTCTGCTACGCCGGCAGCGTCTCCAAGCTGCTCGCCCCCGCGCTGCGGATCGGCTGGATGGTGCCGCCGCCGGCGTACCGGGACGCCCTCGTGGACGCCAAGCGGTTCGCGGACCTGGGGAACGCCGTCCTGCCCCAGCTGGTGCTGGCCCGCCTGATGGAGTCGGGCGCGATGGAGCGGCACCTGCGTCTGCTGCGCCGCCGGCACCGGCAGCGCCGGGACGCGATGATGGCCGCGATCGGGGCGCACCTGCCGGGTGCGGTGGTCCACGGCGCGGCGGCGGGCCTGCATCTGACGGTCACGTTCGAGGGCCGTTTCGCGGACACGGAGCTGGCGGCCGCGGCGCTGGCGCGCGGCGTGAAGACGCAGCCGCTGTCCTGGCACCGCCAGTCGCCCGGGCCGCCGGGGCTGGTCCTCGGTTACGCCGCCGGGACGCCCACCGCGATCGGCGAGGGCGTCGCGCTCATCGGCGCGGCCCTGCGCGAGCTGGCCTGACGGCCGCCGCCCCGCAGGGCTACGGCGCCTCCTCGCCGCCCGCGTTCAGCTGGTGCAGCAGCCGGGCGAGCTCGGCGACCTCGGCGCGGTCCCAGCCGGCGAGCTTGCGGCGGTAGCGGGCGCGGCGGGCGTCGCGCACGTGGCGGAAGCGGGCGCGCCCCTCGTCGGTGAGGCGTACGAGCGAGGCGCGGCCGTCGCCGGGGTCGGGCTCGCGGGCGACCAGGCCCAGCTCCTCCAGGGCGCGCAGCTGGCGGCTCATGGTCGCCTTGCCGACGCCGAAGTACGCGGCGAGGTCGGTGGCGCGCTGGCTGCCGGTGGCGTCGAGGCGTACGAGCAGCCCGTACGCGGCGGGCTCCAGCTCCGGGTGGACCTCGCGGGCCATCTCACCGGACTGGGCGCGGGCACGGCGCAGGAAGACGGACAGTTCCCGTTCGAGAGCCAGGAACTCCTGGTCCGCTCCCGTTTCGCTTCCCGTACCGCTTCCGTGCACGTCAGCACCCCTCGCGCTTGCCTACTGAGTCTGAAGGTTTCTCCGGGCGGCAGGGCGTCGCCGCAGCGTGCACAGTATTTCGCAGGCGCAGACCAACGGCGGTCCCCGGCTCCTCCTCCGCACCGCGTTCTCCGCGCCGCAGCCGAGGGCCCGCTCGCCGGGGTACGGCGAGCGGGCCCTCGGTGCCGGGTGGGGTCAGGCCGCCGCCTCCACCGGGACCTCCGAGGTCGCCGGGGAGAGGGCGAGCTCCAGCACCTGGCGGACGTCCGTCACCGGGTGGACTTCCAGCTTGTCGAGGATCTCGGCCGGGACGTCGTCCAGGTCGGCCTCGTTCCGCTTGGGGATGATCACGGTCGTGATCCCGGCCCGGTGGGCGGCCAGCAGCTTCTGCTTGACGCCGCCGATGGGCAGGACGCGCCCGGTCAGCGAGACCTCACCCGTCATGGCGACGTCCGTGCGGACCAGGCGGCCGCTCAGCAGGGAGGCGAGCGCCGTCGTCATGGTGATGCCCGCGCTCGGGCCGTCCTTCGGGACCGCGCCCGCCGGGAAGTGGATGTGCACGCCCCGGTCCTTCAGGCCCGTGACCGGCAGTTCGAGCTCGGCGCCGTGCGAGCGCAGGAAGCTCAGCGCGATCTGCGCGGACTCCTTCATGACGTCGCCGAGCTGGCCGGTCAGGGTCAGGCCGGCCGCGCCCGTCTCCGGGTCGGCCAGGGACGCCTCGACGAACAGCACGTCGCCGCCCGCGCCGGTGACCGCGAGACCCGTCGCCACGCCCGGCACGGCCGTGCGGCGCTCGGCCGGGTCCTGGGCCGACTCGGGCACGTGGTGCGGCCGCCCGATGAGCCCGCGCAGATCGCCCTCGCCGATCGTGAAGGGCAGCTCCCGCTCACCGAGCTCGTGCTGCGCGGCGACCTTCCGCAGCAGCCGCGCGATCGACCGCTCCAGGTTCCGTACGCCCGCCTCACGCGTGTACTCGCCGGCCAGCCTCCGCAGCGCCGGCTCGTCGATGGCGACCTCTCCCGCCTCGATGCCCGCCCGCTCCAGCTGGCGCGGAAGCAGGTGGTCGCGGGCGATGACGATCTTCTCGTCCTCGGTGTAGCCGTCGAGGCGGACGATCTCCATGCGGTCGGCCAGCGCCTCCGGGATGGCCTCCAGGACGTTGGCCGTGGCCAGGAAGACGACGTCGCTCAGGTCGAGCTCGACCTCCAGGTAGTGGTCGCGGAACGTGTGGTTCTGGGCCGGGTCCAGCACCTCCAGCAGCGCCGCCGCCGGGTCGCCGCGGAAGTCGGAGCCCACCTTGTCGATCTCGTCGAGCAGCACCACCGGGTTCATGGACCCGGCCTCCTTGACGGCCCGTACGATCCGGCCCGGCAGCGCGCCCACGTACGTACGCCGGTGGCCGCGGATCTCCGCCTCGTCGCGTACGCCGCCGAGGGCGACGCGCACGAACTTCCGGCCCATCGCGTGCGCGACCGACTCGCCCAACGAGGTCTTTCCGACACCCGGCGGCCCCACCAGCGCCAGCACCGCGCCCCCGCGCCGCCCGCCCACGACGCCCATGCCGCGGTCGGTGCGCCGCTTGCGCACCGCGAGGTACTCGGTGATCCGCTCCTTCACGTCCTCCAGGCCCGCGTGCTCGGCGTCCAGCGTCTCCTTCGCGCCCTTGATGTCGTACTGGTCCTCGGTGCGTTCGTTCCACGGCATCTCGAGGACCGTGTCCAGCCAGGTGCGGATCCAGGAGCCCTCGGGCGACTGGTCCGAGGACCGCTCCAGCTTGGCGACCTCCTTCAGTGCCGCCTCGCGCACCTTCTCGGGGAGGTCGGCGGCCTCGACCCGGGTCCGGTAGTCGTCGGCCTCGTCGCCGTCCCCGGAGTCGCCGTTGAGCTCGCGCAGCTCCTTGCGCACGGCTTCGAGCTGACGGCGCAGCAGGAACTCGCGCTGCTGCTTGTCGACGCCCTCCTGGACGTCCTTCGCGATGGACTCGGCGACGTCCTGCTCGGCGAGGTGCTCGCGCAGCTGCTCGGTGGCGAGCCTCAGCCGGGCGACCGGGTCCTCGGTCTCCAGCAGCTCCACCTTCTGAGCGATGGTCAGGAAGGGCGAGTAGCCGGAGTTGTCCGCGAGGGCGGACACCCCGTCGATCTGCTGGACGCGGTCCACGACCTGCCAGGCGCCGCGCTTCTTCAGCCAGCTGGTGGCGAGGGCCTTGTACTCCTTGACGAGCTCGGTGACCGCGCCGGGCAGCGGATCCGGGACCTTCTCGTCGACCTGCGCGCCCTCGACCCACAGGGCGGCGCCCGGTCCGGTCGTCCCGGCACCGATCTTGATCCGGTGCCGGCCGCGGATGAGCGCGCCGGGGTCACCGTCGGAGAGCCGGCCCACCTGCTCGACCGTGCCCAGGACGCCGATACCGGCGTACGTGCCGTCGATACGCGGCACCAGCAGCACCTTCGGCTTGCCCTTCGCGTCCCCCTCGGTCCGGGCCGCGGCCTGAGCGGCCTCGACGGCGGCGCGCACCTCACTGTCGGTGAGGTCCAGGGGCACCACCATTCCCGGCAGGACGACCTCGTCATCGAGCGGCAGCACGGGCAAGGTGAGCGGTGTGGACGACGAAGCCATGATCTCCCCTTCGGCAGTCAAGTTGAGCTGTACCCACTCAATGCTTGCCAGCCGCCGGGTGTTCCCCGGTTCGCGTTCGCTGTCAGCGATCACCTGCGCGACGTTGCGGGAGCCCGGAGTTGTCAGAGGCGCCTGCCACCATGCGCGGACACCACCACACACAGCACCACACACGGGAGAGCCGCATGGGCACCTGGGGCACCGGACCCTTCGACAGCGACACCGCCGCGGACTTCGCCGGCGACCTCGACGAGGCGGCGGAGGACGAGCGCGAGGGCCTGATCCGCGGCGCCCTCCTCCGCGCCGCCGACACCACCGGCCAACTGGACGCGGACGTGGCCGACACGGCCGTCGCCGCGGCCGCCCTGGTCGCCGCGCAGTGCCCCGGCGGAGAACCCGCCGACCCGGTCTACGGCCCGGAGAAACCTCTCCCCGACCTCACACCGCTGCGCAGCCTCGCCCTCGAAGCCCTGGACCGGGTCGTGTCGGAGCCGTCCGAGTTGCTGGAGCTCTGGGCGGGGCGGGACGGCGCGCCCTGGCGCAGGTGCATCGAGCGCATGCGGAACACGCTCCTCCCCCCACCGCCCGGCGAACAGCTCGCTTTGTCAGTGGTCCCGCCTAGCATCCGCCCATGAGCATGATGGGAACATACGTCCGACTGTCCCCCGCCGAGCTGGAGCGTGCCCTCGTCGACCCCGCCTGGGCGAGGGGGTTCGTCGACGAACTTCTCGACGCGGGACCGGGCGACGCGCGGTGCCACAGCACCGACAAGGCGTGGGACGCCGTCCGCTTCCTCACGCGACGCGCCGGCTTCCCCGTCGACGTCGTGCACGGCGAGCAGGCGGTGCCGTGGGACGAGGACTGGGGGTACGGACCGCCCCGCTATCTGACTCCGGACCAGGTCCGGACGGCCGCCGAGGTCCTGGCGGCGACGGAGGGCGGCCGCCTGACGGCCGGCGTCGGCCCGGCGGACCTGGCGCGGGAGCAGGTCTACCCGGCCATGATCTGGGAGCGCGGCGAACCCCTGGACAACGTGGTCCTCCACTACGAGGCGCTGCGGCCCTTCTTCCGCGAGGCGGCGGAGGCGGGCGACGCGGTGCTGGTCTGGATCTCGTAGGGGGCGTGACACGGGTACGGCCCGGGGCGCGGGCGCCGCACGGGGAAGCGCGGCCGCCACGCCCCGGGCCGGGAGCCCAGGCTCAGAAGTCCTCGTAGAAGACGTATTCGCACTTGAACCGCTCGTCCTGGCTGGTGGTGATGTTGTCACCTCGGTCCGCGAAAACGGTGTCGGCACCCGGTCCGCAGCGGGGCACGTTATCGCCGGGCGAACCGTCCCGCACGCTGATCGTGTCGGCGCCGCTGCCCGTCCTGACCGTGTCGTTGGGCCCGTTGTCGGTGTCGACGGTGGTGGTCGCCGTCACGTTGAGATCCACGTCCACGTTGTCGCTGCCGCCGCGGACGTCGACGGTGATACGGGTGACCCCCGTACCGCAGTCGGCCGTGGGCCACTGGTTGCGCGGCGCAGGCGGCGGGGCCACCCGCTGGCACCCTGCGGCGAAGACCCCGCTCCGGTCCTGGACGTACAGCCGTCCTCCGTGGAGGAAGATGGCGACGTTGTTGGCGCTCACTGCGGCGTTCGCCCTGACGGCGACGTGCGCGCCGTTGCGGGCGACCGTGGAGCCCGTCTGCGCTGCCGCGGGCGTGGCGACGGCCAGCGGCAAGGCCATCCCCGCGAGCAGGGCCGGAACGGCCAGGCGCGTCAGGGTGCTGCTCGTGATCTTCATGCTGTGTTCTCTCTTTTCGTGCGCGGAGGGCGCCGGAGCGGCAGCCTCGGCGTCAGTGAAACACCGCGTGATGACTTATGCACTATTTGTCACACTATCGCGCCATCTGATCACGTCATCGACGCCAGCACCCGTCCCCACCAGGGGTTTCGTCAGAATCGGGGCCCCGGCCGCGCCGGCCCGCGCCGGGCCGCCCGCCGCACCAGGGGCCATCCGCCGACGCCGACCAACAGCGCCAGTGGGTGGCCCCAGTTGGTGAGGGGGTCCTCGAGCGCCAGCAGGTCGTGGAGCAGCATCACGGACACCCACGCCAGCACGACGGCGCGCGCCACCGGGGTCAGCAGTCCGGCCAGTGCGCCGACGCTCGCCATCAGGCCGAAGCTGATGCCGTAGTCGAGGCGGTGCAGGGACGTGTGGGGCAGATGGCCCGCCAGGACCGACAGGGCCACCGGGATCTCGGTGGCCAGCGTCGCCACCACGTGCCCCACCAGGAACACGGCGGCGGCCCGCCAGGCCCCGATGCGGCGCTCCAGCGCGGTGAGTACGAAGACGAAGCCGATGGCGTACGGCGAGAAGAGCCCGCCCGCGACCCACAGCGCGCTCGCGGCCAGCACGAGCAGCGGCGTCCGGGAGAGGTGGGCGACGTCCGTGCTGGAGCCGTGCAGCAGCGCCGAGACGGTGCCGGGGTCGCCGTACTCGGCGAAGAGGGAGGTGGCGACGAGGACGAGGGCGTAACAGAAGGTGAAGGGCGTACCGGTGGGCGTGGGCAGCAGCCGGCCGGCGCCGCGCCACCACCGCTGCTGCTTACGGAGAGCCGGCGCGGCCGCATCGCGGGTGGCGGCTGTGCGCTGGCGCGGAATGCCGCGGAGCAACTCACCCCGCGCGAACCCGTCGTCCGCGTACATGCCGCCGGGAAGCCGATCGCCCGCAAGCCCCTCGCCTGCGAGCCGCGCGGCCACGCCGCCGTCGTCCGTCTCGCGCGCCGCCTTGAGCCGGTGCACCGCGGGCCGCCTTTCGCCTCTCCTCGACCAACCCCCTGGACACTCCCCCGACCACACCTTGCCCCATCAGCCGAGGCGATCATCAACCGGCCGTCCATGATGTGGGTCACACCGGCGCCGCGGCCCGCTCCAAGTCCCTGACCTGGGGCGGGACTTCCCCCGCCGCCGCCCCCGACTCACTAACCTGGCCCCATGGCTGTCACGACGCTCGACCGACGCGAAGGCCCGTACGGCGAAGTGGTGCTGCGCCGGCGCGGCGACGACCACTTCGAGATCATCGCCAACGGCACCTTCCTGATGGACACCTCCGACGGCCGCTCGGAGCGGCTGCTCGTCGACGCGGCGCTCGCCGCGCTCCAGGCGCACGGGGAGCGCCCGGGTGCCTCCGTCCTCATCGGCGGCCTCGGCGTCGGCTTCTCCCTCGCCCACGCCGCCGCGAACCCCGCCTGGGGCCGCATCGCGGTCGTCGAGCGGGAGCAGGCGATCATCGACTGGCACCGCGAGGGGCCGCTCGCGGCGATCTCGGGCGCGGCGCTCGCCGATCCCCGTACGGTCCTGATCCACACCGACCTGGTCGAGTACGTCCGCACCTCGCCGGACACGTACGACGCACTCTGCCTGGACATCGACAACGGGCCGGACTGGACCGTCACCGAGGACAACGACGGTCTGTACGCGCCGGCCGGTCTGGCGGCCTGCGCGGCCCGCCTCAACCCCGGCGGAATCCTGGCCGTCTGGTCCGCGCAGCCGTCCGCCGATTTCGAAGAGTCATTGCGGAATGCCGGATTCAGCGGGGTAAGAACCGAAGAAATCCCCGTTGCCCGGGGCGTACCGGACGTGGTCCACCTCGCCGTTCGCCCTGCGTAGCCGGGAGCCGGTCGGTGCCTTTAGGCTGCTGGCCTGACACACGGATCTACACGCGGTTCGCGACGTATGCGAGACGTATGCGAACAGGGGCGGGGCGATGGAGCAGACACACACCAGCAACACCGGTACGGCGGTCACGCCGGGTGCCCAGCGCCGCGTGCTGGTCGTCGAGGACGACACCACCATCGTCGAGGCCATCTCCGCCCGACTGCGGGCCGAGGGCTTCCTGGTGCAGACGGCGACGGACGGCCCGGCGGCCGTGGACGCCGCCGAGGCCTGGCAGCCGGACCTGATGGTCCTCGACGTCATGCTTCCGGGCTTCGACGGCCTGGAGGTGTGCCGCCGGGTGCAGGCCCAGCGGCCGGTACCGGTACTGATGCTCACCGCCCGCGACGACGAGACCGACATGCTGGTCGGGCTCGGGGTCGGGGCGGACGACTACATGACCAAGCCGTTCTCGATGCGGGAGCTGGCGGCCCGGGTGCACGTCCTGCTGCGCCGGGTCGAGCGGGCGGCGCTGGCCGCGGTGACGCCGCGTAGCGGCATCCTCCGCCTCGGCGAGCTGGAGATCGACCACGCGCAGCGCCGGGTCCGGGTGAAGGGTGACGACGTGCACCTGACCCCGACCGAGTTCGACCTGCTGGTCTGCCTGGCCAACACGCCGCGCGCGGTGCTCTCGCGCGAGCAGCTGCTCGCCGAGGTGTGGGACTGGGCGGACGCCTCCGGCACCCGGACCGTGGACAGCCACATCAAGGCGCTGCGCCGCAAGATCGGCGCGGAGCGCATCCGTACGGTCCACGGTGTCGGGTACGCGCTGGAGACCCCGGCGCCATGAGCCGGCGGCCAGCGCGGCCGGGCTCGCACCCCCGGCCCGGCTCCCGGCCGCGCCCGCGGCTCGGGAGCCGGCTCCGCTCGCGGCTGCGGCTCCGGCCGGTCACGATCTCGATCAAGACCAAGCTGGGCACGCTCGTCGTCGTCTCGGTCTTCATCACGACCGGGCTGCTGATGGTGGCCCTGCGCACCGAGACCGAGCTGCGCTTCATCACCGTCTTCTCGGTGATAGCCACGCTGCTGATCACCCAGTTCGTGGCGCACGGCCTCACCGCGCCGCTGGACGAGATGAACACGGTCGCGAAGTCGATCTCCCACGGCGACTACACCCGCCGGGTGCGCGGCGCCGACCGCCGCGACGAGCTGGGCGACCTGGCCTCCACGATCAACCGCATGGCGGACGACCTGGAGGCGGTGGACCGGCACCGCAAGGAGCTGGTCGCCAACGTCTCGCACGAGTTGCGCACTCCCATCGCGGCGCTGCGCGCGGTGCTGGAGAACGTCGTGGACGGGGTGTCGGCGGCCGATCCGGAGACGATGCGGACGGCGCTGAAGCAGACGGAGCGGCTGGGCCGGCTGGTCGAGACGCTGCTGGATCTGTCACGGCTCGACAACGGTGTCGTACCGCTCCGGTCGCGGCGCTTCGAGGTGTGGCCGTACCTCTCGGGCGTCCTGAAGGAGGCCAACCTGGCCGCTTCGCAGCGCGCCCTGAGCTCCGGCTCCGGCAACCACACCCGCAAGGACGTGCACCTGCACCTGGACGTCTCGCCGCCGGAGCTGACCGCGCACGCGGACGCCGAGCGGCTGCACCAGGTCGTCGCGAACCTGATCGACAACGCCGTGAAGCACTCGCCGCCGCACGGGCGGGTGACGGTACGGGCCCGGCGCGGGCCGCAGCCGGAGTCGCTCGACCTGGAGGTCGTGGACGAGGGTCCGGGCATTCCGGAGTCGGAGCGACACAAGGTCTTCGAGCGGTTCAACCGCGGCAGCGTCGCCTCCCCGCACGGCCCCGGCGGCGACGGCGGTACGGGTCTGGGGCTGGCGATCGCCCGCTGGGCCGTGGATCTGCACGGCGGCCGCATCGGAGTGGCCGAATCCGCACGTGGGTGCCGGATTCAGGTCACTCTTCCGGGGATCCCGCAGCCACGTAATTGACGTAGGGTTCGAACCGGAAGCACGGGTTCTGCGTGGACGTGTGCGGGACCTGTCCGAGGATGCGCGCCACTGCGGGGCGCAGCCGCGATGGCGCCTACCCGCATGCGGCGGAACCACGCTTGTTTCCCGCCATTTCGTGCCCTGAAACACGACGATCAATGTGATGTACGCGACGATGGCACGCCCGGCCTGCACCTCCAGGCCGGGGAGGCGTAGCCTTTATTTCCGCTGTCCATCACCTTGTGAAGCGGAAGAGGGCGGTTGCCGCCGTGTCGTCTCAGTCCCCCAGTAACCCGAGCATCTCGACCGACCAAGACGGCCAGGGGCCTCAGAACCCCGCCGCCGCCTTCGGTGCCAATGAGTGGCTCGTCGACGAGATCTACCAGCAGTACCTCCAGGACCCGAATTCGGTCGACCGCGCCTGGTGGGACTTCTTCGCCGACTACAAGCCGGGTGCCGCCGGCACGGCGGACAAGCCCGCGGGCGAGGCCGTAGGTACGGAATCCGCAGCAGGTACGGAATCCGCAGCCCCGACCGCCCAGGCCCCGGCCCAGGCCTCCACTCCGGCCCAGGCTCCGGTCCAGGCCCCGGCCACTCCGGCGAAGCCGGCAGCAGCGGCACCCGCACAGGCCGCTGCTCCCGCCCCCGCCGCGAAGGCCCCGGCTCAGGCCCCGGCCGCCGCGCCCGCCGCGAAGCCCGCCGCCAAGGCGGAGGCCCCGAAGGCCCAGGCCCCGGCCCCGGCCCCCAAGGCGGAGACCGAGGCCCCCACCGGCCCCGAGTACGTGCCGCTGCGCGGCCCCTCCGCCGCGGTCGCGAAGAACATGAACGCCTCCCTGGAGCTGCCGACGGCCACGTCCGTCCGCGCCGTCCCGGTGAAGCTGCTGTTCGACAACCGCATCGTCATCAACAACCACCTCAAGCGCGCCCGTGGCGGGAAGATCTCCTTCACCCACCTCATCGGGTACGCGATGGTCCAGGCCATCAAGGCCATGCCGTCCATGAACCACTCCTTCGGGGAGAAGGACGGCAAGCCGGTCCTGGTGAAGCCGCCGCACATCAACCTCGGCCTCGCCATCGACCTGGTGAAGCCGAACGGCGACCGCCAGCTGGTCGTCGCGGCCATCAAGAAGGCGGAGACGCTCGGCTTCTTCGAGTTCTGGCAGGCGTACGAGGACATCGTCCGCCGCGCCCGCGCCAACAAGCTGACGATGGACGACTTCACGGGCGTCACCGTCTCCCTCACCAACCCCGGCGGCCTCGGCACCGTCCACTCCGTGCCGCGCCTGATGCCCGGTCAGTCGGTCATCATGGGCGTCGGCTCGATGGACTACCCGGCCGAGTTCCAGGGCACCTCGCAGGACACCCTGAACAAGCTGGGCATCTCCAAGGTGATGACCCTCACCTCGACGTACGACCACCGCGTCATCCAGGGTGCGGCGTCCGGCGAGTTCCTGCGGATCGTCGCCAACCTCCTCCTCGGCGAGGACGGCTTCTACGACGACATCTTCGAGTCGCTGCGGATTCCGTACGAGCCGGTCCGCTGGCTGAAGGACATCGACGCGTCGCACGACGACGACGTCACCAAGGCCGCGCGCGTCTTCGAGCTGATCCACTCCTACCGGGTCCGCGGCCATGTCATGGCCGACACCGACCCGCTGGAGTACCGCCAGCGCAAGCACCCCGACCTGGACATCACCGAGCACGGCCTGACGCTCTGGGACCTGGAGCGGGAGTTCGCCGTCGGCGGCTTCGGCGGCAAGTCGATGATGAAGCTGCGCGACATCCTCGGCGTGCTGCGCGACTCGTACTGCCGCACCACCGGCATCGAGTTCATGCACATCCAGGACCCGAAGCAGCGCAAGTGGATCCAGGACCGCGTCGAGCGCCCGCACTCCAAGCCGGAGCGCGAGGAGCAGCTGCGCATCCTGCGCCGGCTGAACGCCGCGGAGGCGTTCGAGACGTTCCTGCAGACCAAGTACGTCGGCCAGAAGCGGTTCTCGCTGGAGGGCGGCGAGTCGGTCATCCCGCTGCTCGACGCGGTCATCGACTCGGCGGCCGAGTCGCGCCTCGACGAGGTCGTCATCGGCATGGCCCACCGCGGTCGCCTGAACGTCCTGGCGAACATCGTCGGCAAGTCGTACGCGCAGATCTTCCGGGAGTTCGAGGGCAACCTCGACCCGAAGTCGATGCACGGCTCCGGCGACGTGAAGTACCACCTGGGCGCCGAGGGGACCTTCACCGGCCTGGACGGCGAGCAGATCAAGGTCTCGCTGGTCGCCAACCCCTCGCACCTGGAGGCGGTCGACCCGGTCCTGGAGGGTGTCGTCCGCGCCAAGCAGGACGTCATCAACAAGGGCGGCACGGACTTCACCGTCCTGCCGGTCGCCCTCCACGGTGACGCGGCCTTCGCCGGCCAGGGTGTCGTCGCCGAGACGCTGAACATGTCGCAGCTGCGCGGCTACCGCACCGGCGGCACGGTCCACATCGTCATCAACAACCAGGTCGGCTTCACCGCCGCCCCGGAGTCGTCGCGTTCGTCGATGTACGCGACCGACGTGGCCCGCATGATCGAGGCGCCGATCTTCCACGTGAACGGCGACGACCCGGAGGCGTGCGTCCGCGTGGCGCGGCTCGCCTTCGAGTTCCGCCAGGCGTTCAACAAGGACGTCGTGATCGACCTCATCTGCTACCGCCGCCGCGGTCACAACGAGGGCGACAACCCGCAGTTCACCAACCCGCAGATGGTGTCCCTGATCGACAAGAAGCGCTCGGTGCGCAAGCTCTACACCGAGTCGCTGATCGGCCGCGGGGACATCACGCTGGAAGAGGCGGAGCAGGCGCTCCAGGACTTCCAGGGCCAGCTGGAGAAGGTGTTCACGGAGGTCCGCGAGGCCACCGCGCAGCCCTCGCCGGCGCCGGTCCCGGACGTCCAGGCCGAGTTCCCGGTCGCCGTCACCACCGCGGTCTCCCAGGAGATCGTGAAGCGGATCGCCGAGTCGCAGGTCAACATCCCGGAGCGGATCACCGTCCACCCGCGTCTGATGCCGCAGCTGCAGCGCCGCGCGGCCTCCGTCGAGGACGGCACGATCGACTGGGGCATGGGCGAGACCCTCGCCATCGGCTCGCTGCTGATGGAGGGCGTCCCGGTCCGCCTGGCCGGCCAGGACACCCGCCGCGGCACCTTCGGCCAGCGCCACGCGGTGCTGGTGGACCAGGTGACCGGCGAGGACTACACGCCGCTGCAGTACCTCTCCGAGGACCAGGCCCGCTTCAACGTCTACGACTCGCTGCTCAGCGAGTACGCGGCGATGGGCTTCGAGTACGGCTACTCCCTCGCGCGGCCCGAGTCGCTCGTCATGTGGGAGGCGCAGTTCGGTGACTTCGTCAACGGCGCGCAGACCGTCGTGGACGAGTTCATCTCCTCGGCCGAGCAGAAGTGGGGCCAGACCTCCGGCGTCACCCTGCTGCTCCCGCACGGTTACGAGGGCCAGGGCCCGGACCACTCCTCGGCCCGCCCGGAGCGCTTCCTCCAGATGTGCGCGCAGCACAACATGACGGTCGCCATGCCGACCCTGCCGTCGAACTACTTCCACCTCCTGCGGTGGCAGGTGCACAACCCGCACCACAAGCCGCTGGTCGTCTTCACCCCGAAG
This sequence comes from Streptomyces sp. NPDC030862, assembly GCF_055571835.1. Lineage (NCBI taxonomy): Bacteria > Bacillati > Actinomycetota > Actinomycetes > Kitasatosporales > Streptomycetaceae > Streptomyces > Streptomyces sp. NPDC030862. The sequence continues at coordinate 322,069 of NZ_JBVIEN010000002.1, read as the reverse complement.
TCGATGCTGCGCCTGAAGGCGGCGGCGTCGAAGGCGGAGGAGTTCACCACCGGCGGCTTCCGCCCGGTGATCGGCGACGCCTCGGTGGACGCGAACGCGGTCCGCAAGGTCGTCTTCTGCTCCGGCAAGGTCTACTACGACCTGGACGCGGAGCGGAAGAAGCGCGGCGTGACGGACACCGCGATCATCCGCCTGGAGCGCCTGTACCCGCTGCCGGGTGCCGAGCTCCAGGCCGAGATCGCCAAGTACCCGAACGCCGAGAAGTACCTGTGGGCCCAGGAGGAGCCGGCGAACCAGGGTGCCTGGCCGTTCATCGCGCTCAACCTGATCGACCACCTCGACCTGGCGGTCGGCGCCGACCTGCCCCCGGCCGAGCGCCTGCGCCGCATCTCGCGGCCGCACAGCTCGTCGCCGGCGGTCGGCTCGGCCAAGCGCCACCAGGCCGAGCAGGTCCAGCTGGTCAACGAGGTCTTCGAGGCCTGAGCCGTTCCCGTACGCACCGGAGGGCCCGGCCCCGCGAGCTGATCGCGGTGCCGGGCCCTCCGGCGTACTGACTTAATCTGAGGGCATGTACTTCACCGACCGTGGCATCGAGGAACTGGAGAAGCGGCGCGGCGAGGAGGAGGTCACCTTCGAGTGGCTCGCCGAGCAGCTGCGGACGTTCGTCGATCTCAACCCTGACTTCGAGGTTCCCGTGGAGCGTCTGGCGACGTGGCTGGCGCGGCTGGACGACGACGAGGACGACGACCTGTAGGCAGCCCCTTCGCCAGGCCGAGCAGCGCGCCGTTGGCGATGAGCAGGGCGCCGGCCGTGGCCCAGCCGGGGCTGCGGCGTGACAGGGCCCAGGCGAGCAGCGGCACACCGGCCGCCACCTGGACGGCGGCGAGGAGCCTCGGGACCGGGGAGCCGTCGTCGGCGCCGCCGAGGGTGTGCACCTCGTCCCGTACGGCTTCGCGCAGGCCCGGCCACTCCACCGGGTCGGCGCCCTGCTCCTCGGCGGCGGTACGCAGGCGGGCGGCGGGTACGCCGGGGGCGAGGCCGGGCGGCAGTGCGAGGTCCAGCCGGGCCAGGACGGCGAGCAGGCCGAGCAGCCGGGCGCGGGCGTCGGCGACCCGGTCGGGGCGCGTGAGCGGTTCGAGGTCCTGGACGTCCAGGACCGGGTCGAGGCCCAGGCGGGCGGCGAAGGTGTGCATCGCCTCGTCCTCGCCGGCGGGGGTGCCGTCGGCCAGCCAGGTGTAGCCGACGGGACGGCGGAAGCCGGAGGCCAGGGTGTAGCCCGCCCGGTCCGGGTCCCACCACAGTGCGAGCACCGGCCAGGGCGCCGCGACCCCCAGGGCCGCGGCCCAGCCCGCGGCGACCCGCTCGACCGGTTCGCCCTCGTCCAGCCAGGGCCGGCCCTCGGGTACGAGCACGCTCCAGCCCTGGCCCGCGGCGGTGAGGAGCAGGCGTTCGCGCAGGAGCTGCGCCGGCGCCCGTACGACCGCCGGCTCGGCCCGGCAGAGCAGCAGGGCGCCCGTCGATGTCGCGTCCATGCCCCATACGCTAGGCCAATTCGCCCGGGTTCGTACCGCTACGTACGCCGTACCGCTGCGCACCGATCGAGGGCCGCTTGACTTACCGTCACCGCGATATATCGTGTTTTTGACAGCGGACGCGATATGTTGCGTCATGCCCCAGGGAGGCCCCATGCCGGAGTGGTCCGTCACCGAGCCGCGCACCTTCGCCCTCGACGGCGCAGTGACCGCACTGAAGGTCCGTATCGTGAACGGGACGGTCAACGTCGTGGGCGTCGACGAGGGCCCGGCGCGGCTGGAGGTCTCCGAGATCGACGGCCCGCCGCTGATCGTCACCCAGCGCGGCTCGACGCTCACCGTGTCGTACGAGGACCTGCCCTGGAAGGGCTTCCTCAAGTGGTTCGACCGCAAGGGCCGCGACCGCAGCGCCGTCGTCTCGCTCGCCGTGCCGGCGGACGCCTCCGTGGAGGTCGGCGTCGTGGGCGCCGAGGCCGTGGTCTCCGGCGTCCGGGGGCGTACGGAGGTACGCGGCGTCACCGGCGACACCACGCTGGTCGGGCTGGCGGGCCCGGTCCGCGCCGAGACCGTCTCCGGGAACGTGGAGGCGCAGGCGGTCGCCGGCGGGCTGCGGTTCTCCTCGGTCTCCGGCGACCTGACGGTCGTCGACGGCACGGGCGCGTCCGTACGCGCCGACTCGGTCACCGGCGACATGGTCATCGACCTCGACCCCACCGGCCCGGGCACCGACATCCGGCTCACCACGGTCTCCGGCGAGATCGCGCTCCGCATGCCGCACCCGACGGACGCGCGGGTGGAGGCGAACACCACGAGCGGCGCGCTCTCCAGCGCCTTCGACGACCTGCGGGTGGGCGGCCAGTGGGGCTCCAAGAGCATCAAGGGCACGCTCGGCGCGGGCACGGGCACCCTCAAGGCGACCACGGTCTCCGGCTCCATCGCCCTGCTGCGCCGCCCCGAGGCCACGTCCGAGTCCGCCTCCGGAAAGGTGCTGTGACATGCCGCCCGTCTTCGCCCACGGCCGTCTGCGGCTCTACCTGCTGAAGCTCCTCGACGAGTCGCCCCGCCACGGCTACGAGGTGATCCGGCTGCTGGAGGAGCGCTTCCACGGCCTCTACGCCCCGTCGGCCGGCACGGTCTACCCCCGGCTGGCCAAGCTGGAGGCCGAGGGGCTGGTCACGCACACCACCGAGGGCGGCCGCAAGGTGTACTCCCTCACCGACGCCGGCCGCGCGGAGCTGGCCGGCCGCAGCGGCGAACTGGCCGACCTGGAGCAGGAGATCCGCGCCTCCGTCTCCGAGCTCGCCGCCGAGATCCGCGCCGACGTGCGCGGCGCGGCGGGCAAGCTGCGCAGCGAGATGCGCGCGGCGGCGAGCGAGACCCGCAAGGACTCCTGGCGGGAGCAGGCCCGGCGGGCGAAGGAGGAGTCCCACAGGGCCCGCGAGGAGGCGAAGTGGGCGCGTCGCCAGGCCGAGGAGACGCAGGAGAAGGCCCGCGAGGAGGTGCAGCGCCTCGCGCGGCAGGTCCATGACCACCTGACGACGGGCGAGTGGCCCGCGGCCCTCTCCGACCTGACGGGCCGCCTGGGCGGCCTGGGCGGCCTGTTCGACGGTACGCCCCCGGCCACGCCGACCGCCTCTACCGCGCCCCGGCCTCCGTACGACCAGCCGGCCGACGCGCCCGCCTGGCAGGACATCCCGACCACGGAGGACCCGGCCCGCGACCTGGAGCGCCTGCTGGACCGCTTCCGCGACGACATCCGCGACGCGGCCCGCGACCACGGCGTCACCCCGGCCCAACTCGCCGAATCCCGCCGACACCTCTCGACGGCGGCGGCCCACATCGCGGCCCTGCTGCGCGGCGCGCCGCGCGACTGACGGACGCGTCCCGCGGCGCGGAGCCGACGCACCCGGGGCCCTGGAACGCGAACGAGCGAGGCGCCCGGGCGCGGCCGGCTCCGCGCCGCCGACCGGCGCAGGGGCCGGGGCGGGAGAAGGCCTCAGCCGGCCTTCGCCGCGCCCCCGGCAGCCCCCAGCACCCGCTCCACCCCCGCGTACGTCACTCCGTGCTCCGCCAGCACATCCGCCACCACGCCCGGGCGGGCCGTCAGGGCCAACAGCAGGTGCTCGTCGCCGATGTGGCGGTCCCCGCGGCCCAGCGCGACGCGCAGGGAGCGTTCCAGGGCGTCCTTCGCGGGGCGGCTGAAGGAGGGCCGGGACCCCGACCACCAGCGCTTCGAGCCGTGGTCGCCCGCCAGGACGCCCTCGCCGTGCACCGCCTCGACGCGCGAGACGATCGCGGTCACGTCGATGCCGATGCCCTCCAGCGCCTCCGCGTCCGCCTTGGTCAGGCCGCCGCGCCGCCGGGCGTCCGCCAGGCCGGCCTCGACCGACGCGCGGCGCCCCGCGACACCCAGGGCGGCGAAGGCCGCGGAGGACGGCGCGCCCTCCAGGTCCAGCAGGGCCAGCAGCAGGTGCTCCTCCGTCACGGAGTCCGCGCCGGCCCCCTCCGCGAGGGCGACGGCGCCGGTGACCACGGTCCGGGCGCTCTTCGTGAACCTCTCGAACATCAATGCCTCCCGTACTTCTTGTGTACGGCCTGCCGACTGACGCCCAGCTCGGCCGCGATCTCCTGCCACGACCAGCCCTGGGCCCGGGCGCTGCGAACCTGTACGGCTTCCAGTTGCTCCAGCAGCCGCCGCAGCGCGGCGACCGCGCGCAGTCCGACCCTGGGGTCGCGGTCGCCCGCACGGGCGGCGAGATCGGTTGCTTCCGTCATGGTGTCAACTTACGTTGACATCAGCAGGAGCGTCAACCCCGGTTGACGGACACCGTGACCGTCGCGCCCGGCACCGCCCGCACCACCACCCGCCCGGCCGGGCTCGGGAGCACCCACGCGCGCCCCTCCACCGTCACGCGCCAGCCACTCGGGCTCGGCAGGGACAGCTCCGTGGCGCCGCCGCGACCCGCGACGTACACCAGCCGGGACGGGCTCTGCTCGACCACCCGGCCCGCCACCGCCTCCGCGTACGGCGCGGCCGTCTGCTCCTTGTTCGTACGCCAGGCGCCCGAGGAGTCGACGGCGCAGTAGCCGCCGCCGTAACACCACACATAGCCCGCCCACCCCGAGCTGTAGCGGTTCAGGGAGGCGAGCGCCTCGCGGTAGAAGCGGCCCATGTTGGGCAGGGAGTTGTTCAGCGGACCCCACTCCCCCACCACCACCGGCACCCGGTACTCCTTCGGGTACGCCGTCACCGCCGCCTCGTACGCCTCGATCCAGCCGGCCGCCGGGTCGTAGTCCGCGCCCGCCTCCATGGCGGTGTTGTAGAAGTGCGGCGCGTAGACGACCTTCGGGTCCTCGACCTTCCCCAGCCCCGTCGGCACGCCCTCCCCCACGATCGGGGTCGGCTCGACGAACACCCAGGTGTCGTCGTCGACGGAACGGATCGCGTCCGCCAGGCGGTTGTACATCGGGGTGAGCTGTTCCCGCTCGATCCGGCGGGCGGCCGCCGGCAGGTCCTCGCCCTCGCGCAGCTCGCCCATGGGTTCGTTGATGAGGTCGTAGCCGAGGACCGCCGGGTGGTGCTCGAAGCGGTCGGCGAGCACCCGCCACATCCTCGCCTGGGCGCGCTGCAGGTCCTCGTCCTCGTACAGGTGCGTGAAGGCCCGCTGGACGGCGGGCTCGAAGTACTCGGCGAACCAGTCGTCCGGGTGCGGGGTGAAGGGCAGCCCGTCGGTGCGCGTGGCCCACTCGGGGATCCCGCGGTGACCGAAGGCCGGACCGAAGACGTCCTGGTGGGCGTCGATGACGACGTGGACGTCGTACGTGTGCGCCCAGTCCAGGATCCGCTCGATCTTGCGCAGGTACGCCTCGCTGTACTGGCCTCGCCTGGGCTCCAGGTCGTCCCAGAAGACCAGCAGGCGGGCGAAGTTGAAGCCCCGCGCGCGCAGGTCGCGGAAGTGCTTCTCGGTGATGGCGGACAGGGCGGCGTCGCCGCGGTGCGTCTTGTCCTCGACGTTCCAGCCGCGCAGGGTCAGGACGCGGCCGCGGTCGTCGGTGAGGCGCGGTATGTCGGTGGTGTCCGTATCCGCGTGCGCGGCAGGAGCGAGGGCCAGCAGGGCGGAGAGGGCGAGTGCGAGAGCGCGCATGAGGGACCTCCGGCATCGGGTGCCGGAGATCCCATCAGCGCGGCTGACGCTCCATCAAGAGGTGGTGAGGACAATCTTTCCGAACAGGTCCCCGGCGGCCATCTTCTCGAAGCCCTCGCGCGCCCGGTCCAGCGGCAGCACCTCGTCGATGACCGGCCGTACGCCCGTCGCCGCGCAGAAGGAGAGCAGGTCCTCCAGTTCGTCCTTGGTGCCCATGGTCGAGCCCACGACCTTCAGCTCCAGGAAGAAGATGCGGGTCAGCTCGGCGTGCGAGGGCCGGTCGCCGCTCGTCGCGCCCGAGATCACCAGCGTGCCGCCGGGCCGCAGTGACTTCACCGAGTGCGACCAGGTCGCCGCGCCGACGGTCTCGATGACCGCGTCCACCCGCCGCGGCAGCCGCGCGCCGGGCTCGTACGCCTCGACCGCGCCCAGCTCCAGCGCCCGCTCGCGCTTGGCCTCGTCGCGGCTGGTGGCGAAGACCCGCAGGCCGGCCGCCTTGCCGAGGACGATCGCGGCCGTGGCGACGCCGCCGCCCGCGCCCTGCACGAGGACCGAGTCGCCGGGCCGGACACCGGCGTTGGTGAACAGCATCCGGTACGCCGTCAGCCACGCGGTCGGCAGGCAGGCGGCCTCCTCGAACGACAGCTCCTTCGGCTTCGGCAGGACGTTCCAGGCCGGGACGGTGACGCGCTCGGCGAAGGTGCCCTGGTAGCGCTCGGTGAGGATGGAACGGGGCTCGTCCGGTCCGACGCCGTGCCCGCTCTGGCCGATGACGGAGTGGAGGACCACCTCCCGGCCCTGCTCGTCGATGCCGGCGGCGTCGCAGCCGAGGATCATCGGCAGCTTGTCCTCGGCGAGCCCCACCCCGCGCAGCGACCACAGGTCGTGGTGGTTGAGGGAGGCGGCCTTGACGGTGACGGTGGTCCAGCCGGGGCGTACCTCGGGCTCCGGGCGTTCGCCCAGCTCAAGGCCGTTCAGGGGCTGGTCGCGGTCGATTTTGGCGGCGTAGGCAGCGAACATGACCCGAGGTTAGGGCGGCACCGGTGCGCGGCGGAACCGCGCACCGGTGTGATGTCAGTCCCTGCGCCACTGCGCCGGCGAGGACTTCGTCGCCGGGTCCTCGTACGAACCGGTCCTGCCCCGGTCCACGTGGAACGACGTCAGCGTCGTCACCGGTGACACCGGGTCGCGGCGGTCGGCGATCACCCGCATATGGGCGGAGAAACGTTCCGGCGTGACCTCGTAGACGTCGTAGCCGTACCGGTTGCCCTCGAAGTACTTCAGATGCGGGTTGGCCTTGCCCATCAGGGGGCCGTTGGTCGCGTTCCAGTCGGCGGAGTACGCGCCCGAGGTCACGGAGTGGGCGGTGAACTCCGTCCCGACGAGCGGCGACGACGTGTCGTCGAAGTCCACCCGGACGTCGTCGACGAACGCCGAGTGCCAGTCGCCCGTGATCACCACCAGGTCCTCCAGCCCGCTGGTGTGCACATGGCCGAGGACCTCCTTCCGCTCCGCCAGGAAGCCGTCCCACTGGTCGGTGAACATGTACGAGCCGCCCGGCCGGCCCCGCAGCTGGCTGAGCATGATCGAGTTCGCCCACACGTGCCAGGAGTCGGGTGCGCGGTCGATGTTCCCCTTGAGCCACGCCTTCTGGGCGCCGCCCAGGATGGTGCCGTCCGCGAGGTTCTGCGCCGAGCGGTACGAGCGCAGGTCGAGGACCGTCAGCTCCAGCAGGTCGCCCCAGCGGCGGGTGCGGTGGATCACCGGGTCCGGCAGCGCGGACTCGCCGCCGTCCCGGTGCGGCATGTTCTCGTACCAGGCCTGGTACGCGGCCGCCCGCCGCTGGAGGAAGGGCGCCCCGCCGCCCGTACCGCTGTAGTCGTTGGCGACCTCGTGGTCGTCCCAGGTGAGGAACCAGGGGTGGGCGGCGTGTGCCTCGCGCAGGGAGGCGTCGCCCTTGTAGAGGGCGTGGCGGCGCCGGTAGTCGGCGAGCGTGAACACCGCGGGGCCCTCGTGGTCGCGTACGTGGTCGCCGCCGACCGGCCCGTGCTCGTAGATGTAGTCGCCGAGGTGCACCACGAAGTCGACGTTCTCGCGGGCGATGCCGCGGTGGGCGGCGTAGTAGCCGTCGTGGAAGGCCTGACAGTTGGCGGCGGCGAACCGTACGCGCGGGACGGCGCCGACCGGCGCGGTCCGGGTCCGGCCGACCCGGCTCGTCACACCCAGCGCCTTGAAGGCGTACCAGTAGTGGCGGCCCGCGCTCAGGCCCTGCACCGGTACGTGGACGCTGTGGCCGAGCGTCGCCGAGGCGGGCGCGGTGCCTCGGGCGACGATCCGGCTCATGGCCTGGTCCTCGGCCACCGCCCACTCGACCTCGACGACCTCGGGCAGCTGCTGCTCGGCCGCGAGCGGCTCCGGCGCGAGGCGCGTCCACAGCACGACGCCGGAGGCCTGCGGGTCGCCGGAGGCCACGCCGAGGGTGAAGGGCGCCGGGTCGTACTCCGCGCCGAGCGCCTGGGCGGCTTCGAGGGCCTGCGCGGGCGAGAGGCCGGCGCTGAGCGGCCAGACCACGTTGAGCGCGCCGGCGGCCCCGGCGGCCTTGAGCAGGGTGCGTCGGTCGAGCGTCACTTCTGTACCCCCGTGAGCATGAGCGTGATCCCGTCGGCGTAGCCGTCGTTGGAGGTCCCGCCCCCGGTACGGGTCAGGACGAGCAGCACCCGCGCGGTCCTGGCGCCGGGCGGCACGGCCGCGGCGGCCTTCCGCTCCACGAGCCCGGTCCGCCCCTTGCGCTCGGCGGCCGTCACCGGCCCGAGCACGCTGAGCGCGACGGGCGTCCCCTTGGCGTCCCGGAACTCCACGGAGAGCCGCGCTCCGTCCTCCTGCGACGCGTATCCGCCGAGCCAGGCGCCGACGGCGTACCGCACCTGTCCCGCGTCGACGGCCGCGTGGCCGGTCGCGCCGGTCGCGGGCAGCACGATGTCCTGCACCAGCGCGGTGCGCGGCGCGTTGCCGCCGGAGAAGAACCGGCTCCCGCGCTGCGCGGGGCCGGGGTCCGAGGCGGTGGGGTAGCCCCCGCCGTGGCTGTACGCGACGAGGGCGGGCGCGCCCTGCACGACCCGCCAGCCGGTCACGGCCCCGACGGGTTCGGCGGTCCCTCCGGGCCCGCTCTCGGCGTCACCGTTGACGACCAGGTTCACTCGCGCCTCCTTATCGGGTGGGGCTTGGCGCGCTGCATCACAGCAGCCGCACATGAACCGACGGAAGCCCGCGGACGAACTTTGCGAACCCGGTCCAAGGACCTCCGCCGAAAGTCCAAGCCCCTGAGCCTTGGAGGCCCACGCGCGGGGCGTCCGCATGGGCGGCTCCTGTCGGTGCGGGGGTCCGGGGCGGGGCCCCTCCGGGCTCGACTCCTCGGCGCCTCCGGCCTTGGGTACCGCGATTCGGCATGCTTTCGTAGCCGTCGGTCGCCTGCGGGGACGACCCTCCACGGCCCCACCCCTCGGCCCGTCGCCCGGCTGCGGGTCGACGTCGGTTTCCCCGCCCACCGGGGGTACGTCGCACGGACGGTGGATCGGGTCCGGTCACGTGAGGGGGACGGGGGCGGAGCGTGGGGGGTGCTCGGGCGTAAGACGACTGAACTCGCGCGAAGCGCGGTGAACGAGAGCCCGAGGACCCCCCACCGGAGCCCCCGGCACCCGACCCGCACCCACCGGGCAGCAAGCCTCGCGCAGCGGCCCGCGGACACGCGAAAGGGCCGTACCGCACCCCCGCAGGGATGCGGCACGGCCCTCGAAACCAGCTACGCCACAGCGGCCAGCGTCACGCGGCGAGCGTCACGCCCGGGCCACGCCCTCCGCGCGCGCCGCCGCCGCGACGGCCGCCGTGACCGCCGGGGCCACGCGCTCGTCGAAGGGCGACGGGATCACGTAGTCGGCCGCCAGCTGGTCGCCGACCACATCGGCCAGCGCGTTCGCCGCGGCGATCTTCATGCCCTCGGTGATCCGGGAGGCCCGGACCTGCAGCGCGCCGGCGAAGATGCCGGGGAAGGCCAGCACGTTGTTGATCTGGTTCGGGTAGTCCGAGCGGCCCGTCGCGACGACCGCCGCGTACTTGTGCGCCACGTCCGGGTGAACCTCGGGGTTCGGGTTGGCCATGGCGAAGACGAAGGCGTTCGGCGCCATGGAGGCGACGGCCGCCTCCGGCACCGTGCCGCCCGAGACGCCGATGAAGACGTCCGCGCCGGCGAGCGCGGTCTCCAGCGAGCCGGTGATCCCGGCGCGGTTGGTGAGCTCGGCGAGCTCGCGCTTGACGTCCGTGAGGTCGTCGCGGTCACGGCTGACGATGCCCTTGCGGTCGGCGACGGCGACGTCACCGAGACCGGCCTCGAGCAGCATCTTGGCGATGGCGACACCCGCCGCGCCGGCGCCGGAGATGACGGCGCGCAGGTCGCCGAGCGTCCGCCCGGTGAGCTTCGCGGCGTTGCGCAGCGCGGCGAGGGTGACGACGGCGGTGCCGTGCTGGTCGTCGTGGAAGATCGGGATGTCGACGCGCTCCTGGAGCTTGCGCTCGATCTCGAAGCAACGGGGCGCCGAGATGTCCTCGAGGTTCACTCCGCCGAAGGAGGGCGCGAGGCGGACGACGGTGTCGACGATCTCGTCGACGTCGGTCGTCGCGAGAGCGATCGGCACCGCGTCGACGCCGCCGAACTGCTTGAAGAGGATCGCTTTCCCCTCCATGACCGGAAGCGACGCCTCCGGACCGATGTCACCGAGTCCCAGCACGGCCGTGCCGTCGGTGACGACGGCGACGACCTGGGACTTCCAGGTGTAGTCGTGCACGAGCTCGGGACGCTCGGCGATGGCGCTGCACACCTTGGCGACGCCGGGTGTGTACGCGAGGGACAGGTCGTCCTTGTCCCGCACCGGCACCGTGGCCTGGACGGCCATCTTTCCGCCCCGGTGGAGGGCGAATGCCGGATCGATGTCCAGGTCGAAGGACTCGTCGGCCGAGCCCTCCGCGCCGGCACCGCTGTCGGTGCGAGGATTGACGATCTCCGCTGCCATTTGTTTGACCCCTTAAGTCTTTACAGTTGAGGGTGGCCACTCCTGGTTGAGGAGGGGTGGGCGGGCACCGCGTCCGCGCCCCGGCCGGGCGTACTGCCCTGCCGGGAGGAGGTACGGACGCGTCGGACGCGCCGCACACGCGCCCTGAGCCCCGGATGAGGGGTGTAAAGGTCCTTCTTACCGGACGGACCTGTCCGCGGACGAGTCGGTATCCGGTGAGCCAAGGCCCCGGATGATCCGGAGGACGCCGCCGCTTCTGTATTCCCCCAGGTGGCGAAGGTGCGACTCATGACCGAATATCTGGACAAGTCCGCACGCCACCCGGATTGCGACCGCAATCCCGTCCATATGACGAGATCAACCGGAGATTTTCCGGCCGGATGAAGGCAACCCCGTAGAAGGTCCGGCCCTGATGTACCGGCCTGTTGGGGTTCGGGGGTCTCCCGTTATCCGATTTTGACATGCGGAGGCCCCTGTTCGGGCTAGTCCGAATGGCAAGATGCCCCTAATCACACGAGGTCGCGACACCCGAAGGTGCGTGCCCGACCACCGTGCCGACGATGGGCCACCCCTCATACGCCGCTTTTGAGCCGGAGGAAACCGACCATGACCGCAAGCACCACCCGCAGTACGACCGCAGCGAGGGCCCGGACGCCGCACGCGTCCAAGTTGGCCGCGGTCGCCGCGATCGCGGTCGCCGGCACCATGCTGCTGACCGCCTGCGGTGACCAGACCAACCGCGCCAAGTCCGGTGGCAAGGAGGCCGCCGCGGCCCCGGCCGTGCCGCACCCGCTGGCCCACCTCCTCCCGAAGGACATCCGCGACAAGGGCGTCATCAAGGTCGGTTCGGACATCGCGTACCCGCCGGTCGAGTTCAAGGACAAGGGCGGCAAGATCACGGGCATCGACCCGGACCTCGCCTACGCGCTGAGCAAGCAGCTCGGGGTGCGGTTCGAGTTCGAGAACGGCACCTTCGACACCCTGATCACCGGTCTGCGCGCCAAGCGCTACGACATCGCCATGTCGGCGATGACGGACACCAAGGACCGCCAGATGGGTATCGACTCCGAGACGAAGAAGAAGGTCGGTGAGGGCGTCGACTTCGTCGACTACTTCAGCGCCGGCGTCTCGATCTACACCAAGCTGGGCGTCGACACGGGCATCAAGACCTGGGCCGACCTGTGCGAGAAGAAGCTCGTCGTGCAGCGCGGCACCGTCTCCGAGGACCTCGCCAAGAGCGAGTCCGCGAAGTGCGTCGCGGCGAAGAAGGGCCCGATCGCGATCGAGGCCTTCGACACCGACCAGCAGGCCCAGACCCGCCTGCGGTCCGGCGGCGCCGACGCCGGTTCGTCGGACTACCCGGTCGCGGCGTACGCCGTGAAGACCTCGGGCGGCGGCAAGGACTTCCAGATCGTCGGCGAGCAGGTCGAGGCGGCCCCGTACGGCATCGCCGTCGCCAAGGGCAACACGCAGCTGCGCGACGCGATCAAGGCGGCCCTGGACACCATCATCGCCACCGGCGAGTACAAGACGGTCCTGGACAAGTGGGGTGTCGCCGCCGGTGCGGTGACCGAAGCGAAGATCAACGGCGGTTCCTGACCAGCCGGCCACACCAGCACCGCGTAGGCCTCTGAAAGGCACCACCGTGACTGACATCAAGAAGACGGACGCGGCGGACGCCACGCCGCCCGCCGGACCGGAAGCCCTCAAGGCGATCCCGGTCCGCCACTACGGCCGGTACGTCACCGCGCTCGTCGCCATCGCGGCCTTCGTCGCGATCATCTACGCCTTCTCGCAGGGCAAGATCAACTGGGACGCCGTCCCCACCTACTTCTTCGACGACCGGATCATCGAGGGCGTCGGCCAGACGCTCCTGCTGACCATCCTGTCCATGGCGATCGGCATCATCGGCGGCATCGTCCTCGCGGTGATGCGGCTGTCGAAGAACCCGGTGACCTCCTCCATCTCCTGGTTCTACATCTGGTTCTTCCGGGGCACCCCGGTCCTGGTCCAGCTGTTCCTCTGGTTCAACCTGGGCCTGGTCTTCGAGTACATCAACCTCGGCCCGGTCTACAAGGACGAGTGGTCCGACTTCATGACGCCGTTCCTGACGGCGCTGCTGGGCCTCGGCCTCAACGAGGCCGCGTACATGGCCGAGATCTGCCGCGCGGGCCTCCTCGCGGTCGACGAGGGCCAGACCGAGGCGTCCCACGCCCTGGGCATGAGCCACGGCAAGACCCTGCGCCGGATCGTCATCCCGCAGGCGATGCGCGTGATCGTGCCGCCCACGGGCAACGAGGTCATCAACATGCTGAAGACGACCTCGCTGGTGGCGGCCGTGCAGTACTACGAGCTGCTGCGCAACGCGCAGGACATCGGCCAGACGTCCGGCGCCCCGGTGGAGATGCTCTTCGTCGCCGCCGCCTGGTACCTGATCATGACCTCGGTGCTCAGCGTCGGCCAGTTCTACCTGGAGCGGTACTACGCGCGCGGCTCCAGCCGCAGCCTCCCGCCCACCCCCTGGCAGAAGGTCAAGACGACCCTCTCCACGTTCCGCCGCCCGGAGGTGGCCCGATGACCGCCATGGTGAAGGCCGAGGGCGTCCACAAGTCCTACGGCGCCGCGCACATCCTCAAGGGAATCGACCTGGAGGTCGCCGCGGGCGAGGTGTTCTGCCTCATCGGCCCGTCCGGCTCCGGCAAGTCGACCTTCCTGCGGTGCATCAACCACCTGGAGAAGATCAACGCCGGACGGCTGTACGTCGACGGCGAGCTCGTCGGCTACCGCCAGAAGGGCGACAAGCTGTACGAGCTGAAGGACAGCGAGGTGGCGCTCAAGCGGCGCGACATCGGCATGGTCTTCCAGCGCTTCAACCTCTTCCCGCACATGACGGCCCTCGAGAACGTCATGGAGGCGCCGATCCAGGTCAAGGGCGAGGCGAAGGCCGTCGCCCGCGAGCGGGCCGGCAAGCTGCTGGACCGGGTGGGCCTCGCCGACAAGGCCGGCAACTACCCCTCGCAGCTCTCCGGCGGCCAACAGCAGCGCGTGGCCATCGCCCGCGCGCTGGCGATGGAGCCGAAGCTGATGCTCTTCGACGAGCCGACGTCGGCGCTCGACCCGGAGCTGGTGGGTGACGTCCTGGACGTCATGCGGGACCTGGCCGAGTCGGGCATGACGATGGTCGTGGTCACCCACGAGATGGGCTTCGCCCGCGAGGTGGGCGACTCGCTCGTCTTCATGGACGGCGGCGTGGTGGTCGAGTCGGGCAACCCGCGCGACGTCCTGACCAACCCGCAGCACGACCGAACGAAGGCGTTCCTGTCCAAGGTGCTGTGACCCCGGCATGACGGAAGGGGCGGTACGGATCACCCGTACCGCCCCTTCCGCGTCCGGTCTACTTCAGCGCCAGGACGAGCGAGTCGGACGGCGAGGACCACACGGCCCTGGCCTCGGCGAAGCCGGCCTCGCGCAGGGTGCGCGCGTGCCACTCCAGGGACGGGGTGTCGCCCTCGGCGTGCTCGCCGTAGATCGCGAACCGCTCGGCGGTCGGCGCGGCGAGCACCGGGTCCTCGGCGGCGAGCTCCCACCACTGGGTCCAGTCGAGCGCGCCGTCGGCCTTGGCGCGCTCCATGGCGGCGTGGCGGTGGGCGCGCTCGGCGGCGTTGATGCGGGGCGTGGACTCGTCGCGCATGTGGTCGGCGTTCATGAAGACGCCGCCCTCGCGGACGAGGCCGCCGAGCCGCCCGTAGAGGGCGGCGAGCGGTTCGGTCCGCAGCCAGTGCAGCGCCGTGGCGGTCAGGACGGCGTCGTACGTGTCGTACGGCAGCGCCTCGGTCCACGCGGGGTCGGTGAGGTCGGCCCGGACGAACCGGACGCGGTCGTCCCCGGCGAAGTAGCCTTCGGCGATGGTGAGCAGGGCGGGGTCGAGGTCGACGCCGGTGCTGGTGGCGTCCGGGAACCTTCTGAGGAGCCGGTCCGTGATACTCCCCGTACCGCACGCGAGGTCGAGCACCCGCGGTGCCGGGCCGACGAGGGCCTCCACCATGTCGAGCATGACCCGGAACCGCTCCTCGCGGTCGGGCATGTACCACTCCTGCTGGCGGTCCCAGCTCTCCTGCCAGGCCCGCCAGTCCGTGCCCGTGAACGCCTCCGTCACCGCGACCTCCGTAATACCCTCGTAGGAGATGGGTCTCTTACAGGACCTTAGACCGCTGCCGTAAGGACTACAAGTGGAACTGGCCTCTTACTCGGATTACGCCGTTCGACTGGTGAACACCGAGGAGCCGGCGCGCAACAAGGACTCCCTCACCTCGGTGGAGGCGGTACGCGCGCTGTTCGGCGAGGCGTCGCAGATGGCGCGGCGCGCCACCGACGCGGACGTGACCCGATTCCGCTCCGTACGGGCCCGGCTGCGCGCGGTCTTCACGGCGGCGGACGCCGGCGACCAGACGCACGCCGTGGACCTGCTGAACTCACTGCTCCTGGAGTTCCCGGTCAGTCCGCAGATCTCCGGCCACGACTACCTCGACGAGGAGGGCCGGCCGCGCTGGCACCTCCACCTGGCCGACCACCCGTCCAACGCGACCGCCGGGTTCGCCGCCATCGCCGCGATGGGCCTCGCCATCCACCTGACCGAGTTCGGCGCCGACCGGCTGGGCCTGTGCCAGGCCGCGCCGTGCCGCAACGCGTACCTGGACACCTCGACCAACCGCTCGCGCCGCTACTGCTCCGACCGCTGCGCCACGCGCGCCAACGTCGCCGCCTACCGGGCCCGCAAGCGCCTGGAGACCGAGCGGTCGGCGGGCACCGGCCGCACCGCCGACACCAGCCAGGAGAGCACCACCCCGAGCGACCGCTGACGCCCGGGCCGAATGCCCCGGTACCGGATCCGCACCCGGCCCAGCACCAGCTCGACCGGCACCGCGCCGAACGCCCGGCTGTCCACCACGTCCGCGTCCGGGTTGTCCCCCAGCACCCACCAGCCGTCGGCGCGCCGCTCGGCCAGCCGCTTCACGACGAGCAGATCCTGCTGGAGCGGGTGGCGCAGCACCGCCACGTCCCCGGCCCTGAGCTCAGCCCCGTAGTGCACCAGCAGCTGGTCCCCGTGCCGGAGCGTCGGCACCATGGAAACCCCGGTGACCTCGGCAATCCCGAACGACACCCTCGTTCCCCGCCCCTGCTCCGCCATTCCGGTACCTCCGGTCCTTCCTCCACGAGTCCCATGGTGACCCTGGACTTTTGTCCTAAGCACCCGGGGGCGCCCGCGAAAACCGGTCCCCCACGGAGTAATGTCCCACCTGAGAAGACGATCACGAGGAAGGACAGCTCAATGCTCTCCCGCCTGTTTGCCCCGAAGGTGAAGGTCAGCGCGCACTGCGACCTCCCCTGCGGTGTCTACGACCCGGCCCAGGCCCGCATCGAGGCCGAGTCGGTCAAGGCCGTCCAGGAGAAGATGGCCGCCAACGACGACCCGCACTTCCAGGCCCGCGCCACGGTCATCAAGGAGCAGCGCGCGGAGCTGGCCAAGCACCACGTCTCGGTGCTGTGGAGCGACTACTTCAAGCCCCCGCACTTCGAGAAGTACCCGCAGCTGCACCAGCTGGTCAACGACACCCTGAAGGCCCTGTCGGCGGCGAAGGCCTCCACGGACCCGAAGACCGGTGAGAAGGCGCTGGAGCTCATCGCCGAGATCGACAAGATCTTCTGGGAGACCAAGAAGGCTTGATCTCGCCCTAGGCCGCCTGACCTGCACTTTCGCGAGTCTGGCTACCTACTGTCCGCACCCGGTCCGCAGGCCGCCGAGCACGGCGTCCATGACGGCCCGGGTGCGGTCTTCTTCCCGGGCTTCTTGCCGATCAGTCCCAGTAGGACGGCGGCTGGTCGACTCGACCGCCTCTGTGGGCGGTGGGGATGTGGTCGTCGGCACCGCCGTGAGCGAGTCCGGGGGCGACGTCAGCTCCGGGAAGGGCGGCCGGAGCTTGAAGTTGCCGAAGAGGGCTCGCGTGCTCACCGTACTGCGGGTCAGCCGTCGGCAACGGGTGATCTCGTAGGGGAACCAGTGCAACCGGTAGGAGGTGTACGGGGTGCACTCCTCCAGGCCGGCCATCGCCCCGATCTCGCGCGGGAGCCGAACCAGGTTGCGCGGACCGCGACAACCTCCTGGCATGTGCGGCCGTACCGCTCACTACGCTGGCGGGCGTGACCACTCCGTCGACCCCGACCCCACGACTGACCCTGGAAGCCGCCAGGACCCTCCACCGCATGCTCGGGGCCGACATCGCTCCCGGTCTCAGCGAAGCGGAGCTCGACGCGGTCGAGGAGCGGTTCGGCTTCAGCTTCGCGGCGGACCACCGGGTCTTCCTGGCGGCCGGTCTCCCGCGGGGATCGCGACACTGGCCCGACTGGCGGCACGGCGACCCCGAGGACCTGACCGAGTGGCTCGCCCGGCCGGTCGAGGGGGTGCTCTTCGACGTGGAGCACAACGGGTTCTGGCACCCCGCCTGGCCGTCGAGGCCGGCGGAGACATCCAAGGCACTGCGCGTCGCACGCTCCGAGCTCGCGGCCGTCCCCCAGCTGGTCCCGGTCTACAGCCACCGCTACCTGCCCGGCACGGCGGGCGAGCACGGTCATCCCGTTCTGTCCGTCCACCAGACCGACATCATCCTGTACGGCAACGACCTCGCCGACTACATCCGCCACGAGTTCACCGGCCGCGCGGGCTCCTCCCTTTCCGCCCGCGCCACCGTCGACTTCTGGTCGTACTTCGTCGAGGGCGGCCCCGACTTCGACGCCACCGCGCCCACGCCGTACGCCCCGTACGCCGCGACCGTCCCGGAGGCCGTCGAGTGCCTCCGCATGCTGGCCCTGGAACGCCTGATCGGCCGCCGCCCCTCCCCGGAGCAGCTGATCGAAGCCGGCCTCACGGCCCTGGTCCTCGACGTCGAGGCCCCGTCCCTCCCGCTGCTCGCCGGCCTGTTGCGCGCCGAGCGCGACAAGGCGGATGCCCTCTTCGACGAGGTACTCGCCGAGCTGGACCTGCTGCAGGACCTCCCCGCCGAAGCGGCCCGCCGGCAGCTGGTGCACTGGTGGCTCCGCCTCATCGTGTCCGGCAGCCTGGCCCCCGGCCCCGGCGGCGACCTCATCAAGCACGAGGGCTGGGCCGCCCTCGGCCACCCCGAAGGGCTCAGGCCCCTGGTCGACGCGGTCGACGCGTACAACGCCGGGGCGGCGCTGCCGCCGAGCCGCCGCGAACACCTGGCGGAAGCGATCGTCACCGAGGCCGAGCGGTTGCTCTCGGGGGCTTGGCCTCCGCGGGCCTGACTCCGCGGCCTGAGGCGTCGTCGTAGGCCCCGCCGCCCGCCCCGCGGACTTCGGCCACATCGCGGGACGGAACCCGCCATCCCCCCGGCGGCCGGTTGAAGGTGCGACGAGTCATGGACTGGACTGGGGCGCGGGCCCGCCGCCTCGCCGCGTCTCACGAGGACGCGCCCGCGCCGCTCCCACACACGTGTGTGTGGTGACATCGCCTCCTCCCACACGTTGGACAGTGCGCACGTACGCACCCCCAGTCCCACCGACGTCAGGAACCGCCCGCATGACGACCGACGCCGTCACCACCCAGCTCGCCGAACGCCGACTGACGCTCGGGATCGACCCGGAGATCGCCGACCGCTACCCCGACTGCCGGACCGCCGTCGTCCTGGCGCTGGGCGTGGACAACTCCCGTCCGTGGACGCGGACCGAGTCGGAGCTCGCCGCCCTCGAGACCGAGGTGGCCGATGGCCGGCGGGCCATGCCCGGCGAGGACCACCCGGCCATCGCCGCCTGGCACAGCCTGCTGCGCAGCTTCGGGACCAATCCGCGGCGGATGCGGCCGAGCGTCGACGCGCTGGGCCGGCGTCTCGCCAAGTCCGGGCGGCTGCCGCGGATCTCGCCGCTCGTCGACACCTGCAACCTCGTCTCCCTGCGGTACACCCTGCCCACCGGCGGCTACGACCTGGACCACATCCGCCACGGCTTCACGCTGCGCTACGCCCGCCCCGGTGACGTACACGTCCCCCTGGGGCAGCCGGACGTGTGCGAGACCCCGCTGCCCGGGGAGATCGTGTACGCGGACGGCGGCCAGGTGCTCACGCGTCACTGGAACCACCGGGACGCCGACAACACCAAGGTCACGGAGGCCACCGTCGACGCCGTGCTGTTCCTGGAGGGCATCTCCCCCGCCATCGGGCCGGAGGTGCTGGAGCGGGCGCAGCGGGAGCTCGCCGACCGGGTCGCCCCGTACGCCGCGTCGGTCACCCTGCACGCCTTCGACCCGGCCCGGGAGACGACGGTCGCCTGGTCGCCCACACGCTGACCCGTGGAGACCTACTTCGCGGGGATGCTGCTCGGGCTGGCCATGATCACGCCGATCGGGCCGCAGAACATCTTCCTCATCAACCAGGGCTTCACCTTCGGCGTGCCGCGCGTCTTCGTCGCGGTGGTGGCCGCCGGGGTCTGCGACACCGTGCTGATATCCCTCGGCGGTGCCGGGACCTCGGCGGTCCTGACCCGCATACCGGGCCTCAAGACGTTCCTCCTGGCCGCCGGGGTGGTCTTCCTGACCTACCTGGCGGTCAAGTCGTTCCGCGTCCGGCCGGAGGACTTCGACCAGTCCGCCGCCCCCGAGATGCGCTGGCGGCGGGTGGTCGCCCAGTGCGCCTCGGTCACCATCCTCAACCCCCACTCGGTGCTGGACGTCGTCGGCATCCTCGGCGTGGCCATCGCCGCCCAGGACCCCGACCTGCGCCCCGTCTTCGCCGCCGGCACCGTGAGCGCCTCGTGGGTCTGGTTCACCCTCCTCGCCCTGGGCGCCGCCACGCTCCGGCGCTGGCTGACGCCGTACCGCCGGATGTGGATCGACCGGGTCTCCGGAGCCCTGCTCCTGCTCTTCGCCGGGCTCTTCGCCCTCGAACTCCTCCGTTCCTGACGTACGTACCCATGCACTTACGCACCGGAAGGAATTTCGCCATGCTCAAGATCGGCTTAGTGCAGCAGAGCGCCTGGGACCTCCCCATCGACTCCATGCCGCTCGCCGCCGGGTACCTGAAGGCCGTGCTGGACGCCGACTCCGACCTCGGGCCCGAGACGGACGTACGCATCCACAACCTGCGCGGCGGCTGGTCCATCACGCAGATGGCGCGCATCGTCTTCGGCGACGGCGACATACCGGATGTCCTGGCGTTCTCCGTACTGGGCTGGAACTACCGCAACTTCGCGTGCCTCGCCGAGCTGTTCAAGCAGCTCAAGCCGGACGGCGTCACCGTCTTCGGCGGCAACCACGTCAGCAACCAGGGCACCAAGGTGTTCCGCGAGTGCCCGGCCGTCGACATCGTCGTCAACGGCGAGGGCGAGCTGACCTTCCGGGACCTGACCGCCGCCCTGCTCGCCGACCGCCACCGGCCGGACCTCGCCGGTGTCGCCGGGCTCTCCTTCCGGTCGCCGGAGGACGGCACGAGCTGCGTGACCACGGCGGACCGCGACCGGATCGACGACCTGGACGTCATCCCCTCGCCGTTCCTCACCGGGGCGATCCCGCTCCTCGACCGCGACGGGCACTTCCCGTACGAGTTCGCCCTCCTGGAGACCAACCGCGGCTGCCCGTACAAGTGCTCCTTCTGCTACTGGGGCGGCGCCACCGGCCAGCGCGTCCGGTCCTTCTCGCGCGAGCGGCTCGCCGCCGAACTCGACCTGTTCGGGTACCACGAGGTCCCCACCGTCTTCCTCTGCGACGCCAACTTCGGCATGCTCCAGGCCGACGAGGAGTTCACCGAGGACCTCCTGCGCGTGAACGGGAAGTACGGCTTCCCCACCGCCCTGGAGGCGAACTGGGCCAAGAACAAGTCCGAGCGCTTCCACCGCATCGTCCGCACCCTCAAGGAGCGCGGCTTCAAGAGCTCCTTCACGCTGGCGCTCCAGACCCTCTCGGACGAGGCGCTCACCGACATGAAGCGCCGCAACATGAAGCTGAACCAGTGGGAGGAGCTGACCGACTGGCTGGCGGAGGAGGAGATGGAGGCGTTCGTCGAGCTCATCTGGGGCGCCCCCGGCGAGACGACGGAGACCTTCTTCGACGGGTACGACCGGCTCGCCGAGAAGGTCCCCCGGATCGCCGTCTATCCGCTGCTGCTCCTGCCGAACACCGCCTACAGCGAGCAGCGCGACCTCCACGGCTTCGTGACCGTACGCGGCCAGTCGGACGACTTCGAGTACGTGCTCGCCAACCGCAGTTCCACCCTCGACGAGAACTTCCGCATGCAGCGCTTCATGTACCTGGCGCGGATCCTCGGCGAGAACCAGTACGTCAAGCGGCTGTGGCACCCGGCGCGGCGGCTGGCCGGGATGACGCAGTCGCAGGTCGTCCACTCGCTGCTGGAGTGGATCGACGCCTCCGACCACCCGTCCGTCGCCGCCTTCCGCGAGGGGTTCCCGGTGATCGCCGAGTCGCCGGCCGTCGCGGCCGGCCACCGCATGCTCTACGGCGACCCGCTGCTGGACCGCGAGATCGAACGGTGGTGGACGGAGACGGTCGTGGAGCGCTTCCCGGCACAGTGGGCGGACGCGGGCCGGTACATGTACGCCTTCGAGCGCTGGAGCCGGCCCGTCTACCAGCCGCCGGGCGCCGCGCTGCCGGCGGGCTGGCGCGAGGCCGGGGACGGTACGTACGAGAGCGAGGAGGTCGCCTTCCCGTACCCCTTGGCGGAGCTCCTCGACGCCGTCGCCGCCGGCGACCTCACGCCGCCGCGCGCGGCGGAGACCCGCTATGTGTTCCGGGGCCTGCGCGGCTTCTACCAGCACCTCGACAACCACGAGACCGGCGCCCACTACTTCACCCGTGCCGGCCGCGTTCCCGTGCCGGCCTGAGCCGAGCCGCGCTCTCAGGCCGCGTGCGGGAGCGGGTTCCCGTGGCGCAGCAGCCACTGCCGGTACGGGGCCGCGCGCAGGGCCGCCTCGCGGTAGGCGGCCGCGAGCTCCGCGTACGCCGCCTCGGCGGCCTCGGCGCCCGGCCGGTGGTACAGCAGGAGGCGTACGGCGAGGGGGTCGTCGCGTAACGGGCGGATCGCCATGTCGTCGCGCGGCCCCGAGGTCGGCTGGCACGGGGCCACGGCCTCGCCGGCCACGATGAGCGACGCGGCCGTGTGGTAGTCGCCGTGCAGCACGGGCGGGTCGATCCCGGCCGCCCACAGCACCCGCCGCAGCCCGTCCCACTCGCCGTCCACGGTCGGGTCGACCATCCACCGGTCGCCCGCCAGGTCGGCGAGGTCCACGACCGGCTCGGCGGCGGCCGGGTGGTCCCGCGGCAGGGAGATGAACTGCGGCTCCCGCTCGACCAGCACGCGCCGCTCCAGCCCCTCCGGCACGCGCAGCGGACAGCCCTCCACCTCGTGGACGAAGGCCACGTCGAGCCGCCCGGCCGCGAGGCCGCGCAGCAGGGCGCCCGCCGAGACGTCCATGTGCAGCGAGATGTCCGTGCCGGGCAGCCGTCCGCGCAGCCGCCGCAGCCAGCCCGCGAGCGCCCGGCTGGCGGTGGAGCCGATACGGAGCCGGGCCGCACCGTCGGCGCGCGCGGCGGCGGCACGGGTCTCGCTGACGAGCCGGTCCAGCTGCGCCACCAGGGGGCGGGCGCGGCTCAGTACGGCGAGGCCGATCGGGGTCGGCCGGCAGCCGGTCCGCTCGCGGGCGAAGAGCTCGGCGCCCAGGGCGTGTTCGATGCGGCGCAGCTGGGTCGTCAGCGACGGCTGGCTGATGCCCAGGTGCCGGGCGGCCTTGTGCAGGCTGCCCGTGTCGGCGATGGCGCACAGCGCCCGCAGATGCCTCACCTCCAGCTCCATGCCCCGAGGGTAGGGCGGCCCCCTGGCGTCACACCAGACTCAAGGACCGGGCGGAAACAGCCTGTTGAGGGGCGATGCGCTCGTCCTATCGCCCGTTGACATCATCCGTACGCGCGGTGGGCTCCTCGACACTCTGTCCCACCGACGTCCCGCCGGCGTCGGTCCGACATCCGACCGAACGCGTCCACCCAACCGTTCGGGAGCGAGTAGGAGCCCCCCATGAGACACCGCAAGGCCGTACTGGCCGCCGCCCTGAGCCTGACCGCGGCTCTGGCGGCCGTACCCGCCACGACCGCCACCGCCGCACCCTCCCCGGCCCCCGGCTACGCGGCGTACGCCGGGTCGGCCGAGAACGCCAAGGCCAACAAGGCGTTCTACGAGGCCGTGATGCGCTCGGTCGCCGAGAAGCGCGCCGCCGACCCCGGCGCGCTCGCCGTCACCGTCGTCTACTCGGCGGCCAACGCGCCGAGCTTCCGCACCCAGATAGCCCGCTCCACGCAGATCTGGAACAGCTCCGTCAGCAACGTGAAGCTGCAGGAGGGCAGCAACCCGGACTTCCGGTACTACGAGGGCAACGACTCGCGCGGCTCGTACGCGTCGACCGACGGGCACGGCAACGGCTACATCTTCCTCGACTACCGGCAGAACCAGATCTACAACTCCACCCGGGTCACCGCCCACGAGACCGGCCACGTCCTCGGCCTGCCGGACCACTACTCGGGTCCGTGCAGCGAGCTGATGTCGGGCGGCGGCCCCGGCCCGTCCTGCCAGAACGCGCAGCCGAACGCGCAGGAGCGCAGCCGCGTGGACTACCTGTGGCGCAACGGCCTCGCGGCGGCGGTCGCGGCGGCGAAGGTCTCCTGACCCTCTGGTGGGCGCCCCGCGGCCTCGCGGGGCGCCTCGTCGTGGGCCGCGCCGTCGTCGGGCGCCCCGTCCGCCGTCAGGCGGCTTCCAGGAGCTTCCGGGCGAACCGCGCCCCGGGCGGCAGCTGACGCAGGATGCGGTCCAGCGCCAGGTCGAAGTCGCCACCGGCCAGGCCGGACTCGTACGCCGCGCCGCCGAAGTGCAGGGTCAGCTGAAGATCCACCCGCTCGGGTGAGCCGTCGGACAGGGCTTCACCGAGCGCCAACAGGCAACTGAGCGTGGACCGTTGGGGCGTGCCGTCGATGACGACGGGCAGTGGCAGGTCCCACTCCAGCACGCAGCCCGCCAACGGCAGGCCGCCGTTCTCCTCCGCTGCCCGCAGCGCGGCGCAGCTCGCGCCCGCGTACTCCACGCCCCTGATACGGGTGGCGATGCGCTTCCCGTCGGACGTGATGGTGATGGCTTCCGCACCCCGGCGGTCCCGGTACCAGCCGGTCCAGACTTCCGTCGACTCCGATGACATGGCGCGGACTGTAGCGGTATGACTGCCTCCGACGTGCGGCCGGACACCCCCTCAGCCGGACTTCAGCCGGTCTTCGCCGTCTTGCCCGACTCGTCCGCGGAGCCCTCCTCATGGGACGCGTGGAAGAGGTCGCAGCCGGGGTTGCGGCATGGCTGGGGCTGCCACACGGGTGCCCAGACACCGAGGATCTTGCGTCGTTTGAGCGCCGTACCGACAGGCTGTCCACAGGCGGGGCACACGTGCTCGGGCCCTTCCTGGGGGCGGCGGACGGTGGGGCGTCCTTCGCTGCTGCCCATGGACTCAGGATAGGGCGGTTTCCGCCGGCCGCACAGGTCTGTACGGCCGGCCGGGCGAGACCCGCGCCAAGGGGCGGCAGCGTGCCCGTCCGGGGGCCCGAAGGCTCCGGACGGGCACGCTGGGGCGTCTCAGCGCGTACGGCGGGTGACGAACTCGGCCAGGGCCAGCAGGTCCCCGGCCGCCGCCAGGTCCGGCACGGCCCGCGACAGCTGGTGCACCGCCCGGGCCATCCGGTCGGCGGCCTGCGCCTGGGCCCAGTCGCGGCCGCCCGCCCGTTCCACGGCGTCGGCGGCGCGCCGTACGCCGTCCTCGTCCAGGGCGGGCCGCCCGTACAGCTCGGCCAGCTCGGCCCCGGCCGCCGTCCCGGAGCCGAGCGCGGCGACCACCGGCAGCGACTTCTTGTGCGCGGCGAGGTCGGCCCCGGCGGGCTTCCCCGTCCGCTCCGGGTCGCCCCAGATGCCGATGAGGTCGTCGATCAGCTGGAACGCCAGGCCGGCCTCCCGCCCGAACGCGTCCAGCGCCGCCACCTCCTCCTCCCCCGCGCCCGCGTACAGCGCGCCCAGGGCGCAGGCGCAGCCAAGCAGCGCGCCCGTCTTGGCGGTCGCCATGGCGAGGCACTCGTCCAGCGACACCTCGTCGGGCCCGCGCCCCTCGAAGGCGCAGTCCGCCTGCTGGCCCGCGCACAGCTCGATCACACAGGCGGCGAGCCGGGCCGAGGCCCGTGCGGCCGCCGGGTGGCCGTCCTCGGCGAGCAGCCGCAGCGCCAGGGCGAGCATGGCGTCCCCGGCGACCAGCGCGTCCGGCATGCCGAAGACGGTCCACGCGGTCGGCCGGGAGCGGCGGGTGGAGTCCGCGTCGACGATGTCGTCGTGGAGCAGCGTGAAGTTGTGCGCGAGCTCCACGGCGGCGGCCGCCCGGACGGCGGTGTACGGGTCGCCGCCCAGGGCCCGCGCGGCGGCGAGCACCAGCGCCGGACGGATCGCCTTGCCGCCCTGCTGCCCGGCGGCCGGGCTGCCGTCGGCGTGCTCCCAGCCGAAGTGGTACATCGCCACCCGCCGTATGGGGCCGGGCAGCGACTCCACGGTCGCACGCAGCTGGGGCTGGACGACGGTACGGGTGCGGTCGAGGAGCGACGCCGCGGCCTCCGCGGTGGCGCCCCTGTCCGTGCTCGTCATGGTCATCGCCAGCGGCTGACTTCGACGTTCTCCAGCACGCCGAGGGCGTCCGGCACCAGGATCGCCGCCGAGTAGTAGGCGGTGACCAGGTACGAGATGATCGCCTGCTCGTCGATGCCCATGAACCGCACCGAGAGGCTCGGCTCGATCTCGTCCGGGATGCCGGTCTGGTGCAGGCCGATGACGCCCTGGTCGGCCTCGCCCGTACGCATGCAGAGGATCGAGGTGGTGCGGGCCTCGGAGATCGGGATCTTGTTGCACGGGAAGATCGGCACGCCGCGCCAAGCCGGGATCTGATGGCCCGCCACGTCGACGGTGTCGGGGACGAGCCCGCGCCTGTTGCACTCGCGCCCGAAGGCGGCGATGGCGCGCGGGTGGGCGAGGAAGAGCTTGTTGCCCCGGCGGCGGGAGAGCAGCTCGTCCATGTCGTCGGGGCTGGGTACGCCGTCGTGCGGCTGGAGCCGCTGCCCGTAGTCGCAGTTGGCGAGCAGGCCGAACTCGCGGTTGTTGATCAGCTCGTGCTCCTGGCGCTCGCGCAGCGCCTCGACGGTGAGCCGCAGCTGCTGCTCGGTCTGGTTCATGGGCTGGTTGTAGAGGTCGGCGACGCGGCTGTGGACCTTCAGCACGGTCTGCGCGACGCTCAGTTCGTACTCGCGCGGCGAGGCCTCGTAGTCGACGTACGTGTGCGGGACGACGGCCTCGCCGACGTGGCCGGCGGAGAGGTCGATGGCCTTCTCGCCGTACTTGTTGGTCCGCTGCTGCGGGAGGGCCGCGAGGCCGGCGAGGTGTCCGGCCAGGGACTCGGCCCGTTCGGCGAGGTTGGTGACGTCCGCGCGGCTGAGCTCCAGGACGGTGCAGGCGGTCGCCGCGCGGGCCGTCCACTCCCAGGTGGCGTCCCGGTCGGTGAGGGAGTCGTCGCCGATGTACGCCCCGTCGGCGAGGACGCCCAGGATCGCCTCGTCGCCGTAAGGGCCCGTGCCGATCTGCTCGATCCTGCCGTGCGCCAGCAGGAACACGCGGTCCGTCGGCGCGCCCGCCTCGGCGATGACGTCGCCGGGCGCGAACTCCCGCTGGACGCACCGCTGCGCCAGCTCGGCGAGCGCCGCGTCGTCCTCGTACCCGCGCAGGGCGGGCAGCTCCCTCAGCTCGTTCGGGATCACGGCGACGCGCTCGCCGGTCTGGACGAAGGTGACCCGCCCGTCGCCGACCGCGTAACTGAGGCGCCGGTTCACCCGGTACGTACCGCCCTGCACCTGCACCCACGGCAGCATGCGCAGCAGCCACCGGGAGGTGATCTCCTGCATCTGCGGGACCGACTTGGTGGTGGTAGCCAGGTTCCGCGCGGCGGCGGTGCCGAGACTCTGCTGCGGCGCCTGCTGCTCGGTGCGGACGTCCTCGCCAACCGAACCAACCGACATGTACTTCCCTCTCGATCATTGTCCGACCTTCCGAGGAAAAGCCTTTCAGCACGTGGCGTAGTCACGCCATTACACAAATGAGCGAGACTGAATCACCCGTCACGGGGCATGACACACGTTTCATGTCCGGATCGGTTCGCACGCCGTCCGAACGCCGTCGCGGGGCGGGGCCGGGTGGGGATGGCTCCGACAGGAGCCCCGGTACGGCTCGCTCACGTAAGGAGACGGAGTGGCCACACCCCTGTCCGCGAACAGTTTTCTCGACGCGCTGTGCGACGAAGGCCTCACGGTCGTGGAGGTCGGCGGATGGCGCACGCACAACCGCAACCACAAGGGGCCGTGGGGGCCGGTGCACGGCGTGATGCTGCACCACACCGCTTCCAGGGGCGGCGAGCAGACCGTCCGCGTCTGCCGGGAGGGCCGCCCGGGGCTCCCGGGGCCGCTGTGCCACGGTGTGATCACCAAGGACGGCCGTGTCCATCTCGTCGGCTACGGCCGCGCCAACCACGCGGGCAAGGGCGACGACGACGTCCTGCGCGCCGTGATCGCGGAGAGGCCGCTGCCCCGGGACAACGAGGGGAACCGGGACGGCAACCGGTACTTCTACGGCTTCGAGTGCGAGAACCTCGGCAACGGCGAGGACCCGTGGCCCGCCGTCCAGCTGGAGGCGATCGAGAAGGCCGCGGCCGCGATCTGCCGCCGCCACGGCTGGTCGGCCCGCTCGGTCATCGGGCACAAGGAGTGGCAGCCGGGCAAGATCGATCCGCGCGGCTTCTCGATGAACACGATGCGGACGCGCATCCAGGAGCGGCTGAACTGAGCGCACGGGCCGGTGGCCGGAGCTGGTGGCTCGGGCCGGGCCCGGTGGCCGGGCCAGGTGCCGGGCGGGGCCGGTGGACCGGGCCGATGGACCGGGCCGGGTGCAGGGGCGGGGGCTGCGTGACAATGGCCGGGTGACCGTGCTCGACCTGCCCTCCCTCGGCCCGCTGCTCCCCTCCCCCCTGCGGGCCGTCGAGGACGAGCGCCTCGCCCGGCACGGCGTACGGCTGCTGCTCAAGCGGGACGACCTGATCCACCCGGACCTCGTCGGCAACAAGTGGCGCAAGCTCGCCCCGAACCTGGACGCCGCGGCCGGCCGCCCGGTGCTCACCTTCGGCGGCGCGTACTCCAACCACCTGCGGGCCACGGCCGCCGCCGGCCGCCTGCTGGGTTTCCCCACCATCGGGGTCGTACGGGGCGAGGAGCTCGCCGACCGCCCGCTGAACCCGTCCCTCGTGCGGTGCGCGGCGGACGGGATGCGGCTGCTGTTCGTCGACCGGGCGACGTACCGCGCCAAGGACGACCCGGAGGTGCTCGCGCGACTGCTGGAGCGGGCGCCCGAGGGCTGCTTCGTCGTACCGGAGGGCGGCAGCAACGCGCTCGCGGTACGGGGTTGCGTGGAGCTCGGGCGCGAACTGCGCGCACCGGCCGGGGCGGACGGGCACGTGGACGTGGTGGCGGTGGCCTGCGGCACGGGCGGCACGCTGGCCGGGCTGGCCGCCGGCCTGGGCCCCGGACAGCGCGCGCTCGGCATACCGGTGCTCAAGGGCGGGTTCCTCGGCGCGGAGATACGGGCCCTCCAGGAGCGGGCGTTCGGCGGCCCCGCGGGCGACTGGAGCCTCGACGAGCGGTTCCACTGCGGTGGTTACGCCCGCGCAACGCCCGACCTCGACGACTTCGCCGACGACTTCGCCCAGCGGCATGGACTCGCCATCGACCGCATATATGTCGCCAAAATGCTGTACGGACTCTTCACCCTGGCCGCGGAGGGCGCCTTCCCGCGCGGCACCACGCTCGCCGCCGTGATCACCGGCCGCCCGGAGCCCTCTCAGCCCCTCTAGGGGGTGTCTTGTCGATCAGGCCGGACCAGGGAGGGGGGTCTGGTGCATGGGGTCTCCCCAGGCCCCTTGGGGCCGAGGGGACGTATCGCAAGGCGGAGGAGGGAGCCTCCCCCGTCGCCCGAAGGGCTACGGGGGCCAGTGGCGACCTACGACAACGCGGCGTGGGGGCGCCCCCAGGCGAAGCTCTGGGGGAGCGGTGCCAGGCGCCGTGAGCCCGGCAAGATCGGCAAGACACCCCCTAGGTCCCCTCCCGGTAGGCCGCCGCCTCCTCCAGGTCCAGCCGGCGCAGCAGCGTGCGCATCATCTCGTCGTCGATGCGCCGCGCGTCCCGCAGCCGTACGAAGACCTCGCGCTCGGCGTCGATCACCTCCCGCGCGAGACGCCGGTACGTGTCGTCCGCCGACTCCCCGGTGAGCGCGTTGACCGCGCCCAGCCGCTCCCAGACGGCGTTGCGCCGCCGCTCCAGGACCGTGCGGAGCCGGTCGGCCAGGGGCTGCGGCAGCGCGTTGCGCTCGTCGGCGAGGAGCTCCTCCAGCCGCCGCTCGGCGGCCCGGGACGCCTCGCTCTGCGCCTGCGCCTCGGCGAGGGTCTCGGCGGTGGCGTCCCGCCCGGGCAGCTTCAGGGCGCGGATCAGCGGCGGCAGGGTGAGGCCCTGCACGACCAGGGTTCCGATCACGGTGGTGAAGGTGAGGAAGAGGATCAGGTCGCGCGCCGGGAACGGCTCGCCGTCCATGGCCACCGGGATGGAGAACGCGATGGCCAGCGAGACCACCCCGCGCATCCCCGCCCAGCCGACGATCACCGGCGAGGTCCAGGTGACCCCCGGCTCCCGCTCGCGCACGCGCCGCGACAGCCACCGCGGCAGGTAGGTGGCCGGGAACACCCACACGAACCGCACGACGACGACCGCGGCGAAGACCCCCAGCGCGTACCAGGCGGCCTCCCCGGCGCCGTACGGATCGAGCCCCCGCACCACGTGCGGCAGCTGGAGTCCGATCAGCGCGAAGACGGACGACTCCAGCAGGAAGGCGACCACCTTCCACACCGCCTCCTCCTGGAGGCGGGTCGCGAAGTCGACCTGCCAGGAGCGGTGCCCCAGGTACAGGGCCACCACGACGACCGCGAGGACCCCGGAGGCGTGGACGCGCTCGGCCGCCGCGTACGCCACGAACGGGATCAGCAGGGAGAGCGTGTTCTGGAGGAGGGGTGCGCGCAGGCACCGGCGCAGCCAGTGGATCGGCACCATGAGGACCAGCCCGGCCGCGATGCCGCCGATGGCGGCGAGGGCGAACTCGGCGAGGGAGCCCGCCCAGCCGATGGACGCGCCGAGCGCCGCCGCGAGCGCGACCTTGTAGGCGGTGATGGCGGTGGCGTCGTTCACCAGGGACTCGCCCTGGAGGATGGTGGTGATCCGGCCCGGCAGCCCGAGGCGCCGGGCGACGGCGGTGGCGGCCACCGCGTCCGGCGGCGCGATCACCGCCCCGAGCACGAGCGCGGCGGTCAGCGGCAGGTCCGGCACCATCAGATGCGCGAGGTAGCCCACGGCCAGCGTCGCGAAGAGCACGTAGCCGACCGACAGCAGCGCGACGGGCCGGACGTTGGCCCGCAGGTCGAGGTACGAGGAGTCGAGCGCCGCCGTGTGCAGCAGGGGCGGCAGCACCAGCGGCAGCACGATGTGCGGGTCCAGTGTGTAGTCCGGCACCCCCGGTAGGTACGCGGCGGCCAGCCCGGCCGCCACCAGCAGCAGCGGCGCCGGGACCGGTGTCCTGCGCGCCGCCCCGGCGATCGCGGCGCTCGCCGCGACCAGCCCCACCAGGGGCAGCACGTCCATCGCCCCACCGCTCATCGTCTCCCCGCTCTCCCTCGTGCCGACTCGTCCGTCACCCGGGGCTCGTCCGTGCGCGGCCGGAACGCGCGCCCCCGTCGTAACCTGGCCATCGTGAGCCAGTGCCCCCACGTTGCCGAACTGCCGCGCCCCCAGCCGGTGCCGTTGAGCGAGACCTGCCCGGAGTGCCGGGCCGACGGTACGCACCCCGTCCAGCTGCGGCTGTGCCTGGTGTGCGGGTACGTCGGCTGCTGCGACTCCTCGGCGGGGCGGCACGCCACACGGCACTTCAAGGACACCGGACACCCGGTGATGCGGACCCTCGAACCCGGCGAGAGATGGCGTTGGTGCTTTGTCGACGGTTCGATCGTCTGAGGCCTGGGTACGTCAACCCTCCGCCGGTTTCTCGCGATTGGGTGCCGCAAACCCCTAGCCACTGTCCGTACTCATGTGCTTACCATGAGTGACAGGCGTCGGAGCAGGAGGCCCCGGCGACACGGCACGATGGAATCGCGATAGCGTCACGGCGGACTACGCACACCCGCGTATACCGCACGGCCCGGCCCCGGGGGGAGCTTCCTTCCGCGAGCCGAGCCCCGAATGAGCTTGTGCCACCTTGGAGGTGAGGGTGTCCCAGATCGCAGGCGAGCCCGGGACCCAGGACTTCGTGGAAGTCCGGCTGCCCGCTGCGGGTGCCTACCTGTCCGTGCTGCGTACGGCCACGGCCGGCCTCGCGGCGCGCTTGGACTTCACCCTCGACGAGATCGAGGACTTGCGCATCGCGGTCGACGAGGCCTGCGCGATCCTGCTCCAGCAAGCCGTGCCCGGCTCGGTCCTGAGCTGTGTGTTCCGCCTCGTCGACGACTCCCTGGACGTGACCGTCTCGGCGCCCACGACCGACGGCCGGGCCCCGGAGCGGGACACGTTCGCCTGGACGGTGCTCTCGGCACTGGCCGGCAAGGTCGACTCGTCCGTCGCCGACGACCGGACGGTCTCCATCAACCTGTACAAACAGCGCGGCGCGGGACCCGGGCCGGCGTGAGGAACGGGGACGGTCCGGTGCGAAACGAGGAGCGCGGGCCCCGGCCGCTGAGCTCGCCGGAGGGCATCCCGGAACAGCAGGCGCGACCCCACCCGGTGGACGGTCTCGTGGAGACGTCGGAGGGGGCCGCCACGGCGCGGGCCACGACGGCCCGGGCCTCGACGGCGCGGGCAGATCAGGCGGACCGGATGAGCGAGCAGCACGAGCCACAGGAGCCCCAGGAGTCGCAGGAGCAGCACGAGCGGCCCGAGCGGCCCCGGCAGGCGGCGCAGCACGACCCGCAGGACCGCAGCGGCGCACGGGCGATGTTCATCCGGCTGCGTGAGCTGCCGGACGGCTCCCCCGAGCGGGCCGAGCTGCGCAACCAGCTCGTCCGGATGCACCTGCCGCTCGTGGAGCACCTGGCGCGCCGGTTCCGCAACCGCGGCGAACCGCTGGACGACCTGACGCAGGTCGCCACCATCGGCCTGATCAAGTCGGTGGACCGGTTCGACCCGGAGCGCGGCGTCGAGTTCTCGACGTACGCGACCCCCACGGTGGTCGGCGAGATCAAGCGCCACTTCCGGGACAAGGGGTGGGCGGTGCGGGTGCCGCGCCGGCTCCAGGAGCTGCGGCTGTCGCTGACCACCGCGACGGCGGAGCTGTCCCAGCTGCACGGCCGCTCGCCGACCGTGCACGAGCTGGCCGAGCGGCTCGGCATCTCGGAGGAGGAGGTCCTGGAGGGCCTGGAGTCCGCCAACGCGTACTCGACGCTCTCGCTGGACGTCCCGGACACGGACGACGAGTCCCCGGCGGTGGCGGACACCCTGGGCGCGGAGGACGAGGCGCTGGAGGGCGTCGAGTACCGCGAGTCGCTCAAGCCGCTGCTGGAGGACCTGCCTCCGCGCGAGAAGCGGATCCTGCTGCTGCGGTTCTTCGGGAACATGACCCAGTCGCAGATCGCGCAGGAGGTCGGCATCTCGCAGATGCACGTCTCCCGGCTGCTGGCCCGCACGCTGGCGCAGCTGCGGGAGAAGCTCCTGGTCGAGGAGTAGGACGGGCCCGGCGGGGGTCAGGCCCGGCCGCGGATGCCGAGGGCCCTCGGGGTCTCCGGGTGGAGCAGCAGCACCAGGCCGGTGACCGCGGCGGCGGCCAGGGCGATGCCGCCCGGGATGGCGGCGCTGTCCGCCTGGAGCAGGGTCCAGGCGACGGGCAGGGCCATCAGCTGCGTGATGATCGCCGGGCCGCGGCTCCAGCTGCGGCAGCGCAGCAGGCCCCGGGCGGCGAAGAACGGGATGAGGCCGAGTGCGATGAGCGTCACACCACCGGTCAGGGCCTGGGTGAGGCCGTCGGGCGTGCCCGTGAGGCTCGTCACGAGCAGGTAGGCGCCGCCCGCGAACAGGGCGAGCGCCTCCAACCCGGCGACGGCCGCTGCGGCCGTGACCCGGGCGGGGCGCTGGGCGCCGGCGGCGGTCTGGGCGGGGTTCGGCTCCGTACTGCTCACCCCAGCAGGGTAGCGGCCGGGCCCGTCCACGTACTGGACAGGGGTCGGGAGCGCCTGTGCCCGGTACCGCGCGGTAGGTAACCTGGCGGGCATGCGCGCACTTCTCGTGGTCAACCCGGCAGCCACCACCACCAGTGCCCGCACCCGTGACGTACTGATCCACGCGCTGGCCAGCGAGATGAAGCTGGAGGCGGTGACGACCGAGTACCGGGGCCACGCCCGCGACGTGGGGCGGCGGGCGGCCGAGGCCTCCGACATCGATCTGGTCGTCGCGCTCGGCGGCGACGGCACGGTCAACGAGGTGGTCAACGGGCTGCTGCACCACGGCCCGGATCCGGACCGGCTGCCCCTCCTCGCGGTGGTGCCCGGAGGCTCCACCAATGTCTTCGCCCGCGCGCTGGGGCTGCCGAACGACGCCGTGGAGGCGACCGGCGCGATCCTGGACGCGCTGGGTGAGCGGCGCGAGCGGACCGTGGGACTCGGGCTGGCCTCCGGTACCCCGGGCTCCGAGGACGAGGCGGTGCCGGCCCGCTGGTTCACGTTCTGTGCCGGTTTCGGCTTCGACGCGGGCGTGATCGGCCGCGTCGAGCAGCAGCGGGAGCGCGGCCGGAGGTCGACGCACGCGCTGTACATCCGGCAGGCGATGCGCCAGTTCCTGGACGAGCCGCACCGCCGGCAGGGCGTGATCACGCTGGAGCGCCCCGGCGCGGACCCGGTCCACGACCTGGCGCTGTCGATAGTCTGCAACACCGCCCCCTGGACCTACCTGGGCAATCGCCCGGTGTACGCGGCGCCCGAGGCGTCCTTCGACACGGGGCTCGACGTGCTCGGTCTGAGCAGACTGTCGACGGCCGCGGTGGCGCGGTACGCGACGCAGCTGCTCACCTCGACCCCGGAGCGCGGACCGCGCGGCAAGCACGCCCTCTCCCTGCACGACCTGACCGACTTCACCTTGCATTCGAAGGTCCCGCTGCCGTTCCAGATGGACGGAGACCACCTGGGGCTACGGACGAGCGTGACGTTCACAGGCGTTCGCCGTGCACTGCGTGTGATTGTGTGAGTAGAAGAGGCTCGGACCCTTTATCTCGAACGTATGGGCCAGGATCCACCCCATAGAAGTACGGCTGTGACCTAGCCGACACCGAGGAATCAAAAAAAACTTCCCGGAAGGGGTTGTATCCGCAGCCGAGGTTTGCGAATCTCTACATGGCGATCGGGACGGCCCGCAGAACCGGCCTCCAGGGAAAGCCAGAACCCCTCCTCAAATCACAGGACCACACGCCCACCCGGCGGTAGGCCCTTCACTTGTTGAGGGATTCGTGAAAGCGTTCACATTCACAAGCAACCTGAATGCAACACCAAGGAGAGGTAGCAGCCATGGACTGGCGTCACAACGCCGTTTGTCGTGAGGAAGACCCCGAGCTGTTCTTCCCCATCGGCAACACCGGTCCTGCGCTGCTGCAGATCGAGGAAGCCAAGGCTGTCTGCCGTCGCTGCCCCGTCATGGAGCAGTGCCTGCAGTGGGCGCTCGAGTCCGGCCAGGACTCCGGCGTCTGGGGTGGCCTCAGCGAGGACGAGCGCCGCGCGATGAAGCGCCGCGCCGCCCGCAACCGGGCGCGCAACGCCAGCGCCTGAGCGACGCCACCGCGACGAGCCTGAGGCCCGGCGGCGCGTACAGCGAGTACGCACCCACCCGCCTCCCGAGCCGCAGCGCGCAGCAGTAACCCCAAAGCGTTCGAGCCCCGGACCGTTCCCACGGTCCGGGGCTCGCTGCTGCGCCCGGGGCTCGCTGCTGCGTCCGGCGCCCCGCTACGTCGGGGCCCGGGGCCTCGCTACTTCTGGGCCCGCACCGGGACGTCGAGCACCACGCGCGTGCCGCGACCGGGGGCGGGCTGCATGTCGAACGTGCCGCCCAACTCCCCCTCCACCAGCGTCCGTACGATCTGCAGACCGAGGTTGCCGGCGCGCTGCGGATCGAAGTCCTCGGGCAGGCCGCGCCCGTCGTCCTGGACGGTGATCAGCAGGCGGGCGTCGGCGGCGCGCGAGTCGCCGCGTACGGCGGAGACTTCGACGGTGCCGAGCTCGCCGGGGGCGAAGGCGTGTTCGAGGGCGTTCTGGAGGACCTCGGTGAGGACCATCGACAGCGGGGTCGCGACCTCGGCGTCGAGGATGCCGAAGCGGCCGTTGCGGCGGCAGGTCACCTTGCCGGGTGAGATCTCCGCGACCATCGAGATGACCCGGTCGGCGATGTCGTCGAACTCGACGCGCTCGTCGAGGTTCTGCGAGAGCGTCTCGTGCACGATCGCGATCGAACCGACGCGCCGCACCGCCTCGTTGAGCGCCTCGCGGCCCCGGTCGGAGTCCATGCGGCGGGCCTGGAGGCGCAGGAGCGCGGCGACCGTCTGGAGGTTGTTCTTCACCCGGTGGTGGATCTCCCGGATGGTGGCGTCCTTGGTGATCAACTCGCGCTCGCGGCGGCGCAGTTCGGTCACGTCCCGGAGCAGCACGAGCGAACCGATGCGGGTTCCCTTGGGCTTGAGCGGGATGGCGCGCAACTGGATGACGCCGCCGCTGCCCTCGACCTCCGTCTCCCGCGGGGCGTAGCCGCTGGCCAGTTTGACCAGCGCTTCGTCGACGGGGCCGCGGGAGGGGGCGAGTTCGGCGGTGATCTGGCCGAGGTGCTGGCCGACGAGGTCGGCGGCGAGGCCGAGGCGGTGGTACGCGGAGAGGGCGTTGGGTGACGCGTACTGGACGACGCCGTCCGCGTCGAGTCTGATCAGCCCGTCGCCGGCGCGGGGCGAGGCGTCCATGTCGACCTGCTGCCCCGGGAAGGGGAAGGTGCCGTTCGCGATCATCTGGGCGAGGTCGGACGCGGACTGGAGGTAGGTGAGCTCCAGCCGGCTGGGCGTGCGGACGGTGAGCAGGTTGGTGTTGCGCGCGATGACGCCGAGGACGCGGCCCTCCCTGCGTACGGGGATGGACTCGACCCGGACCGGGACCTCCTCGCGCCATTCGGGGTCGCCCTCGCGGACGATGCGGCCCTCGTCGAGGGCGGCGTCGAGCAGGGGGCGGCGGCCGCGCGGGACCAGGTGGCCGACCATGTCGTCCTGGTAGGAGGTGGGGCCGGTGTTGGGCCGCATCTGGGCGACGGAGACGTAGCGGGTGCCGTCGAGGGTGGGGACCCAGAGGACGAGGTCGGCGAAGGAGAGGTCGGAGAGCAGCTGCCACTCCGACACCAGCAGATGGAGCCACTCGAGGTCGGAGTCGCTCAGGGCGGTGTGCTGGCGTACGAGGTCGTTCATGGAGGGCACGTGTGCGAGCGTACCCGTGCGGCCGCGCCTGGTGTTCTGTCGGCCGGTGAGGGAGGATGGGCGCGGGATTACCATCTGCTTACCGATGGACAGACCCGATTGGTCTAGTCCACAATGCGACAACGACCTCCGCCCTCCCCGCACAGGAGGGTGGATCGAGGACCCGGCGCTCTCTGCCCTGACTGCGCCCGGGACCTCCCACACGGCCGCGGGACCGCACACCCGACGGCCGGGCAACTCCGGGCTGCGGTGCCGGACGGGTTGAGGGTCCCGTCGGGCGCCGCGGCCCGCGGGTGCTTTCGGGGCCCGTGACGCTTCCGGGACCCGTGACACTTCCGAGGCCCATGACACTTCCGAGGGTCGCGGGCGCTCGTGCGGCCCGCGGGTGCTTTCGGGAGTCGCGGCCGCGTTCGACGCCCGCGTTCGCGGGGGCTACGCCGGCCAGGCGCGCATCGCGGCTTCGGCCACCGCCTCCAGCTCCTCCTTCGTCGCGCCGTCGCGCGCCTGCTGCGACATGCCCTGCAGTACGGCTCCGCTGAGGCGGGCCAGCGCGGCGGCGTCCGTGTCGGCCGGGAGGCGGCCCGCCGCAATGTCGGCGCGTATGCGGGACTCCAGGCCGGCCAGGTTGGCGTTGCGGCGCTCACGGAGGCCCTGCTCCACCTCGGGCGTCGAGCAGTTGATCGCGGCCGAGATCACCAGGCAGCCGCGCGGGTGCGCCGGGTCGGTGTACTCGCTCGCCGCGTCCCGCAGCATCCGCGCGATGCCGGCGCGGGCGGTGGGCTCGGCGTCCAGGGCGCGGCTCCCGAAGGAGCCGTACCTCTCCACGTACACGCCGAGGGCCTCCTCGAACAGCGTCTTCTTGTCGCCGAAGGCGGCGTACAGGCTCGGAGCGCCGATGCCCATCGCGTGGGTGAGGTCGGCCACGGACGTCGTCTCGTACCCGTGCTCCCAGAAGGCCATCACCGCCTTCTCCAGAGCGGTGGCACGGTCGAAGGAGCGGGGCCTGCCGCGCTGTTTTGTCGCCATGGCTCCATTCTATAGCGCGCACTAAAGAAAGTCTGCTACCGTCTTTCTATACCAATCGTTAGAGAAATCGGGGGGTGGCGTCATGGGCGCACTCACGGGCAGGACGGCGCTGGTCACGGGCGGGAGCCGGGGCATCGGGCGGGGCATCGCGGAGCGGCTCGGCCGCGACGGGGCTCGGGTCGCGGTGCACTACGGCACGAACGAGACGGCCGCGAAGGAGACGGTCGCCGCGATCGAGGCGGCCGGCGGCTCCGCCTTCGCGATCGGTCAGGAGCTCGGCACACCGGGGGACGCCGAGGCGCTGTGGGCGGCGTTCGACCGGCACGCCGAGGGCCTGGACATCCTGGTGAACAACGCGGGCATCGGCGCGTCCGAGCCGTTCGGCACGATCGGTGAGGCCGAGTACGACCGGGTGTTCGCGGTCAACACGAAGGCGCCGTTCTTCGTGACGCGGCTGGGCCTGGAGCGGATGCGGGACGGTGGCCGGGTCGTCAACGTGTCGACGGGTCTGGCGCGGGCGGCGATGATGCCGGACGCGATGGCGTACGCGATGAGCAAGAGCGCGCTGGACACCTTCACGCGGTACCTGGCGAAGGTGGTGGGCGCGCGGGGTATCACCGTCAACACGGTGGCGCCCGGCATCGTCGACACGGACGTCAACGCGGCGTGGCTGCGCGCCGACGAGGCGGCGTGGGCGGGCGCGGAGGCCTTCTCGGCGCTGGGGCGCGTCGGCGTCCCCGCCGACGTCGCGGACGTGGTGGCGTTCCTGGCGTCGGACGGCGCCCGCGCGATAACGGGGCACTGGCTGGACGCGACGAACGGCTCGCTGCCGTAGGGCCGCTCGCCGGGCCGGTCAGCGGGTCTCGGTGACCTTCGCCAGCGCGCGGGGGGCGTCCGGGTCCTGGCCGCGGGCGATGGTGACCTCGTAGGCGAGGAGCTGGAGCGGGAGGATCTCCAGGATCGGCTGGAGCTCCTCGGGGATGCCCTCCGTCGGGAGGACGAAGCCCGCGGAGGCCGCCGCGACCTGGGGGCGGGGGCCGACGACCACCAGGTCCGCGCCGCGGCCGCGGAGGCGGTCGAGGACCGGCTGGAGGGCCTCGCCGCCCTTGCCGTCCGGGACGACCGCGATGACGGGCGAGATGTTGTCGACCATGGCGAGCGGGCCGTGCAGCAGATCGGCGCCGGAGTAGGAGAGAGCCGGGATGTAGCTGGTCTCCATCAGTTTCAGGGCCGCTTCCTTCGCGGTGGGATAGCCGTAGCCGCGTGAGGTGATGACCATCCGCTCGGCGAAGCGGTAGCGGGCCGCGAGGGCGCGGACCTCGTCGCGCCGGTCCAGGACGGACGCCGCCCGGTCCGGCAGGGGCGCGGCGGCGGTGGGGCCGCCGTCGCCGGCCAGGCCCTCGATCAGGAGGTAGAGCGAGAGGAGCGAGGCGGTGTAGGTCTTGGTGGCGGGCAGCGCCTTCTCCGGACCCGCCAGGATGTCGATGTGGTGCTCGGAGACCGCCGCGAGCGACGAGTCCGGGTTGTTGGTGACCGCCAGGGTGATCGCACCCGCCTCCCGGGCCGCGCGCGTGGAGGCGACGAGGTCCGGGGAGCCGCCGGACTGGCTGACGGTGACGACCAGGACGTCGGTGTAGTCGGGCTTGGCGCCGTACGCCGTGGTCGTGGACATGGACGTCAGGCCGCAGGGCATGCCCAGCCGGATCTCCAGCAGGTACTTGGCGTACAGCGCCGCGTTGTCCGATGTGCCGCGCGCCGTCAGCAGGACGAAGCGCGGACGGCGCTCCCGGATCGCCTGGGCCACGGCGCGGATCCGCGGCGCGCCCTGGTCGAGGATCCGTCGCAGCACCGCGGGCTGCTCCGCCATCTCCCCCGCCATGATCCGGCCCGGCTGCTCGCTC
Source organism: Streptomyces sp. NPDC030862 (assembly GCF_055571835.1). Taxonomy (NCBI): domain Bacteria; kingdom Bacillati; phylum Actinomycetota; class Actinomycetes; order Kitasatosporales; family Streptomycetaceae; genus Streptomyces; species Streptomyces sp. NPDC030862. Next base: position 282,714 of record NZ_JBVIEN010000002.1, on the reverse strand, counting down.
ATGCGCACCAGTCGAACACGGGCCCGTGAGAAGCCGCCAGCGGAGAGGGCCATTCTGCTAGATTGGTCTATACCACCTTGTCATCCGTCACCCATCAGATCGGCAGGCCCAGCGTGGAAGTTGTCATCGTCCAGGACGCCAAGGCAGGCGGCGAGCTGATCGCCGAGGGCATCGCCGCCCTCCTGCGCCGCAAGCCCGACGCTCTGCTCGGCGTGGCCACCGGCTCGACCCCGCTGCCCATCTACGACGCGCTGATCGCCAAGGTCCGCTCCGGGGCCGTGGACGCCTCGCGCGCCCGCATAGCCCAGCTGGACGAGTACGTGGGGCTGCCCGCGGGCCACCCCGAGTCGTACCGCTCGACCGTGCTGCGCCAGGTCGTCGAGCCGCTCGGGCTGAGCCCCGACGCCTTCATGGGCCCCGACGGCTCCGCCGAGGACGTCCAGGCCGCCTGCGAGGCGTACGACAGGGCGCTCGCCGAGGCGGGCGGCGTGGACCTGCAGATCCTCGGCATCGGCACCGACGGGCACATCGGCTTCAACGAGCCGTGCTCCTCGCTCGCGTCCCGCACCCGGATCAAGACGCTCACCGAGCAGACCCGCGTGGACAACGCGCGCTTCTTCGACGGTGACATCGACCAGGTGCCGCACCACGTCATCACGCAGGGCATCGGCACCATCCTGGAGGCCCGCCACCTGGTGCTCCTCGCCACCGGCGAGGGCAAGGCGGAGGCGGTCGCGCAGACCGTCGAGGGGCCGGTCGCCGCACTCGTACCCGCCTCCGCGCTGCAGCTGCACCCGCACGCCACGGTCGTCGTCGACGAGGCCGCCGCGTCCAAGCTGAAGCTCGCCGACTACTTCCGGCACACCTACGCCAACAAGCCCGCGTGGCAGGGCATCTGACAGGCACACACGCACACAGCACGAAGGGCCCGGTTTCCCCCCGGAACCGGGCCCTCGACGTACGCGCGACGCTCAGGCGGCGCCCGCGATGACCTCCGCCGCCGCGGTGCCGCAGACCCGCGCCGCGCCGTACGTGGCGATGTGCAGCGCCCCGCGCGCCGGCGCCTGGTTCAGGCCCATCTCCACGACGATCGTGTCGGGCCGGGCCACCAGCAGGGCGTCCAGCGTCCGCCCCATCCACGGGTGGCGGTGGGTGTCCCGCACCACCGCGACGATCGGCCGCTCCCCCGCGTCCCGCAGCACCCGGTCCACGGCCGCGTCGGAGGCGTACGTCCCGGTCGTCGTGGACGGCAGCAGCCGCGCCAGCTCCGGGCCGACGCCCCACGGGGTCTCGTCGCCGACCGCGATGTTGGTGCCGGGGGTGAAGGCGGCGACGTACGCCGGGCCGGTGAGCGGCTCCCGCGTGCCCGTGACGGTCAGCGCCCGCCGGGCCGCCACGAGACCGATGTCGGCGCCGGGCGCGGTCCCCTCCTCTGAAGCCGCGCCCGGCCCCGTCTGAGCCCCCCTGGCCCGGTGCGCCCGGGTCCACGACGCCAGCGCGCGCACCCGCGCGGCCGCGTCGGCCAAGCGCTCCTCGGGCAGTTCGCCGGTCCGTACCGCCGCCACCAGCGCGTCGCGCAGCCGCAGTACGGTCCCCTCGTCCGCCAGGCCGCCGCCGACGCAGATCGCGTCGGCGCCCGCCGCGATCGCGAGGACGGAGCCGCGCTCGATCCCGTACGTCGCGGCGATGGCCTGCATCTCCATGCCGTCGGTGACGATCAGGCCGTCGTAGCCCAGCTCCTGGCGCAGCAGACCGGTGAGGATCTGCGGGCTCAGGGTGGCCGGGCGGTCGGGGTCGAGCGCGGGAAGCAGGATATGCGCGCTCATCACCGATTTGGAACCCGCCGCGATGGCGGCGCGGAAAGGTACCAGCTCACGGGCGTGCAGTGTGGCGAGGTCCACATCGATGCGGGGAATCGCGTGGTGCGAGTCGACATTGGTGTCGCCGTGCCCGGGGAAGTGCTTGGTGCACGCGACGACGCCGGCGGACTGCAGGCCCTCGATGTAGGCCACGGTGTGGCGGGCGGCCAGTCGCGGGTCGGCGCCGAAGGAGCGGACGCCGATGACCGGGTTGTCCGGGTCGGAGTTGACGTCCGCGGAGGGCGCCCAGTTGAAGTCGACGCCGCAGGCGGCGAGCCGGCGGCCGAGCTCCGCCGCCACGGCCCGGGTCAGGCCGGTGTCGTCGACCGTGCCGAGCGCGTAGTTGCCGGGGAAGGACGAGCCGGTCCGCACCTCCAGGCGCGTGACGTCGCCGCTCTCCTCGTCGATCGCGACGAGCAGGTCGTCCCGCTCGGCCCGCAGCCGGGCGGTCAGCGCGGCCAGCTGCTCGGGCCCGGTGACGTTGCGCCCGAACAGGCCGACCGAGGAGAGCCCTTCGCCGATGCGGCGCAGCAGCCAGTCGGGCGGCGTGGTGCCGGTGAAGCCCGGTTGCAGGACGGCGAGCGCGTCCCGGACGAGGGTCGGGGAGGCGCCGCGTACGAGAGTCGTCATGGGGGCCGTTATCCCTTCACTGCGCCGGCGGTCAGACCCGCGGCCATCTTGCGCTGGACGAGGAGGAAGAGGATGACGACGGGGACGGCCATCATCGTGGCGCCGGCCATCATCGGGGCGTACTCGGTCCCGTTCTTGGTGGTGAAGTTGCCCAGCCAGACGGTGGCCGTCTGGTTCTGCTGGCTCATCAGCATCAGGGCGTACAGGTACTCGTTCCAGGCCTGGATGAAGCCGTACACGGAGGTCGCGACCATGCCGGGGGCGAGCAGCGGGAACACCACCCGGACGAAGGCGCCGGTGCGGGTGCAGCCGTCGACCATCGCCGCCTCCTCCAGCTCCTTGGGGATGTTGACGATGAAGCCGCGCAGCGTCCACACCGTGAAGGGGAGGATGAAGGTGAGGTACGTGATGATCAGGCCGGTGAGCTTGTCGTACTGACCCAGGTCGTTGAGCAGCAGGAAGACCGGGATGATCATCGCGACGAGCGGGACCATCTGGACCGCGAGGATGCCGACGATGACGATCTTGCGGCCGCGGAAGGCGAAGCGCGAGATGGCGAGCGCGGCCAGCATGCCGACGACGATGCCGATGAGGACGACGACGAACGAGACGATCAGCGAGCGGCCGACCGGGCCCCAGAAGTCCGCGATCTGGAAGGCCCGCTCGAAGTTCTCCAGGGTGAACGTGCGGGGGAAGAAGTGCGGATCGGGGTCAATGGCGTCCTTGGCCGGCTTGAACGCCGTGTTCAGCATCCAGTAGACCGGGAAGCCGATGGAGACGAAGACGAGCAGGCCGATCAGGTTCCAGCCGAGCTTGCGGCCGGGCCTGCCCTCCGGCGTACGCCCGGGCCTGCCCGCGGAGCCGGCCCCCGGCGTGGCGCCGGACGTGGCCCCGGACGTGGCGCGCGGCGCGGTGGTCGTGGCGCTCACTCGACTTCTCCGATCTTGAGCATCTGACGCATGTACACGGCGACGACACCGAGCAGCAGGACCACGGTGACGACCGCGATCGCCGAGCCGCCGCCGTAGTCGTTGACCACGAAGGCCTTGTCGTACGAGTACGTCGTCAGGAGCTGGAACTCGGCCTCCGGGTGGCCGTTGCGCATCACGAAGACCTGCGGGAAGACGCCCATGTCCCAGATCACCGACAGCGTCGTGAGCATCACGATGATCGGCTTGAGGATCGGCAGGGTGACGTACCGGAAGACGCCCCAGGCGCCGGCGCCGTCGAGGCGGGCGGCCTCCTCCAGCTCCTTGGGCACCTGGGTGAGGCCGGCGCTGAGCGTGATGACGACGAAGGGCACCGCGCCCCAGACGACCAGCAGCATGATCACGGCGAGGCCCTGGGGGCCGCTGGCGAACCAGTTGTGCCCGATCATGTCGACGCCCGGCACCTGGCTGAGCAGCCAGTTCAGCACGCCGTAGTCGGCGTCGAAGAGCCACTTGAAGATGGCGGTGGCGACGATGATGGGCATGCCCCAGCTCGCGACCAGCGCGATGTTGATCAGGGTCTTGACCCAGCCGGAGACGCGCTGCAGCAGCAGGGCGATCAGCATGCCGATGACCATGGTGAAGATCACCGCGCCGGCGGCGAAGAGCACGGTCCGCAGCACGACGGTCCAGAACTCGCCGTCCCCGAGGATCTTGGCGAAGTTCCCGAAGCCGACGGACTCGGGCTCCTTGAAGCCCCAGAGCTGGGGCTGCTCGAACTTCTGGAAGGCGAGGGTGACCAGCCGCACCAGCGGATAGCCGAGGACCAGCAGGAGGACGAGCAGGCAGGGCGCGAGCAGCGCCCACGGCACCGCGGCTCCCCCGGTCCCGGGCTTCCCGGGCTGTGCGGCCCGCTTCGCGGGGCCACCGGGCGGGGCGGACTTCCGTACCCGCGATGGCCGCGTGGGCGGCACCTTGGCAGTGGTTGTGTCGGCGGCACTCATCGCGACAGCGGTCCCTCTTCTCGTACGGGCGCCGGGGCCCCGCCCGGCGGTGGCGGGGCCCCGGCGTCAGGTCACTTGGTGTTGATGACCTTGTCGATCGCGGCGTCCGCGTCCTTCGCGGCGGCCTCGACCGACTTCTTGCCGGTACCGATCTCCTGGAGCAGGGTCTTGAGGGTCTGCGCCTTCTCGACCTGTCCCCAGCCGGGCGCCATGGGGACGAACCAGTTGGACTCGGCCGCGGTGGCGGCGACCATCGTCTTCGGGTCGGCCTTCAGGGTCGCGAGGTCCGTCTTGTTGTTGGGCAGGTTGCCCTTGGCGAGCAGGCCCTTCTGGCCCTTGGCGCCCGTGTAGGCGTCGATCCACTCGGCCGCGACGTCCTGCGCCTTGGACTTGACCGGGATGGCGAGGTCGGAACCGCCGAGGAAGACGGGGATGTTCTTGCCGGACGGGCCGGGCATCACGAAGTTCTCGAGGTTGTCCTTGAGCTTGCCCGTCTTGTCGTTCTTCGGGTCGGCGGCGGTGCCGCCCTCCCAGGCAGCCGCGAAGATCATGGCGGCGTTGCCCTGGCCGAAGACGATGGGACGGTCCGACTCGTCCTTGGTCTTGTCGGCCTTCATGTAGGTGTCGAGGACCTTCTTGTACTCGTTGAGTCCCTTGAGGGACTCGGGCGAGGACAGGTTGGCCTTCCAGGTGTCGCCGTCCTTCTTGGCGATGGAGCCGCCCGCGTCGTACACGAAGGACATCGCGGCGTACCAGTCCGGCGAAGGCTGGTACCAGCCGCTGAACTTGTCGCCCTTCTTCGCCTGGATCTTGTCCAGGGCGGCGGTGAGCTCGGCGTACGTCTTCGGCGGGGTCTTCACACCGATCTCGGCGGCCAGGTCCTTGCGCCAGGTGGCCACGCGGCCGCCGGCGTAGTAGGGGACGCCGTAGGTCTTGCCCTCGTAGGTGACGGACTCCTTGAGTCCGTCCAGCCACTGGTCCGACTGCTCGAACTTCTTCGGGTCGACCTCGGCGAAGGCGCCCTTGACCATGTAGCCGAGCATCTCGGTGTTGCCCATCTCGACCACGTCCGGCGCCTTGTCCGTGGCGAGTACGGCGTCGAGCTTGGCGTTCTTGTCCGGCCAGCCGTAGTACTCGTGCTTGATCTTGATGCCCGGGTACTTCTGCGCTATCGCGTCGTCGGCCGCCTTCACGAGGTCCGGCCAGTTGTTCTGGGCGTCGACCGTCAGCCAGACGGTGAGCTCCTTGGCGCCGCCCCCCGCGGCGTCCCCACCCTTGTCGGAACCACACGCCGCCACGCCGACCACCATGCCCGCGACGCCGATCGCCGCGATGAGCTTGCGCTTCACGCCACCCTCCTCAGGGATGCCTGCAACCCTTGCCCCCACCGCGAAGCCATACGACGGCCATACGACGTGTACTGGTGTACGTGTCCTGCCTGTGCTGCCCGTGGGACTGGGACCGGCCTTTAATGGTTTAGACCAGTAACCGGGAGCTTGGCCTAGACCTTTAGGGGTGTCAAGGGTGTATAAGAAGGGCAGTCGGCTCCGTTACGAGACCGACACCTGAGGAGGGGCGACGACCCGTGACCGGTCCGTGCCACCATGTGAGCCGCAAGGGACGGAGGAGCCGGTGACGGCAGCAGCACAGGAGTCGGGAAGGCGGGCGGCCATGGCCACGGACGGGGGCGGCAGCACCGAGAGCGAGAGCGGGACGGCCACTCGCACCGCACGCGTGCCCAAGTACTACCGGCTCAAGCGGCATCTGCTCGACATGACGCAGACCATGCCCCCGGGCACCCCGGTGCCCCCGGAGCGCACGCTCGCCGCCGAGTTCGACACCTCTCGCACCACCGTGCGCCAGGCGCTCCAGGAACTGGTCGTCGAGGGCCGGCTGGAACGCATCCAGGGCAAGGGCACGTTCGTCGCGAAGCCGAAGGTCTCGCAGGCGCTCCAGCTCACCTCGTACACCGAGGACATGCGCGCCCAGGGCCTCGAACCCACCTCGCAGCTCCTGGACATCGGGTACGTCACGGCCGACGACACCCTCGCCGGGCTGCTCGACATCTCGGCCGGCGGCCGCGTGCTGCGCATCGAGCGGCTGCGGCTGGCGAGCGGCGAGCCGATGGCCATCGAGACGACGCACCTGAGCGCGAAGCGCTTCCCCGCGCTGCGGCGGTCGCTGGTCAAGTACACCTCGCTGTACACGGCACTGGCGGAGGTCTACAACGTCCGGCTCGCGGAGGCCGAGGAGACCATCGAGACCTCGCTGGCCACGCCGCGCGAGGCGGGGCTGCTCGGTACGGACGTGGGCCTGCCGATGCTGATGCTGTCGCGCCACTCGCTGGACGAGGACGGCAAGCCGGTGGAGTGGGTGCGCTCGGTGTACCGGGGCGACCGGTACAAGTTCGTGGCGCGGCTGAAGCGCCCGAACGACTGACGAAGCGGACGCCCGCCGCGGCGAAGACGTGGACGAGGTACGAGGGAGGGGCCGGCGCCGTGCGCGCCGGCCCCTCCCGTCGTCTTCCCGCCCGCTCCACGACGCCCTGCAACACCCCGCGGCGCCCGCAACGCCCGCAACGCCCGCAACGCCCGCAACGCCCGCCCGAGACACGTCCGTTATGCGGACGGGGGTTCCATGGAGCGGGACGGTCCCTTAGATTGCGTGCGCATGACGCCAGGTGATCAGTGAGGGGACGGAACGCCGTATGACACAGGAGAAACAACCAGTGGTCACCCCCGTGCGGGTGGTGGTGGCGCTCTGCCTGTTCGCGCCCTTCGTCGCGATGCTCTGGGTCAGCTCGTACGCGAAGGTCGAGCCGAAGCTCGCAGGGATCCCGTTCTTCTACTGGTACCAGATGGCCTGGGTCGTCATATCGACCGTGCTGACGATGGTGGCGTACAAGCTGTGGCACCGTGACCAGCGGTCCCGCAAGGGGGGTGCGTCGCAGTGAAGGACGGCGTGAACGGCGTCGCACTCGCCGTCTTCATCTTCTTCTTCCTGGCCGTCACGGTGATGGGCTTCATGGCCTCCCGCTGGCGCAAGGCCGAGAACGAGCACAGCCTGGACGAATGGGGCCTGGGCGGCCGGTCGTTCGGCACCTGGATCACCTGGTTCCTGCTGGGCGGCGACCTCTACACGGCGTACACCTTCGTCGCCGTCCCGGCGGCGATCTACGCGGCGGGCGCCGCGGGCTTCTTCGCCGTCCCGTACACGATCCTCGTCTACCCGCTGATCTTCACCTTCCTGCCGCGCCTGTGGTCGGTGTCGCACAAACACGGCTACGTCACCACCTCCGACTTCGTGCGCGGGCGGTTCGGCTCGAAGAGCCTGTCGCTGGCGGTGGCCCTGACCGGCATCCTCGCCACGATGCCGTACATCGCGCTGCAGCTCGTCGGCATCCAGGCGGTGCTGGACGTGATGGGTGTGGGCGGCGGCGAGACCACGCACTGGTTCATCAAGGACCTGCCGCTGCTGATCGCGTTCGGCGTCCTCGCGGCGTACACGTACTCCTCCGGGCTGCGGGCGCCCGCGATGATCGCCTTCGTCAAGGACACGCTGATCTACATCGTCATCGCGGTGGCGATCATCTACATCCCCATCAAGCTGGGCGGCTTCGACGAGATCTTCAGCAAGGCCGGCGAGGCGTACGCGCAGATCAACCCGGCGACCGACAAGCCGCGCGGCGCCCTGGTACCGGGCGAGATGGGCCAGTGGGGTTACGCGACCCTCGCGCTCGGCTCGGCGCTGGCGCTCTTCATGTACCCGCACTCCATCACGGCGACGCTCTCCTCGCGCAGCCGTGACGTGATCCGCCGCAACACCACGATCCTGCCGCTGTACTCGCTGATGCTGGGTCTGCTGGCGCTGCTCGGCTTCATGGCCATCGCGGCGGGCGTGAAGGTGCAGAACGGCCAGCTGGCCATCCCGCAGCTGTTCGAGAACATGTTCCCGGACTGGTTCGCGGGCGTCGCCTTCGCGGCCATCGGCATCGGCGCGCTGGTCCCGGCGGCCATCATGTCCATCGCCGCCGCCAACCTCTTCACCCGCAACATCTACAAGGACTTCCTGAAGCCGGACGCCACGCCGGAGCAGGAGACCAAGGTGTCCAAGCTGGTGTCGCTGCTGGTGAAGGTGGGCGCGCTGGCCTTCGTCCTCACCATGGACAAGACCGTCGCCATCAACTTCCAGCTGCTGGGCGGCATCTGGATCCTCCAGACCCTGCCGGCGCTGGTGGGCGGCCTGTTCACCCGCTGGTTCCACCGCTGGGCGCTGCTCGCCGGCTGGGCGGTCGGCATGGTCTACGGCACGGCGGCGGCGTACGGCGTCGCCAGCCCGACGCAGAAGCACTTCGGCGGCTCGTCCGCCGAGATCCCCGGCATCGGCGAGATCGGCTACATCGGCCTGACGGCCTTCGTCCTCAACGTCCTGGTCGTCGTCGTCCTCACCTTCGTCCTCAAGGCCGTCAAGGCGCCCGAGGGCATCGACGAGACCTCGCCGGAGGACTACACGGCGGACGCGGGCGACCCGGGCGTCCAGGTGGAGCTGCCCAAGGCCACGGCGGGCTCGGGGCACTGAGGCCGCACCACTGACCCATCCGCGTACGACGGGCCGTCGCGCCTCCCTCACGGAGGCGCGACGGCCCGCTTCGTTGTGCACTCTGGCCCCATGGACATCACCATCAGGGCGGTACGGCCGGAGGAGCACGCGGCGCTGGGCGAGCTCACGGCGCAGGCGTACCTCGCAGACGGGCTGCTGGCCTTCGCCGACAGCGACGAGTATCTGATCGAACTGCGGGACGTGGCCGGGCGGGCCGCCGACGCCGAGGTCCTCGTGGCCGTGGAGCGGGGCGCCGGGGAGCCGGGCGCGCCCGGCCGGGGCGAGCGGCTGCTGGGCGGCGTGACGTTCGCCCCGGGCGGCGGGCCCCTGGCCGAGCTGGCGGGGCACGGCGAGGCCGAGATCCGGATGCTCGCCGTCGCGCGCGAGGACCGGCGGCGCGGCGCCGGGGAGGCGCTCGTCCGGGCGTGCGTGGAGCGGGCGAGGGCGGCGGACGGCTGCCGCCGGGTGGTGCTCTCCTCGCAGCAGGCGATGCGGACCGCGCACCGCGTGTACGAGCGGCTGGGGTTCGTCCGCACTCCGGAGCGCGACTGGACGCCGGTCCCGGGGGTGACGCTGCGTACATACGCGCTCGACCTCTGAGCGGCGCGTCTTGTGGTGGCCGACACAAGATGTGGGGGGTGGCTCAGCGGACGCCCCCCACATGTATGCTCATCTCGCTGTCGTCGCAGGGGAATCCGGTGCGAATCCGGAACTGTCCCGCAACGGTGTGTTGGTGTGCCTTTGGGCACCCACGAGTCCGAGCACCTGCCGGCAGCGCGCCCGGACCGTCCGGCCCGGGTGCCCAGACGTCCGGGCCTCGCGGAATGGGCCGGTGGACGCGGATACGTGCGCCCCTGTGCCGGAGGCGCCCCGCTCTGCCGTGCCCCGCCGCCGGTGGCCCCGAGCCGAGCGAGGGAGAGCCCCACGTGACCATCGCGCCAGCCGATCCGGTGTCAGCGAGCCAGAGCGACGGGAACGACGCCGGCGACGGTCCCGGGACCGTCCTGCTGCGCACCCTGACCGACCTGACCGCCGACCTGCCCGACACCGACCCCGGCCGGGTCGCCGCCGCCGCGCTGCGCGGCCGGCACGCCGGGTCGGACGAGGCGGAGCTGCGGGAGCTCGCCACCGAGGCGGCCGCCGGGCTGATCGCCGAGGACCCGGCGTACTCGCGGCTCGCGGCCCGGTTGCTGACCATCGGCATTGCGGCGGAGGCGGCCTCGCAGGGGGTTACGTCGTTCTCCGGCTCCGTCGCCGTGGGGCACCGCGAGGGGCTGATCGCCGACCGCACCGCCGACTTCGTCCGCGTCCACCGCGAGCGGCTCGACGGGCTGGTCGACCCGGCGGCCGACGACCGGTTCGGCTACTTCGGGCTGCGGACGCTCTACTCCCGCTACCTGCTGCGCCACCCGATCACGCGCAAGGTCATCGAGACGCCGCAGCACTTCCTGCTCCGGGTGGCGGCCGGGCTGGCCGAGGACGACAGCGTCCGCGCGCTGGACGAGGTCGCGGCGCTGTACGGCCTGATGAGCCGCCTCGACTACCTGCCCTCCTCCCCCACGCTGTTCAACTCCGGTACGCGCCACCCGCAGATGTCGTCGTGCTACCTGCTGGACTCGCCGCTGGACGAGCTGGACTCCATCTACGACCGCTACCACCAGGTGGCGCGGCTCTCGAAGCACGCGGGCGGCATCGGCCTGTCGTACTCGCGCATCCGCGCCCGCGGCTCGCTGATCCGGGGCACGAACGGGCACTCCAACGGCATCGTGCCGTTCCTGAAGACCCTCGACGCCTCGGTCGCGGCCGTGAACCAGGGCGGGCGGCGCAAGGGCGCGGCCGCCGTGTACCTGGAGACCTGGCACGCGGACATCGAGGAGTTCCTGGAGCTGCGCGACAACACCGGCGAGGACGCCCGGCGCACCCACAACCTCAACCTCGCGCACTGGATCCCGGACGAGTTCATGCGCCGGGTCAACGCCGACGCCGAATGGTCGCTGTTCTCGCCGGCGGACGTGCCCGAGCTGGTCGACCTGTGGGGCGAGGAGTTCGACGCCGCCTACCGCGCCGCCGAGGCCAAGGGGCTGGCCCGCAAGACCATGCCGGCCCGTGACCTGTACGGGCGGATGATGCGGACCCTCGCGCAGACCGGCAACGGCTGGATGACGTTCAAGGACGCCTCGAACCGTACGGCCAACCAGACCGCCGAGCCCGGCACGGTCGTCCACTCCTCGAACCTCTGCACCGAGATCATCGAGGTGACGAACGACGGCGAGACGGCCGTCTGCAACCTCGGCTCGGTCAACCTGGGCGCCTTCGTCAGCGGCGGGGACATCGACTGGGAGCGGCTCGACCCGACCGTCCGCACCGCCGTGACCTTCCTGGACCGGGTCGTGGACATCAACTTCTACCCGACCGAGCAGGCCGGGCGCTCCAACGCCAAGTGGCGGCCGGTCGGCCTGGGCGCGATGGGCCTCCAGGACGTCTTCTTCAAGCTGCGCCTGCCGTTCGACTCCCCCGAGGCGCGGGCCCTGTCGACGCGTATCGCCGAGCGGATCATGCTGGCGGCGTACGAGGCCTCCGCCGACCTGGCCGAGCGCAACGGCCCGCTGCCCGCCTGGGAGCAGACCCGCACCGCGCGCGGTGTGCTGCACCCCGACCACTACGACACCGAGCTCACCTGGCCGGAGCGGTGGGCGGCCCTGCGCGAGCGCGTCGCCGCCGTCGGCATGCGCAACTCGCTGCTGCTGGCCATCGCGCCGACCGCGACCATCGCCTCGATCGCCGGTGTGTACGAGTGCATCGAGCCGCAGGTCTCCAACCTCTTCAAGCGCGAGACGCTGTCCGGCGAGTTCCTCCAGGTCAACTCGTACCTGGTGGAGGACCTGAAGCGGCTGGGCGTCTGGGACGCGCAGACCCGTGAGGCGCTGCGCGAGTCGAGCGGCTCGGTGCAGGGCTTCTCGTGGGTGCCGGAGGAGATCCGCACGCTGTACCGCACGGCGTGGGAGATCCCGCAGCGCGGCCTGATCGACATGGCGGCGGCCCGTACGCCGTTCCTGGACCAGTCGCAGTCGCTGAACCTGTTCATGGAGACGCCCACCATCGGCAAGCTGTCGTCGATGTACGCGTACGCCTGGAAGCAGGGCCTGAAGACGACGTACTACCTGCGCTCGCGCCCGGCGACCCGGATCGCCCGCGCCGCCCAGGCGTCCATTCCCGTTCAGCAGGCCGCCGACCCCGAGGCCGTCGCCTGCTCCCTTGAGAACCCCGAGTCCTGCGAGGCCTGCCAGTAATGAGCTCCGCCCACCCGTCGCCCGACCACCGCCCCTCAACGACGGCACTGCGTGCCGACACCCCTGTTTTCAAGAACCTGCTCGACCCGGGCTTCGAGCTGACTCTCCGCCCCATGCGCTACCCGGACTTCTACGAGCGCTACCGGGACGCCATCAAGAACACCTGGACCGTGGAGGAGGTCGACCTCCACTCCGACGTCGCCGACCTCGCCAAGCTGACGCCCGGTGAGCAGCACCTGATCGGCCGGCTGGTCGCGTTCTTCGCGACCGGTGACTCGATCGTCGCGAACAACCTGGTGCTGACGCTCTACAAGCACATCAACTCGCCCGAGGCGCGACTGTACCTGTCGCGGCAGCTGTTCGAGGAGGCCGTGCACGTCCAGTTCTACCTGACGCTGCTCGACACCTACCTGCCCGACCCGGAGGACCGCACGGCCGCCTTCGCCGCCGTGGAGAACATTCCCTCCATCCGCGAGAAGGCGCAGTTCTGCTTCCGGTGGATGGACTCGGTCGAGAAGATCGAGCGGCTGGAGTCGAAGGCCGACCGCCGCCGCTTCCTGCTGAACCTCATCTGCTTCGCCGCGTGCATCGAGGGCCTGTTCTTCTACGGGGCCTTCGCCTACGTGTACTGGTTCCGGTCGCGCGGCCTGCTGCACGGCCTGGCGACCGGCACCAACTGGGTGTTCCGCGACGAGACGATGCACATGAACTTCGCGTTCGAGGTCGTCGACACCGTCCGCAAGGAGGAGCCGGACCTCTTCGACGACGAGCTCCAGCAGCAGGTCACCGACATGCTGAGGGAAGCGGTGGAGGCGGAGCTCCAGTTCGGTCGCGACCTGTGCGGCGACGGCCTGCCCGGCATGAACACCGAGTCGATGCGCCAGTACCTGGAGTGTGTCGCCGACCAGCGCCTGATGCGCCTCGGCTTCGCGCCGGTGTACGGCTCGGAGAACCCGTTCTCGTTCATGGAGCTGCAGGGCGTCCAGGAGCTCACGAACTTCTTCGAGCGCCGCCCCTCCGCCTACCAGGTGGCGGTGGAGGGTTCGGTCGACCTCGACGAGGACTTCTGAGATGACGGCGGGGCCCCGTCCGGACGTACCGGAACGGGGCCCCGCCGTCGTACGGCTCAGTCGTTGGCGACGACCGGGTAGCGCGGCGTACCCGCCTCCATCTGCTTCAGCGCGTCCTTGCGGTCGCGCTTCGACAGGCGGTCGATGTACAGGTACCCGTACAGGTGGTCCGTCTCGTGCTGGAGGCAGCGGGCGAAGTACCCGGTGCCGCGCACCTTGATGGGGTTGCCCTTGGCGTCCTGGCCACGCACCACGGCGTAGTCGGGCCGGGCCAGCGAGGCGTACGCCGTCGGGATGGACAGGCAGCCCTCGTTGGAGTCGTCGAGGACGCGCAGCTCCGGCGGCAGCTCCTCCAGAACGGGGTTGCAGACGACGCCCACGTGCCGGACACCCTCGTCGTCCGGGCAGTCGTAGACGAAGACCTTCAGGTCCACACCGATCTGATTGGCCGCCAGACCGACGCCCTCGGCGGTCCGCTGGCTGGCGAACATGTCGTCGATCAGCCGGGCCAGCGAGTCGTCGAACTCGGTGACGTCCTTGCACTCCTTGTGGAGCACCGGGTTCCCAACGACGGTGATCGGGCGGGACGTGCCGCGCTCCCGGTGGGCGCGCTCGCGCTCCTCGCAGTCCTCCGTGTCGATGATGAAACCCTCGTCGTCGACGTACGGATCCGTCTCCTGCTGCGCCATGTCCGCCTCTGCGCCTTTCTCAGTACCCGATGCATGCATGCCTGATGTGCTGGTACAGCCTACGACCCGGCTCAGCAGACTTCTTCGAGATCCCGCCACTCGCGGCTGTCCGGGCTGTCCGCCACCCAGCCGTCCAGCAGCCCGCGGACCAGTCCGGCGGGCGCCGCGATGCCGCACTCGCGCTCCGGCACCCACAGCTCGCCCGGCGAGCGGTGCCCGAGCGGGCCCGGGTGCCCGGGCTCGCTGTGGTCGTGCGGGTCCAGGTGCTCGCCCTCGCCCTCGGCGCTCGGCATCCGCGACTCCGAGCAGGGCCGGCACAGCAGCCGTACGGACGAGGACCAGTCCTCGGCGGCGAACCCGGCGTCGGCCGCGAGCCGCTCCAGGGCGTCCCGGTCGGCCTCGGTCGCCGCCTCCAGGAGCACCACCCAGGTCGGTACGGGGGACGGTGCCCACAGCTCGATCTCGTCGAACACCGGGAAGCTGTGCCCGGCGGACGTGGTGCGCTCTCCATGGGGGACCCCGTCGTGCAGCACGACCTCGCCCCAGCGCCGGCCGGAGGACGGCAGCGGAATGGAGAGCACCTCTATCCGGGCCGGGTCGAGCCGACGGCCCCACACCACCTCGGCCTCGCCCTCCGGCGACAGCCGTACGGCGGCGCTGCCCAGCTCCATCCCGGTCGGCTCACCGCTCGCCGCGGCGGCCCCCGGCACCTTCAGGCCGTACGCCTGCCAGGCGCGGCGCGCCAGCGGCCAGTCCTGGAGCGCGGTGGCGGCGATGCCGACGTTCCACCAGTCCGGGGCGCCGGCGTCCTTGTCGAGGAGCGCGACCGCGCGCAGGCCCGCCGTGCGCGCCTGCTCCCAGTCGTGCCGGAACTTGTGCAGCAGCGCCAGGTTGAACCAGGACTCCGAGAGCCAGGGCTCCAGGTCCGCCGCCCGCGTCAGCAGCGCGCCCGCGTCCTCGTACCGCCCGTCCCCGATCAGCGTGAACGCGCGGTCGGTGGCCTGCCGCCACGAGGCGGAGGGCCGATGCCGTACCTTCCCGAAGATCCTCACGATTCCCGCCTGCCGGTCTGCCGGTCGCTTTCGCTGAAGGTCTCTGCCCCCGGACACCCTCTTGTTCGCATCCAACCATGCCCGGTCGGGCGCCCGCTCATTACCCATGGGTTACCCAGCTGCGCGACCGGTGACGCAGCCCCGGGCCACCACTCTGGCCAGGGCTTCCACCACCGCGGGGTGGTAGTCGCGCGCGGTGCCCAGCCGGAGCTGTTCCAGGGCGGTGAGGGATCCCTGGGCGGTTTCCCCGGCCAGATCGTCGTACGCGTTGACGGCGCGGACGATCCGCGCGGGCGGCGGCTGCTCCCGGTAGGGGTCGGCCTGCCGCTCCACGACGACCGCGACGGCCGCCGGGACGCCGGTCTGGCGCACCACGGCCCCGCCGAGGAGGGCGATGCGCCGCTGCTCGGCGGCCGGGAGGAGGGCGGTGGCCCCCTCCGGTACGGGGTCTACGAGGGACAGCTGTCCGATGTCGTGCATCAGCGCGGCGTACTCCAGCACGGTCAGGTCGGGCTCAGACAGGCCCAGCTCCCGCCCTACGGCGAGGCTGAGCGCCGCCACCCGGTGGGCATGTCCCGGGGTCGTGTACCCGGCGATCTCGGTGGCACGCGCGAGGGAGGCGATGGTCTGGCGGTACGTCGCGCGGACGGCGGCGTACCGGCGGAAGGACAGCTGGGTGAGGAGCAGGGGTACGCAGAAGAGGGGAAGCGCCCACAGTCCGGCGGCCGCGACGGCGAGGGCGATGACGGCGCCGGTGGCGCACACCGCGGAGCCGACGCCGAGCAGGGCGCGCAGTTCGTCGCGGAGGAGGGGCCCGTACCGGTAGCCCGTGCGGGCGCGCAGCATGAGGGCGGCGAGGACGGCGTCGCACAGGGCGGTCAGGACCAGCAGGAGCACCAGGAACAGGGCGTAGAAGGGGCCCTGTCCGACGGTCTCGTCCAGTCGTCCGGAGTTGTAGAGGGGCTGGAAGCAGACGGCGGCGAACGCCGTGGTCAGCACCCGCCGGGCCAGGTGGTCCAGCGCCGGCCCGCAGCCCCGGGCCACGTGCGGTACGGCTCCGACGAGCGCCCCGGCGAAGACGACGGCGATCGTCTGGAGGACCCCGTGGGTGGAGGGCCGCCCGGCGGACTCGCCGAGCAGGGCGTACGCGAGGGCTCCGGCGGCGCCGAGGGGCGCGGCTTCCCGGCCCCAGGGCTCCGCGAGCACGGGCCCGGCCGCCACGCCGGGCCGGGCGGTCCAGCGGGCGAGCTCCCCGACGGCGATGAGCAGGCCGAAGGCGAGTGCGGTGCCGGGCTCGGCGACGCCGTGCCACAGCGTCCAGGCGAGTCCGGCGGCGGTGAGCGCGGCGGCGGCCGCGTGGGCGGCCCCGAGCGCCCTCACCGGGCCCGGCCCCGCGCGTCGCGGCCCCGCGCGTCGCCGTCCCGCGCGTCGCCGTCCCGTGCGTCGCCGTCCCGTGCGTCGCCGTCCCGTGCAGCGGCGTCGGGCACGTCCTCGGGCGCCGGTTCCGGGGGGCGCGGCCGGTCGCGTGGTGGAGGGACGTTTCGGCGCGCCGGGTCGCGGGAGTCGTCGGCGGTGACCGCCGGCTCCCAGCCGTGCCGCTCCAGCGCCCGCACCAGGGCCCGTACCATCCGGGGGTCGAACTGCGTGCCCGCGCAGCGCTCCAGCTCCGCCAGCGCCGTGGCGACCGGCCGCGCGCACCGGTAGGAGCGGGTCGACGTCATCGCGTCGAAGGCGTCCGCGACGGCCACCACGCGCGCGAACTCGGGGATCTGGCGGCCGCGCAGCCCGTACGGGTAGCCGCTGCCGTCCATCCGTTCGTGGTGGTGGAGGATCGCCGCCCGCGCCTCGCCCAGGAACCCGATGCCGCGCACCATCTCGTGCCCGTACTCCGGGTGCAGCTCGATCACCCGCCGCTCCTCCGGGGTCAGCGGTCCGTCCTTGCGCAGCACCCGGGTCGGCACGCCGAGCTTTCCGACGTCGTGCAGGATCCCGGCGAAGCGGATCACCTCCAGGCGCGCCTCGTCCATGCCCAGTTCGCGGGCGATCAGCACCGACGCGTGACCGACGCGCTCGCTGTGGCCGCGGGTGTAGGTGTCCTTGATGTCGACGGCCTGGACCAGCGCCCGGATCGTCGCCTGGTGGGCGGCGCGCTCGCGGTGGACTTGCGCGAACATCCAGCAGGAGACGTACATCGGCAGCAGCACGAAGAGCGCGGCGGGCCAGCCGTACGGGCTGCGCCACAGCACGGCCATCATCAGCCCGGCCAGCCCGTGCACGGCGTGCGGCGCCAGCGAACGCGGCAGCAGCCCGCGCCAGGCGCTGCGCACCGGCAGGCGTTCGGCGGTGGCGAGGATGCCGCCGTCGAGGGCGGTGAGGACGAGGCAGAAGGCGAGCGCCGAGAGGCCGGCGGGAAGCAGGACGCACGGGAAGCCGGGCGCGGCCGACAGGGCGTCGGGGCCGCCGCCGACGGCGACCGCCGTCTGCGCGGCGGCCCACGCGGCCGCCCAGGCGGCGATGGCCAGCCGTGCGGCGCGCCAGATCCGGCGAGGGGTGGCGGGCCGGTGCTCGACGGGGGCGGCCAGCGCCCCGGGCACGGCCACGAGGGCGGCCGCGGCGGGTGGCAGCAGCAGCGCGGCGGCGAGCAGGACGGGGAAGAACGACCCGGCGCTCACCGGTACGGCGGAGCCTCCCGGGACGTGCCCGGTCGCGCGCCCGGTGACCGACCACCGGGCGGGCCACTCGCAGAAGGCGTAGAGCGCGGCGAGGAGCACGACCGCGCCCCAGGGGGTGTCGGCGGCCGGGTCGAGCGCGGGCAGCACGCACGCGGAGGCGCACAGCACGGCACCCGCGATGTATGCCCACGCCCCCACCGGAATGCCCGCCACCGTTTCCGCCTCCCGCCGGCCCTCCGAATCGAGCGCCAGGCTACGAGCCGGTGCCCTCCCGGTGGCGGCGGACGGAATCGATTAGCCCCTTCGGGTGACCAAGCCGCGCGGTCGCGCGCGGTCGACCCGGGCCTACTCCTGGGTGGCGGGGGCGGGCCCGGCGGACACGTCGTGGTCGGGCACGGCCTCGCCCGCGCGGATCAGTTCGATGCGCCCCATGACCTTGGCCCGCAGGTCGCTCGGTACGTCGTCATGCCCGCAGCACCGCTTGACCAGCTTCTTCACGGCCTGTTCGAGCCCGTACTTCTCGAGGCACGGGGAGCACTCCTCGAAGTGCACCTCGAACTTGGTGCAGTCGCTGTCGGGCATCTCACGGTCGAGGAACTCGTAGAGATGGTCCAGGACCTCTGCGCATTCCGTCTCGTGCGGCTCTCCGCAGCTCATGAGCCCGAGCCTTTCCCGTTGTTCGACGACTCTCCGGCGCCCGCGGGGACCAGGCCGCGTTCGCGGGCGTAGTCCTCGAGCATGCCGCGCAGCTGGCGGCGGCCACGGTGCAGTCGGGACATCACCGTACCGATGGGTGTCCCCATGATGTCCGCGATCTCCTTGTACGCAAAGCCCTCTACGTCGGCCAGATACACGGCGATGCGGAACTCCTCCGGGATGGCCTGGAGGGCTTCCTTCACATCGGAGTCGGGCAGGTGGTCCAGCGCCTGCGACTCGGCGGACCGCAGACCGGTGGACATGTGCGACTCGGCGCGGGCGAGCTGCCAGTCCTCGATCTCCTCCGCGGCACTGCGCTGGGGCTCGCGCTGCTTCTTGCGGTACGAGTTGATGAAGGTGTTGGTGAGGATCCGGTACAGCCAGGCCTTGAGGTTCGTCCCCTCCCGGAACTGGTGGAAGGACCCGTACGCCTTGGCATACGTCTCCTGGACCAGGTCCTCGGCGTCGGCCGGGTTGCGCGTCATGCGCAGGGCCGCCGAGTACATCTGGTCGAGGTAGCCGAGGGCGTCCCGCTCGAAGCGCGCGTTGCGCTCGGACTCCGTCTCCTCGGGGCCTTCGTTGGTCCCTGTGTCGGTCCCAGTGACCGGACCCACCTCCTCCAGCGCTGTGGCGAGACCGAGTGCGGACCCGCTCGAATCGGAGAATAGTCGACCTTCCGGCGCCAGTCCCTTCAGATTCGGTCCGCCCGATGCCCGGACAGGGACGGTCCTGGCCGCGGGAAGCACGGTCCAGTCCAGCTCAGTGGCCTCGGAGCGGCTCGGGCAGCTGATCGAACCCATGCGACGGACTCCCTCTCCTGGCTCTGCTCTCTACACCGACGCCCGTCACAACAACGCCCCGGCCGCTTCTCATTCCCGCAGGCCACTCACCCACGTCCCGACCGCCCCGGTGATGACCGCGAGCGCCTCCTCCTGGGTCACCGCCGCCCGCTTCGGCACGGCGAACCCGTGGTCCCCGTAGGGGACCTCCACGAGCTCGTACCGCTCTTCGGGCCCTGCCTCCGGGAACTCCGCCGGCCTGCCGAAGGGGTCGTTGCCGCCTTGGACGACGAGGGTCGGCACGCCCGCGCCGAGGAGCTCCTGTGCGCGGGAGCTCTCCGGCCTGCCCGGCGGGTGGAGCGGGAAGCTCAGCGCGAGGACGGCGCGGGCGCCCAGCTCACCGGCGGTGCGGCAGGCGACGCGGGCCCCGGCGCTGCGCCCGCCGGCCACGATCGGCAGGCCGGGCACGCGCAGGGCGGGCCAGAGGTCCCGCCAGGCGGCGTCCAGGGTCTTGGGCGCGGGGGCGAGCTTCTTCCCGGCGACGCGCCACGGCTGTTCGACGAGGGCGACGGTCGCCCCGGCGGCCGGCAGGCTCGCGGCGAGCGCCCGCAGGTCCCGCGCCTCGACACCGCCCCCTGCGCCGTGGCCGAGGGCCACGACGAGGCGGGCGTCGCCCTCGGCGGCGTACCAGGTGATACGGGCGTCGCCGACGCCGGTCGGCACGATCTCACTGTTGGTCACGGTGCCATGGTGCCAAGCCGGGGTCTGCAACCCGGTCCTCAGAAGAGGGTTTCCTCCACCGGGCCGGGCAGCTCCTCGATCAGCTCGGGGCCGTTGTTGCGGACGTTGCTGACGGCGGGCGTCACCGGATAGGCCCGCATCAGGCCGGCGGGCGGCGGCGTGAGCAGCGAGCGCAGGTCCTCCGCCTCCGTGCGGGCCGGGTCCAGCCAGGCGTCCCAGCGGTCGGGCGTCAGCATCAGGGGCATGCGCGGGTGGATGTCCGCCAGCGAGCGCGGGCCCTCTGCGGGGGCCACGCCCAAGGGGTCGGTGTCCGCCTCCGTGGTGATCACCGAGCAGGTGGCCCACCACGCCTGCGGGTGGTCGGGCGGAAGGGTGGGGTCGCGCCAGAACTCGTACAGTCCCGCCATCGCGAAGACCGAGCCGTCGGCGGGCGTGACGAAGTACGGCTGCTTGCGCGTGCGCTTGCGCTTGCCCTGCTCCTCCAGCTGCCGCTCGTCGGCGCCGGTCACCCACTCGTAATAACCGTCGGCGGGCAGGATGCACCGGCGCGTGGTGAAGGCCTGCCGGAAGGAGGGCTTCTCATGGACGGTCTCCGCCCGCGCGTTGATCATCCGGGCGGCACCCTCCGGGTTCTTCGCCCAGGACGGGACGAGCCCCCACTTCAGGGCCCTCAGCTGCCGGACCGGGCGCCGGGAGTCCGCCCCCTTGAGGGGGCGTTCGAGGACCGCATAGACGTCCTTGGTGGGAGCCACGTTCCAGTCGGCGTCCAGGGTCTCCTTGGGATCCCACTTCTCGACGCCGAAGAGACCCGTCAGGTCCTCGGGCCTCCGGCTCGCCGCGTACCGTCCGCACATCGTGTGACCACCCCTCCTGTGTGTGCGGATACGAGCCTAGGGGGCGTGCGTTACGGGCGGGGCTTGAGTCCGCGCCCGCCGGACGCGGAGGATGCTCCGTACGCCCACGACTCCAGGGAGCCGCCCCACCATGGACAGCACGAGCCTCGCCGCCCTCTGGGACCGCCTGATCGGTACCCAGCCGGCCCCCGACAGGTGGCTCGTGATCGCCACGGCCGTCGCCGCCCTCGCCGTCACCGCGCCGCCCGGGATATGGCGCTTCGCCCGCAACGCCATCACCATCGCCCACGAGGGCGGCCACGGCCTGGTCGCCCTGGTCAGCGGCCGCCGCCTGCAGGGCATCCGGCTGCACTCGGACACCAGCGGCCTGACCGTCAGCCGCGGCAGGCCGACCGGGCTGGGCATGATCCTCACGGCGGCCGCCGGCTACACCGCGCCGCCCCTCCTCGGCCTCGGCGGCGCCTGGCTGCTGGCGGCGCACCGCGTCACGCTGCTGCTGTGGGTGGCGACGGCGCTCCTCGCGGCGATGCTCGTGATGATCCGCAACGCGTACGGGGCGCTCACCGTGATCGTCACCGGCGCGGCCTTCCTGCTGGTGTCGTGGCTGACGGGACCGGACGTCCAGGCGGCGTTCGCGTACGGCGCGGTGTGGTTCCTCCTTATGGGCGGTGTACGCCCCGCCTTCGAGCTCCAGGCGAAGCGGCGGCACGGCGGGGCGCCGGACTCGGACGCCGACCAGCTCTCGCGGCTCACCCACGTACCGCCCGCTCTGTGGCTGTTCTTCTTCCACACGGTGTCGGTGTGCTCGCTGATCGGCGGGGGGCGCTGGATGCTGGGGCTGTGAGCACCGCGTTCGGCCCGCCGGTCAGCTGATCATGAGAATCCGGCGCAGGTGACCTCTGGCCATAGGGCCCGTCTAAAGTGAAGGGCATGACCGATAGCAGCCCCGTGCCCTCCGATCTCTGGCCCGCTCCCCACGCGCGCGGAGCCGTCGACGCGACCGTCACCGTGCCCGGGTCCAAGTCGGTCACCAACCGCGGCCTGGTCCTCGCCGCCCTCGCCTCCGAGCCCGGCTGGCTGCGCCGCCCGCTGCGCTCGCGCGACACCCTGCTGATGGCCGAGGCCCTGCGCACCCTGGGCGTCGGCATCGAGGAGGGCGTGGGCCCCGACGGCACCGGCGAGCGGTGGCGGATCATCCCGGCGGGCCTGCACGGCCCGGCCACCGTCGACGTCGGCAACGCCGGCACGGTGATGCGCTTCCTGCCTCCCGTCGCCGCGCTCGTGGACGGCCCGGTCCACTTCGACGGCGACCCGCGCTCCCACGAGCGGCCGCTGCACGGCGTGATCGACGCCCTGCGCGCCCTGGGCGCCCGCATCGACGACGACGGGCGCGGCTGCCTGCCGCTGACCGTGCACGGCAGCGGGGCCCTGGACGGCGGCCCGGTGGAGATCGACGCCTCCTCGTCCTCGCAGTTCGTCAGCGCCCTGCTGCTGTCCGCGCCGCGCTTCAACCAGGGCGTCGAGGTCCGGCACACCGGCGCCAAGCTGCCGTCCATGCCGCACATCCGGATGACCGTCGACATGCTGCGCGCGGTCGGCGCCCAGGTCGACGAGCCGGAGACGGGCGGCGAGCCGAACGTGTGGCGGGTCTCCCCCTCCGCGCTGCTCGGCCGCGACCTGACCGTCGAGCCGGACCTGTCCAACGCGCAGCCGTTCCTGGCCGCCGCCCTGGTCACCGGCGGGCGGGTCACCATCCCCGACTGGCCGTCCAGCACCACCCAGCCCGGTGACGCGCTGCGCCGGATCTTCACCGAGATGGGCGGTTCCTGCGAGCTCACCGAGCAGGGCCTGACCTTCACCGGTACGGGCGCGATCCACGGCATCGACGTGGACCTGAGCGAGGTCGGCGAGCTCACGCCCGGCATCGCCGCGGTCGCCGCGCTCGCCGACTCGCCGTCGACCCTGCGCGGCGTGGCCCATCTGCGCCTGCACGAGACGGACCGCCTGGCCGCGCTCACCAAGGAGATCAACGAGCTGGGCGGCGATGTCACCGAGACGGCGGACGGCCTGCACATCCGTCCCCGCCCGCTGCACGGCGGCGTCTTCCACACGTACGACGACCACCGCATGGCGACGGCCGGTTCGATCATCGGCCTCGCCGTCGACGGCGTACTGATCGAGAACGTGGCGACGACCGCCAAGACCCTGCCGGACTTCCCGCAGATGTGGACCGGAATGCTCGAGGCCTGACGACATGCGCCGCTACGGCAAGCACACGGACGAGGACGACATCCGTTCGCGGCCCAACCGCAAGGGCAACCGTCCCCGCACCACCATCCGCCCCAAGCACGAGGACGCGGCGGAGGGGATGGTCCTGACCGTGGACCGGGGCCGGCTGACGTGCCTGGTCGACGGCCGTACGGTCATGGCGATGAAGGCCCGGGAGCTGGGCCGCAAGGCCGCCGTGGTGGGCGACCGGGTGTCGCTCGTCGGTGACCTGTCCGGCACGAAGGACACGCTGGCCCGGATCGTACGGATCGAACCGCGCTCGTCCGTCCTGCGCCGTACGGCCGACGACGACGATCCGTTCGAGCGGGTCGTGGTCGCCAACGCCGACCAGCTGGCCATCGTCACCGCCCTCGCCGACCCCGAGCCGCGGCCCCGGCTGGTGGACCGCTGCCTGGTCGCGGCGTTCGACGGCGGCCTGGAGCCGCTGCTGGTGCTGACCAAGTCGGACCTCGCCCCGCCCGAGAAGCTGCTGGAGCTGTACGGCGCGCTCGACATCCCGTACGTCGTCACCAGCCGCGAGGAGCTGTACGACGGGCACACCGCCGCCGACCGGGTGCGCGAGTACCTCGCCGGCCGCACCACCGCGTTCGTCGGCCACTCGGGCGTCGGCAAGACGACCCTCGTCAACGCGCTGGTGCCGGAGGAGCGGCGCAGGCTCACCGGTGACGTCAACGCCGTGACGGGACGGGGCCGGCACACCACCACCTCGGCGCTGGCCCTGCCCCTCGACCGCGCGGACGGATGGGTGATCGACACCCCGGGCGTGCGGTCCTTCGGGCTGAACCACGTCGATCCGTCCCGGGTGATCAACGCCTTCCCCGAGCTGGTGCCGGGCACCGAGGGCTGCCCGCGCGCGTGCAGCCACGACGAGCCGGACTGCGCACTGGACGAGTGGGTGGCCGAGGGCCACGCGGATCCGGCGCGGCTGTACTCGCTGCGGCGACTTCTCGCCACGCGTGAGCGACGCGAAGGCGACTGAGTCGCGCACGTTTGCGTTTCCCGCCGCCCGGCGAGTGCATAATCGCACCAAGTCGGACCAAGTCCGACGAAGCAGTCACGGATCACCACGGACGCGGGAGGCACTGTGAGGACGGCGTGGCTGCTGGTGATCGTCGCCGGTTTACTCGAGACGGGTTTCGCGGTCTGCCTCAAGCTCTCGCACGGGTTCACCCGGCTGTGGCCGACGGTCGCCTTCGCCTGTTTCGCGCTCGGCAGCTTCGGCCTGCTGACCCTCTCGCTGCGGAAGCTGGACGTCGGCCCGGCCTACGCCGTGTGGACCGGCATCGGAGCGGCGGGGACCGCCATCTACGGCATGATCTTCCTCGGTGACCTGGTATCGGTGCTGAAGATCATCTCGATCACGCTGGTGATCGTCGGGGTCATCGGCCTCCAGCTGTCCGGCTCCTCCCACTGAGGTGCGACGACGTACGACAGCGCGAGGCGTACGAGCAGCTCGCAGGCGTCCCGGTCCACGCCCGGGCCCGCCGCCTCGCCCAACCGGTCCCGCACCGCCGCCACCAGCTGTCCGGGCGCCGGGGCCCCCGCGTCGGCGCGGCGCTGCGCCGGGGGACCCGGTACGCGCGTACGGCGGCGAGCGGAGCCCGGCACGGGAAGCCGTTCGCTCCAGCAGCCGGTGAGCAGGGCGCGCAGGAGGGGTCTCGCCCGGGCCTCGCGGACGGTCCATTCGGTGAGCGAGAGGAACCGGTCGACGGGGTCGGTCCGTTCTGTGGGGTCGGTCCGTTCGGCGAGGATCCGTTCGATGCCGCACAGATACGCGTCGGCCTCGTGCCGCACCAGGGCACGGGCCAATCCCTCCTTGCTGCCGAACTCGTTGTAGAGGGTCTGCCTGGACACCCCGGCGGCCGCCGCGACCTCGACCATCCGGACCGCCGGCCAGGGCAGGTCGGCGAGCGCCGCAAGGGCGGCGTCGAGCAGGGCGTCTCGGGCAGTGGGCATCGTCGCCTCCCAGACCAGCGGCTCAGCACCAGGCGGCTCTGCGCTCAGAGTTGACGGGTGGCCACGCACTGTCAAGACTCCCTGCGGAAGGCGCCGGTCCGCCGGGATAGAGTGCGGGCCATGGCCGATTACCACGATGATCTGCGTCTTGCCCACGCCCTCGCGGATGCCGCCGACGCCGCCACCATGGACCGGTTCAAGGCGCTCGACCTCAAGGTCGAGACCAAACCGGACATGACGCCGGTGAGCGAGGCCGACCGGGCCGCCGAGGAGCTGATCCGGGGCCAGCTGCAGCGGGCGAGGCCGCGCGACGCGATCCTCGGCGAGGAGTACGGCGTCGAGGGCACGGGCCCGCGCCGCTGGGTGATCGACCCGATCGACGGCACCAAGAACTACGTCCGCGGCGTACCCGTGTGGGCGACGCTGATCTCCCTCATGGAGGCGGGCGAGGGCGGCTTCCAGCCGGTGGTGGGCGTGGTGTCGGCCCCCGCGCTCGGGCGCCGCTGGTGGGCGGCGAAGGGGCTGGGCGCGTACACCGGGCGGAGCCTGTCGTCGGCCACGCGCCTCCACGTGTCGAAGGTGGCGGACGTGTCCGACGCGTCGTTCGCGTACTCCTCGCTCAGCGGCTGGGAGGAGCAGGGCCGTCTCGACGGCTTCCTGGACCTCACGCGTGCGTGCTGGCGTACGCGCGGCTACGGCGACTTCTGGCCGTACATGATGGTCGCCGAGGGTTCGGTGGACATGTGCGCGGAGCCGGAGCTGTCGCTGTGGGACATGGCGGCGACCGCCATCGTGGTGCAGGAGGCCGGCGGTGTCTTCACCGGCCTGGACGGGAAGCACGGCCCGCACAGCGGGAACGCGGCGGCGTCGAACGGCCTGCTGCACGAAGAGCTGCTGGGGTACCTGAACCAGCGTTCCTGACGACCGCCGACGCGCACGGAGCGTCGTGGCGTATGTGCGCCAGGTGATGCAGACCCCTTGTTGCGGCACTGTTCGGCTGCCACTCTGAGAGTCCCCCCACTTGTGAACTTGTGAATCCGTTCTCGAAGAGACGGTTCACCCCAAGGAGGTGGCTCCATCCATGCTCGTCCGTGACGCCATGAGCACGGTGGTCCTCACCATCGGACCCGCGCACACACTCCGCCAGGCGGCCGCCCTGATGGCGGCGCGCCGCGTCGGCGCGGCCGTCGTCCTGGACCACGACACCAGCGGCCTCGGCATCCTCACCGAACGCGACATCCTCGTATCCGTCGGCGCCGGCCAGAACCCGGACCTGGAGACCGCCGGCGCCCACACGACGACCGACGTGGTCTTCGCCGCACCGGAGTGGACCCTGGACGAGGCCGCCACCGCCATGGCGCACGGCGGTTTCCGGCATCTGATCGTGCTGGACGGCACCGGCCCGGTCGGCATCGTCTCCGTACGCGACATCATCCGCTGCTGGGCGTCGCCCGTACGGCGGCGCGAGGCGGCGGCCGTCCTGGCGTAGGCCCCTGCCGGCAGGCGGCCGACGGGCACTGACAGGCGGCCGAAGGCACCGACAGGCCGGAGGGCCGGCCCCCTGCGGGAGCCGGCCCTCTTCCTACGACAAGCGATCCAGTGCTGTTCAGCCGCGCAGGGCCTGGACCGCGGCCTCCAGCCGCTTGCCGAAGTCTCCGTCGGCCTGACGGAAGTTGTTGATCGCGCGCTCGACGATGTCGTCGCGCGAGACCTTGGCGATGAAGCCGGAGAGGTTCTCGATCAGGCGGTTCTTCTCGTCCTCCGACATCAGCCGGTAGAGGTTGCCCGCCTGGACGAAGTCGTTGTCCTCGGCGTGGACGGGCGCCGGCTGCTCGCCGGTCGCGCCGGTCACCTGGATCGGCGCCCACAGCGGGCGGTCGATCTGGTGCGGGCCGCCGAAGCTGTTCGGCTCGTAGTTCTTCGCGCCCTTGTGGCGGCCGTCGTACAGGAAGCCGTCACGGCTGTTCGTCCGCGCCTCGGTGGCGTGCGGGCGGTTCACCGGCAGGTGGTCGGCGTTGATGCCGACGCGGTAGCGGTGGGCGTCGCCGTACGCGAAGAGGCGGCCCTGGAGCATCTTGTCCGGCGACGGGCCGATGCCCGGCACGAAGTGGGCGGGGCTGAAGATCGACTGCTCGACCTCGGCGAAGATGTTCTCCGGGTTGCGGTTGAGCTCCAGCTTGCCGATCTCGATGACCGGGTAGTCCCCGTGCGGCCACACCTTGGTCAGGTCGAACGGGTTGAAGCGGTACGTCGCGGCGTCGGCGGCGGGCATGATCTGTACGCCGACGGTCCAGGACGGGTACTCGCCGCGCTCGATCGCCTCGCGCAGGTCACGCTGGTGCGAGTCCGGGTCCTCACCGGCGAGCTTGTTGGCCTCGGCCTGGGTGAGGCACTTGATCCCCTGGTCGGTCTTGAAGTGGTACTTGACCCAGAAGGCCTCGCCGGCCTCGTTGTTCCACTGGAAGGTGTGCGAGCCGAAGCCGTCCATGTGGCGGTACGAGGCGGGGATGCCGCGGTCACCGAAGAGCCAGGTCACCTGGTGCGTCGACTCGGGCGACAGGCTCCAGAAGTCCCAGACGTTGTCCGCCTCCTGCGAGCCGGTGTACGGGTCGCGCTTCTGGGTGTGGATGAAGTCGGGGAACTTGATGGCGTCCTTGATGAAGAACACCGGGGTGTTGTTGCCGACGAGGTCGTAGTTGCCCTCTTCGGTGTAGAACTTCAGCGCGAAGCCGCGCGGGTCGCGCACGGCGTCGGCCGCGCCGAGGTTGCCCGCGACGGTGGAGAAGCGGAGGAAGACCTCGGTCTCCTTGCCGATCTCCGAGAGGAACTTCGCGCGGGTGTACGGGGTGACGTCCGCCGTCACCTTGAAGGTGCCGTACGCACCGGCGCCGCGCGCGTGGACCACGCGCTCCGGGATGCGCTCGCGGTTGAAGTGCGCGAGCTTCTCCAGCAGCAGCTGGTCCTGGACCAGAACCGGACCACCGACGCCCGCGGTCTCGCTGTTCTGGTTGTCGGCGACCGGCGCGCCGGCCTCCGTGGTAAGCGGTCCCTGCGTCACGTGCGCCTCCTGCGTCATTCCTGCAAGTCCTGTCCCTTGGCTAATGCCGTTCCCGATCCTACAATGGACATTGTCTAAGTCAAGTGTCTATCCAAAGCCACACCCGTTCGGGACTGAGTCCCCTCCCTGTTAGGCTGGTCTGCATGAGCGACCTGTTGGAACGACTGCGCGGACGCGGCTGGCGTATGACCGCGCAGCGCCGTGTCGTGGCCGAGGTCCTCGATGGCGAACACGTCCATCTGACGGCTGACGAGGTCCACGCGCGCGCGGTGGAGCGACTCCCGGAGATCTCCCGAGCGACCGTGTACAACACGCTGGGTGAGCTGGTGTCACTGGGTGAGGTCCTGGAGGTCTCCACGGACCGCCGCGCCAAGCGGTACGACCCGAACGCCCACCGCCCGCACCACCACCTGGTCTGCGCGCAGTGTGGCGCGATCCGCGACGTGCACCCGTCCGGTGACCCGCTGTCCGACCTGCCGGACACGGAGCGCTTCGGCTTCACGATCTCGGACGTGGAGGTCACGTACCGCGGCGTGTGCCCCAGCTGCGCGACCGCCTGACCCGTCCTGACTGGTCTTTGACTCGTCTTGCTGAAAAGGCCCCCCGGAGAACCGGGGGGCCTTTTCGCATGGCGGGCGACGGGCGTGACGCGCGCACATGCCGAAGGCCCGGATCCATCAGGATCCGGGCCTTCGGTTTCAGTAGCGGGGACAGGATTTGAACCTGCGACCTCTGGGTTATGAGCCCAGCGAGCTACCGAGCTGCTCCACCCCGCGTCGTTGAACTCAACCTTACGGGACGGCGTGGACCAGTGCAAATCCATAAGCGGGCCTTGGGGAGTGACCCGCGTTACGCGACCGGTCGCGCTACGCCGTGAGCTCCTGGTGCAGCGCCTCGCTGAGCCGCGCCGCCCGCTCGGCCACCTCCGCCGGGCCCAGCTCCACCGCGCGCGTGCACCAGCGGCGCCCCTCGGCCAGCTCGCCCCGGCGGGCGGCGAGCAGCGCCAGGCGCAGGGCCGCCCGGCCGTGCCCGGCGCGGGCGGCGCGGGTCCACCACAGGGCCGCCTCGCGCTCGTTCCCGTCGCGGGCGAGGAGCAGGCCGAGGTTGAAGGCACCGTTCCGGCTGCCCGCCTCGGCGGCCACCCGGTACCACCGGGCCGCCTCGGTGGTGTCGCCGCGCGCGGCGGCGAGCATGCCGATCCGCACCTGGGCGCGGCGATGGCCCTGCTCGGCCGCCCGCTCGTACCATTCCTCGCACTCGCTCTTGGCCGCCTGCGGCTCGCCCAGCGCGGGCGCGCCCGGCGGCGGCTGGCGCGCGTCGAGGACGCTGGCCAGGCGGAACGCCGCCTCGGCGCTGCCGCCGCCCGCGGCGATCCGCAGGTGGCGCTCGGCCTCCTGCTCGTCGCCGTCCCGGAGCTTGGCGATGCCGACCTGGAGCGCGGCCTCGGTGTGGCCGGCCGCGGCGGCGCGCTCGTACCAGGTCAGCGCCGTACGGTCGTCGTCGCGGCCCGCGTAGAGGATGCCGAGGTTGAAGGCGGCGTCGACGCTGCCCGCCTCCGCCGCCTTGGAGAACCAGGGCTCGGCGCCGTTCGGGTCGCCGCTCTGGAGGAGCAGGATGGCGAGGGCGTTGGCGGCCTCGCGGTGGCCGGCGTAGGCGGCGCGGCGGTACCACTGCTCGGCTTGGGCGACGCGGTTCTGCGCGGCGTACAGCAGCCCGAGGTTGTACGCGCCGTTGACGTCGCCCGCGTCGGTGGCCGCGCGGTACCAGCGCTCAGCGGTCTGGTGCTCGCCGCGGGCGGCGTGCAGGGCGCCCAGCGCGTTGGCGGCGTTACCGTCGCCGTCCTGGGCGGCGCGCAGCCACCACACGGCGGCGCTGTCCTCGTCGCCGGCATCGCGCAGCAGGAAGCCCAGCGCGCAGGCGGCGCGGGGCTCACCGTCCTTGGCGGAGGTGAGGTACCAGCGGCCGGCCTCCTTGAGCTCGCCGCGCTTTTCGAGGATGGCGCCGAGGTGGAGCGCGGCACGGCGGTGCCCGCGTGCGGCGGCCTGCCGGTACCACTGCTCGGCGGTCTCGGTCGCGGCTCCGGCGCTGAAGCGGGTGCCGGTTCCGGCACTGAAACGGGTGCCGGTGCCGGCATTGAGGCGGGTGCCGGTGCCGGTGCCCGTGCCCGTGCCGGTACCGAGGCGGGTGCCGGTGCTGGGGCCCGTGCCGGTCGCGGTGGCGCCGTCGCCCTGCTCCTCCGCCTTGCGCTCCAGGGCGCGGGCGAGGCGGTAGGCGGCCTCGCGGTGGCCCTGTTCGGCGGCGGCACGCAGCCAGCGCTCGGCGCCGACGTCGCTGCGGTGCTCCAGCAGGTCGGCGAGGGCGTACGCGCCGAGGGCGTGGCCCTGCTCGGCGGACTGGCGCAGCCAGTACTCGGCGGCGGGTTCGTCGCCGCGCTCGCGGTGGTAACGGCCCAGCGCGTGTGCGGCGGCGGCGGAGCCGGCCACGGCGGCGATGCGCCACCAGCCGGCGGCCTCCTCCGCGTATCCGCGCTGGTGCAGCAGGACACCCAGGTTGTTGGCGGCGGCACGGTCGCCGTCGGCGGTGGCCGCGCGCAGGTACGGCTCGGCGCCGTCGAGGTCGCCGCGGCGCAGCAGCATGGCTCCGAGGATGCTCATCGACGCGGTGTCGCCGTCGTCGGCGGCGCGGCGGTGCCGTGCCTCGGTCTCGACGGCGTCGCCGGTCTCCGCACCGTCCACAAACCGCCCTGTTTCCAAAAGCGTTGCCCTGTCCCCCATGAATTCCATCGTCGCACCACCCGCAAACCGCGTACACCTGGTATACCGCAGCCAGTGAGGTCACTTCAGCGTTTTGTCGACATGCCCACAGGGAGACAAGTCAAACACGAGTCACTCCAACTGCCCCCACCTGGCCGCCGCTTGGCGCGTCGTACCGTCGCGTATTCCCCCGGCACACACCAAGGGCCCGGATCTCGAAAGATCCGGGCCCTTGACTTCAGTAGCGGGGACAGGATTTGAACCTGCGACCTCTGGGTTATGAGCCCAGCGAGCTACCGAGCTGCTCCACCCCGCGTCGGTGAAACCACAGTATCACGACGCGGGGTGGGCCTTTAACCTGCGGGTTTCTGGTCGGCGGGCTTCTGGTCCGCCGGCTTGCCGTCGGCCGGCTTCGGGTCGGCGGGCTTTCCGTCCGCCGGCTTCTGGTCGGCCTTGGCCGCCGCGTCCGCCGCCGCGGCGCGCCGCAGGGCGTCCGCGAGTGCCTCCTGGGCCTTGCCGTACGCCGCCCAGTCGCCCTTCTTCAGCGCCGCCTCACCGTCAGTGAACGCCTTCTGCGCGTCCGCGATGGCCTGCTTCAGCGCCGCGTCGCCGGTGGCCGGCGGCTTGGTGGTGTCACCCGGCGGGGGCGGCGTGGTGGGCGTGCTGCCCTCCACGCCGAAGACCGCGTTCAGCGCCTTGGCGAGGTTGTCCTCGAACACCGTGGTGTCCTTGGTGGTGTCGCCTTCCGGCTGGTCCGCGTCGACGTACGACACGGCCACCTTCTTCAGCAGCGGATAGAGGGCGTTGCGGCCCTGCGCGTACACCGGCTCGACGTACAGGAACCCGCCGTCGAGCGGCACCGTCAGCAGGTTGCCGTACTGGATGTCGGAGTCGGCGCCCTTCATGTCGCGGACGAACTGGGCGACGGACGGCAGACCGTTGAGCTTGCTCTGGACCTGCGCCGGGCCGGGCACGTCCTGCGTCACCCGCAGCAGCCTTATCCGGCCGTACTCCTTGCTGTTGGCGTCGGCGTCGACCGCCATGAAGCCGCCCAGGTTGGGCCGCCCGTTGGGAGTGAACGTCGTCGTCAGCGAGAAGCGCTGCGCCGTGTCACCCGGCATCTTCATGCTCAGGTAGTACGGCGGAACGGCTTGGCCGTTCTTGTTGGTCGGGTCGTCCGGCACCTGCCAGGCGTCACTGCCGCTGTAGAACTGCGCCGCGTCCTTGACGTGGTAGCGGGTGAGCAGCTCGCGCTGCACCTTGAACATGTCCTGCGGGTAGCGCAGGTGCTCCTTGAGGTCCGCCTTGATGGCGTCCTTCGGCTGGACGGTCCCGGGGAACGCCTTCATCCAGGTCTTCAGGACCGGGTCCTCGGTGTCCCACTGGTACAGCTTCACCGTGCCGTCGTAGGCGTCGACGGTGGCCTTCACCGAGTTGCGGATGTAGTTGACCTGGTTCTGCTGGGCGACCACCGCGCGGGTCTCGTTGCCGGCGGTCAGCGAGTCCGTGGTCGTCGTGCCCAGCGTCGTACGGGACGCGTACGGGTAGCCGTTCGTCGTCGTGTAGGCGTCGACGATCCACTGGATACGGCCGCCGACGACCGCCGGGTAGGCGTCGCCGTCGATGGTCAGCCACGGGGCGACCGCCTCGACGCGCTGCTTGGGCGTGCGGTTGTACAGGATCCGCGAACCGTCGCCGATGGCTCCGGAGTAGAGGATCTGCGGCTCGCTGAAGGCCACCGCGTACGCCGCGCGGTTGAAGGTGTTCTCGAGGCTGACCCCGCTCTTGCCCTTGTAGCTGGTGGTCTTCTCGCCGTTCTGCTCGTAGTCGAGCTCCTTCTGCGGGCCGCCGACGATCGAGTACTGCTCGGTCTTCTCGCCGTAGTAGATCCGCTGCTCGTACGTCTTGAGCTGGCCGGAGGTGGGCAGACCGGACTCGGTGAAGATGGGCGAGCCGTTGGCGTCCGTCCCCGTGCCCGTGGCCATGATCGCGCCATAGCCGTGGGTGTAGGTGAAGTGGTCGTTGATCCAGTTCCGCTTCGGGATGCCGCGGATGTTGAGCTCGCGCAGACCGACGACCGTGTCCTTGCCCTGGTACCGGTCGACGTCCAGGGTGGTCGGGAACTGGTAGTACTTCCGGCGCTGTTCGAGCTGCTGGAAGGTGGGCGAGACGATGTTCGGGTCCACCACGCGGTAGCTGGCGGCCGAGTCGGCGTCGCTGCGCAGCTTGTCCTTGGCCTTGACGGTCGACTTGCCGGAGTAGTTCTCCGGCTCCGCCTCGTCGATGTCGTACGCCTTGCGCGTCGCCTCGATGTTCTTGGCGATGTACGGGGCTTCCTTGGCCTGCTCGTTCGGCTGGACCTGGAACTTCTGCACGATCGCCGGGTACAGCCCGCCGATGAGGATCGCCGACAGCACCATCAGGCCGAAGCCGATGACCGGCAGCTGCCAGGTGCGGCGCCAGAGCGTCGCGAAGAACAGCACGGCGCAGATGGCGGCGATGCAGAAGAGGATCGTCTTGGCCGGCAGGTAGGCGTTGGCGTCCACGTACCGCAGACCCGTCCAGTTGCCGGTCGCCTTGAAGTCACTGGACTTCACGGCGAGGCCGTACCGGTCGAGCCAGTACGCCACGGCCTTGAGCGAGACGAAGACGCCGAGGAGGACGGAGAGGTGTCCGGTGGCGGCTGCGGTGGCACGCGCGCCGGGGCTGGTGATGCGCAGCCCGCCGTACAGGTAGTGCGTCAGGGCGGCGGCGATCAGCGACAGCACGGTCGCGGCGAAGCCGAAGCCGAGCAGGAACCGGTACCAGGGCAGGTCGAAGGTGAAGAAGGAGACGTCCAGCCCGAACTGCGGGTCCTTCTGGCCGAACGACACGCCGTTCACCCACATCAGCCAGGTGCGCCACTGGCCGGAGGCGGAGGCGCCGGCGATCAGCCCGACCAGAGCGGTGATCGCCAGGAACACCCACTTCTTGTAGGGCGCCACGCCCATCCGGTAGCGGTCCAGGCTCTGCTGCTCCAGCGACATGGCGCTGAGCGGCGGGCGCAGCCGGTGGGCGAGCCAGATGTTCAGCCCGACGGCGGTCGCCATGAGCAGGCCGAAGACGGCGAACAGGCCGATCTTGGTCCACAGGGTGGTGGTGAAGACGGAGGAATAGTGGACCGACCGGTACCAGAGCCAGTCCGTCCAGAACCCGGCGAACATGACGAAGAGCATGGCCAGCACGGCCAGCACCCCCAGCGTCATGAGCAGGGTGCGGGCCCGCCGGGACGGCCGGCCGACTCTGATCCGTGGCCCGGTCGGGCCTCCGCCGCGGTCCGGCATCTGGAAAGCCAACGTGCGCCCCTCGAAGTTCGCGGTCGTGTCTGAGCGGGCCCAGCGAGCGTAGGGCCCACTGATGCAACTTACTCAGGCTTTACCTAGTTCCCGTATCCGGGTGGAAAGGAGGCAGGATATTGCCCATGTCCAACGTTTCTCCCTCCGGCCCCCCGATGGCCGCCAGTCCGCTCACCCGCGCGGTGCTCGAAATCGACGAGTACGCGTCCGGCCTCGGCTGGGACCAGCCGGCCCGGCTCTTCGCCCTCGTCGACACCGCGCGGTTGCGCTCCCAGGAGCCGGGGCTCGCGTCCCAGCTCGGTCTCGACGCGGGCGAGGCCGCCGCGCCGCTCACCCCGATCGAGCAGGACGAGATCCCCGCCGACCGGCCCCTCGACGAGTTCCTCGCCACGATCGCGTGGCCGGATGCGGTCGCCGGGTGCGCGATGACGGTGGAGCGGCTGATGCTGCCGCCGTCCGCCGAGGCGTCCGTGCCGGAGGGGCTCGACGAGGCGGCGCTGGCGAAGTGGGTCGCCGGCCACCCGGACCGCCAGGAGGTCCGGATGACCGTGGCGGTGCTGCGCAACGGGGCCCGGGAGTCGGCGCTGCGGCTGCGCGAGAAGGACTCCCCGACGGAGGTCCTCACGGGCGCCGACCTGGTCCCCGGCTTGGCGGAGGCCCTGGCGGCGACGTTCGAGGGCTGAGGCGGCTGCGCTGTGGCGGCGCGGGTACGGAGGGGCGCGGCGGATGCCGCGCCCTCTCCTTTGTGCGCCGTTCACGGCGCAAGCGACCTCTCTAAGGCCTTACGGCGTTACGGCGTTCCTTACGGCGCTTATGACGCGTACGGCGCTTACGACGCCGAGCAGCTCGGGAGGCCCGCGGTGTCGCCCTTGCGGACCTTTTCCAGGGCCTTCACCGCGCCGTCGATCGTCTCCACCTTGATCAGGGTGAGGCCGTCGGGCGTGTCCGAGGCCGCCGCGGCGCAGTTGTCGGCGGGCGTCAGGAAGTAGCGGGCGCCCGCGTTCCGCGCGCCGACCAGCTTCATGTCGATGCCGCCGATCGGGCCGACCTTGCCCTTCTCGTCGATGGTGCCCGTACCGGCGACGAACCTGCCGCCCGTCAGGTCGCCGGGCGTCAGCTTGTCGTAGATGCCCAGCGAGAACATCAGGCCCGCGCTGGGGCCGCCCACGTCGGCGAGCGAGATGTCGATGGGGAACGGGAACGCGTGATCGACACCGGCCTGGATGCCGACGATTGCCCGGTCGCCCTCGGGTGACTTCTTCGTGGTGATCGTGAGCTGCTCGGTGGTGGTGGGCTCCTGGCCCGCCTTCTCCGCCGCGGCCGCCGCCTTCGCCGGGACGATGGTGAAGACGACCTTCTCGCCGGGCTGGTGCTTGGTGACCAGCTTCGCGACGTCCTGCGGCTGCTTGACGGCCGTGCCGTCCACCGCCTTGATCACGTCGCCGGCGTGGAGCGTGCTCTCGGCGGGGCTGTCCTTCTGGACGGAGGAGACCACGACCCGCGACGCCACCGGGATGCCCAGCTGCCCGAGCGCGGCCACCTTGGCGCTCTCCTGGGACTGGCTGAACTCCTCGGCGTTCTCCTGGGAGGACTGCTCCTCGGTCTTGCCGTTCGGGTAGAGGGTCTCGTGCGGCACCACGACACTGTCGTGGGCGAGCCATCCGTACACGGCCTCGACCAGGTTCATCCTG
This sequence comes from Streptomyces sp. NPDC030862, assembly GCF_055571835.1. Taxonomy (NCBI): domain Bacteria; kingdom Bacillati; phylum Actinomycetota; class Actinomycetes; order Kitasatosporales; family Streptomycetaceae; genus Streptomyces; species Streptomyces sp. NPDC030862. The sequence continues at coordinate 246,768 of NZ_JBVIEN010000002.1, read as the reverse complement.
TAGTCCGCACCGGTGACCCTGACCGTCGTCATATTGAGGTGCCCGGACGCCGGGTACGTCTTGTGGCCGGAGATCTGCAGCACCGGCTCGCCGCCGGACTCACCGAGCGTGTTGACCGTCGGTCCCGGGCTCATCTCGGAGTACGGCACCTTGATGAACACGCCCGCGCAGAGCAGCGCGATGAGGATGAGGGTTGAAGCGAGCATCGTCGCAGTGCGGCGTGGCATGGAACGACAGTACGGGACGCGTCTGTCAGTGCACCCCTGGGGCCGGTCCGTACGGGGTGACTCCCGGGCCCTCAGACGGGGCCGCCGCGGGAGTGGGACTTCTCCATCGCGTCACGGAAGCGGGCGTACCCCGCGAGCTCGGCCACGTCCTCCGTGGTACGGGTGCGCGAGGCCCAGCTCCCCCATATCGCGGCACCGATGGCGGCGAACAGCGGAATCAGCAACCACGCCAGAACCGCCATCGCGACCTCCCGTCCCCATGAGCGAACGCCACCGGCTCACTCGCCACTGGCTGATCAGCAGATTAACCATCCGCCGTTTCAACGCTCGTGCCCGGGGTGCGGTTACGCAAATCGGACGATCGTCCCAGCCGACCGGAGCTCCGGTCGGCCTACGAGGCTCAGCAGGCCCCCACCCACTCCTCGGTGCCGTCCGAGAAGCGCTGGTGCTTCCAGATCGGCACCTCGTGCTTGAGGTCGTCGATCAGCTTGCGGCAGGCCGCGAAGGCCTCCGCGCGGTGCGGGCACGACACGCCCACCACCACCGCCAGATCCCCGACGGCCAGATCGCCCACCCGGTGCACGGCGGCCAGAGCACGGACCGGGAACTCCGCGACGACCTTCTCGGCGACCCGGCGCAGCTCGGCCTCGGCGCTCGGGTGGCTGGAGTACCCGAGGGCGTCGACGTCGGCGCCGCCGTCGTGGTTGCGCACGGTGCCCACGAAGAGCGCGGTGCCGCCGGCCGCGTCGTCGCCGACGGCCTGGAAGACCTCGTCCAGGGACAGCGGGGTGTCGCGGATCTCCAGCAGCCGGATCGGGTCCGCCGCCGCGTGCTCGCCGGGGTGGTCGTACGTGGGTGCCATACCGCCCATCGTGCCGCACGGCACTGACATCGCGGAATAGCGTTTTCGCCCGGCCCGTCCACGCGCGCGTTGGAGCCTTCTACAGCTCCGGCCGGTCGGCGCTACAGGCCGCGGCGCCTGCGGGCCCGCCGTACCAGTGCCGCCGTGCCGAGCAGGGCCACCGTCGCGCCCGCCGCGCCCGCCGCGGTCGCGTCCTTGCGGCCGAGGCGGCGGCCGGCGACCGTGTGGCGGCCCTGGACCTCCTCCAGGAGCGCGGCGAGGACCTCCTCGTTGGTCCACCGCGGCCGCCAGCCGGCGTCGTGCAGCCGTCCGACGCTCACCACCCAGGGGTGCATCGTGTACGCCAGGTCACCGGCGGGCGACGGCGTGAGGCCGATCCGGTGCAGGCGGGCCGCCGCGCCCAGGGCCACCGCGGACGGCAGCTCCATGCGGCGGATGCCGCTGAGCTCCTCGACCTCCTCCTGCTCCAGCCAGCCGTCGCAGCCGACGGCGAACTCCCCCTCGACCTTCTCCAGCGCCGCGTACTCCAGCGCGCTGACCAGGTCCTCCACGTGGCAGAACTGCCAGGTCGGATGGGATCCGGCCACCACGAGCAGGCGCGGCGACTCGAAGTAGCGGGTCAGCGCCGTGTCCGTACCGCCGCCGACCAGGACCGTGGGGCGCACGACCGTGACGTTCAGGCCGGGGTGCGCGCGGGGCGCCCGGCGTGCGAGGCGCTCGATCTCCAGGAGGTCTCCCACCCCGGTGGCCTCGGCGGTGGCCCGCAGCTCGGCGTCCTCGGAGAGCGGGACGTCGTTGTCGGGCAGGGCCCCGTAGACCATGGCCGACGTGCACAGCACCACCCGGTGGACGCCCGCCGCCGCGGCGGCGGTCAGCACGGTCTGGGTGCCGCGGACGTTGTACGCCGTGCGGGCGGCCGCGTCGGTCTCCAGGTCGAGGTCGAGGGCGAGGTGCACCACCACGTCCGCGCCGCGCAGCTTCTCGGCGATGGCCGGGTCCCGGACGTCCAGGATGTGCCAGTGCGCTTCGGAGACCTCGCCTCTGCGCTCGTCGATGGCGATGACCTGCTTGATCTGCTCGGACTCGGCCAGGCGCCGGGTCAGCAGGTCACCGACGCCGGAGGCGGCACCGGTGACCGCGACGACGGGCCGGCGGGCGGCGGACTGGGTTGAGAGGTTTCGCGCTGCGCGAACCTGCGGATCTGGGGAACTCACCGGGCGTCTCCAGCGGTTGTCTTCAGTACGTACGTGAATGACGCGTACGTACCAGGTGGCGTCCATCCTGCCGCAGGCCAGGACTCAGTGAAGCACCGAGCCCATGTCCGGCTCGGATGTCTACGCTGGTGGTGTTGTCGGGCAGCCGCCGCCGGCAGGAGCCGGCGGCCCTACGAGCCGAGGAAACCCGTGAGTGACACCCCATTCGGATTCGGCCTTCCGCCGGAGGAGCCGGAGGACGGCGACGAGGGCAAGAAGAAGCCCTCCGAAGGTGACAAGGGTGCCGGTGCCCCCGGCAACCCCTTCGGGTTCGGCGGTCTGCCAGGTGGCATGGGCGGCGCGGACAACCCGTTCGCCGCGATGTTCGGCTCGCTGAACCCCAACGATCTGGGGGCGGCCTTCCAGCAGCTCGGCCAGATGCTGAGCTACGAGGGCGGTCCCGTCAACTGGGACATGGCCAAGCAGATCGCGCGCCAGACGGTCGCCCAGGGCACCTCGGACGGCACCAAGGACTCCAGCGTGGGTCCGGCCGAGCGCTCCGCGGTCGAGGAGGCCGTGCGTCTGGCGGACCTCTGGCTGGACGGTGTGACGTCCCTGCCGTCCGGTGCCCACTCGGCCGTGGCGTGGAGCCGCGCGGAGTGGGTCGAGGCGACGCTCCCCGCCTGGCAGCAGCTGGTGGACCCGGTCGCCGAGCGCGTGGGTGCCGCCATGGGCGACGTCCTCCCCGAGGAGATGCAGGCCATGGCCGGGCCGCTGCTCGGCATGATGCGCTCCATGGGCGGCGCCATGTTCGGTCAGCAGATCGGTCAGGCCGTGGGCGTGCTGGCGGGCGAGGTGGTCGGCTCGACGGACATCGGCCTCCCCCTGGGCCCGGCCGGCAAGGCCGCGCTGCTCCCGCTGAACATGGAGGCCTTCGGCAAGGACCTCGGCGTCCCGAAGGACGAGGTGCGGCTCTACCTGGCGCTGCGGGAGGCCGCCCACCAGCGGCTCTTCGCCCACGTGCCGTGGCTGCGCTCGCACCTGTTCGGCGCGGTCGAGGGGTACGCACGCGGGATCAAGGTCGACACGACCAAGCTGGAGGACGCGGTCAGCGGTCTGGACCCGTCCAACCCGGAGCAGCTCCAGGAGGCGCTCCAGCAGGGCATGTTCCAGCCGGAGGACACGGCCGAGCAGAAGGCCGCCCTGGCCCGCCTGGAGACGGCGCTGGCGCTCGTCGAGGGCTGGGTGGACGCCGTGGTGCACGAGGCCGCGAAGTCCCGGCTGACGTCGGCGGCCGCGCTGCGCGAGACACTGCGCCGGCGCCGGGCCTCGGGCGGCCCGGCCGAGCAGACCTTCGCCACCCTGATCGGCCTGGAGCTGCGTCCGCGCCGCCTGCGGGACGCCTCCCGGCTGTGGGCGTCGCTGACGGACGCGCGCGGTGTGGACGGCCGCGACGACCTGTGGCAGCACCCGGACATGCTGCCGACGGCGTCCGACCTGGACGACCCGGACGGCTTCGTCCACCGCGAGCACCTGGACTTCTCGGAGCTCGACAAGATGCTCGGCGAGGCCGCGGGCAACCAGGACCGGCCCAAGGGGCCCCAGGGCGACGACGAGGACGACACCGACAAGTGAGCCTGCACGACGACGCCGTCCTCGTACTGAAGGCGTACGAGGACCAGCCCGAGCTGCGGCAGCTCTATCTCGATCACCTGGCGGCGCACCCGGACGGCATGTGGAAGGCGTGCGAGGCCGGGCACCTGACGGCGAGCGCGCTGGTGGTCGATCCGGCGCGCGGCCGGGTGCTGCTGACCCTGCACAAGAAGCTCGGCATGTGGCTGCAGATGGGCGGGCACTGCGAGCCCGGCGACGAGACCGTGGCCGCGGCGGCGCTCCGGGAGGCGACGGAGGAGTCGGGGATCCCGGGGCTCGCTCTGCGTCCGGGCGGGCCGGTGCGGCTGGACCGGCACCCGATCCCGGCGCCCTGCCACTGGCACCTGGACCTGCAGTACGTGGCGGTCGCGCCGCCGGACGCGGTGGAGGCGATCAGCGAGGAGTCGCTGGACCTGCGCTGGTTCGCGTACGACGAGGTGGCGGCGGTGGCCGACGACTCGGTCGTACGGCTGGTGGAGGCGGCCCGGGCGGTTCCGTAGCGGTGAGGGGCGGCCGGCACCGGCGGCCGCCCCTCACCCGCCCGCGGCGCTCAGTTCCAGGCGTTGTTCTGGTTCTGGGCGTGCGCGCCGTGCTGGCCCACGCCGAACTGCGCGCCGACGCCCTGCCCGATCTGGGCCGCCTGCGGCGGCATGACCTCGCTGGGCTGGACGAGCACGAAACCCTGCCCCAGGAAGCTCAGCTCCCAGCCCTCCCCCGTGGAGCCGCGGCGGCGGCGCACGCTGGAGGAGTGGGTCTGGGCCTGCATCTGGACGCGCAGCGACGACGACCAGGCGACGATCGCGTCGGAGTCGACGCTGACGTACTTCTCCGGCGTCACGTGCATCATCAGCGGCTGTCCGGAGGTCATCAGGGCGACCTGGCCGCGGCCGGAGATGTTCAGCTGGTACTTGCCGGAGCCGGAGATGCCGTACTGGCTGTCCACGGCGATGACCTCGGTGTGCAGGGTGGAGTCGAGCGCCAGCACATAGGCGCTGTCCACGGTCATGCCCTCCTGGTCGACCTCCACGACGTGGATGTACTGCGCGAGGTTGGCGAAGTAGACGGTGCCCTGGCCGGAGCAGCGCATCAGGTCCAGGCCCTCACCGGTGTTGGCGCGGGCGCGGCGCTGCGTCTGGTTCTGGTACTCGCCGTCGAAGTCGATCAGCCCCTGGTAGGCGACCATGGCCCCCTTGCGGGCGAGGACGTCGTCGTGGCCGGTGAGCGCCACCCGCAGGAGCTGCGGGTTCTGGACGGCGTACCGGTCCTGGGTCTGCTGTTCCGTGTAGCTGAAAAGCGGGCTCTGCATGGTGTGTTCTCGCTCCCCCTCAGCCCCGGATCCGCAGGCGGTCGGTGCTGTCCTCGCTCGGCTGTACGACGACGATGCCCTGGCCGGAGAAGGCCATCTGGTACGCCTCCCCGCTGCCCCGCCCGATCAGGGAGGAGGCCTTGAAGCTGCGCTTGCCCTTCACCTTGAGCGTCGGCGACCAGGCGACGAGCGCGTCGGGGTCGACGTACGTCTCGTCCTCGCCCCGGCCGCAGTCGACCACGATCGGGGTGCCGCGCGAGGTGAGGGCGACCCAGCCCGTACCGGCGATCTGTACGTTCCACAGGCCCTGTCCGGCGAACTTGGCCAGGCCCTTGACCCTCTCGGCGCCCCACTGGAGGTGCGCGTCGAAGGCCAGCACGTTGGTGCCGTTGACGGAGATCGCGTCGTTGTCGAGGTTGATGACGACGACGTCGGCGCCGTAGTCGGCGAGGTACAGCAGGCCGTCGCCGGAGCACTTCATGATCGGTGCGCCTTCGCCGGTGATCCACTGGGAGGCGATCTGGCGGACGGCGGGCGGGTTCGGCTCGTACTGGACGAAGCCCTCGTAGGACACCATCGAGCCGGTGCGCGCGTACAGGTCCTGGCCGGAGGCCATGGCGACCTTGAGCATGTGGCGGCCGTGGTTCTCCATCCGGGCCGCGACGGGGGTGGGGGCGTAGCCCGCGAGTTGCTGGTTCATTCTTCGGGCTCCCTCAGACCTCGTACGGCTGGACGATGATGAAGTTTCCGGGGGCGCCCCGGAACTGCAGGTTGACGGTCTCCCCGCTGTGGCCGGGGTAGGCGTTGCGGCGCAGCCGGACCTGGCTGGAGAGGATCACCTGGGACGCGGACGACCAGGCGACGACGGCGTTGCAGTCGGCGAAGGTGGTCGGTGTGACGGGGAGGACGACGGGGACGCCGTGCGTCTTGACGACGACCGTGCCCGTGCCGGTGAACTGCATGGTGAACAGCGCGCCGCCCGGAATGCCGTGGCCCTCGATGCGGCGCACCTCGTACTGCAGCGACTCGTCGAACGCGAGGACGTTCTCGGCGGAGACGCAGATGCCGTCGCCCTGGAGCTCGATGGGGTGCAGGTGGGCGCCGTTCTCGGCGAGGAAGACCTGGCCGCGGCCGGTGCAGCGCATCAGCTGCATCTCCTGGCCGGTGGCGTTGCCGACGATGCGGCCGGAGAAGCCGGCGCCCTTGTAGCCGAATTCGACCTTGCCCTGGTACATGACCATGCTGCCCTGGCGGGCGAGGACGGGCGTGCCGCCCATGGCGAGGTCGACCCGCATGAGCTGCTGGTTCTGCGGGGTCCACCGCTGGCCGGTGGCGGTTTCGCGGTACTTCTGGAGCGCCGCCTCCAGCCCGGCGCCGCCGCTCGGCGCCATGCCGGCGGGCGGCTGGTGGCCGTACTGCGGCTGACCGTAGGCGGGCTGTCCGTACTGCTGCTGGCCGTACGGGGCCGGGGCCGGCTGACCGTACGGGGCGGGGGACGGGGCCGGCTGGCCGTACGGCGGGGTCTGGCCGGGGACCTGGCCCTGGCCCGGGCCGAAGTGCGCCTGTTGCGGCGGCTGTCCGTACGGGGACTGGCCGGGCGGCGGCGTCGGCGTGGCCGACGGGGCCATCGGTGCGGCCATGGTCGGGGCGGCGTGCATGGGCTGCGGCGCGGGCGCCGGGGGCTCCGGGGCGGGCGCGGGCACCGGGGCCGGGGCGGGCGCGGGCACCGGGGCTCCGAACGACGGTGCCGGCTGCGGCGGCTGAGCCTGCGGATGGGCAGGTGGTGCGGAGGGTGCGGGAGCGGCAGGTGGGGCGAACGCGGGCGGGGCGAAGCCCGGCGCCGCGGTCTGCGCGGCCTGCGGGGCGGCGGGCTCCTCCTCGGCGACCTCGCCGCCGAAGTTCTTGAGCAGCGCCTCCAGGCCACCGTCGAACCCCTGGCCGACGGCGGCGAACCGCCAGACGTCCTTGAGGTAGAAGTCGCCCAGCATGACCGCGCGCTCGGTGCTGAACTCGGCGCCCGTGAAGGCGTACCGGGCCACTTCCTCGCCGCCCGCGACGATGCGGATGTATCCGGGCCCGACCTGCGACATCTGTCCGGCGCCGTCGATCGTCGCGGTGAAGGACAGCTTGTGGATGTGCGCCGGGACGCGGTCGAGCGTGACACGGAAGGACTCGGTGTCACCGGCCTGCGGGCCCAGCAGCTGGATGGACTCCTCGGGCGACTTCGGTTGGTTGAAGAAGATGAAATACCGGTCGTCAGACAGCCGTTCGTCGGCGTCGAGGCCGAAACAGCTGATGTCGAAGGTCAGACCGGGCGCCGCGATCTGCACACCCACGTACAGATCGGTCCCGGGCGTCAGATCACTGATCTTGGCCTTGTGGCCGCGTTGGAATTCCCTGGCCATGCGTAACGACCGTCCCCCATCCCGAAACGTGAATCCGTCGCGCCAGGCTAACGGCTCCCTACGACATCGAGCCAAGCCGGTACACGTTCGGTACAGGATCGGTGAATATCACTCTCCGCGACCGGGCGGTGGATGCGGCAGGCGGGCCGCCGCGACGACGCCTTCGAGGTAGCCGCGGGCCCGCTCGGTGCGAGGGTACGCCTCCAGCAGCCGCCAGAACCGCGGCCCGTGGCCCGGCACCAGCAGGTGGGCCAGTTCGTGGACGAGTACGTAGTCGATGACGTACTCCGGCATGCCCTGCAACCGGTGCGAGAGGCGGATGCTGCCCTCCCCCGGCGTGCAGGAGCCCCAGCGGGTGTTCTGATTGGTGACCCATCGCACGGACGTCGGCCTGGCCCGGCCCTCGAAGTACTGGTCGGACAAGCGCGCGGCGCGCTCGGCCAGTTCGCCGTCGCCCGGGGTGCGCTTGCTCTCCTGGGCCGCGAGTTTGTCGAGCATCACGGTCACCCAGCGGCGCTCCTCCGCCTCCGACATGCGGGCGGGGATGAGCACGATCGTCCGGTCGCCCTCGCGGTAGGCGGATACCGTCCGGCGGCGCCGGGAGCTCCTTCGGACCTCGACCGTGCCGGCCCCCGGGGGGCGTGACGGGTCGCTGGTCAGGCTGGGCTGCGGGTCGGCGGGCACGCCCCGACGTTACCCGCTGTCAACGGGGGAAGTCCTCCCTCCGGCCGGGTTCCCGCATGATCCATCCATAGCCCGCACCATTTGAACGACTAAACGACTAATACCTCGGCCCTGTGGACAACTTTCCACCGGTATCGGCCGCGACGGGCATTCTGGCCGCAACGGATCAACGGGGATTCGGGCAGGGATCACGGGGGCGGATATGCATCCGATGGTGAAGCCCGCACTGCGGCGGGCATGGCGGAATCTGCAGTACGTGCAGTTCGGGACGACACCGGCACACGCGGTGGTGCTGGGTCCGGTGGATACGACGACGGGCAGTCTGCTCGGCCTGTTCGACGGGACGCGGGGGCTGGGGCTCCTGCGTGAGGAGGCCCGGGCGCTGGGGCTGCCGGAGGGCCGGATGGAGGCGCTGGTGGCCCGGCTGGCGGAGGCGGGGCTGCTGGACGACGCGGCGGCGGGCGATCCGGCGGCGGACGCGCTGCGCAAGGAGGACGGAGCGCTCGACCGGCTGCGCGCCGATCTCGCGTCGCTCTCCGTCGTCCACCGCGAGCCGGGCGGCGCGATACGGCGGTTGGCGGCCCGGCGCTCGATGCGGGTGCAGGTGCGGGGCGCGGGGCGGGTGGGGGCGAGCATCGCGGCGCTGCTGTCGGCGTCCGGGGTCGGCCGGGTGGAGGTGCTGGACGGCGATCGCGTGGAGCCGTGGGACGTCGCACCCGGCGGGCTACCGGCCCAGGCGGTGGGCGAGCGGCGGGACGCGGCGGCCCGGCGGCTGGTGAGCCGGGTGGCACCGGCCGGCCGCGCGCCGCGGACCGTACCGCGGGCGGGGCGGCCGGCGGGCTCGGAGCCGGGTCTGTCGCTGGTCGTGGTGGCTCCGCGGGACGGGCTGTCGGCGTACGCCCCGGACCCGCTGACGGCGGACGACTGGGTGGCCACGGGCACGCCCCATCTGTACGCGGGGGTCATCGAGGCCACGGGTGTGGTGGGGCCGCTGGTGCTCCCCGGTGGCACGGCATGCGTACGGTGCCTGGATCTGGGGCGGGTGGACCGCGACCCGGCGTGGCCGCGGATGCTGGCGCAGTGGCGATCGGGCCGGCGGAGCCGGGTGCCGGCCTGCGACCTGGGCCTGGCGACGGCGGCCGCGGGGCTGGCGGCGGCGCACGCGCTGGCGTTCCTGGACGGGGAGTTGCCGGCGAGCACGGGGACCCGCTGGGAGACGTCGCTGCCGCTGCTGGACTGGCGGGCGCAGCGGATCGCCCCGCACCCCGACTGCGCCTGTGGTGCGGCGGGCCGCGGCGAGGGGGAGCGCACCTCGGAGGCCGGGGCCGAGCAGGACACAATGGCGGGGTAACGGCGTCAACGCAGTCATGCCGGAGGCAACGCGGCACGGCAGTCTGGGATTTGGAGGGGCAATATGTCTGATCTTCCCCGGAAGGCGGTCACCCGTACCGCCAAGTTGGCCGCGTTGCCGCTGAGCTTCGCCGGTCGGGCCACATGGGGGCTGGGCAAGCGGATCGGCGGCAAGTCGGCGGAGATAGTGACCCGGGAGCTGCAGCAGCGGACGGCGGACCAGCTGTTCCGCGTGCTGGGCGAGCTGAAGGGCGGCGCGATGAAGCTCGGGCAGGCGCTGTCCGTCTTCGAGTCCGCGCTTCCCGAGGAGGTCGCCGGGCCCTACCGTGCGGCGCTCACCAAGCTCCAGGAGGCGGCTCCGCCGATGCCGAGCCGTACGGTCCACTCGGTGCTGGAGGAGCGGCTGGGCGCGGAATGGCGCGAGCTGTTCCTGGAGTTCGAGGACAAGCCGTCGGCGGCCGCGTCGATCGGCCAGGTGCACCGGGCCGTGTGGCACGACGGCCGTCAGGTGGCGGTGAAGGTGCAGTACCCGGGGGCGGGCGACGCTCTGCTGTCCGACCTGGCGCAGCTGAGCCGCTTCGCCCGGCTGCTGGGGCCGCTGGTTCCGGGCATGGACATCAAGCCGCTGATCACCGAGTTGCGCGACCGGGTCGCGGAGGAGCTGGACTACCGCCTGGAGGCGGAGGCACAGCGGCAACACGCGGCGGAGTTCGCCGACGATCCCGATGTGGTGGTGCCGGATGTGGTGCACCAGTGCGAGCAGGTGCTGGTGACCGAGTGGATCGAGGGCATACCGCTGGCGGAGATCATCGCGGACGGTACGCCGGAGCAGCGGGACCGGGCAGGGCAGTTGCTGGCGCGGTTCCTGTTCTCGGGGCCCGCCCGCACGGGTCTGCTGCACGCCGATCCGCACCCGGGAAACTTCCGGCTGCTGCCCGCGGCGGACGGTGGCGAGGGCGAGTGGCGGCTGGGGGTACTGGACTTCGGAACGGTGGACCGGCTGCCGGGCGGTCTGCCGGACACCATCGGAACCTGCCTGCGGATGACCCTGGAGGGAGAGGCGGAGACGGTCTACGAACTCCTGTGCGCCGAGGGGTTCGTCAAGGAGACGATCGAGCTCGACCCGGACGCGGTGCTGGAGTATCTGCTGCCGATCATCGAGCCGGCGGAGGTGGACGCGTTCACCTTCACGCGCGGCTGGATACGTGCCCAGGCGGCGCGGATCGCCGATGTCCGTTCTCCCGCGTACCAGTTGGGCAAGCAGCTCAACCTGCCGCCGTCCTACCTGCTGATCCACCGGGTGACGCTGAGCACGATCGGGGTGCTGTGCCAGCTGAACGCGACGGTACGGCTGCGGGACGAGCTGGAGTCGTGGCTGCCGGGCTTCCTGCCGGAGGACGACGGTGAGGAGGACGCGGCCGTGGTGGAGGCCCAGGCCTGAAACGGCCGGCGGGGCGGCGCGGGGCCGCGCCGGCCGGCGGGCCCCGTCACCACCAGGCGGAGTCGAGTCTGCTCTCGATGGCTCTGAGGTGGGCGCGGGCGCAGTCGTCGCAGAAGTAGCGGCGGCTGCCGTTCTCCACGGAACAGGTCCAGGTCACCGGCAGCTTGTCGGCGGTCTTGCCGCAGCGGGAGCACACCACGCTCTGCTTGCCCTGCGGCTCGGGGGGAGGAGTCCGCTCGTTCACTACGAGACGATAACCCCGCCCGGGCCGGGGCCGCGTGCAACGCACCGCGGGGGCCGGTCCGTTCGGACCGGCCCCCGCGAGGTTCCACTGTCTGGCTCAGTGCCGTGGGGCACTTAGTGCATAACAGCCATGGCCAGAGCGCGGCGGGCGCGCAGCGAGACACGCTCGGCGCGGCGCTGCATGCGGCGGGCGGCGACCAGGCGCACGGCCTGGCGTTCCGCGTTCACTTCCCGCATGCGCTCATGCATATGGGCACGGGCCAGGGCTTCTTGGAGGAGTTGCATCTCACGGTTCCTGTTCTGACGCGAGACGTTCGCGCCGATGGTGGTGACAGCTGGGGTGGTGGCGGAGCCGTTGGGCTCGCTCGCGGAAGAGGACATGGGGGCCTGCTTCTGGGGATCGTGCGTCAGGGGGCGGTCGATGGTTCCGGCAGTGGCGCTCATGCCACGACCGGGTTCTTGCGCGGGCGGCCACGCGGCCGCTTGCGGGCGACGACGACGCCCTGGACGAAGAGCTCACCGCCCCAGACGCCCCACGGCTCGCGCCGCTCCTTGGCGCCCGCCAGGCAGGCCTCCATGAGGGGGCAGGTCCGGCAGAGGGACTTGGCGTACTCGACGTCGGCCGGCGACTCGGCGAAGAAGACCTCGGGGTCGTAAGCGCGGCAGGGAACGGGTACGCCCAGGTTCTCGATGGCGTCGTCGAGCGCGGTGAGCGCGGTGAGGGGGGTCAAAGCGGGGTCCTCCGTGAGGCCGGGCGGGGGGATCGTCTGTGAAGGCGGTACGGACGGGGCGTGCGCTTCGAGTTGCACGGTTCTGTCTTCCTCGTCTGGTCGGTCCGGCCTGTTGGCCGGTGGGCTGGTACCGGGTTCTGCCTTGTCCCGAGGCCCCTTCGCTCCGTCTCCCTCATCAGGGAAAACAGAAGGGCCGCGGATCCCGGGTGGGGTTCCGCGGCCCTGAAGGCGCCGGCCTGATGCTGGATCAGGCTGGATCACTCCAGGGTTCGAGCCCACGGAAGGCCCACATCGTGTGGTGGTGCTGCGTCTGCTTCTTCGTTTCGGCACCGGCCGCCGCAAAGGCATAGGCCTGGGCCTCTGCCTTCACTACTGCTGCTTCCAGTGCCTTGGTCGGTCGCTCATTGCGCTCACGGACGGGAAGATCCGCCAGAAGCATGGCGGGACGCTCGGCCGCGAGGCCGGACATACCGGTGCCAATGAACGCCGAGCCGGAGAGGCCGAGCGAGCAGGCGGAGACGACCGAGTGACCGGCCAGTTTGGCGGTGGTGCTGCTGGGGCTGGTGTTGATGCTGATCACTGCAATCGCCTCCTCTCGGCGTCTTGGGGGGATCGGTTGGAGCCGGTCCCACGCGTATTCGGATAAGTACAGCACAAGGACAGGGCTTCAGAGAAGCCGCTGTTCTCGTGGTTAAGAACCTATGGGGATCACTGCTGTGGGCGCAAACTATTTTTCCGACGAGTTTTCAGGAGTCCTCCCCTCCGCTCTCGCCGACCTCCTGACCTGCACAAATGGCCAGAACGTCGGCGCCGAAGCGGTCCAGTTTGCGCGCCCCGACGCCCGAGATGGCGGCGAGCTCGCCATCGGTCGACGGCACGGCCTCCGCGATCGCCATCAGGGTCTTGTCCGTGAAGACGCAGTACGCGGGCTGGCCGAGCTCCCTGGCCTGCTCCGACCGCCACTCGCGCAGGCGCTCGTAGAGGCCCTCGTCCATGTCGGAGGGGCAGCCCTCGCAGCGCATGAGCTTCATCTCGCCGGCGTCGGTAAGGGTGCTGCCGCACACCCGGCACTGCACCGGGCCCCGGCGCTTGCGGCGGGAGCCGCCGCTGCCGCGCTCGACGCCGCCGCCCCCGCCGGCGGTACGGGCGCCGGGGAACGCCGAGCCGGGGCGCAGCCCGGCGAGGAACCGGGTGGGGCGGCGGGAGGCGCGGCCGCCGGGCGAGCGCGACAGCGCCCAGGACAGCGACAGGTGCAGCCGGGCCCGGGTGACGCCGACGTACAGCAGGCGGCGCTCCTCCTCGACCTGCTCGTCCGTCTTGGCGTAGGTGATCGGCATCATGCCCTCGGTGAGGCCGACCAGGAACACGGCGTCCCACTCCAGGCCCTTCGCCGCGTGGAGCGAGGCGAGGGTGACGCCCTGGACGGTGGGGGCGTGCTGGGCGGCGGCCCGCTCGTCGAGCTCGGTCACCAGGTCGCCGAGCGTGGCGTCCGGGCGGGCGCGGGCGAAGTCCTCGGCGAGCCGGACCAGGGCGGCCAGCGACTCCCAGCGGTCGCGGACGGCGCCGGAGCCGGCCGGGGGCTCGGTGGTCCAGCCCTTGGTCGACAACACGGCCCGCACCTGCGAGGGCAGGTCCTCGGCGTCGTCGAGCAGCGAGTCGTTCCCGCCGGCGCGGGCCGCGCCGCGCAGGGCGACGCCCGCCTCGCGCACCTCGGCGCGCTCGAAGAAGCGCTCGGCGCCGCGCAGCTGGTAGGGCACGCCGGCGTCGGCCAGGGCCTGCTCGTAGACCTCGGACTGGGCGTTGATCCGGTAGAGCACGGCGATCTCGCCGGCCGGGACCCCGGCGGCGATCAGGTCGCGGATGCGGCGGGCGGTGCCCTCGGCCTCGGCGGGCTCGTCGGCGTACTCCGTGTAGGCGGGCTCGGGGCCCGGGTCGCGCTGGGAGACCAGCTCCAGGCGGTGCTCGGCGGCCCGGCCGCGGGCCTGGGCGAGGAGCCCGTTGGCCAGGTGGACGACCTGCGGCGTCGAGCGGTAGTCGCGGACGAGCTTCACCACGGTGGCGTTCGGGTGGCGGGCGCGGAAGTTCAGCAGGTGGTCGGGGGTGGCCCCGGTGAAGGAGTAGATCGTCTGGCTGGCGTCGCCGACGACGCACAGGTTGTCCCGGTCGCCCAGCCACAGGTCGAGGAGCCGCTGCTGGAGGGGCGAGACGTCCTGGTATTCGTCCACCACGAAGTGCTGGTACTGGCGGCGGATCTGCTCGGCGATGTCGTGGCGGTCCTGGAGGATGCCGACGGTCAGCAGCAGCACGTCCTCGAAGTCGATGACTCCGCGGTCCCGCTTGAGCTGCTCGTACATGGCATAGATCTGGCCAATCTCGGCGGGGTCGCGCGGGGCGTCGCGCTGGGCCTTGGCGACCGCGGCCGGATAGTCGGCGGGGACCGTCTGGGTGACCTTGGCCCACTCGATCTCGCTGGTGGTGTCGCGCAGCTCATTGCGGTCGAGGCGGATACGGCAGCGCGCGGCGGCCTCGGCGACCAGCTGGATCTTGCGCTCCACCAGGCGGGGCAGATCGCCACCGACCACTTTCGGCCAGAAGTACTGGAGCTGGCGCAGGGCCGCGGAGTGGAAGGTGCGGGCCTGGACGCCGCCCGCGCCGAGCTGGCGCAGCCGCCCGCGCATCTCTCCGGCGGCCCGGTTGGTGAAGGTGACGGCCAGCACACTGGCGGGCGCGAGTATGCCCGCCCGCACGCCATACGCGATCCGGTGGGTGATCGCGCGCGTCTTGCCCGTGCCGGCACCCGCCAGCACGCACACCGGACCGTGCAGGGCCGTCGCCACCTCGCGCTGCTCGGGGTCGAGCCCGTCGAGCACCGCGTCGGCCGTCTGAGGGACCTGCGGGAAGAGAGTGGAGTCCGTTGCTGCTGTCACCCTGCCATGCTGCCAGGTCGGCGGCGGCGGTCCCGCCGGTTGTCCACAGGACAGGGGTCCCGGTCGTATTAATCACCCCACTCGGCCGCTCGGTGCGCCCCCGGGAATGACGGGCGGAGGGCGTACGTTCTGTCTCCTGGTGCCGCAACCGGCCGGCACCCACCCCCAGTGAACGCGAGGAGCGCAGAGACGATGCAGGGCACCCTGACGATGTACAGCACGACGTGGTGCGGCTACTGCCGGCGGCTGAAGAGCCAGCTTGACCGCGAGGGCATCGCGTACACCGAGATCAACATCGAGCTGGACCCTGAGTCGGCCGCGTTCGTCGAGAAGGCCAACGGGGGCAACCAGACCGTGCCGACCGTGCTCTTCGCGGACGGCACGACGCTGACGAACCCCTCGCTGGCCCAGGTCAAGCAGAAGATCGGCGCCTGACCGAAACGGTCAGGCCGAAACCGGCCGGGTCGAAACCGGGCCGAAACCGGCCGGGCCGCGGCCGCTCAGGCCGAGGCCACTCAGGCCGCGTTTCCGGGCTTCGGGAGCGGCTTGCCGTACCAGAGCTCGATCAGTCGGGCCGCGATCGAGATCCCGTACGGGGGAAGAACCTCGCCGGACTCGAACGCGGCCCGCAGGTCGTCACGGGAGAACCAGCGGGCCTCCTCGATCTCGTCGCCGTCCACGTTGATCTCGTAGGAGGTGGCGCGCGCCATGAACCCCAGCATCAGGCTGGAGGGGAAGGGCCACGGCTGGCTGGCGACGTACTCCACCTCGCCGATCGTCACACCGGCCTCCTCGTAGACCTCGCGCGCGACCGACTGCTCGATCGACTCGCCCGGCTCCACGAAGCCCGCCAGTGTGGAGAAGCGGCCCTCCGGCCAGTGGACCTGGCGGCCCAGCAGTGCACGGTCCTGGTCGTCCGTGACCAGCATGATCACCGCCGGATCGGTGCGCGGGTAGTGCTCGGCCCCGCAGGCGGGGCAGCGGCGGATGTGGCCGGCGGCCGCGATCACCGTGCGCTCGCCGCAGCGGGAGCAGAACCGGTGCATCCGCTGCCAGTTCTCCAGCGCCACCGCGTGCACCATCAGCCCCGCGTCACGCGGCGACAGCAGCAGTCCCGCCTCGCGCAGACCGGCCGGGCGGGCCGACTGGTCCATGCGGCCCGGCAGCGCGTCCTTCTGCAGCGCGAAGTAGCTGACGCCGTCCTCGTCCGTCCCCAGGAAGTACCGGTGGGTCTCCGTGACCGGGGCCTCGAAGGACGGCGTCATGACCAGTTCGGTGCGGCCGTCGGGGGTGTCGTCGACCAGGGCCTGGCCGCCGGAGACCACGAAGACCCGGGTCGTCGGGTGGCTCCACGCCGCGGCCAGCCACGCCTCGTCGAGGCGGTGGTGTGCCGCGCGGTCGATGCCGCTCGGGGCCGTCAGGCTGATCGGCCGGTGGGCTTCGTTGCTCATGGTGGTCACTGGTGGTTCCAACTCCCCCGGGTGAATGGGTGTCTGTTCAGCGGAGTGCGGCGACGGACTGTGCTGCGGACGGCGCTGCGGGCAGTG
Source organism: Streptomyces sp. NPDC030862 (assembly GCF_055571835.1). Lineage (NCBI taxonomy): Bacteria > Bacillati > Actinomycetota > Actinomycetes > Kitasatosporales > Streptomycetaceae > Streptomyces > Streptomyces sp. NPDC030862. The sequence goes on along the minus strand of NZ_JBVIEN010000002.1, from coordinate 230,199 downwards.
CCGTGGAGAGGTCGCTCCAGAGGTGGGCGGTCGCCTCCACACCCTTGAGCAGCAGGTCGAGCTCGACCTTCTCGTTCGGCGCGTGCCAGCCGTCGGACGGTACGGAGATGCCGAGGAACAGCACCGGCGCCCCGAGGACGTCCTGGAGGTCGGCGGCCGGGCCGGAGCCGCCCTCGCGCGTGAACCGGATCTTGGCGCCGTCGAAGGCCGTGCTCATCGACCGTGCGACCGCCTGGAGGGCCGGGTGGCCGAGCGGCGTCAGGCACGGGCGGGTGGGGGCGCCGAAGACGATCTCGTGGCGGATGCCCGCCGGGAGGCGGGCGGCGGCCCAGTCGCGTACGGCCGCTTCGAGCTTGTCCGGGTCCTGGTCCGCGACCAGCCGGAACGACAGCTTCACATGGGCTGTGGCCGGGACGATCGTCTTGCCGCCGGGGCCCTGGTAGCCGCCGCCGATGCCGTTGACCTCGGCGGTGGGGCGGGCCCAGACCCGCTCCAGGGTGGTGTAGCCGGCCTCGCCGAGGGTGGCGTACGACTTCGCCGTGGCCAGCCAGGACGCCTCGTCGAAGGGGAGCTCCGCGATCAGCTCGCGCTCGCGGTCGGTGAGTTCCGCGACGTCGTCGTAGAAGCCGGGGATCGTGACGCGCTCGTCCTCGTCGTGCAGGGCGGCGACGAGGCGGGCGGCCGCCGTGGCCGGGTTCGGGACGGCGCCGCCGAAGGCGCCCGAGTGCAGGTCCTGGTCGGGCCCGTACAGCGTGATCTCGCAGTCGGCGACGCCGCGCATGCCGGTGCAGACGGTGGGCGTGGTCTCCGACCACATGCCGGTGTCCGAGACGATCACGGCGTCGGCGGCGAGGCGGGCGCGGTGCCGCTCGACGAGCTCCCGGAAGTGCGTCGAGCCGGACTCCTCCTCGCCCTCGATGAGCAACTTGAGGTTGACGGCGGGGGCGGTGCGGCCGGTCAGCGCGAGGTGCGCGCGGACGCCCAGGGTGTGGAAGAACACCTGTCCCTTGTCATCGGCGGCACCGCGCGCGTAGAGGCGGTTTCCGAGGATGACGGGCTCGAAGGGGTCCGTGTTCCAGCCGTCCCCGCGGGCCGCGGGCTGGACGTCGTGGTGGCCGTAGACCAGGACGGTGGGTGCCGTCGCGTCCCCGGAGGGCCACTCGGCGAAGACGGCGGGGGCGCCCGCGCCGTCCCCGGTCTCCCAGACCTCGGCGACCGGGAAGCCGGTCTCCGTCAGCTTCGCGGCGAGCCACTCGGCACTGCGCCGTACGTCCGGGGCGTGCGCGGGCTGCGCCGACACGGACGGGATGCGCAGCCACTCGGCGAGGTCGTCGAGGAAGGCGGCGCGGTGCTGCTCTATGTACGTACGTACGGTCTGGACGGCGCTGTCCGGGGTGTCGCTCATGCCCTTGAGCCTATCCGGGATCGGGGGTCGGCCCGTCGGGCGTCCCACGGAGCAGGATGCGCTCGATCTCGGCGCGTCCCGGCAGGTGGTCCGGGCGGACGACGTCGCCCGTGCGGACGTAGACGAAGGCCGCGCCGACCGCCTCCGGGGCGAGCCCGTGCCGCTCGGCCCAGGCGAGGCGGTAGACCGCGAGCTGGAGGGGGTCGCCGGTGTGGGAGCGGTTCGTCTTCCAGTCGACGATCTCGTACGCGCCGCTGTCGCGGTCGCGGTACACGGCGTCGATGCGGCCGCGGACGACGCGGCCGGCGAGGGTGAGCTGGAAGGGCGCCTCCACGCGGTACGGGGTGCGGTGGGCGTACGGGGTCCGCTCGAACGCCTCCTTCAGCGCGGCGAGGTCCCGCTCGTCGGCGATCTCGGGCTCGTCGGCGTACTCCTCGCCGCCGGGCAGCTCGTCGGGCCCGAGCATCGGGAGCGGCACCGCGTCGAAGCGGGACTCCACCCACGCGTGGAACCGCGTCCCGCGGCGCGCGGCGGGCTGCGGGGGGCGCGGCATGGGCCGGGCGAGCTCCTGCGCGAAGCCGTCGGGGTCGGCGGCGAGGCGCAGCAGCTGCGAGGCGGACAGGGACGCGGGGAGGTGCACCTCGCGCGTGGTGGCGCGGGCGTGGAGGAGCTCGGCGGTGAGGGCGTCGAGGTCGCGGTCCCAGGAGGCGATGGTGCGGGCGTCCTCGGGGGTGAGGCCCTCCCCCACCCGGCCGCCCCTTCCCGGAACCGGCGGTACGCCCCCGGGGCGCGCGGCGGGGCCGTCGGCGGCTCCCCCACGCCGGGGCGCGGGCACGGCTCCGGCACCGGGCACGCCTCCGGCACCGGGGGCGGAGTCGGTGCCGGGGGCGGAGTCGGTGCCGGAACGGGTGCCGGAGCCGGTGCCGTTATCGGCGTCAGCCCCGGTTCCGAGCGCGGTCTCGGCGGCGGTTTCGGCCCCCGGCACGGCCCCGGCGGAGGGCGGCCCGGGTGCGACGACGTCCCAGTCGTCCCAGTCCGCGAGGCCGTCGGGCCAGGCTTCGTCCAGGTCGACGGGCTCGTCCAGGTCGACGGGCTCGTCGGGCCACGGCTCGTCGAGGTCGGGGCCCGCGGCGGCCGCCGCCGGAGGCGCCGCATCGCCCTCGGTGTCCAGGTACCGCAGCACCCGCTCCGCGGCCGTGCGGCGGCGGGCGAGGGAAGCCGGGTCCAGCGGCAGGGGCCAGGGGCGGTCCGCCGCGGACTCCTCCAGGGAGGGGTTCTCGGCGCCCTCCTCGGGTTCGTCGGCCCAGGCCTCGATCTCGCCGAAGCCCGCCGCGCAGTGGTCGTACAGGGCGTGCAGGAACGGGGACGGGCCGCGCGGGCGCTTCTGGGTGGGGCCCCACCAGTGCGCGGAGGCCAGCAGGAGGGAGCGGGGGCGGGTGAAGGTCACGTAGCCGAGGCGGAGCTCCTCGGTCTGCTGGTGGTCCTTCATGGCGCTCTTGAAGGACGTGAGCGACTTCGCGTCCCACTCCTCGATCGCCGGGAGGGTGGGGGCGTCACCGCGCAGCGCGTGCGGCAGGACCTGCGGCTGGGCCGTCCACGACTCGCGTGACCTGGTGCTGGGGAACTGGCCGGTGACCAGGCCGGGGACGGCGACGACGTCCCACTCCAGGCCCTTGGACTTGTGGGCGGTCAGGACCTTGACGGTGTTCTCGCCGCCGGGCAGGGCGTTGTCGAGGCCCTTCTCGTACTGGGCCGCGGTGCGCAGGAAGCCCAGGAACGCCAGCAGCGTCGCCTCGCCGTCCAGGGAGGCGAAGCGGGCGGCTATGTCGAGGAAGTTCGAGAGGGTCTCGCGGCGGCGGGCGGCCAGGGCGTGCGGGGAGGCGGAGAGCTCGACCTCCAGGCCGGTGGTGGCGAGGATCCGGTGCAGGACGTCCATCAGCGGGTCGGCGAGGGAGCGGCGCAGGTCGCGCAGCTCGGCGGCGAGGCGGGCGAACCGGACCCGGGCGTCGGCGGAGAAGGGCAGGCCGTCGTCCTCGCCGCCCCCGTCCAGGAAGGTGTCGAGGGCGTCGGCGAGGGAGACGACCTCGGCCGGGTCCACGCCCTCGACCGCCGCCGCCAGCCGCTCGTCGGGGTCCGTGGCGCCGTCGCGGTCCCGGTGGACCAGGAGCCGCGCGCGGCGGCCCAGCAGCGCCAGGTCGCGGGGGCCGATCCGCCAGCGCGGGCCGGTGAGGAGGCGTACGAGGGAGGCGTTGGCACCCGGGTCCTGGAGGACCTCGCAGACGGCGACCAGGTCGGCGACCTCCGGGAGGTGCAGCAGCCCGGAGAGGCCCACGACCTCGACGGGGATGTCGCGTGCGACGAGCGCGGCCTGGATCTCGGGGAAGTCGGTCGCCGTACGGCACAGGACGGCGATCTCGCCCGGCTCCTTGCCGGTCCGTACGAGGTGGGCGATGGAGTCGGCGAGCCAGGCGATCTCCTCCGCCTGGGTGGGCAGCAGCGTGATCCGCACCGTGCCGTCGCGCTCGGCGCCGGGCGCGGGGCGCAGGGCCTCCACGCCCGCGTGCATGGCGCGCAGGGGCGCGGCGAGGCCGTTGGCGAGGTCGAGGAGGCGGCCGCCGCTGCGGCGGTTCTCACTGAGCGCGAAGCGGGTGGCGGGGGTTCCGTCCGCGTACGGGAAGTGCTCGGGGAAGTCGTCGAGGTTGGCCACGGAGGCGCCGCGCCAGCCGTAGATGGCCTGGCAGGGGTCGCCCACCGCGGTGACGGGGTGGCCGGTACCGCCGCCGAACAGGCCGGACAGCAGCAGGCGCTGTGCGACGGAGGTGTCCTGGTACTCGTCGAGGAGGACGACACGGAACTCGTCGCGCAGGATCCGCCCCACCTCCGGGCGGGTCATCGCGAGCTCGGCGGAGAGCGCGATCTGGTCGCCGAAGTCCAGCAGGTCGCGCTCGCGCTTGGCCGCGCGGTAGCGGATGACGAGGTCGGCGAGCTCGCGGCGCGCGGCGGCGGCCTCGGGGACCTTGCGCAGGTCGGCGTTGGTGAGGCGGGCGCTCTCGAGGGCGGCGAGGAGGTCGGAGTCGTACGCGAGGAGGTCGGCGGGGCGTACGAGGTGTTCGGCGAGCTCGGAGTCGAGGGCGAGCAGGTCGCCGACGAGCGTCGGGAACGACTTGGTCAGCGCAGGGTACGGGCCGGGCGCCTCGCGCAGCACGCGGGCGGCGAGCTGGTAGCGCGTGGCGTCGGCGAGGAGGCGGGCGGTGGGCTCCAGGCCGAGGCGCAGGCCGTGGTCGGTGAGCAGCTGGCCGGCGAAGGCGTGGTACGTGGAGATGCGGGGCTCGCCGGGCGGATGGTCCGGATCGATGACGTCGGGGTCGGTGATCCCGGCCCGTACGAGCGCCTTGCGGACGCGCTCGGCGAGCTCGCCGGCCGCCTTGTTGGTGAAGGTGAGGCCGAGGACTTGTTCGGGCGCGACCTGCCCGGTGCCGACCAGCCAGACCACCCGGGCGGCCATCACCGTCGTCTTGCCGGAGCCGGCTCCGGCCACGATGACCTGCGGGGCGGGCGGCGCGGTGATGCAGGCCGTCTGCTCCGGGGTGAACGGGATGCCGAGAAGCTCCTTGAGCTGCTCGGGGTCGGTGAGGCGAGTGGTCACGGTCATCGAGGCTAACCGGCCCCGCTGACAGTCCCGACCCGATGATCACTCATCGATGACTCGTCGATCACTCGACGATGTGGCGGCCCTCGGGGCGGGCGCTGCACGAGGCCCGGAACGCGCAGTGGTCACAGTGCTTGCCGGTGGCCGGGGTGAAACGTTCGTCCAGGACGCGTCCGGCGGCGGTGGCGAGGAGGTCGCCGACCCACTCGCCGCTGAGCGGCTCCTGCGCCTGCACCTTGGGCAGCGCCTCCCCGCCCTCCTTCTTGGGGGCGGCCTGGCGCAGGTGGACGAGTTCGGCGCCGCCGGGTTCGGGGCGGCGGCCGTCGAAGACCTCGTCGACGGCGCCCTCGCGGACGGCGAGCTGGTAGACGGCGAGCTGGGGGTGGTGGGCGACCTCGTCCTTGGTGGGCGCCTGCTTGCCGGTCTTGAAGTCGACGACGTAGGCGCGGCCGTGCTCGTCGGCCTCGACGCGGTCCATGGAGCCCCGGATGCGCACCTCGTACTCCCCCGCTTCGAGGGTGACGTCGAAGTCGTGCTCGGTGGCCGCGGGGGTGCGGCCGGCACGGTCCATGACGTGCCAGCGCAGGAACCGCTCCAGCGCCACGCGCGCGTGCTCCTTCTCCTGGGCGGACTTCCAGGGGGCGTCGAAGGCGAGGGCGTCCCAGACGGAGTCGAGGCGCTCCATGAGGACGGCGAGGTCGGCGGGGGTGCGGCCGGAGGCGACCTCGTCGGCGAGGACGTGGACGACGTTGCCGAAGCCCTGGGCGGCGGTGGCCGGGGCGTCCGCCTTGACCTCCCGGCCCAGGAACCACTGGAGGGCGCAGGTGTTGGCGAGCTGGTCCAGGGCGCTCCCGGAGAGGGCGACGGGCCGGTCGCGGTCCCGGAGGGGCACGGCGGAGTGCGTCGGGTCGTACAGGCCCCACCAGCGGTAGGGGTGGGCGGCCGGGACGAGGGGCTGGCCGTCCTCGTCGGTGAGCGCGGCGAGCCGGGCGAGGCGCCGGGCGGCGGCGTCGCGCAGTTCCTCGGACGCCTCGGGGTCCACGGTCGTGGCGCGCAGCTCGGCGACGAGCGCGGCCACGGCGAGGGGGCGGCGGGGGCGGCCGGTGATGTCCTTCGGTTCGGCGCCCAGCTCGGTGAGGAACCGGGAGGGCTGGTCGCCGTCGTCGGCGGGCGCCTTGACGGCGGTCACGACGAGGCGGTCGCGCGCGCGGGTGGCGGCCACGTAGAAGAGCCGGCGCTCCTCGGCGAGGAGTGCGCCGGGGGTGAGCGGCTCGGCGAGTCCGTCGCGCCCGATGCGGTCGGCTTCGAGGAGGGAGCCGCGGCGGCGCAGGTCCGGCCAGAGGCCCTCCTGTACGCCGGCGGCGACGACGAGGCTCCATTCGAGGCCCTTGGAGCGGTGCGCCGTCATCAGCCGGACGGCGTCGGGGCGGACGGGCCGCTTGGTGAGGGTGTCGGCGGCGATGTCCTGGGCGTCGAGCTCCTCCAGGAAGTTCAGGGCGCCCCGGCCGCCGGTGCGCTGCTCGGCGCGGGCGGCGGTCTCGAAGAGGGCGCATACGGCGTCGAGGTCGCGGTCGGCGTTGCGGCCCGCCGCGCCGCCGCGGAGCGCCGCCCGCTGGAGCCTGGCCGGCCAAGGGGTGCCGTCCCAGAGGAGCCACAGGGCCTCCTCGGCGGTGGCTCCGTCCGCGAGCAGCTCGCGGGTACGGCGCAGGAGGCCGCCGAGCCGCTGGGCGCCGCGTGCGTAGGCGGGGTCGTGGGCGACGAGCCGCTCGGGTTCGGCGAGGGCGCGGGCGATGAGCGTGTCGGAGGGCGGCGGCAGCTTGTTCCCGCCGGCCCGCTCCTCGTCGCGCAGCGCCCGTCCCAGGCGCCTGAGGTCGGCGGCGTCCATGCCGCCGAGGGGCGAGGTGAGGAGGGTGAGGGCCGTCTCGGGGTCGAGCCACGGCTCGGCACCGGCTCCGTCGGCCGCCTCCCCGGCGAGGGCCTCGGGCGCGGCGGGCTCGGGCACGGCGGCCGCAGGCTCGGCGCCTTCCGGCGCGGCAGCCTCGGGCTCGGCGTCTTCCGGCGCAGCGACCTCAGGCGCTGCGGCTTCCGGCGCGGCAGCCTCGGGCTCTGCGGCCCCGGGCTCTGCGTCTTCCGGCGCCGCCGTGTGCCGCAGCGCGGCCGTCGCCGTGGCGCGCAGGGCCGTCAGCAGCGGGGCCACCGCGGGCTCGTGGCGGAGGGGGATGTCCGGGGCGTCGACCTCCACGGGCACGCCGGCGGAGGTGAGGGCGCGGCGCAGGGAGGGGATCGTACGGGCGCCCGCGCGGACGAGGACCGCCATCTCCTGCCACGGCACCCCGTCCTCCAGGTGGGCGCGGCGCAGGATGTCCGCGATGTTGTCGAGCTCCGTGGAGGGCGTCGGGAAGGTGTACGCCTCCACGCGGCCGCCCGCGCGCACCGCCGCGAGCTCGCGGTGGGCGCGGACCTTGTCGGTCGGGAGGCGCGGCAGGGGCATCCGCGCGGTCAGCAGGCGCGTGGCGGCCAGCAGGGCCGCGCCCGAGCGGCGGGAGGTGGTCAGGACGGCGACCGGCGCGGGGGCGCCGTCCGCGCGGCGGAAGGTGTGCGGGAAGTCGAGGATGCCGTTGACGTCGGCGCCCCGGAAGGCGTAGATCGACTGGTCCGGGTCGCCGAACGCGTACAGGGTCCGCCCGCCGCCCGCGAGCGCCTTCAGGAGGCGGACCTGGGCGGGGTCGGTGTCCTGGTACTCGTCGACGAAGACCGCGTCGTACGCGGGCAGCGTCACGGAATCCGCCAGCAGCACGGCCCGGTGCACCAGCTCGGCGTAGTCCAGCACGCCCTGCATGTCGAGTACGTCGAGGTACTCGGCGAGGAACTGCGCCGCCGCCGACCAGTCGGGCCGTCCCTGGCGCGCCGCGAAGGCACCGAGCGCGCGCGGGTCCAGGCCGAGCTCACGCGAGCGGGCCAGTACGGCGCGCACCTCGTCGGCGAAGCCGCGCGTGGTCAGGCAGGCCCGCAGCTCGTCGGGCCAGTGGACCCGGGCCAGGCCCTCCCGCTCCAGGTCCAGCTGGCCGGCGAGCAGCTCACGCACGGCGAGGTCCTGCTCGGGGCCGGAGAGCAGCCGCAGCGGTTCGGCGAACAGCTCCGCGTCCTGGTGGGCGCGGATCAGGGCGTAGCAGTAGGAGTGGAAGGTGGTGGCCTGGGGGGCGCGTGCGCCGGGGATGCGCGCCGCCATCCGGTCCCGCAGCTCCACCGCCGCCTTACGGCTGAAGGTGAGCACCAGGAGCCGTTCGGGATCGGCGCCCTGGGCGATGCGGGCGGCGACCGCCTCCACCAGGGTGGTGGTCTTGCCGGTGCCCGGTCCGGCCAGCACCAGCAGGGGCCCGTGGGCGTGGTCAACCACCGCACGCTGCGATGCGTCCAGGAGAGGGGGGTTCACGGGAGCCGGCGGGGTACGCACCAGCCGGTACGCGCCGGGAGTGCGCTCCCGGTACGGCGTACGCCCGGTGGTGGTGGAGGAGGAGCTCACGTTGGATCGCCGGTCCTGGTGGGTGTGCTGGTGGTGAAGGGCAACAACGTTACGCGGACGGCGGCACCGTCATGCGCCGCTCGCCTCATCACCGCCGGGCGCGCCACCGAGAGAGATGTCACCCGAAGACGCGTCCCCAGCCCCAGCCCCGGCACCGGCACCGGCACCGGCCTCACCGCCGTCCCACCGTGCCCGTCGCATGTCGAGGCGCGGCAGGTGCCCCTCCTCGGTCCTCGGGGCGGGGCGCAGCGGGGTGCCCTCCTCGCGGTAGTGCGCCAGCGCCCGCTGTTCGTGGCCGGGCAGCAGCCGCCCGTCGGCCCGCACCACGCGCCACCAGGGCACGGCGCCGCCGTACAGCGTCATGACCCGGCCGACCTGGCGCGGGCCTCCCTCACCCAGCCACTCGGCGACGTCCCCGTACGTCATCACCCGGCCGGGCGGGATCAGCTCGGCGGTCTCCAGCACCCGCTCCGCGTACTCCGGAAGCTCCTGCGCACTCATTCGGACCATCCTGCACCAACCCGCCGACAAACCCGCCGACAATGCGGTCCGCGCACCCTGATGCCCCCCGCCGACGCCAGGTCATGCCACCATCTTCCGGGCGGTGAGGGCGGTGACCGGTGATACGAGATCAACAAGACAGAGGCACCATGAAGGGGCAGGATGTACGGCCTCTCGGGCAGCCACCCGGGGAGCCTCTCGGGGAACCCCTCGGGCAGCCACTCCGGGAACCCCTCGGGGAGAAGCAGAAGGAGACGGTATGCGTGAACGCGGAGGGGCCCATCGACCGCGTCTCCGGTGACGAGCCGCTTCTCGCCGCCCGCGTACACCGCCCGTCCGATCTGCTGCGGCTGCTCATCGGTCTCTTCGCGATCGCCGTCGTCCTGGCCATCGCCGCGTTCGCCCAGGCCACCACGTCCGGCCTGGAGCAGGACATCAACGAGCGCACCGGCCAGGCGTCCGACCTCTTCGTCAAGCTCGCCGGTCTCGCGTCCAGCATCGCCGTCCTCCTGGTGCCCGTCGCCTTCGCCATCGAGCGGCTGATCAAGCGGGACGGCCTGCGCATCGCGGACGGCGTCCTCGCCGCCGTACTGGCGCACGGGGTGACGCTCGCCACCGACCTCTGGGTGGCCAGGGGCGCGCCCGGCACCATCCAGGACGCGCTGACGCAGCCGCAGGCCGGGGGCGGTCTGACCGACCCCGTACACGGCTACCTGGCACCCGTCATCGCCTATATGTCGGCCGTGGGGATGGCCCGCAGGCCGCGCTGGAGGGTGGCCCTGTGGGTGGTGCTGCTGCTCGACGCGTTCACGATGCTGGTGGCGGGTTACACCACTCCCCTCTCGATCATCCTCACCATCCTGATCGGCTGGACCGTCGCCTACGGCACGCTCTACGCCGTCGGCTCCCCCAACGTCCGGCCCACGGGGCAGACGCTGCTCGCCGGTCTGCGCCACGTCGGGTTCCGTCCGGTCAGCGCGATGCGCGCGGAGGACGTGTCCGAGTCGGTCGAGCAGGGCGACCGGGGCCGCCGCTACATCGTCACCCTGGAGGACGGCCCTCCCCTCGACGTCACGGTCGTCGACCGCGAGCAGCAGGCGCAGGGCTTCTTCTACCGCCTGTGGCGCCGGATGACGCTGCGCGGCATCACCACCCGCCGGTCCATCCAGTCGCTGCGGCAGGCGCTGGAGCAGGAGGCACTGCTGGCGTACGCGGCGATCGCCGCCGGGGCCAACGCGCCGAAGCTGATCGCCACCTCCGAGCTCGGGCCGGACGCCGTGATGCTGGTGTACGAGCACCTGGGCGGCCGGTACCTGGACGCGCTGGCTGACGAGGAGATCACCGACGAGCTGGTGCGGGGCGCCTGGGAACAGGTCAGGGCACTGCAGTCGCGGCGCATCGCCCACCGCAGGCTCACGGGCGACGCCATTCTGGTGGATCGTTCCGGCAAGGTGATCCTCACGGACCTGCGGGGCGGGGAGATCGCCGCCGGTGATCTGGTGCTGCGGATGGACATCGCGCAGCTGCTGACCACGCTGGGCCTGCGGGTCGGCGCGGAGCGCGCGGTGACCGCGGCCGTCGAGGTGCTCGGCCCCGACAAGGTCGCCGACTGCCTGCCGCTGCTCCAGCCGATCGCCCTCAGCCGCTCCACCCGCGCCACGCTGCGCAAGCTCGCCCGGGAGCGCGCGGAGCGCGAGCGCGAGGCGGTCCTCAAGGCGTCGGACGAGGCCCGGCAGGCCCGTCTGGAGGCCGCGGCGGAGCACGGGCAGCCGGAGGGCGCCGTCAAGGCCGTCAAGGACGAGAAGGCCGAGCGCAAGGCCGTACGGGCCGAGAAGCAGGCCGAGAAGCGGGCGCTGGACGAGGCGCTGGACGAGGCCCGCGAGGAGGACCTGCTCGCGCAGATCCGGCGGCAGGTGCTGCTGATCAGGCCGCAGGCGCCGGTGGAGCCGGTGCGGCTGGAGCGGATCAGGCCCCGCACCCTGATCAGCCTGATCGCGGGGGCCATCGCGGCGTACTTCCTGCTGTCGCAGATCGCCCGTACGCCGCTGTCGACGATCGCCGAGGCGCACTGGGCGTGGGTCGCGATGGCCGTGCTCTTCTCCGCACTGAGCTATGTGGCGGCGGCGATGAGCCTGCTCGGGTTCGTACCGGAGCGGGTGTCGTTCCTGAGGACGGTGGTGGCGCAGGTCGCGGGGTCGTTCGTGAAGATCGTCGCGCCGGCGGCGGTCGGCGGCGTGGCGCTGAACACCCGCTTCCTCCAGCGGTCGGGCGTACGGCCCGGGCTGGCGGTGGCGAGCGTCGGCGCCTCGCAGCTCTTCGGCCTGGGCGCGCACATCCTGCTGCTGCTGGCCTTCGGCTACCTGACGGGTACGGAGAAGACGCAGGACTTCACGCCGTCCAGGACGGTCATCGCGGGCCTGCTGACGGTCGCCGTGCTGGTGCTGGTGGTCACGGCGATCCCGGCACTGCGCAAGTTCGTCTCGACGCGGCTGCGCTCGCTGTTCGCGGGTGTGGTGCCGCGCATGCTGGACGTGCTCCAGCGACCGGTGAAGCTGCTCACCGGCATCGGCGGCATGCTGCTGCTGACGGCCATGTTCGTGCTGTGCCTGGACGCCTCGATCCGCGCGTTCGACCAGGGCGACCAGCAGCTGAGCTACGCCAGCCTCGCCGTGGTGTTCCTGGCCGGCAACGCGCTGGGCTCGGCGGCGCCGACGCCCGGCGGTGTCGGGGCGGTGGAGGGCGCGCTCACCTTCGGCCTGGTGGCGGTGGGGCTGCCGCTGGAGGTCGCCACGCCGGCGGTGCTGCTGTACCGATTGCTGACGCTGTGGCTGCCGGTGCTCCCGGGGTGGTTCTCGTTCAACTACCTGACGCGGAAGGACGCGCTCTAGGAAGAGACGCGCTCTAGGAAGGCCCGGTGCCGGGCCCGGCCACCCGCATGGACCGCCGTCGCGGGCGGCGGGCCGGGCACCGGCGCAGCATGGAGGCATGCCGACGCCCACCCGCGCCCACCGGCGTACCGCCGCGCTCGCCGTGGCGACCGCCGCCGCCGTCCTGCTCGCCGCCGGCTGCTCCGACGGCGGGGACGGCGGGGCCCCGGACCGGCCCACGGACCTGGCGGCCCAGGAGCTGGAATGGTCCCCGTGCCGTGCCCCGTCCGTCGAGGAGGGCAGTGGAACGGCCCCCTCCCCGCTGCCGGGGGGCGCGCGGTGGGAGTGCGCCTTCATGGACGCGCCGCTGGACTACGAGGACGTGGAGGGCGACACGATCGAGCTGGCCCTGATCCGGGCCAGGGCCACCGATCCGGCCCGGCGGATCGGCTCGCTGATCTTCAACTTCGGCGGGCCGGGTGGCTCCGGCATCACCGCCCTGCCCTCCTCCGCGAAGAACTTCGAGGAGCTGCGCACCCGGTACGACCTGGTCAGCTTCGATCCGCGCGGGGTCGGCCGCAGCGAGGGCGTGGAGTGCCAGGACGACCGGGAGCTCGACGCGTTCTTCGCCCTGGACGCGTCACCGGACGACGCCCGGGAGGAGGAGGCGTACGAGAAGGCCCTGAAGGACTTCGCGGCCGCCTGCGAGGAGAACTCCGGCCACCTGCTGCCCCACGTCGGCACCGTGAACGCCGCCCGCGACCTGGACCTGATCAGGGCGGTGCTGGGCGACGACAAGCTGCACTACTTCGGCATCTCGTACGGCACCGAACTGGGCGGCGTCTACGCCCACCAGTTCCCGGAACGGATCGGGCGCGCCGTCTTCGACGCCGTCGTCGACCCCTCCGGGACCACCGAGCAGGGGTCGGTCGCCCAGGCGAAGGGGTTCGAGCTGGCGTTCCGCAACTTCGCGGCCGACTGTGTGAAGCGCGGCGAGGCGTGCAAGCTGCCCGGTGGCAGCGTCGAGGAGATCGAGAGGTTCGTCGCGGACCTGCTCGCCCGGCTCGACGAGAAGCCCGTCGCCGGGATGGGCGACCGCAAGCTCACCCAGACCCACGCGGCCAACGGCATCGTGCAGGCGCTGTACTCCAAGGAGTTCTGGCCGTATCTGGAGCAGGGCATCGACGAGGCGGACGGCGGCCAGGGCGCGTTGCTCCTCGCCCTGTCGGACTCCATGAACGGGCGCGACCAGAACGGCAACTACAACAACCTCCAGGCGGCGAACACCGCCATCAACTGCGTCGACGACAAGGCCCGCTTCTCGCTGGAGGACACCAAGAAGAAGCTGCCCGAGTTCCGGGAGGCGTCCCCGCTCTTCGGCACCTTCCTCGGCTGGCGCCTGGGCGGCTGCTCCGGCTGGCCCGTGCCCGGCACCTGGGACCACCCGGACGTCGGCGCGAAGGGCGCGGCGCCCATCCTCGTCATCGGCAACACCGGCGACCCGGCGACGCCGTACGGGGGCGCCAAGAGGATGGCGGAGGCGCTCGGCAAGGGCGTCGGGATCGAGGTGACGTACCGGGGCGAGGGGCACGGCGCCTACAGCACCGGCGACGCGTGCGTACGCAGGACGGTGAACGACTACCTGCTGGACGGCAAGGTCCCGCGCTCGGGGACGGTCTGCCCGTAGGAGGGGGCGGGGACGGAGACCGCTCGGCGTCGTCACTGTCAGTGGCCGGGCCTACGATGGGCGCTCCAGTGCACACGTTTGGGGGACACATGTCCATGCGGGTACGAGCAGGGGCCCTGGCCGCGGCCGCCGTGCTGCTCGCCGGGGCGGCGGCGGGCTGCAGCTCCGGGGCGGGTTCGGGCACCTCGGGTGGCGGCGGCGAGCGGCCGGCACCCGAGCGGCAGGCCCCGACCGGGCAGGCGGCCACGCTGCCCGCCGCGCTCACCGGGCAGCGGCCGGAGTGGCGCGCGTGTGCCGCGCCCGAGGGCGGCGAGCGGCCCGGCGGGGAGTGGCGGTGCGCGACCGTCAAGGTCCCGCTGGACTACAAGCATCCGGAGGGCGAGACGATCAACGTCGCGCTGATACGCCAGGAGGCGAGGGACAAGGACCGGCGCATCGGCTCGCTGCTGTTCAACTTCGGTGGCCCGGGCGCCTCCGGCGTGGAGCTGCTGCCCCAGTTCGCCGACCAGTACCGCAAGCTCAACGCACGGTACGACCTGGTCGGTTTCGACCCGCGCGGGGTCGCGGGCAGCGCGGGCGTGCGGTGCCGGGACGACAAGGAGCTGGCCGCCGCCGAGGCGAGCGTCGACCTCACACCGGACACCGAGGCCGAGACGGCCGCGTTCCTCCGGGACGGCGCCGACTTCGGCAAGGACTGCGCCGCCCGCAACGGCAGGCTGATCCCCCATCTGACGACCTCCAACACCGCCCGGGACCTGGACCTCCTGCGGCACGTGCTGGGCGACCGGAAGCTGAACTACTTCGGCATCTCGTACGGCACGCAGCTCGGCGGCACCTACGCGCACCTGTTCCCGAAGAACGTCGGCAGGACGGTGCTGGACGCCGTCGTCGACCCGACGGCCGACTCCGTGGCGCACGCCCGCCATCAGACCACCGGGTTCCAGCGGGCGCTGGACAGCTACCTCGCCTCGACCGGCGAGAGCGCGAAGGCGGGCACCGCGCGCGTGGCCGGGCTGCTGCAGCGGCTCGACCGGGAGCCGCTGCCGACGAGCAGCGGCCGGCAGGTCACCGACAGCCTGGCGCTGACCGGCATCGCGCAGGCGCTGTACGCGGAGAGCCTGTGGCCGCAGTTGACGGGCGCGCTGGAGGAGGCCGAACAGGACGGCACCGGTGACAAGCTGCTGGAGCTCGCCGACTGGTACAACAACCGCGACGGCAGCGGGCACTACAGCACCCAGGCCCACTCCCAGCGGGTGATCTCCTGCGCCGACAGCAACCGGCGGCCGACGACCGACGAGGTGAAGGCGCTGCTGCCGGAGTTCCGGCGGATATCCCCGGTCTTCGGCGACTTCCTGGCGTGGGACCTGGCCGGCTGGTGTGCGGACTGGCCGGTGAAGGGCGAGGCCGCGCACTCCGCGGCGAGCGCGCCGGGCGCGGGACCGATCCTCGTGGTGGGCACCACGGGCGACCCGGCCACGCCGTACGAGGGGGCGCAGAGGATGGCGGCCGAGCTCGGCGCGGGCGTCGGCGTCCTCGTCACCAACAAGGGCGAGGGGCACGGGGCGTACGGTTCGTCGTCCTGCGTGACCGGGACGGTGGACGACTACCTGCTGGACGGCAAGGTGCCGGCGAACGGCACGACCTGCTCGGCGTGACGCGCACGCGGAGGGGCCGGATCCAGCCCCGGATCCGGCCCCTCGGCGTGTGAAGCGAACGCATGAAGCGAACGACGGTCCGGTGGACCGCCTTGTCCGGTCAGAAGACCGGCTCGGTCAGTAGACCGGCTTCTCCGGCTCGATCTGGTTGACCCAGCCGATGACGCCGCCGCCGACGTGCACCGCGTCCGCGAAGCCCGCCGACTTCAGCACCGCGAGGACTTCCGCACTGCGGACACCCGTCTTGCAATGCAAGACGATCTTCTTGTCCTGCGGCAAATCCTGGAGGGCGCTGCCCATCAGGAACTCGTTCTTCGGGATCAGCCGGGCACCGGGGATCGAGACGATCTCGTACTCGTTCTGCTCGCGGACGTCGATGATGTCGATGTTCTCGCCCTCGTCGATCCACTCCTTGAGCTGCTTGGGAGTGATCGTCGAGCCGAGCGCCGCCTCCTGGGCCTCCTCGGACACGACGCCGCAGAAGGCCTCGTAGTCGATGAGCTCGGTGACGGTCGGGTTCTCGCCGCAGACCGCGCAGTTCGGGTCCTTGCGGACCTTGACCTGGCGGTACTGCATCTCCAGGGCGTCGTAGATCATCAGGCGGCCGACCAGCGGGTCACCCACGCCGGCCAGGACCTTGATCGCCTCGGTGACCTGGATGGAGCCGATGGACGCGCACAGCACGCCCAGCACGCCGCCCTCGGCGCAGGAGGGGACCATGCCCGGCGGCGGGGGCTCCGGGTAGAGGCAGCGGTAGCAGGGTCCGTACTCGGACCAGAAGACCGACGCCTGGCCGTCGAAGCGGTAGATCGAGCCCCAGACGTACGGCTTGTTGAGCAGCACGCAGGCGTCGTTGACCAGGTAGCGCGTGGCGAAGTTGTCCGTGCCGTCGACGATCAGGTCGTACTGGCTGAAGATGTCCATCACGTTGTCGGCTTCGAGCCGCTCCTCGTGAAGGATCACGTTCACGTACGGGTTGATGCCGAGGACGCTGTCCCGCGCGGACGCGGCCTTGGAGCGGCCGATGTCGGACTGGCTGTGGATGATCTGGCGCTGCAGGTTCGACTCGTCGACCTCGTCGAACTCCACGATGCCGAGCGTGCCCACGCCGGCCGCGGCCAGGTACATCAGGGCGGGCGAGCCGAGGCCGCCCGCGCCCACACAGAGCACCTTGGCGTTCTTCAGCCGCTTCTGCCCGTCCATCCCGACATCAGGGATGATCAGGTGGCGGGAGTACCTGCGGACCTCGTCTACGGTGAGCTCGGCAGCCGGCTCGACCAGGGGTGGCAGCGACACGGGGACTCCGTTGGTCGGTAGTCAGTACGGTTGTTCTCCCCGTAACACTGCCACGGCCCTCCTCATTCCGAGACACCCGGTCCGATACGCGAGACGATTTCGTCCCAGTAGCCGGGCAGCGCCGCGAATGGACTGGTTTGTCCGACCCGGTCTTCCGCCTGGTCGGTGAAGAAGATCGTCCCGGCGCCCTGCCAGCGGGCGATGCGCAGCGCCTCGTCGAGATGGGTGCGCGGCACCCCGTGGACGAGGTGCACGAACCGTTCGGGCGGATGGTCCGCCGTCCACTCCGCCGCCTGCGACCAGCGGTAATCCGCCCAGGACCCGGAGAAGGTCACCAGCTGGCCGGCGATCCGCGCGTACCCGGGGTGGGAGGGGCCGCCGTGGCCCAGCACCAGGTGCCCGCCGTCGGCGTGGTCCAGGAGCACCTCCAGCGTGCCCGCCGTACGCCGGACGTCGGCGAGGTGCGCCCGGTCCGCGGGACAGCGGTCCAGCAGGAAGCCGTCCACCCGGTACCAGTCGACGTACCGCTGGGCGTCGGAGACGACCTCCTCGAAGGGCCGGGCTCCGTGGCACAGGTCCAGGTGCCCGAGCACCGTCACGCCGGCGTTGCGCAGTCGGCCCGCCGCCTCCAGGCAGTGCGGGTCGGGGCGGGTCCCGGGGCCGCCCGCGACGTCGAGGACGGCCCAGTGCAGCGGCGTGCCCGGGCGGGTCAGCGCGGCCCATTCGGCGGGGGCGACCAGCGGGTGCGCGTAGCCGGGCACGCCGAGGCCAAGCCGGTCCGGCCCGGTCGCGGAGAGGGCCGTGCCGTGCGCCGTGCCCTGCGCGGTGCCTTGGAGCATGCCCTGCGCGGCGGTGCCTTGGATCATGTCCTGCGCGGTGCCTGGCGCCGCGCCCTGCGCCGCCGTACCCCGTGTCGCGCCCCGCAGCCAGGCGCCCGTCCCGGTCAGATGCGGCATGCCGCCTCCATCCAGATGTCGGCGAGGGACTCCTCCAGGTTGATGCGGGGCCGCCAGCCGAGCCGGTCCCGCGCCGTGCGGACGTCCGCCTGCTGCCAGCTGCCGCACCCGTCGGGATACGGGTACGGCGGGGCGGACGCCAGGTGGTCCGGCAGGCTTTCGCCGCGCTGGGCGCCGATGACCGGTCCGCCGACGGGGCCGCCGAGGGGCCCGCCGAGGGAGGGGCGTCCCGGCGGGGCGTCCAGCTCGTGCAGGGAGCCCGCGTAACCGGCGACGCGCGCGAGGACGGCGGCCGCGTCCCGGAGCCGTACGGCACGGCCCGTGCCGATGTTGACGATGCCCTGCGCGGCGGAGAGGGACGCGGCGTGCACGGCCCGCGCCACGTCCCGTACGTCGACGAAGTCGCGCTGCGCGCCGAGCCCGCCCAGCTTCAGCTCGCCGTCGCCGGCCTGCATGGCGCGGCGCATCGCCTCCGCGAGCCGGCCGAGCGGCGACGCGGCCGGGGTGCCGGGCCCGACGGGCGAGAAGACCCGCAGGACGACGGCGTCCAGGCCGGAGCCGAGGACCAGCTCGGTGGCGGCCAGCTTGGACACGCCGTACGGCCCGCCGGGGCGCGGCACCGCGTCCTCGGCGGTGGAGGAGCCGGGCTGCGAGGGCCCGTACTCGGACGCGCAGCCGACCTGCACCAGGCGGGCCCCGCAACCGCTGCGGCGCAGCGCCTCGCAGACGGTGGCGACGGCCACGGTGTTGTGCCGGATCAGGTCGCGCGCCCCGCCGCGGGTGGTACCGGCGCAGTTGATCACCACCCCGGGGTGGACGGCGTCCAGGAACCGGGTGAGCGCGCCGGGGCTGCCGCCGGCGAGGTCGAAGCGCACGTCGGCGTCGTCGCCGCGCCCGAGGGCGGTCAGGTGCACGGCCGGGTCGGCGAGCAGCCGGTCGGCGACGAAGCGCCCGATGAATCCGTTGGCACCGAGCAGAAGCACCCTCATCGCGCGGCCCCTTCGTGCCGACCGGCCGTTGCCGGGGTTCGGGGTGTCATGTCTGTTCTCTCCTAGAGGTGGTGTGACGGGGTGGGGCTGTACGCCGCGCCCGTACGGTGTCGGCTCCGCGAGCGGGCACGGCGACGGCGGGCGCCGTGGGGGTCAGGGCACCGCGTGGGCGGAGGCCCGGCCGAGGACGGCCGCGGCACGCGCCAGCAGGGCCAGCGCCGCCACGCCGCAGGCGAGCGCCGGTACGGCTCCGGTCCCCCAGGCCACGACCGCGGCCTCGACGGGCCGGGCGAGGACGTCGCAGCCGGGCAGACGTCCGGCGAGCAGGGAGGCCGGTGCGAGCGCCTCGGCGGCGCAGGCGCCGAGCAGCCCGGCGGCGGCGGGCTCGGGGAAGCCGTGGACGGTGAGCAGCCGGGCGGCGAAGAGCAGGACCCCGAGGGCGACGGCGGCCAGGAAGCCGCTGACGCCGCCGAAGGCGCCCCAGCCGCCCAGGCCACCGCCCACGCCGCCACCGGAGAAGTCGGAGCCCGCCGGCCA
Source organism: Streptomyces sp. NPDC030862 (assembly GCF_055571835.1). Classification (NCBI taxonomy): domain Bacteria; kingdom Bacillati; phylum Actinomycetota; class Actinomycetes; order Kitasatosporales; family Streptomycetaceae; genus Streptomyces; species Streptomyces sp. NPDC030862. The sequence continues at coordinate 211,134 of NZ_JBVIEN010000002.1, read as the reverse complement.
GGCCGCCGCCACGGCCGCGCCCGCGGCCGTCAGCAGTGCCGCCAGCGCCACCGCGTACAGCACGACGACGAGGGCGAGGTGCGGGCGTACGGCAGCGGCGACGTCACGCAGGGACCGGCCGGCCGCGAGCCGGCGCCGCGCCCGTACGGCGAAGAACCGCGCGCACCAGGCGGCGGGCGCCACCGCGAACGCCAGGCCCACCAGCGGTGCCGGGGCCGGGGGCCACGGCTCGTCCGGGCCGCCGCGGAGGAGCGCGGCGAGCAGGCCGTCGCCGTACGCGGCGTACGCGAGCAGCAGCAGGCCCGGCCACGCGCGCAGGCCGGGGACCGTGCGCCGGGCGCGCGGCCTCAGCGGCCCGCGCCGCAGGCACCCGGCGAGCGCCGCGGCGGCGCCGACGGCCCCGGCCACGCCGACGGCGGTGCGCACCGCGCCGTCCGTCACGGCGGCGCCCGCCAGCGCGGCCGCGCAGACGGCGCCGGGGAGCAGCGCGAGCAGCACCCACGCGTACCGCCGCCAAGACGCCTCGGACCCAAGGACAGGGACAGGAACAGGAACAGGAACAGAAACTGCAGGGGCAGAGGCAGGGGCAGGAGGCCCGGCGGCACCTTCGGCAGGGCGGGGCACGCGCGCGTACAGCTCCTCGGCCAGCGAGAAGACGTCACGGTGCCGGAAGCGGGCGGCGGTGCGGTCGGTGATGCCGTACGCCTCCAGGCCCGCGGCGATGTCCAGCGGGTCGACGGCGCGCTCGCAGAGCTTCCGGTGGCGGAGCAGCAGCGTCCTGACGGGGTCAGCCACGGCCGCCTCCCGCGTGTGCGCCGACGGGGCGCCCGACCCACCCGGGGGTGCCGGGGCGCCCGTTCGAGGTGCCCTGGAGGAAGTCCTCGGCCGGGAGGGCGAAGGGCACGGGGTCACCGGCGGCGTTCACCGCCTCGGTGGTGCGGCGCGCCGGGGTGTGTGACAGCAGCTCCAGGTAAATGCCGCGAAATGCCGCCACGTTCTGCTCGGCGGTGAACAGTTCGAGCGCCCGGGCCCGTGCGGCGGCGCCCAGGCGCGCGCGGCGCTCGGGGTCGCGCAACAGGGCGAGGCAGGCGTCGGCGAGCGCCGGCGCGTTGCGCGGGGGGACGACCAGTCCGGTGCCTCCGATGACCTCGACGACCGCGCCCACGTCCGTGGAGACCGTCGCCCGGCCGCAGAGCATGGCCTCGACGAGCCCGGCCGGAAAGCCCTCGGCGGCGCTCGACAGGACGCTCACACCACCCGCCGCGTACGCCTGCGCCGGACCGCCGGACCGCCGCTCGAACAGCACCGGCGCGCCGGACGGGCCGGAGGAACCGGAAACGCCGGAGGGACCGGCGGCACCGGAGGGACCGGCGGCACCGGAGGGGATGAGCCGTGCCGCCAGGGCCTCGCAGTGGGCGAGGTACGCCGCGGAGTTCCGCCCGCGCCCGGGTTCGGTGATCACCCGGAGCCGCGCGTCGGGCTCCTGCTCGCGCACCCGGGCGAAGGCGTGCAGCAGCGTGATCAGGTCCTTGGCGGGTTCGACGCGCCCCACCCACACCAGCGTGCGCGCGACACCGGGGTCCACGGTGTCCGCCGCCTCGCCGACCGCCGCGAAGGGTTCGGCGTCGATGCCCGCGTACACCGTGCGCAGCTTGGCGCGGTCGGCGCCGCACCGCTCCTGCCAGCGGCGGGCGTGCGTGGTGCCGGGGGTGATGACGGCGGCCTGCCGGTACACCTCGGCGGCGTGGAGGCGGTGGAAGGAGGCGAGCAGGGTGCGTACGGGAGCGCTCAGGCGGGCGTCGGCACCGGCGAGGTAGTGCGCGCGCAGCTGTACGCCGTACTCCGTGACCAGCAGCGGGACCCCGAAGAAGCGTTTGGCCATCAGCCCGGCCAGCGCGGGCCGCCCCGCCGACGTGGCGTGGCACAGGTCGACGGCGCCGAGGCCGTCCTCCTCGCCGTACCAGTCGAGCGACAGGGGGCGCAGGGCGCGCTCCAGCCGGTCGGTGACGGCGAGGAGTTCGGTCACGGTGACGCCGTGCAGGCCCCGGCGTGCGCCGGGCGCGCGGCACGCCGACTCCAGGGCGCGCAGGGCGGTCTCGGAGCGCAGCGCCGGGGCGAGGCCGCCGCTCTCGCGCGCCAGCTCCGCGAGCCCGTACAGCCCTTCGGCGAAGGAGCCGCCCGCGTCCTCCCGGGTGCCGCACACCGCCTGCGCAAGCTGCCCGATGTGCGCGGCGAACCGGCGGCGGGCGTGCCGTCCGGGGCGGCGGCCGTCCACCGCGGGCTCCCACAGGGCCGCCGTCCGCACCCGCGCGACCTGCGGCGGGAGGGAGACCCAACCGCCGTCCTCCTGGCGGGCGCTGCGGCTGAGCGCGTAGACGTCGACGACGTGCTGCGCGAGCCCGCGCACGAGCCGGTCGCACCAGAGCCCGCCCTCGTGTGACGCATACGGGTACCCGCCCTCGGCCAGCAGTCCGATCCGCACGAGCACACCCCCGATCTCCCTTGAGTACGGCCGCCGTTCAGCCCGGCGGCGCGCGGCTCGGACGAACGTAAGCGGATATGCCGATGGCGCGACGGACGGTTGTCCATCGCGCCACCGGAAGGGGTGAATGCACGTAACTTTCCCGTACGTGACGCGTTTGATCGCGCTACGGGGCAGCCCCCTCACACACGGTGAGGGGGTCCGTCAGGAGTCGCCGGGGTAGACCCAGGGGTTGGGCCGGCACTTCACGCCGTCGATCTCCAGCGACTTGGTCTGCTGCTGCATGACCGGCGCGAGCGCGCCCGGCGTGCGGCACGTGACGTGGTTGTGCCCGAGGCGGTGCCCGACCTCGTGGTTGATCAGCATCTGCCGGTACGCGTACATGGCGTCGGCGCCGTACGTCTCGGAGCCCTGCGCCCAGCGGAACGCGTTGATCATCACGCGTTCGGTGGCGGCGGAGTCGCACGAGACGTTGTCGATCGTCGTGTCGAGGCCGGACTTGGCGCACCAGACGCCGGTCGTGCCGGGGCTCGCGAGGGTGACGACGAACCGCGCCTCACCGCTCGACACCCGCTCGAACGCCATGGCGCCGCCGTGCGCCCAGCTGCGGTCGTCGTTCAGGGTCTTGTGGACCGCCTCGGCGAACAGCCGCGCGTCGAGCCCGAGCCCCTTCTCCACGTCGACGCGGTAGCGCACCTTCTCGCCCCGCCCGGGCGCCTTGTCGAACCCGGGGACGACCTCGAACGCCCCGGCCCCCTTCAGCGCCGGGTCCATCGGGAACTGCCGGGTCATGAGCTGTTCGTACGTCGCGGGCGCGGCCGGCTGCTCCGCCCGGCCGGCCTCGGACGGCACGGCACGGCCGTCGGCGCGGTCGGAACGGTCGGAGCGGGCGGCCGAGCCATCGACGTCGCGCTGGGCGGCCTCGCCCGCCGGCCGGTTGGCGGAGAGGTCCGGTCCGGTGCCGGTGACCTGGCCGGCCACGACGACCGCGAGGACCGTGGTGACCGCGGCGGCCGCGATGCCGGTGACGGTGCGGCCCTTGCCGGACCTGCCCTCCTTGGGGACGGCGGCCGACGCCTCCTCGGGCCGCTCCTCCCCCTGGTCCGTCCGCCGGGCGTCCTCGCCCCGGCCCTGGTCGAACGCCTCCACGAACTCGCGCCGCGGTCCCGGTATCCGCGCCCCGGCACCCACGCCGCTCCGGGGTCCCGGCGTCGAACGGGGTACGCCCTGCCAGTCGCCGTACCGTGCGGGCTGCTCCTGGTGCGGGTGCTCGGGATGGCCGCCGCGCGCGTGCGGGGCCTGGTGCCGCTCGTCGGCGTACGCCCGCGGCGGCTCGTACGCCCCCGGCGCCTCGTACGGCCAGGGCGGCGGGGAGGCGGGAGAGGCCGGAGACGCGGGCGCGGCGCCCTTGCGGCGCCTTCCGGTTCCGGGCCCGGGTACGGCACCAGGAGCGGGTGCGGCCCCGGGAGCGTGTGCGGCCCCGGGGGCTTGTGCGGGCCGCTCCGCCGGGGCGGGTGCGCCCTCGCTCCCGGCCGGCACGGCGGAGGCGGAAGCGGAGGCGGCGGAGGAGCCCTTGCGACTATGTCGTCCCACGCCCTGGATCAGCTCCCGCCGTCGTCGTCGCCACCGCCACCGCCAGGGGCGTCGCTCTCGTCGATCAGTTCCCGTACGGCCTTCGCGACCGTCTCCGGATACTCCATCATCGCGACGTGTCCGGCGTCCGGAAGCGTCAGCAACCGCGCGTCGCGGAAGGCGGCCGCGGCCCGGCGCGCCATGCGGAACGAGACCAGCTGGTCGCGCCCGCCGTACACCAGCAGCGTCGGCGCGAGCACCCGCTCCGCCTGCCGCCACAGGTTGTGCTGGCCGCCCACGGTGTACGCGTCGACGATGCCGCGCGCCGAGCGCGCCATGGCGTCCCAGAAGTAGGGGAGGGCGAGGCGCCGCTCCATCTCCTCCACGGCGTTGCGGAAGCCCTCGTCGGTGACGCGACCGGGGTCCCCGTAACAGAGGGACATCACGCCCCGGACGCGCTGCTCGGCCGTCCAGTCCCTGGTCAGCCGGGAGAACAGCGTCGAGACGCCCGGCAGCGCGAGCAGCGCCGTCGGCCAGGCGCCGCGCTGCGGGCGGAGCTCCGGCAGCGCGGGCGAGACGAGCGTCAGGGTGCGGACGAGGTCGGGGCGGACGGCCGCGACGCGGGTGGAGACGGCGCCGCCGAGCGAATTGGCGATGAGGTGGACCGGTCCCCGGTCGGCGGCGTCGAGGAGCCGGATGACGGCGCGGGCGTGCGCGGTCACCGAGTAGTTGCCGTCGTCGGGCGGCGGCGAGTCGCCGAAGCCGGGCAGGTCGACCGCCTCGCCGTCCACGCGGTCGGCGAGGAGCGGCATCAGTGCGGACCAGTTCTGCGAGGAGCCGCCGAGCCCGTGCACGTACAGCGCGGGCGGCAGTCCGGCGCGGGCGGCGGGCCGCGCGCGTACGGTCAGGGTCAGTCCCGGCAGCGCCACCGTGCGCAGCCGCTCGCCCTCCGCGACCCGCACGGTACTCACCCGCGGTGCCGCTGCGGCGGCGGCAGGGGTTTCCGGCAGCTCGGTCGAAGACATGCGGCAATGTTACGAGACGATCACGCAACGATTGCTGTGTCGGCCGTCACAGATCGCATAGCGCCGTCCACGGGTACCTCCTAGGCTCGTAGAGACGGGGCATTTCGCCCAGGCCCCCGCCCGTCCACGTGAAAGGGAGCCCATGACCGTCGACCCGACCGACTTCGAGACCTTCGACGAGACCGCCGACGAGACCGCGACCGGCGGGTTCACCGAAGAGACCCCGGAGGCGGACGCCGCCGAACAGCACACGGAGCTGCGGCCGCGCGAGGACGATCCGCTCACCCGCATCGACCCGGCGCTCGTGAACCCGGCCGACGCCGCCGAGCAGACGCGGGTGGTGGACCTCGACGAGGACGACTACCGCTGAGCGGCCGACCAGCAGTGGTTTTGGCCTGTTTGACGTCGTTAAAAGTTGAATCTGCTGGCACCAGGGAGCTACCACGGGCGTCCGGTACGTGAAATTCTGCGCTCGCACCGCGCACAGCCGGGTTACCCAAAAGTACGATGGCGGGCGTGGCGCACAGCGCCACATGGATCGATTTTGGGAGGCGGCGTGACAGCCATCGAGCAGACAGAGGCGGCGCGCCCGAGGGGTACACGCCTGCCGCGCCGTGCCCGACGCAACCAGCTTCTGGGCGCGGCCCAGGAGGTCTTCGTCGCCCAGGGGTACCACGCGGCCGCGATGGACGACATCGCGGAGCGCGCCGGGGTCAGCAAGCCGGTGCTGTACCAGCACTTCCCCGGAAAGCTGGACCTGTACCTGGCACTGCTGGACCAGCACTGCGAGTCGCTGCTGCAGGCGGTCCGTACGGCGCTCGCCTCGACGACCGAGAACAAGCTGCGCGTCGCCGCGACGATGGACGCGTACTTCGCGTACGTGGAGGACGAGGGCGGCGCGTTCCGCCTGGTCTTCGAGTCCGACCTGACCAACGAGCCGGCCGTGCGCGAGCGCGTCGAGCGGGTCAGCCTCCAGTGCGCCGAGGCGATCTCGGACGTCATCGCCGAGGACACCGGCCTGTCCAAGGACGAGTCGATGCTGCTGGCCGTCGGGCTCGGCGGCGTGTCCCAGGTGGTCGCGCGGTACTGGCTGTCCAGCGAGTCGTCGATTCCGCGCGAGCGGGCGGTGCAGCTGCTGACCTCGCTGGCCTGGCGCGGCATCGCGGGCTTCCCACTGCACGGCTCGGAGTCGCACTGACACCGGCCGTGTTCGCTGTTGGCGTGTTCGACTGACGGCTGCCGGGTCCCCTCTCCGGGCTAATGTGTGCTGCGTACGGCGCGGCGAACCGCGCAACGCTGACCGTTCGGAGGGACATAGCCGTGGAGGTCAAGATCGGCGTGCTGCACGCGCCCCGGGAGATCGTTCTGGAGTGCGGGCAGTCGGCCGCGGACGTCGAGGCCGCGGTGGCCGACGCGCTGGCGGGCAAGGCGCAGCTGCTCAGCCTGACGGACGACAAGGGCCGCAGGGTACTGGTGCCGGCGGACCGTATCGCCTACGTGGAGATCGGCGAGCCGGCGGCGCGCCGGGTGGGTTTCGGCGCGCTCTGAGACGTACGGGGCCCACGGGACCGGTACGAGGAAGGCCCGGCGGATGCGGTCGCATCCGTCGGGCCTTCCTCATGCCCTGGCTCCGGTCGATGACCGGGTCGGCGGTCCGGTCGGCTCGACCAGGGTTGTTTCGGTCACTGATCGGGTAGTACGGCCTACGACCGTTTTGCCCGCCCCGCCCCACCGCGAGGTGATCAGTTGTGCTCGTGGAAGCTCTCGGCTCCGTCGTGCTCGGACTCGCACTCTCCTGGGCTGCCCTCCAGCGGCTGGCCGACCGGCTTCCGCCGCGCCGCGCGGTACTGATCGCCGGCGCCCTGGGCGGGCTGTTCGGCGCGCTCATCACCCACGCGGCGCTCGGTCCGGGCTTCGTGCTGGGCACCCTGCTGGGTGCCCTCGCCGTGGACGCGGTCGTCCTGTCACTGCTGCTGCGGCCGACCCGCCGACTGCGCCGCTCGGCGGCGACGTAAGGCGGGCGGCATAAGGCTGGTGGCGTAAGCCCGGCGGCGCCGAGAGCGGGCGCCGGGGCTGGGCGCCAGGGCGGGCGTCAGGCCGCGAGGCCCAGCGCTGCCATCCGCTTGGTGTGCGCCTTGGTGATCCGGGAGAACATCTCGCCGACCGCCGCCAGGTCGAAGCCGTCCGCGACCCCGCCCACCAGCATCGTCGACAGCGCGTCGCGCTCCGCGACCACCCGCTGGGCCTGCGACAGGGCCTCGCCCATCAGACGGCGCGCCCACAGCGCGAGCCGGCCGCCCACGCGCGGGTCGGCCTCGATCGCGGCGCGCACCTTCTCCACGGCGAAGTTGCCGTGCCCGGTGTCGTCCAGCACCGCCAGCACCAGCGCGCGCGTGTCGGAGTCCAGGCGGGCGGCGACCTCGCGGTAGAAGTCGCTGGCGATCGAGTCGCCCACGTACGCCTTGACCAGGCCCTCCAGCCAGTCGGAGGGCGCCGTCTGGCGGTGGAACTCGTCCAGCGCCCTCGCGAACGGCTCCATCGCGGATGTCGGGTCCACGTCGATCGCGGTCAGCCGGTCCCGCAGCCGCTCGAAGTGGTGGAACTCCGCGGACGCCATCTTCGCCAGCTCCGCCTTGTCGGCGAGCGTCGGCGCCAGCTTCGCGTCCTCGGCGAGCCGCTCGAAGGCCGCCAGCTCGCCGTAGGCGAGCGCGCCGAGCAGGTCCACGACCGCCGCGCGGTACTGGGGCTCGGCGGAGGCGCCGGCCCAGTCGAGGGCGGCGATCCCGGTCGGTTCTTCGGTCGGTTCTCCGGCCGGTTCTCCGGCGGGGGCGGAAGCGGTGGCGTTGTCAGGCGTCTCCATGAACGGCACAATAGCCCGCCCGTCGGCGCCCGCACGGGCGAGCCCGGCGCACGCCCGGCGCGACGCTGCGGCGGCGCGGGCTCCGACGCCGTGGAGTGTGACCTGCCCCTCGTTATGAATTGGCCCAACACAGATGCGCGAATCCGGGGTACAGTGATATTGCGCCTGCTGAGTATTCAGTCGTCTTCGTACACATACTCGGCGGGCCATCTCATGAATGAGGATGCCCGGTCGGTGGCCCGATCGGCTCCGACCCGACAGCCCTCGGGGCGCCTGGTGCGCCACTTGAGGGGCCCCTCAGCGGTATGACGCTCGAGCGACGGCAGTGGTCCCGCGCCACCCGACTGCGGCCTTGACGGCCTGCGGCCGGCCGTAACTGGCACGGTAAGACCCCCAGCGTTCGCCTCGTACCGCGTCTCACAGAAGAGGCAGCACCCTGACTACGACTTTCCGAGAGCTCGGGATCCTCCCCGAGACCGCCGAGGCGCTCGAAGCCGTCGGCATCACGACGCCGTTCCCCATCCAGGAGATGACCCTCCCGGTCGCGCTCTCCGGCACCGACGTCATCGGCCAGGCCAAGACCGGCACCGGCAAGACGCTCGGCTTCGGCCTGCCGCTGCTGGAGCGGGTCACCGTCCCCGCGGACGTCGAGGCGGGCCGGGCCACGCCCGGGCAGCTGACCGACGCCCCGCAGGCCCTCGTGGTCGTCCCGACCCGCGAGCTGTGCACCCAGGTCACCAACGACCTGCTCACCGCCGGCAAGGTCCGTAACGTCCGGGTCCTCGCGATCTACGGCGGCCGCGCGTACGAGCCCCAGGTCGAGGCGCTGAAGAAGGGCGTCGACGTCATCGTCGGCACCCCCGGCCGCCTGCTCGACCTGGCCGGCCAGCGCAAGCTGGACCTGTCCAAGGTCAAGGCCCTCGTCCTCGACGAGGCCGACGAGATGCTCGACCTGGGCTTCCTGCCCGACGTCGAGAAGATCATCAACATGCTTCCGGCGAAGCGCCAGACCATGCTGTTCTCGGCGACCATGCCGGGCGCGGTCATCGGCCTGGCCCGCCGCTACATGTCGCAGCCCACGCACATCCGCGCCACCGCGCCGGACGACGAGGGCGCGACCGTGGCGAACATCGCGCAGTACGTGTACCGCGCGCACTCCATGGACAAGCCCGAGATGGTCTCGCGCATCCTCCAGGCCAACGGCCGCGGACTCGCGATGATCTTCTGCCGTACGAAGCGGACGGCCGCCGACATCGCCGAGCAGCTGGAGCGTCGCGGCTTCGCGTCCGGCGCGGTCCACGGCGACCTCGGCCAGGGCGCGCGCGAGCAGGCGCTGCGCGCGTTCCGCAACGGCAAGGTCGACGTCCTCGTCTGCACCGACGTCGCGGCCCGCGGCATCGACGTCGACGGCGTCACGCACGTGATCAACTACCAGTCGCCCGAGGACGAGAAGACCTTCCTCCACCGCGTGGGCCGCACCGGCCGCGCGGGCCGCAAGGGCATCGCCGTCACGCTGGTCGACTGGGACGACATCCCGCGCTGGCAGCTGATCAACAAGGCGCTGGGCCTGGACTTCCACGACCCGGTCGAGACGTACTCGACGTCCCCGCACCTGTACGCGGACATGGACATCCCCGAGGGCACCAAGGGCGTCCTGCCGCGCGCCGAGCGGACCCGTGCGGGTCTGGACGCGGAGGAGCTGGAGGACCTGGGCGAGCCGGGCGGCCGCGGCCGTTCGCCTCGTACGTCGCGCTCGTCGCGTTCCGAACGCCCGGAGCGTTCGGGCCGCTCGGACCGTTCGGAGCGCTCGGACCGTTCGGAGCGTTCCGAGGACGAGGCTCCGGCGCGGACGCGCACCCCGCGCCAGCGCCGCCGCACGCGCAGCGGCGCCCCGGTGGCCGCGGACGCCGCGGTGACCGCCGCCGCGACCGCGGTGGAGGAGGCTCCCGCCTCGGACGCGCCCCGCACCCTTCGCCGCCGTCGGCGCACCCGCGTGGGCGCGGCGTCGGAGACGGCCCCGGTGACGCCGGTGGCCGCGGAGCCCCAGGCCGCCGCTCCGGTGGCTCAGGCGACCGAGGCCGCTCCGGTGGCCGAGCCCGTCGCCCAGCCTGCCGCGGAGCCCGTCGCGGAGGAGCCGGCGAAGCCGCGCCGCCGCACGCGCAAGAAGGCGGAGCCGGTGGCCGAGGCCGCGGCGGCGCCCGCCGAGGTGGCCGAGGCCCCTGCCGCCGAGGCTCCGGTCGAGCCGAAGCCGCGTCGTACGCGCAAGAAGGCGGAGCCGGTCGTGGAGGCCGCGGAAGCCGAAGCCCCGGCCGAGGCCAAGCCCCGCCGTACGCGCAAGAACGCCGAGCCCGCCGCCGAGACCGCGGAGGCACCCGCCGCCGAGGCTCCGGTCGAACCGAAGCCGCGTCGTACGCGCAAGAAGGCCGAGCCGGTCGTGGAGGCCGCGGAAGCCGAAGCCCCGGCCGAGGCCAAGCCCCGCCGCACGCGCAAGAAGGCCGAGCCCGCCGCCGAGACCGCGGAGGCACCCGCCGCCGAGGCCAAGCCCCGCCGCACGCGCAAGAAGGCCGTCGCCGCCCAGCCCGAAAGCTGAGTGCTGAGCGACCCGGCTGCGATGGCCCCCGCGTTCTCCTCCCGGAGGCGCGGGGGCCATCGCCTTGTGCGGGGCTTTCCCGCCCCACCGGTAGCCTCGGGGCATGAGCCGGCCGCCCACCTTCACGCCACCCCCCTGCGCCCGCGCCTCCCGTCTGCGGACCGCGCGCGGCGGCTTCGCCGTCCTCGACGCACGCCCCGCCGAGGGCGTCGCGGTGAGGGGCACCGCCCTGCTGCTGCCCGGGTACACCGGCAGCAAGGAGGACTTCATCGCGATGCTCCAGCCGCTCGCCGACGCGGGCTACCGGACCGTCGCCGTGGACGGCCGGGGTCAGTACGAGACCGAGGGACCGGAAACCGAACAGGCCTACGCGCAGGTGGAGTTGGCACGCGACGCGATCGCGCAGGCCGAAGCGCTCGGTAACGACGGCGGCAGCGGGCCGGTCCATCTCCTCGGGCACTCGCTCGGCGGCCAGATCGCCCGCGCCGCCGTCCTCCTCGACGCCGCGCCCTTCGCCACGCTCACCCTCATGTCGTCCGGCCCCGCCGAGGTCGCGCCCGCCCAGCAGCAGAAGATCAAGCTGCTCGGTGACGCGCTGCGCGTCATGACCATGGGCCAGGTCTGGGAGGCCATGCGTGCGCTCGACCCGCCGGAGGAGGCCGAGTACCTGCGCAGCACCCGCGAGGACCTGCGGCAGCGCTGGCTGCGGCACCACCCGGTCCAGCTGCTGGTGACGGGCCGCCAGCTGACCGTGGAACCGGACCGGGTCCACGAGCTCGCCGCCGTACGCCAGGCCCTCCCCCTGCACGTGGTGTCCGGCGAGACCGACGACACCTGGCCCGTCCCGCTGCTCGACGCCATGGCGGAGCGCCTCGGCGCCCACCGCACGGTCATCGAGGGCGCCGCGCACTCGCCGAACACCGACCGGCCGGCGGAGACCGCGGCGGCCGTCGCGCGCTTCTGGGACGCCCGGCGGCCTCGGCGGCAGGGGCTTCAGAACCGCGACTGAAGCTGCTGCCAGAAGCCGTCCCGCAGCGCCCGCCGCAGCACGGCGTGCCCGCGCAGCGAACGGCTCAGCAGCCGTTCGGCCTCCATCAGGAGGTCCTGGTCCACGGGCCCGGGCAGGTACGGGTGGCTCGGCAGCAGCTCGGCCATGGTGACCGGGCCCCGCTCCGCGAGCCACGTCTCCGCGATCCGGGCGCCGAGGAAGCGCACCTCGTCGCGCGACGGCGGCGGCTCGCCCTCGTTCTCGTACGTCGTGACCGGGCGGCGCGTGACGTACGGGCGGCAGAAGTCCAGGTCGAAGGCGCGCCGGCTGTCGACCTCCCACAGCAGCGGCTCGGCCTGGTTGCGCCCGTCCGCCGCCTCGATGCCCCACAGGTGCACCCGCGCGCCGTAGCCCTGGGCCGCCTCGACCGCCGAGACCAGGTCCTCGTCGCCGCCGACGAGCGCCGCGTCGCTGATGGCGCGGTGGCGGGCGAGGGACTCCAGGTCGGAGCGGATGAGGGAGTCGACGCCCTTCTGCTGGTTGTTGGCGTTGAGGTTGCCGAGCCGGACCTTGACGTCGGGCAGTTCGGCGATGGCCTGCTGCTCGGGCGTGTGGATGCGGCGCCTGGCGCCGTCGTACCAGTACACGCGCAGCAGCCGGCTGTCGGCGAAGATCGTGCGGGCCTTGTCGATGAAGGCCTCGATCAGGCCCTCGGCGTCGAGGTCGAAGGCGCGCCGGTCCTCGGTGCCCGCCACCAGCAATCCGGCCGAAGCATAGACGTAACCGGCGTCGACGAAGATGGCATGCGTCGAGGGCGTCTTCGCCACCTCGACGAGCATGCGCTGGAGGAGCTCATTGGTGCGCTCCAGGCGACGGGACAGCTCGGCGGCTTCGTTCGCGGTGGGGTCGTTCACGGCGGCTTCGTTCATACCGGCTTCATTGTCCGTCGGCGGCTGACACCCCGCCAGTAGTTAGACACGTAAAAAATTTCCTTAGCGTAGGGAATGTTTAAGGTACGCAGGTCGTTGCACCCGTATGGAACACGACGAAGGGAGAAGCCCGTGCGCTTTGAGATCATGCGACTCGACGATGTCGACGGCACCGCCGTGGACAGCACCGTCGTGGACGCCGCCTCCGTCAACAGGATGGTGCAGCAGGCCGCCGCTATCGGCCAGCGCATCTACATCCGCCCGGCTGAGACCACGGCGTCGTAAGCGCCTGGGCATCGCCCACACACCGCCGCGCCCCCGCACGGAACGACTCCGAGCGGGGGCGCGGTCGTGCGCGAACCGCCGCGTCACGCGGCCTGGATCGTCTGCATCACGCCGTTGATGATCTGCTGCACCGCGATGGCGGAGAGCATCATGCCGGCGAGCCGCGTCACCAGCACCACACCGCCGTCCTTGATCACCCGGATGATCACCAGCGAGTAGCGCATGGTCAGCCACAGCACGATGTGCATGGCGGCGATCGCGCCCCAGACCGAGATCTGCTCCCCCACCCCGTCCGCGTGCTGCACGGCCAGGATGACGGACACGATCGCGCCGGGGCCGGCGAGCAGGGGCATGCCGAGCGGGACGAGGGCGACGTTGACGTCCTTCGTCTGCTTCGGCTCGTCCGTCTTGCCGGTGAGCAGGTCGAGCGCGATGAGCAGCAGGAGCAGCCCGCCCGCGATCATCAGCGCGGGAACGGAGACGTGCAGGTAGTCCAGGATCTGCTGGCCGAGGATGCCGAAGACGGTGATCACGCCGAAGGCGACGGCGACCGCCTGCCAGGCCATGCGCCGCTGCGTCTTGGCGGGGCGGCCGGAGGTCAGGGCCAGGAAGATCGGGGTGATCCCGGGGGGATCCATGATGACGAACAGGGTGAGGAAGAGGGAGCCGAAGACGGCAGCGTCGAACACAGTGTGGGCCTTGCGGGAAGAGGTGCGAACAAAAAAGGGCGGGGGAGGGCGTCGCGGTTCACGGGCAGCGGAGGAACGCCCGGGCCGCCCGCCATGCGGGGTCGTTACGGGCGTCCTCCCCCAGAGCTACGCCGGGGAGGGTCCCCCGGTGCCCGGCACCGGGAACGCGCCGGTGGCGCGCCGGGTGATCTCGCCGTAGATCTCCGGGTCGGTGGTGTACTCGCCGAGCCGGCAGGTCTTGCGGCTGCCGTGGTAGTCGCTGGAGCCGGTGGTCAGCAGTCCGAGGTCCCCGGCGAGGCCGCGCAGCCGCGCGCGTGTCGGCTCGTCGTGGTCCATGTGGTCGACCTCGATGCCGTCGAGGCCGTACGCCGCGAGGTCGGCGAGGACCGCCTCGGGCACGGTGCGGCCGCGCTTGACGGCGAGCGGGTGCGCGAAGACGGTGACGCCGCCGGCCGCCTTGACGAGGCGGATGGCGGTGTACGGGTCGAGCTCGTGCTTCTCGACGTACGCCCGGCCGCCGTCGGCGAGCCACTCGGGCGTGAAGGCGTCCGAGACGGAGCCGACGACACCGAGCTCGACGAGCGCCTCGGCTATGTGCGGGCGGCCCACGGAGCCGTCGCCGGCGATGGCCGCGACGCGCTCCCAGGTGACCGGCACGCCCAGCTCCTGGAGCTTGCCGACCATCGCCCGGGCGCGCGGCACACGGTCGTCGCGCACGAGCTCGCGCTCGCGGGCCAGCTCGGGCTCGTCCGGGTCGAAGAGGTACGCCAGCATGTGGACGCCGACGCCGTCGATGCGGCAGGAGAGCTCGGCGCCGGTGACGAGGGTGAGCCCCTCGGGGGTCGCCGCGAGGGCCTCCGCGTAGCCGCGCGTGGTGTCGTGATCGGTCAGCGCGACGACGTCGAGCCCGGCCGCGGCGGCGGCGCGCACCAGCTCGGCGGGGGTGTCCGTACCGTCCGAAGCCGTGGAGTGGGTGTGCAGGTCGATGCGCACGACGCGTGACTCCGGGGCTCGGTGACGGACAGGGGATACCCCAGGATAACCGCCCCGGAAGCCGCGTTCCGCACGTCAGAGCAGGCGTGGCGTCAGCGCGCCGCACGGCAGGAGCTCGACCTCGGCGCCCGACTCGCGGACGTCGGTCAGGACGAGTTCGTCGTACAGCAGCATCCCGGAATGCTCCGGCCAGGCGATCGCCCACAGCCACAGCCCGCGCGCCTCGCCCGCGAAGACCGCGCGGTCCTCGGGCGCGTCGGTGACGTGCCACAGCGGTGTGGGGCGGCCGGCCGCGAGCACCTTGGTCTGCGGGGGTTTGTCGCCGCAGATGTGCGGGCCGGGGTCGGGGCCGTCGATGCCCGCGTACCGCGCGCCGAGGCCGACGCCGAGCTCCTCGGCGATCAGCAGCAGCTCGCCGACGCCGCCGAGCGGGCCGGGGCCCGAGCAGGCGACGGCGGTGGCGCGCCCGCCGCTGCGGTCGTCACCGGCGTACGCGACTCCGGTGAAGAGCCAGCCGAGCGGCAGGGGCCAGGGCATCCAGACGGGGACTCTCGCGCGGTGCGTCACGACGCCGAGCGCCTCGACGCTGGGTGGCAGCACGGGCTGCAGCGGGTGCACGGGGCCGTGCACGGCGCACTGCCAGGAGTCGGAGAAGAGACCGGGCGCCCGGACCCGGCCTCCGCACTTCGGGCAACTGGGTTCGCCCCTCATAGCGTTCAACGGTCCTACCCGGCCGTCGCCGCGTCAAGGACGATCACTCTTCCGGTGTGCCATCCGGCCCAGGAAAAGTACATGTAATTTGCATCCATTAGCCTCTCTAATTTATTGTGTGCATAGAGCACTCATCTCTGACTCGGGAGAGGACACCCCCGCATGACGGCTCAGGCACCCGACCCCCTCGACGCGGGCGCACAGGGCGGGCGCGGCATCCTGCGCCAGCCGAGGGCGGTGTGGGCCACCGCCGGCGCGTCCGTCGTCGCCTTCATGGGCATCGGGCTGGTGGACCCGATCCTGCCGTCCATCGCGCAGGGCCTGCGGGCCACGCCCAGCCAGGTCTCCCTGCTCTTCACCTCGTACTTCCTGATCACCGCCGTCGCGATGCTGATCACCGGCTTCGTCTCCAGCCGCATCGGCGGCCGCCGGACGCTCCTCGCCGGCCTCACGCTGGTGATCGTCTTCGCCGCCCTCTCGGGCACCTCCGGCTCGGTCGGCGAGCTCGTCGGCTTCCGGGCGGGCTGGGGACTCGGCAACGCGCTCTTCGTCTCGACCTCGCTCGCCGTGATCGTCGGCGCGGCGGCCGGCGGCAGCGCGGCGGCGATCCTGCTGTACGAGTCGGCGCTCGGCCTCGGCATGGCGTGCGGACCGCTGCTCGGCGCGGCCCTCGGCGACGCGAGCTGGCGCTACCCGTTCTTCGGCACCGCCGCGTTGATGGCGATCGGCTTCCTGTGCATCGCCGCGTTCCTGAAGGAGCAGCCGAAGCCCGCGCGCAAGACGGCCCTGCTCGACCCGCTACGGGCGCTCGGGCACGGAGGGCTCGCCTCCGCCGCCGCGGCGTCGTTCTTCTACAACTACGCCTTCTTCACGGTCCTGGCCTTCACGCCGTTCGTGCTGGACATGACGCCGTACCGGTCCGGCGCGGTCTTCTTCGCCTGGGGCGTGCTGCTCGCGGTCTTCTCCGTGCTGGTCGCGCCGCGCCTCCAGGAGCGGTTCGGGTCACTGAAGGTGCTCGGCGGCTCGCTCGTGCTGCTCGCCGCCGACGTCGTCGTGCTCGGGTACGGCGACCACACCACGGCCGTCGTGTGCACGATCCTGTCCGGCGCCTTCATCGGCGTGAACAACACCGTCTTCACCGAGTTGGCCCTCGGTGTGTCGGACGCCCCGCGCCCGGTGGCGAGCGCCGGCTACAACTTCGTGCGCTGGTTCGCGGCGGCCGCCGCCCCGTACTTCGCCCCCAAGCTGGAGGAGTGGAGCGACGTCCATCTGCCGTTCCTGGTGGCGGGTGCGGCGGCGCTGATCGGCGCGGGCATCGTGCTCGTACGGCGGCGGGCGCTGGCCCACGAGGCCGAGGAGCAGCTGGAGGCGCGGCCCGCGCCCGCCTTCGCCAACTGACGTACGTCAGTCCAGGGTTACGGACCTGCGCAGCGGATCGCGCAGGTCCGTACCGGCGTTGAGCCACCGCTCCTGGAGCGCCTGCGCGCCGTGCACCCGCTTCCACGCCGCCTCGTTGGGCGTCATCGGCAGCAGCGGCAGGAACCGCACCGGGTCCCTCGGCTCGTCCAGCTCCAGGTCCTCGACCAGACCGCCGGACTCCGCGACCAGCACGGAGCTGAACGGCGCGCCGGGCCACAGCGGTTCACCGAGGTCCAGGGACGCCCCCGGCGCCACGACCACGCCTTCGACCTGCGGCGAGGCTGCCAGCACCGCCAGCGGGCGCAGCACCTTGCCGGTGTCGGCGATCCCCGCCCGTACCGTGAGGAGAAGCTCCGCGCGCGGGCCCTTGACCGGGTCGGCGAGCGCGGCCGTGGGGTCGGTCATGGGCTGGGCCGACATGCCGAGGGTGGCGTACCGCACCACATCGCCCTCGGTGAAGCGCAGCACTTCGATGCGGTCTGTCCCGAGGAACGTCACGGCGGCGCGCGCGTCCGGTTCACCGAGGGCGGTGCGCAGCCGGGCCTCGACCAGTGCAAGAACTTCTTCCATCCGCCGAGCATAAAGCGCGTATGGAATGGGCAAAGTAAGGGATTGACCGTCAGTCGGCTGATAGTCTTGGCCGCTGGTCGGGGCAGCAGGCCGAGCCTGCTTTCCAGCCCCGACGACACGTCGTCCCCCACGGGGGACCGGCCGGAGGAGGTGGGGCTGCGGTGGATCGAAGTCGATCGTGCAGTACCAACGGTTCTTCCGCCCGCTGCCCGGCTTCCTGGGCTTCCGCTCTGTGAGCTGAGGCACACCAGCCACTCCACACACGGCGACGCGCACGACGGAAGAGCACACCCTTTTTTGCCTGTCTGTAGCGAACGCCGTCACCGCGAGCACACCGCGGTGCCGCCCGCTTTGCGGACGTCATGACGCCACGTCCTCATTCCGGGCTGCGCCGGCCTTGTCCCGCGCCGCGCCGACGGCCTCTCCGTGAAGGAGCCAGCCATGTCGATGATCCGTGACCTGCGCGCAGCGGTACGCCCGTCCCTGCGCAAGCGCACCGGAGCCCCGTACAACGCGTACAACTCGTACGACGCCACCCGCGACCCGTCGGCGTCGAGCGCCGTCGTCGACTGCGCCGTCTACCGCGACGGCCGCCGCCTGAAGGAGGAGGCGTGCCTGACGCCGCGCGAGGCGATGCGGCAGGTGCGCGAGGGCGGCGGGTTCGCCTGGATCGGGCTGCACGAGCCGACGGAAGCCGAATTCGCGGGCATCGCCGCCGAGTTCGGGCTGCACCCGCTCGCCGTGGAGGACGCGGTCCACGCCCACCAGCGGCCCAAGCTGGAGCGGTACGACGACACGCTGTTCACCGTCTTCAAGACCATCCACTACGTGGAGCACGCCGAGCTCACCGCCACCAGCGAGGTCGTCGAGACCGGCGAGGTGATGTGCTTCACCGGCCGGGACTTCGTGATCACCGTCCGGCACGGCGGGCAGGGCTCCCTGCGCAACCTGCGCCACCGGATGGAGGGCGAGCCCGAGCTGCTGGGGAAGGGCCCGTCGGCGGTGCTGCACGCCATCGCCGACCACGTGGTGGACGGCTACATCGCGGTCGCCGACGCCGTCCAGATCGACATCGACCAGATCGAGATCGACGTGTTCTCGCCGCCGACGAAGGGCTCGACGCGCGGCGCCGACACCGGGCGGATCTACCAGCTCAAGCGTGAGGTGCTGGAGTTCAAGCGGGCGGTGTCGCCGCTGCTGCGCCCGATGCAGCTGCTGAGCGAGCGGCCGATGCGGCTGGTGGACCCGGACATCCAGAAGTACTTCCGGGACGTCGCCGACCACCTCGCCCGGGTGCAGGAGCAGGTCGTCTCCTACGACGAGCTGCTGAACTCCATCCTCCAGGCGAACCTCGCGCAGGCCACCGTCGCGCAGAACGAGGACATGCGCAAGATCACCTCCTGGGCGGCGATCATCGCCGTCCCGACGGCGGTGTGCGGCGTGTACGGCATGAACTTCGACTACATGCCGGAGCTGCGCTGGAAGTACGGCTACCCGCTGGTGCTGGCCGGCATCTCGGTCATCTGTTTCGTCATCCACCGCACCCTCAAGCGCAACGGCTGGCTGTAGCGGCCGCCGCGGCTTCTTCTAAGCTGCGGGGCATGACACACGACGCGCTGCTCGGCCCCGCCCTCGTCGAGGAGGCCACCAAGAAGTCCGGCCTGATCTGGGTACGCGGCGAGGGCGGCCCGGCGCGCGCCCTGTGGCACGTGTGGCACGACGGCGCCGCGTACGTCATCGGCGACGGCCCCGGCGAGCAGCCGCTGCCCCCGGGTCTGGCCGACGGCTCCGCCGCCGAGGTCATCGTGCGCAGCAAGGACAAGGGCGGCCGGGTCGTCGCCTGGACCGCCGCGGTCACCGAGCCGGCGCCCGGTTCGGAGGAGTGGCGGGCGGCCGTCGACGAGCTCAAGGGCAAGCGGCTGAACGCCCCCGACGCCGAGACGATGACCGACCGCTGGGCCCGCGAGTGCCGCCTGCTGCGGCTCACGCCCCGCGAGGCGACGACGGCCCACCCCGACGGCTCCCTGTCGGCGGTGCCGCTGCCCAGCCCGGCCACCACCCGCCACCCGATCCCGGCGGCGCTGCCGCGGCTGCTGCTGAAGCGGCGCAAGCAGGCGAAGAAGGGCTAGTCGCTGGTGCGGGGCAGCTGGCGGCCGTAGTCGAGGGTCTCGTCCTTGGCGGGCTCCTCGAGCGGGAAGTCCTCGTTCCAGTCGGAGAGGGCCACCACGCCCCCGCCGCCGCCGCGGGCGAACTGCAGGGGGTACGGGGTGCCCTCCAGGGACACGTCCAGCGTGCCGCCCTCGCCCGCCTGCCCGCCCGAGACCTTGATCGTGCGGATGCCGCCGATCTTGGCGCGGTCGCCCTTGACCACCTCGCCGTGCAGCTCCAGCAGGCCGTCCAGCAGGACGTTCATCTCGGTGAAGCCGCGCAGCTGCTTGTACGAGGGGTCGTCCTGCGGGACCTTGACGTACTTGTCGTCGAGCTTGTCCGCCGCCTCCGTGTCGGACTCGTCGGGCCCCTTCTCGTCCGACTCGCTCTCCGCGTGCGTCCAGAAGGCCGCGTCCGCCTTCAGGAAGAGCGCGTCGCCGACCCGCAGCAGCTCGAAGGTGCTCGTACGGGAGGAGACGGAGCCGAGCGCGCCGGTGGCCTTCAGCCGCATGTCGAGCTTGTACGTGCCGCCCTTGCTGACCAGCGTCCCCGACAGCCGGACCGCCTTGGCGGTGTCCGCCGCGCCCTGGGCCTTGGTCTCGATCTCCGAGGCGGACAGCTTGCCCAGCCCGTTGGTTCCCGCGTCCGGGTCCTCCTCGCCACCGCACGCGGTGAGCATCGCGGTCAGTCCGGCGCAGAGTGCGACGGGGAGGGATGCCCGGACTGCCCGGCGGGCACGCGAAGCCGGGGGGAGAGCGGTCACCTGCGCACTGCCTCTCGTCTGCTGGTGGGGGGTTGTGAGACCGCAGCGTACCGGGGCCTTCCGCGGGGTCCGGCAGAGAGCCGGACGGACGCCCTGCCTGGGCGACCCGCATCGGGACGGGCTAGCCTGAATCGTCGTAAAGCACTCATCGGTGTCGATTTCCGGCCACCCGGTGGGACGGTGGCGGGCGAGGAGGTGTACGGCATGGCGTCAGGCACCGCCCGGGTCTTCGTCTCCCACCTCGCCGACGTCCCCGTCTTCGACCCCAACGGGGACCAGGTGGGCCGCGTCCGCGACCTCGTCGCGATGCTGCGCGTCGGCCGCCGCCCGCCCCGGCTCCTCGGCCTGGTCGTCGAGGTGATCGGCCGGCGCCGGATCTTCCTGCCCATGACCCGGATCACCGGCGTGGAGTCCGGCCAGGTCATCACCACGGGCGTGCTCAACGTCCGGCGCTTCGAGCAGCGCCCCACCGAGCGCCTGGTCCTGGGCGAGCTGCTCGACCGCCGCGTCCGGCTCGTCGAGGACGGCTCCGAGGTGACCGTCCTCGACGTGTCCATCCAGCAGCTCCCGGCCCGCCGCGACTGGGAGATAGACAAGGTCTTCGTCCGGCGGGGCGGCGGCGGGGCGCTGCGCCGCAAGGGGGAGACGCTGACCGTCGACTGGTCGGCGGTGACGGGCTTCTCGCTGGAGGAGGAGGGCCAGGGCGCGGAGAGCCTGCTCGCCACCTTCGAGCGGATGCGCGCGGCCGACCTCGCCAACGTCCTGCACCACCTGTCGCCCAAGCGCCGCGCCGAGGTCGCCGCCGCCCTCCACGACGACCGGCTCGCGGACGTCCTGGAGGAGCTGCCCGAGGACGACCAGATCGAGATCCTCGGCAAGCTGAAGGAGGAGCGGGCCGCGGACGTCCTGGAGGCGATGGACCCGGACGACGCGGCCGACCTGCTGTCCGAGCTGCCCGAGGCCGACAAGGAGCGGCTGCTCACCCTGATGCGGCCGGACGACGCCGCCGACGTACGCCGCCTGATGGCGTACGAGGAGCGGACGGCGGGCGGGCTGATGACCACCGAGCCGATCGTGCTGCGCCCGGACGCGACGGTCGCCGACGCCCTCGCGCGCGTACGCCAGCGGGACCTCTCCCCCGCGCTGGCGGCGCAGGTGTACGTCTGCCGGCCGCCCGACGAGACGCCGACCGGGAAGTACCTGGGGACGGTGCACTTCCAGCGGCTGCTGCGCGACCCGCCGTTCACGCTGGTGTCGGCGATCATCGACACCGACCTGGAGCCGCTCTCCCCCGGCACCCCGCTCCCCGTCGTGACCAGCCACCTCGCCACGTACAACCTGGTCGCCGCCCCCGTCGTGGACGACGGGGGGTCGCTGCTCGGGGCCGTCACCGTCGACGACGTACTGGACCACCTGCTGCCCGAGGACTGGCGCGAGGCGGAGTTCGACCCCGAGGGCGGGGTGCCGCATGGCGGCTGAGCGCAGGCACGACCGGACGGAGCGCGCGGACCGCATGGACCGGGTGGAGCGCATGGAGCGGGTGGGCGAGCCGCCCGTGCCGCGCATCCGGCTGGATCAGCCGCGCATCCGGCGGCCCAAGCTGCTGCCGGCGTACGATCCCGAGGCCTTCGGGCGGCTCTCGGAGCGGATCGCCCGCTTCATCGGCACCGGGCGGTTCCTGGTCTGGATGACGGTGGTCATCATCGTCTGGGTGCTGTGGAACATCTCAGCGCCCGGCCACCTGCGCTGGGACGAGTACCCCTTCATCTTCCTGACCCTCGCCCTGTCCCTCCAGGCCTCCTACGCGGCCCCGCTGATCCTGCTGGCGCAGAACCGGCAGGCCGACCGGGACCGGGTCACCCACGAGCAGGACCGCAAGCAGAACGAGCGCTCGATCGCCGACACCGAGTACCTGACCAGGGAGATCGCCGCCCTGCGCATGGGCCTCGGGGAGGTCGCCACCCGCGACTGGATCCGCTCCGAGCTGGAGGACCTCGTACGGGAGCTCGACGAGCGGCGGGAGGCGGCGGCGCGCGGAAGTGACGAAGGCGACCGCTGACGGGCTTACCGGAGGCCGGGGCCAGCGCCGTACCATCTCCATATGGTTACGGAAGACGCGGTGCGCGAGGCACTGGCGACGGTGAACGACCCCGAGATCAACCGACCGATCACTGAACTCGGCATGGTCAAGTCAGTGGAGATCGGTGCGGACGGTGCGGTCGCCGTCACCGTCTATCTCACGGTCTCCGGCTGCCCGATGCGGGAGACGATCATCTCCCGCGTGACCGAGGCCGTCTCCCGCGTCGAGGGCGTCACCGGCGTCGACGTCACGCTGGACGTGATGAGCGACGCGCAGCGCAAGGAGCTGGCCGCCGCGCTGCGCGGCACCACCGCCGAGCGCGAGGTGCCGTTCGCCAAGCCCGGCTCGCTGACCCGCGTGTACGCCGTGGCCTCTGGCAAGGGCGGCGTCGGCAAGTCCTCCGTGACCGTGAACCTGGCTGCGGCGATGGCCGCCGACGGGCTGAAGGTCGGCGTCGTGGACGCCGACATCTACGGGCACAGCGTGCCGCGCATGCTCGGCGCGGACGGCAGCCCGACCCAGGTCGAGAACATGATCATGCCGCCGTCGGCCAACGGGGTGAAGGTCATCTCCATCGGCATGTTCACCCCGGGCAACACCCCGGTGGTGTGGCGCGGCCCGATGCTGCACCGCGCGCTCCAGCAGTTCCTCGCCGACGTGTACTGGGGCGACCTGGACGTGCTCCTGCTCGACCTGCCGCCGGGCACCGGCGACATCGCGATCTCCGTCGCGCAGCTCGTGCCGAACGCCGAGATCCTCGTCGTCACCACCCCGCAGCAGGCGGCGGCCGAGGTGGCCGAGCGGGCCGGCTCCATCGCCGTACAGACCCACCAGAAGATCGTGGGCGTCGTCGAGAACATGTCGGGCCTGCCGTGCCCGCACTGCGACGAGATGGTCGACGTCTTCGGCACGGGCGGCGGTCAGAAGGTCGCCGACGGCCTGACGAAGACCACCGGCGCCACGGTGTCGGTCCTGGGCCAGATCCCGATCGACGTACGGCTGCGCGAGGGCGGCGACGAGGGCAAGCCCGTCGTGCTGTCCGACCCCGACTCGCCGGCCGGCGCGGCGCTGCGCGCCATCGCGGGCAAGCTGGGCGGCCGCCAGCGCGGCCTGTCGGGCATGTCGCTGGGGATCACCCCGCGCAACAAGTTCTGATCGCGTACACGTGAGAGGGGGCGGCCTGCGGGCCGCCCCCTCTCACGTGCCCGGCGCCGTCGCTACGCGTACGCCGTGATGTCCCGGATCACCGCGAAGCCCAGGCCGTAGGCGCTCATCCCGCGGCCGTACGCGCCCAGGTGGACCCCGGCCCGTGTCGTGCCCGCCAGCACCCAGCCGAACTCGGACTCGCGGTAGTGGAACGGCACCGGCACGCCGTCGACGGGCAGCGACAGCGACGTCCAGGGCTGGCCCGTCAGGTCGTCGGCGAGCTCGAAGGCGGTCTCCGTCTGCTGGTCGAGCCAGTTGTCGCGCAGCGTGTGGTCCAGCTGGGGCGGCCACGTGTACGCGAGGAGCCCGGAGCCGGCCAGCCAGGCGGCGGAGGAGACGCTCGTGGCGTCGAGCACGCCCGTGCCGTCGCCGCTGCGCCGTACGGGGTTGGCGGCGACCGTGACGACCACGGCGAAGCGCTCCCGGTCGGCGGGGGCGCCGATCGCCTCGGGCCTTATCGACGGCTCGTCGCCGTGGCCGGTCGAGCCGTGCTGGACGGTGCCGTCCGCCGAGACCCCGACCTGCATCAGCCAGCGCGGGCCGGTGAACGCCTCGTCGAGGCCGTACCAGGGGAAGGGCGCCCGCAGATAGCCGTCCACCGTGCGACGGGCGCCCGGCACCCCGTCGGACGCGGATCTGGCGCTGGGTGCGGCGCTCTGCGCGCCCACCCGACTTGTCGTCTCCATCTGTCCGGCCGCCTCCTCGATACGTGGACAGAGGGAGAGCTTAGCCACCGAGCGCCGCGGAAGGGCTCAGGTGGCGTCGGCGTCGAACGGGGGACGCTCGCCCGGCTCAGGGGTGTCGCGCTTCTTCAGCAGGTCCGGGCCGCCTCCGTTGACGGTCGCGGGGACGGAGGAGTCGCCGCGGTCGTTGACCGCGTCCGCCACCTCGGTGATCTCCTTCTTGAGATCGAAGCTGCTGCGGATCTCCTTGAGGTCCTCGTTCTCCGTGAGCTGCTTGCGGATGAACGTCTTGGGGTTGAGGTCCTCGAAGTCGAAGTCCTTGAACTCGGGGCCGAGCTCGCTGCGGATGTCCTGCTTGGCGTTCTCCGAGAACGAGCGGATCTTCCGGATGAAGCGGGCGGCGTCCTGGATGACCTTCGGCAGCTTCTCCGGCCCGAAGATGAGCACGGCAAGGACCACGAGCGCCACGAGCTCGAATCCGCCTATGTCGTTGAACACCTTGCCGCTCCTTCACAGGGTCCGGTTCCACAGGGGTCGGTACCGAGGGCCCGGGGCCCGCTCCACGGTACCTGGCCGGGCTGCCGGGACGGTACCTGGTGGTTACCGTCAGGTTGCCGTTCCACCACCGGCGGCAGCCACCGCCTCGGTCATCGCGGCAGCCACCGCCTCCGTCATGGCCTCGGTCATCGCCTCAGTCGTCGGAGGACGAGCCGAGGGTGAGCGTCTTCGTCTGCTCCTTGCCGCCGCGCTCCAGCGTCAGCCGGAGCCGGTCGCCGGGGCGGTGGGCGCGGATCTTCACGATGAGCTCCTCGCCGCTGTGCACCCGCTGGCCGTCCACCTTGGTGATGACGTCGCCGGGGCGGACGCCGGCCTGCGCCGCGGGTCCGCCGGGGACGACGGACGGGCTGCCGTCCTGGGCCTTCTCGCCGACCCGGGCGCCGTCGCCGCCGAACTTCATGTCGAGGCTGACGCCGATGACCGGGTGCGTGGCCTTGCCGGTGTTGATCAGCTCCTCGGCGACGCGCTTGCCCTGGTTGATGGGGATGGCGAAGCCGAGCCCTATCGAGCCCCCCTGGCCGCCGTCGAGACCCGCGCCGTTGTCGGCGGCGCGGATGGCGCTGTTGATGCCGATGGCCCGGGCCTTGGAGTCGACGAGCGGGCCGCCGGAGTTGCCGGGGTTTATCGGCGCGTCGGTCTGGAGCGCGTCGACATAGCTGACGTCGCTGCCGTCGCCCTTCTCGCCGCCCGCCGTGATGGGCCGCTCCTTGGCGCTGATGATGCCGGAGGTCACGGTGTTCTGGAGGTCGAAGGGCGCGCCGATGGCGACGACCGGGTCGCCGACGCGGACGTTGTCGGAGTTGCCCAGGGGCAGCGGCTTGAGGTTCGAGACGCCGGTGACCTGGACGACCGCGAGGTCGTAGCCGCTGTCCTTGCCGATGAGCTTGGCGGAGGCCGTCTCGCCGCCGCTGAACGTCACGGTGATGTCGCCCGAGGTGCCGGCGGGGTCGACGACGTGGTGGTTGGTGAGGATGTGGCCGCGCTCGTCGAGGACGAAGCCGGTGCCGGTGCCCTGTTCGCCGCCGCCGCTCACGTGGATCGTGACGACGCTGGGCAGGGCGCTGGCGGCGATCCCGGCGACGCTGTCCGGGGCCCGGTCGGCGCCCTCGGGGCCGGCCTGCGGCAGCTCGACGGTGGTGAGCCCGCCGTGGCGCTCGATGTACGCGCCGACGCCGCCGCCGAGTACGCCGCTGACCAGTGCGAGCAGCAGCGCGCCGGTGAAGGCGAGCCCGCGCCGCCGGGCCTTGCGGGCGGGCGGCTCACCGGCGTGCGTGAGCGGCTGCGGACGGCCGCCGGGGCTGCTCCAGGGGTCGTACTGCAGCCACTGCGAGGGCGCTCCCGGAGTTCCGTACGCGGGAGGTACGGCGGCTGCCTGCGGCGCCGGGGGCACCGGTGTGCCGTGCGGCGGGGTCGCCACCGGCCGCTGCACGGGCGGCGCGGGCGCCCAGGGCCCGGGCTCCCCGTACGGCGGCGTGCGGTACTCGTCGGGCTCGTGCAGCGGCTGCGGCCGCGCGGCCGGTGCGGGCTCCGCGGGCTGTACGGCCTGTACGGGCTCGGCGCCCGGTACGACCGGTACGGGCTCCGGGACCGGTACGGGCTCCGGGGCCGGCACGGGCTGGTGGTCGGGCGCCGGCGGGGACGCCGGGGCGGGGCGAGCCGGACGGCTCCACCATTTCGGCTTCGGACCGGTGGGCTTCCCGTCGTTCATGTGCTCCCCGCTGCGGCGCTGCTGTCCCGTCCCGCGCCCCAGCGAGCTGGAGGCGCCCTGCGGCATGGATTCAACCAGGTCCGGTGGTCCCGCGCAGGGCTCCCGGTCAGCGTCGGACGATCAGTGGCAGAACGCCCGACGACGGTGTCGCCGTGGCGACCGGGCCCAGCCCCGGGGCGTTGGCGAGGTGGAGCAGCGGGGCCAGCGGCGCCGGAGGGGCGACCCCGGTCAGCGCGGTCGGCGGAAGGGTCGCCGGGAGAAAGGGAGGGGCCCCCGACTGCCGTGACTGCGCCCGTACGACCGGGGCGGGCGTGATGGCCCCGTGGGCGGCGCCACTGCCGTTGCCGTTGCCGTTGCCGGGGAGGCTGCCGCGGCGGCGGTCGCTCGCGGAGTTGGTGGTGGCGTTCGCCGTCTGGCCGGGTGTACGCAGCGGGGTGACGTTGTTGCCGCCCTCGCCCCGGGCGTCGAGCGTGGCGGCCGTGGGCAGCGCGCCGCCCAGGGCGATCGCCGCGAACGACACGGCGCTCGCGGCGGCGAACGCGAACCGGCGTCCGCGCCACGGCGAGCGGTCCGCGGCCGGGCGTGCCACGTCGTGGACCTCGTGGATACGGAAGCCGGAGCCGGGCCCGCCGGGCAGCGCGAAGCCGTCGTGGGTCACCTCGAAGACTCCGTCGGCGAAGGGTCTGCGCCCGCCCGGTCCGCCCGGGCCGCCGCCGGAGCGTCGTTCGTCGTCGTCATCGCGGCCGACAGGGCCCCCGGGCAACCCCTGGAGGCGTGCGAGCAGCCCTTCGGAGGGCGGCGGCGGGGCGGCCTGGGCGAAGACGCTCTTCACCCGGCGCTGGGCGTCGGCCTCGGCCTTGCACCGGGCGCAGGTGGCCAGGTGCGCGAGAACCCGCTCGCGGGCGTCATGGCCGAGCTCGCCGTCCACCAGCGCGGCGAGCCGGTCCCCCAGATGCTGCTCCGCGGGGGTCGGACGTGTGCCACTCACGCGGGTCCGCCCTCCCCGCCCACGGCCGCGAACGCGCGCCCCTCGGCGCGGGCCTCGGGCGACCGGTGCTTGAGGGCCTTGCGCAGGTGGGAGCGGCCGCGGTGGATACGGCTGCGGACGGTGCCGAGCTTCACCCCGAGGGTCGCGGCGATCTCCTCGTACGACAGCCCCTCGATGTCGCAGAGCACGACCGCGGCGCGGAACTCGGGCGCGAGCGTGTCGAGCGCCTGCTGCACGTCGGCGTCGAAGTGCGTGTCGTGGAAGGCCTGCTGCGGGGACGGCTCACGGCTGGGCAGCCGCTCCGCCGCGTCGTCGCCGAGCGCGTCGAACCGGATGCGCTGCTTGCGGCGGACCATGTCCAGGAAGAGGTTGGTGGTGATGCGGTGCAGCCAGCCCTCGAACGTCCCCGGCGTGTACGTCGACAGGGAGCGGAAGACGCGGACGAAGACCTCCTGGGTGAGGTCCTCCGCGTCGTGCTGGTTGCCGGTCAGGCGGTACGCGAGGCGGTAGACGCGGCCGCTGTGCGTGCTGACGATCTCCTCCCACGAGGGCGGAGCCCACGCCTGCGATTCCGCATCCGAGGCGAAGGTCGCGGTGGTGGGTGCGGAGTCGTCGACGGCGTGGGAACGGTCAGCGGTGTAGGTCACGGATTTCGGCTCACCCGCCGACCTGAGAAAGCGCCGCAGCAGCGGCACTCCTCCCCGATCCACAGGCGCAGCCGCACCTCCCCTGTCGGCTCTGGTGGTGTCCAGCGGAGCCCCTACCATAGCCACCTCGCCCGTTAGCTCCGGATAAGAATCTTTACGTGAACTTGGGACCGTCTCCCGTGTCTTGGTCCCTCTGCCCCTCCTTAACGCCCGGTCCCATCTGCGGGTTCCCGGCCCCGAGCGGATACAGTCACCGTTGCGCCAACTACGGGGACAGGAGAGGGTCATTACCGCCAACCGGCAGACGAGCTGGGCGTTCGCCGACGCCTTTGTCGCCGAGGACGAAGCACTGCGCTGGGCCCGTGACCGGGCCCGGGAGGCAGGGCTGCCCTCGGTGTCGCCAGGCACCGGCGCCGCGCTGCGTTTGCTGGCGGCCACCGCGGACGCCAAGGCGGTGGCCGAGATCGGGACCGGGACCGGGGTGTCCGGGATCTACCTCCTGCACGGCATGCGCCCGGACGGCGTCCTGACCACGGTGGACCCGGAGCCGGAGCGGCAGCAGTTCGCCAAGCAGGCCTTCCGGGCGGCCGGCTTCGCGGGCAACCGCGCCCGGTTCATCCCCGGACGGGCCCTTGACGTCCTGCCCCGGCTCGCGGACGGCGGCTATGACCTGGTCTTCTGCGACGGCGACCGCACGGAGTGCCTCGACTACCTCGCTGAATCGTTGCGCCTGCTGCGGCCCGGCGGGCTCGTCTGCTTCGAGGGCGTCTTCGCGGACGGCCGCACGGTCGACTCGGCGGCCCAGCCGGCCGAGGTGCAGCGCCTGCGGGAGCTGCTGCGCGCCGTACGGGAGAGCCAGGAGCTGCTGCCGTCGCTGCTCCCGGTGGGCGACGGCCTGCTCTGCGCGGTACGGCGCGGCTAGGACGTGTCCGGCCGGTCGGGCGAGAAGCCGACCGCGCGAGAAGCCGACCGTGCGGGAACACGACGGCCCCGGCGCGTACCTTCACGCCGGGACCGTCGGAAAAACTGTGGGCAGTGTCAGGCCGTGACCTTCTCCAGCGCCTCGCCGAGTGCCTTCGCCTCGTCCGGAGTCAGCTCGACGACAAGCCGACCGCCGCCTTCGAGCGGAACGCGCATGACGATGCCCCGCCCCTCCTTGGTCACCTCGAGCGGGCCGTCACCCGTTCGCGGCTTCATGGCCGCCATGCTCGTTCCCCTTCCTGAAACCAGCTCATCGTCGCCGACGGCCCTCTGGCATGGGCACGCATCACCGGCATCGAACACATTGCTTCCAGGTCATTATCCCGCATGGCGGGACCCGATGACCAACATCGGACCGCATCGCTTCCGCAACGCGCTTTCGCAAAACCGCATAATTCGGCGATCCGCCTGCGATACTTCGCCGCTGCGTACGGCCGCGTCACCGGAGTTTCTTTGACGCAGGTCACATGGAGGGGGGCGGAGATCTCCGCCATGCTGAGCGGACATCGTCGTCATCGACTGAGGGGATCCGCCATGGCCGACACCGTGCTGTACGAGGTGAGCGAGGGGCTCGCGACGATCACGCTCAACCGGCCGGACGCCATGAACGCGCTGAACATCGACGCCAAGGTGGCCCTGCGGGACGCGCTGCACGCCGCCGGCGACGACCCGGCGGTACGGGCCGTGCTGCTGACCGCGACGGGCCGCGCCTTCTGTGTCGGCCAGGACCTCAAGGAGCACATCGCGCTCCTGGGCGACGGCTCCGGCCGGACCATGAGCACGGTGCGGGAGCACTACAACCCCATCGTCCGGGCGATCACCGGAATGGAGAAGCCGGTGGTGGCGGGGGTGAACGGGGTCGCCGCCGGAGCCGGTTTCGGCTTCGCGCTCGCCGCCGACTACCGCGTCGTGGCCGACACCGCGTCCTTCAACACCTCCTTCGCCGGCGTGGCGCTGGCCGCCGACTCGGGCGTCTCCTGGACGCTGCCCCGCGTGGTGGGCCCGGGCCGCGCCGCCGACCTGCTGCTCTTCCCGCGGTCGATCAAGGCGCAGGAGGCGTACGACCTGGGCATCGCGAACCGGCTGGTCCCGGCGGCGGACCTGCCCGCCGAGGCCGCCTCGGTCGCCCGGACCCTCGCCTCGGGCCCGACGCTCGCGTACGCCGCGCTGAAGGAGTCCCTGGCGTACGGCGCGTCCCGGACGCTGGAGGAGGCGCTGGAGAAGGAGGACGAGCTCCAGACGAAGGCGGGCGCGTCGGAGGACCACACCATCGCGGTCCAGGCCTTCCTCGCGAAGGAGCAGCCGAAGTACCTCGGCCGCTAGGCGGACACGCTTCAGTCCCGGCGGGCCACGCACTCCGCCAGGTGGTCGTCGACCAGTCCGCACGCCTGCATCAGGGCGTACGCCGTCGTGGGGCCGATGAAGCGCAGCCCGCGCTTCTTCAGGTCCTTCGACAGCGCGGTCGACTCCTCCGTCACCGCCGGCACCTCCGCGATCGTGCGGGGCGCCGGCCTTCCGGCGCGGTCGGGGGCGTGGCCCCAGACGAGGGCGTCGAGCTCGCCGGGGGCCCAGCCCGCCAGCACGCGCGCGTTGGCGAGGCAGGCGTCGATCTTGGCGCGGTTGCGGATGATGCCCTCGTCGCCGAGCAGCCGCTCCCGGTCGGCGTCGGTGAACTCGGCCACGGCCTCGATCCGGAAGTCGGCGAAGGCGCGGCGGAAGCCCTCGCGGCGGCGCAGGATCGTGATCCAGGACAGGCCCGACTGGAAGGCTTCCAGGCAGAGCCGTTCGAAGAGGGCGTCGTCGCCGTGGACCGGCCGCCCCCACTCCTCGTCGTGGTACGGCACGTATTCGGTCGCGGAGACGCCCCAGGGGCAGCGAGGCTTCCCGTCCGGGCCGGGTACGACTCCGCCGGTCACCGGCCCGGCTCCTCGTCGTCCCCGGAGCGGGTCTCCGGACGGGCCTCCGGACGGGCCTCCGGGCGCATCTCCGGACGGGTCTCCGGGCGGGCGGGCCTCTTGTCGAAGAGGTCCGGCCCGCCGACCGCGGTGGCCTGCGCCCCGGCGAGCGCCGCCTCCAGCTCGGCGATCCGCGCGTCCCGCTCGGCGAGCTCCGCGCCGAGCCGGCTCAGCACGTCGTCGACGTCCGCCATCCGGTATCCCCGCGGCGCGACCGGCAGCCGCAGGGCGTCGACGTCGGCGCGGCCCACCGGGCGGGTCAGCGGCAGCGGGTCCACCAGCTGCTCGGGCGCCGCCTCGGGAAGGACCTCGCTCTCACCGCCGCCGACCACCGCGAGGGTGACCGCGGCGATCACCACGACCATCGCGATCATCAAGAACCAGAACACAGGCGTGCCTCTCCCGGTAAGAGCCGAACCGTCTGCTCCCGATCGTGCCATGCGCCACCGACAGCTAAGGTCGCAGTCGACGTAACGCGAGGAGGACGTACGGGATGCTGCGCTTGGGACGGCGTGAATTCGGCGCGCGCGAGCCGGTGATCATGGCGATCGTGAACCGGACCCCGGATTCGTTCTACGACCAGGGCGCCACGTTCCGCGACGAGCCCGCGCTCGCCCGCGTCGAGCAGGCGGTGGCGGAGGGTGCCGCCATCATCGACATCGGCGGCGTCAAGGCCGGCCCCGGCGAGGAGGTCTCCGCCGCGGAGGAGGCGCGCCGCACGGTCGGTTTCGTCGCCGAGGTGCGGCGCCGGCATCCGGACGTCGTGATCAGCGTCGACACCTGGCGGCACGAGGTCGGCGAGGCGGTCTGCGAGGCGGGCGCGGACCTGCTGAACGACGCGTGGGGCGGCGTGGACCCGAAGCTCGCGGAGGTCGCGGCGCGGTACGGCGCGGGCCTGGTGTGCACGCACGCGGGCGGCGCGGAGCCGCGCACGCGGCCGCACCGCACCACGTACGACGACGTGATGGCGGACATCCTGCGCGTCACCGTGGGTCTCGCGGAGCGCGCCGCCGCGCTCGGGGTGCGGCGCGACGGGATCCTCATCGACCCGGGCCACGACTTCGGGAAGAACACCCGGCACAGCCTGGAGGCGACGCGCCGCCTGCCGGAGATGGTGGAGACGGGCTGGCCGGTCCTGGTCTCCCTCTCCAACAAGGACTTCGTCGGCGAGACGCTCGACCGGCCGGTCAAGGAGCGCGTCCTCGGCACGCTGGCCACGACGGCGGTCTCGGCCTGGCTCGGCGCGCAGGTCTACCGCGTCCACGAGGTCGCCGAGACGAGGCAGGTCCTCGACATGGTGGCCTCCATCGCGGGCCACCGGCCGCCGGCCGTCGCCCGCCGGGGACTGGCGTAGGCGTGGGGGGGGGGGGGGGGGGGGGGGGGGGGGGGGTGGGAGGGGGGGGGGGGGGGGCTGGCCTCCCCCTACCCTCTTGGGTTTTTGTCTTTGCTTCTCTGGGTAGGTGGCGTGTGGGGGTCCCTTCTTGCCCCCC